>CALBCJ010000012.1 GCA_937926975.1 uncultured Propionibacteriaceae bacterium | reverse complement strand
GGCTCGGCCGCTTCGCTATAACCCCGGTCTTCCTCCTCAGAGCGAGAAGGTCCTTTGGCTTGTGGTTCAGCCTGTCGTTTCTCGCTCTTCGTCGTCCAGACCGGGGACTAGGCGGCCGGCTGTGGTCAGGCTGGGCGGGCTGCCATGGGAGTCGGAGTGCAGCCTGTCGTTCTTCACCGCTGGTTCGTCCAGACCGGGGACTGTGCGGCCCCGGTCTGGACGAGCGGGTCTCAGTGCTCAGCCGGAGCGGCGGGGACTGGGGCCGGCTGACCGATCTCGGCCAGCAGCTGGGTGTACCAGTCCTGGGTGATGTCGAAGGCCTTGCCGCCCTTGATCCGGTCGAAGGCGATCGCCTTGAGCGTGTCGCCGTCCTCCTCGTCGTGCCCGATCACGCCAGACTCACCGCGCAGGGCGCAGTCGACGGCCAGGTCGGTCATCGACCGGATCAGGTCGAGGTCGAACTGGTTGGCCGCCGCGGAGCGGGAGTAGTAGCCCGACTTCTGGACCAGGATCTTCTCCGCGCCCAGCCTCTCGGCGAACTGCTTGGCGAACCAGCTGCCTGGGTTGATGGTGTCGAGCTTGATGTGGCCGAAGGCGTCGCGGGCGACCTCCTGGCCGGCGGCCTCCATCTCGGCCACGATCTCGCTGACCCCGGCTCCCTCGGACAGGAAGATCGTCACGTTGCCGACCCGGTCCATGATCGCCCGCAGCCGGTCAGCCTCGGCGGCCAGGTCGATCGCCGCCTCCGGCACGAAGACCGCGTGCACGTCCCAGGCCTCGGCGCCGAGACCGAGCTCCGGCAGCCAGTCCTGCTCGCTCACCCACTGGTGGTGCTTGCGGGCGGTGGCGGCGGTCAGCCAGCCGCAGTTGCGGCCCATCACCTCGTGCACGATCAGCATCCGGGCGCTGGCGTTGTGCTCGGCGACGACGTTGCGGCTGTAGCGGGCGCCCATCTCGGCGGCGGTGTCGGCACCCAGCGACTGCCGGATCGGGATCACGTCGTTGTCGATGGTCTTCGGCAGCCCGACCACGGTCAGCCCGTAGCCGTGCTTGGCCAGGTACGCGGCCAGGTCAGCGGCGGTGGTGTTGGTGTCGTCCCCGCCGATGGTGTGCAGCACGTCGACCCCGTCGGCGACCAGCCGGTCGGCGGCCACCTTGAGCGGGTCCTCACCCTCGGCCACCAGGCCTCGCTTCACCAGGTCCTTGACGTTGGTGAGCTTCACCCGGGAGTTGCCGAGCGGGGAGCCACCAAAGCGGTGCAGCAGGCCGGCCTTGGCCCGTACGGTGTCGTCGACGGTGAACGCCAGGCCCGACAGCAGCCCCTGGTAGCCGTACCGGTAGCCGATGATCTCGACCTCCGGGGCGACCTCGGTGTAGCGCTCGATCAGCCCGCCCACGGCGGACGACAAGCAGGGGGCGAAGCCTCCCGCGGTGAGCAGGGCGACCTTCTTGACCATGGCAGAACTCCTCGTCGGTACCAGATGTGAGACCAGCCTAGTGCGGCCGGAGCGGGTGGGCTACGGTCGACCAGAGTGGCAGCACCGACCAGGCGGGCGGAAGTCCCCAGCCGGTGACCGAGCACCCGCTCCCGGGAGCCGAGGAAGGGGGAGGAAAGTCCCCACCGCTTGCCGGCGGCCGGCGTGGCTCGCAACCTGGCGGCATGGAGCAGGTCTGGGCGGACGGTCTGGTCAAGAGGTACGGCACCCGTACAGTTCTGGACCAGGTGGGCTTCAAGGTCCCCGCAGGCTCGGTGCTGGCCCTGCTGGGGCCGAACGGGGCAGGGAAGTCCACCACCTTGGCCATCACCGCCGGGCTGCTGCGACCCGACGCCGGGCGGGTGGAGGTCGCCGGGCAAGACCTCGCCCGGGCCGGCCGGGCCGGGCACCGCTGCGTCGGGGTGGTGTTCCAGGAGCCGGTGCTGTACCCGGTCCTCACCGGGCGCGAGAACCTGGCCTTCAGCGCCAGCCTGTTCGGCCTGCGAGGGGCTCGGCGCTCGGCACGGATCACCGAGGTGCTGCAGCTGGTACGGCTGGACGACCGCGCCGACGACCGGGTGTCGACCTACTCCGGAGGCATGAAGCGGCGCCTCGACCTGGCCCGGGCCCTCCTGCACCACCCGCCCGTGGTGCTGCTGGACGAGCCGACGCTCGGGATCGACGTCCAGACCCGGGTCGCGATCTGGCAGCACGTCCGGCAGCTGCGAGACGACGGGCACGCGGTGCTGCTGGGGACGAACTACCTGGACGAGGCCGAGGCTCTCGCCGACCGGATGCTGGTGCTGGACCGCGGACGGGTGGTCGCCGAGGGTACCGCCGCCGAGCTGCGGGCGAGCACGGCGGGAGCCTCGTCGATGGACGACGTGCTGCTCGCCCTCACCGGCCGAGACCTGCGGGACTAGCGGTGAGGTCGATCGTCGTGGCCGACCTGCGGGGCTGGGGACGAAGCCCGCAGGCGATCCTGGTCTCGGTCCTGGTCCCGGTGGTGGTGCTGCTGCTGCCAGCCTTGGCCGGCAGCGTGGCAAGCGGCTACACCGTCGCGGTCGTGGACGACCAGCCGGCCGCCACCCGGGCCGCCCTGGCCGCGTCGCCGTACCTGCGGACGGTCGTGGTGCCCCGCGCCGAGGCAGCCGCTGCGGTGTCCAGCGGAAAGGTGGCCGGGTCGTTCGACACGGTTGACGGCCGGCTGGTGCTGTCGGTCGCCCCGTACGGCAACGACGACGTCCGGCGGAACCTCGTGCTGCGCCAGCAGGCGGTCCTCGCCGAGCTGGCCTCGGCCGAGCGCCAGCAGGCCTCGGTACCCCAGGTAGTCGTGGCTGAGCGCGGCCTGTGGCCGCTGACCCCGTCAGACCAGGCATACCTCGCCGCCGGAGCCCTGGTCTTTGTCGCCGTGTTCTCAGGCCTGGCCAACGCGGCCTACGCCACCGCCCGGGAGTGGGAGCAAGGCACCGTACGGGTGGTGCTGACCAGCCCGGTCCCGACCGCCGGCCTGCTCGGCGCCAAGCTGGTCACAGCGAGCCTGCAGTCGGTGCCAGGCGTGCTGGTGGCGGCGGGCTTCGTGAGCCTCGGGATCGGGATCCGACCGTCCGGCAGCCTCGGGCTGATCGCCGCCACACTACTGGCGGCAGTGGTCGGCTCAGCTGGGCTGGGGCTCGTTCTCGCGGTGCGGCTGGGCAAGGTCGTGCCCGCCGTCCTGGCCTGCGTAGTGACCAGCCTGGCGACGTGGTTCATCGGCGGCGGCTTCGCTCCGGTCCCGCTCGAGCCGCCAGTCCTGCAGGCCGTGGCCCAGGCCCTGCCACCGACGTACGCCTTCACAGCCGGCCAGCGCCTGGTCAACGCGGGTCCCGCCGGCCACGAGGTACTCATCACCGTCCTCACAGCGCTCGGGTCGGTGATCGCGGCGCTGGGGGTCGCGACCGCCCTGCTCCGCCGGTGCCCGGCTGGGAGCCGGTCATGATCAGCGTCTGGATCAAGAACCTGCGTGTCGCCGGGCGTACCCGCAGCGAGATCGTCTTGTCGGTGGCGGCGCCCCTGGTGCTGCTGGCGCTGGCCTCGTGGATCTTCACCCCGACTGGCCGGGACCTGCCGGTCGCCCTGGTTGCCGCCGAGCCGGAGGCGCCCGCGGTAGTCCGGTTCGAGGCGGCGCTGACCAGCCGCGACGGAGAGCCGCTGTACCTGCGGGTCGAGACCCGAGACCCGGTGCAGGCCGAGCGGATGCTGCGCTCGGGAGAGGTCGTCGCCATCGTGACCCTGCCGGCAGGTTTCGACCAGGCCCTGGCCCGCGGCGAGGTCGTCGTCGACGTTGTCACGTACAACGCGATGGCGGACCTGGAGAAGAACATCCGGCTCTCGCTGCTGCGCGGCGTAGAGCGCTTCAACGCCACCCAGGCGGGCGCGCCCCAGCTCGACGGAGGCGTGGTCGACCCCCGCCCGGTGGTGCTGACCCGGCCAGGCTGGTTCGCCGGCTCGCTGGTGGGGTACGCCCTGGTCTTCGTGGGCCTGCTGTGGGGAGGAGTCGGCAGCGCCCGGGAGGACGAGGACCGCACCATCCGGGTGCTGCAGGCCGCGCCCACCTCGACCTGGCAGGTCCTGGCCGGCACGGTGCTGTCTGCGGCGACGGCAGCCCTGGGCTCGGCGGCCCTGGTCGCTGGGGTCGGGGTGGCGACGACCGACCTGCGGCTGCGTGGCAACCCAGCGGTGCTGGTCGCGGTGGGGCTGGCGACAGCGCTGCTGGCGGCTTCGACCGGGGTGCTCTTCGGCGCGCTGGCCAGGCGCTACTACCTGGTGCTGCCGCTGGCCGGGCTGGTTGCGGTGGTCTCGTGGTTTGTCGGTGGCGGCTTCTCGGACCTGACCCTGGCCCAGGGAACGCTGCTCTACTCCGTGGCCCAGGCACTGCCGACCACGTACGCGTTCCGTTCCGGGCTGGCCGCGGTGCAGGGTGGGGGATGGGCACAGACCTGGTCAGACCTGGCCGTGGTGTCGGCCTCGGCACTGGCGGCGACGGTGCTGGCCTGGGTCGCTGTGCGACGACGGGTAGGGTGACCTACGTGCCCGGCAGAACAGGCCGCCGACCAGGGCCGACTCTCACCCGCTCCGCGATCCTGGCGGCAGCCCGGCAGGCCTTCGAGCGCGACGGCTACGCCGGTACCTCGCTGCGTCAGGTGGCACGCGAGGCCGGCGTTGACCCGGCCCTGGTGCGAAGGTTCTACGGCGACAAGCACGGCCTCTTCCTGGCCGTGGCCGAGCTGCGCTACGACGCTGACCGGGTGGCCGCAGCCCTGGCCGACAGTGGGCCCGAGGGGCTCGGGTACCGGCTCGTCGACACCGCGACCCGGATCTGGGAGTCACCCGGCGGTGCTGCCCTGGTTGCGGCGATCGAGGCCTCTCCGAAGCTGGCGAAGGCGATGGTAGGTCACCTGGCCGAGACGATCCTGGTCGCGTCGCGCGCCACCATCGGCGGCCCCGAGGCGGAGCGGCGCTTGCGGGTGGCGCTGGTGGAGGTGCAGCTGGGTGGGCTGTTCGTCACTCGGTACCTGCTGCGGACCGAGCCGATCGCGTCACTGGAGCGGCGGCAGCTGGTCGTCGCCCTGGGGCCGCTGGTGCAGCACCTGGTGACCGGCCCGCTGCCCGGGGCGACCAGGTCCCGGTGACGCAGCCAGGCCAGTAGCCGCGCAGCGAGGTGCTCCTCGCCCAGGCTCTGGCGCCCAGGCCGGTCAGTGGGCGACAATGCCAACCAGAAAGGACCCACCCATGACCAGACAGCGACACCACGACCGCGGCCAGTCGGTCACCGTCTTCATCGCCGTAGCCATGGTGGCCCTGCTCGCGGTGGCCGGCCTGGTCGTTGACGGCGGCCGCCGGGCTACCACCACCCGAGAGCTGCAGCTGGTGGCTCAGCAGGCCGCCCGGGCCGGGGCCGACAGCGCCGCCCAGCTGCAGATCAACGGCGACAGCGGCTCCCGGGCGACGGCCGGGGCCCAGCGGTTCCTCGCCGCAGCCGGAGTGTCAGGCTCGGTCCGGGTCCGGGGGACGGTCATCGAGGTCGAGACCAGGGCTCAGGTGCCGACGGTCTTCCTGAGCGTGATCGGGATCCGCAGCCTGAGTGCCAGCGGCTGGGCGACTGCTCAGATCGAGCAGCAGCGCTGACGCGCGTACGGAAGGCGCCGGGGATCAGCGTCCCAGCGCGACCGCGACCCGCCGGACGCCTTCCTGGATCAGCTCGGGGGAGGTGGCGAGGTTGACCCGGACCCAACTCGCGTGGCCAGCCCCGTAGTCGGTGCCGGGGTTGAACGCCACCCGGCCTCGTTCCAGCAGGTCCTCGGCCGGCCGCTCCCACCCGGTGGCCGAGGCGTCCACCCAGGCCAGGTACGTTGCCTGGCTCGGCTGGTAGGCCAGCTCCAGCGGCGCGAGCAGCTCGGCGAGCAGCTGCTTGTGCTCAGCGACCTCCTGGTTGAGCTGGGCCAGCCAGTCCCGGTCCTGGTCCAGGGCCGCGGCCTGCAGCATCAGGCCCAGGTGGGACGAGCCAGCCTGAACCTCGTACGGGAAGGACCGCATCTCGTCCACCGCACCAGCGCCGGCCACGAGCAGACCCGCCTTGAGCGCGGCCAGGTTGAACGACTTGGACGCCGAGACCACGGCATAGGCGTTCGTGGTCCCCGGCACCGACAGGTACGGGGTGAACACGACTCCGGGGGCGACCAGCGGGGCGTGGATCTCGTCGCTGATCACCCGGACCCCGTGCTCGGCCGCCAGGCGAGCCAGGGCGGTCAGCTCGGCAAGGGTCGGGACCGTACCGTGGGGGTTCTGCGGGTTGCACAGCAGGAAGGCCTCGACCCGGTCCCGGGCGAAGGCCGTCGCGAGTGCCGTCAGGTCGAGCCGGCCGTCGGCAGTGGTGGCGACCTCGACCAGCCGCCTTCCGCGGGTGGTGGCAGTGACCCGGAACGGCGGGTACGTGGGGCTGGCGATCACGACCTCCGCCCCCGGGCTGGTGAGCCGGTCGACCAGCTCTGACATTCCGCCGACCACGTCCGAGCAGGGCATCACCTGCTGCTCGTCGAGGTCAAGGTTCCACCAGTCCCGGGCGAACCGGATGAAGGCCTGGGGCAGCGCGTCGTAGCCGGGGTAGCCCAGGTCGCCGATCTCGACCGCGTGCGCCAGCGCCCGGCGTACCCCTGGCGACGGCAGGCAGTCCATCTCGGCCACCCACATCGGCAGGACGTCGGGCGGGTAGTGGGTCCACTTCATGGAGGTCCGCTGCCGCAGCACATCGAGTGGGACACTGAAGATCGCCATGGGTCAGACCCTAGCCCGCCGAAGCGGGCAGGGCTCCTGCCCGACGGCTCCCGGACTGCTCAGCCCCGGCCGAGTGGGAGCAGGGGACATACCCATCAGCTGGGTCGACCTCGGGGGCGCTCAGCCCCGGCCGAGTGGGAGCAGGGGGTAGGGTGAGCCGGTGGCTCGCTACTTCGATGTGCATCCCGCCAACCCGCAGCCGCGGTCGGTCAGCCAGGTCGCCGACCTGGTCCGTGACGGGGGACTGGTCGCCTACCCCACCGACTCGGGCTTCGCCCTGGGGTGCCGGATGGGTAACCGAGAGGCCCTGGACCGGATCCGGTCGCTGCGTGAGCTTACCGCCAAGCACCACTTCACCCTGGTCTGCAGCGAGCTCGCTCAGCTGGGAGAGTGGGTCCAGATGAGCAACCGGGACTTCCGTGCGATCAAGGCCGTCACGCCCGGCCCGTACACGTTCATCCTCACCGGGACCCGCGATGTGCCCCGGGCCATGCTGCACCCCCGCAAGAAGACGGTAGGGGTCCGGATCCCCGACCACGTCACCGCCCGGGCGCTGCTGGCCGAGCTGGGCGAGCCGCTGCAGTCGTCCAGCCTGATCCTGCCGGGCGAGGAAGAGCCGGTTTCTGACGGCTGGACCATCGCCGACGAGCTCGGTCACCTGGTTGACGCCGTGCTGGACTCGGGCGACGTCGGTCTGCACCCGACCACGGTGGTCGACCTGACCGGCGACGAGGTCGAGGTGGTCCGGGTCGGGGCCGGGGACCCGGCCCCCTTCGAGGGGTAGCTCAGTCGTCCTCGGGGTCGCGGTAGCCCGGCCCGGAGCTCGTCAGGGTGGCCGCGTAGTCCGGGACCTCCTGCTGCAGGCTCCGGTCGGTACGGCGGTACCCGGTCGAGGGAGGTCGGGCCGGGAGCTCGATCGGAGCGTGCTCGACCCTGCGGTACGGGACGAACTGCAGCAGGTCGTGGATCATGTTGATCCGGGCCCGCCGCTTGTCCTCGCTCTCGACCACGTTCCAGCGGGCCTCGGGGATGTCGGTGTGGACGAACATCTCGTCCTTGGCCCGGGAGTACTCCTCCCAGCGGGTCAGCGACTCCAGGTCGGTGGGGGAGAGCTTCCACCGCCGCATCGGGTCGTCCAGCCGGGAGCGGAAGCGGCGCTCCTGCTCGGCGTCGGAGACCGAGAACCAGTACTTGCGCAGCAGGATCCCGTCCTCGATCAGCATCCGCTCGAAGATCGGGGTCTGGCGCAGGAAGCGCTGGTGCTCGGCGGGGGTGCAGTAGCCCATCACGTGCTCGACCCCGCCCCGGTTGTACCAGGAGCGGTCGAAGAGCCGGATCTCGCCGGCCGCGGGCAGGTGGGCGGTGTAGCGCTGGAAGTACCACTGGGTCTGCTCGCGCGGGGTGGGCGCCGGCAGGGCCACGATCTGAGTCAGCCGGGGGTTGAGGTACTCGGTGACCCGCTTGATCGCGCCTCCCTTGCCGGCAGCGTCGCGGCCCTCGAAGACCACGACCAGCCGGCGCCCCTCGTGGCGGATCCAGTCCTGCATCACCACTAGCTCCTGCTGCAGCCGCAGCAGCTCCGCCTCGTACACGCTCTTCTTCAGCTTGCCCACGCCTCATCGTGGCACGACGGCGCCGGCGAGCGGGCGCGAGGGTCAGGATCGTCCCAGGACCTTGTCCACGATCATCTCGGCGATCGGCATCGAGGAGGTGGCCGCTGGGGAGGGCGCGTTGCAGACGTGCACCATCCGGTCGGTCGTGAGGAAGAGGAAGTCCTCGGCCATCGTGCCGTTGTCGAGCACCGCCTGGGCCCGGATCCCGGCCGGCTCGCTGGTCAGGTCGGCCAGTCTCAGGCTCGGGCAGTACTTAGTGATGAGCTTGAGGTACCCCGGCTTGTAGAGCGAGTTCCACAGCTCGGCCAGGCCGGTCCGCAGCAGGTCCGGGACCAGTGTGCGGAAGCCCCGTGAGCCGGCGATGGCGACCAGGTCGGCCCAGTCCACCGACCACTTCGGGTAGCCCTCCCGGGACAGGCCGAGCACGGCGTTAGGACCGACAGTGATCCCGCCGTCCATCATCAAGGTCAGGTGCACCCCGAGGAACGGCAGCTCGGGGTCGGGCACCGGGTAGATCAGGGTGCTGACCAGGTCGCGGCGGTGCTCGGGGAGCCGGTAGTACTCGCCCCGGAACGGGAGCATCTGAAAGCCCGGGTTCAGCCCGGCCATGGCCGCCAGCCGGTCGGCCTGAATCCCGCCGCAGACGACCAGCTGCCGCCCATAGACCTGCTCGGCCTGGTGCGGGGGAACCTGGCCAGCGCTGGTGGGCGCGACATCCACCCGGACCTCGGAGAAGGACTCGGTGATGCCGACCACCCGGGTGCCGAGCCGGACCGTGCCACCGCGGGCCTCGACCACCTGCGCCATGCTCCGGCAGACAGCCCGGTAGTCGATGATCCCGGTGGTCGGCACCCAGATGGCGCCGACGCCGGTGATGGCGGGCTCACGGCGGCGCAGCTCGGCCGCGTCGATCTTCTCCACCGTCAGCCCGTTGAGCAGGGCCCGCTCGTACAGCGCAGCCATCCGCTCCAGCTCGACCTCGTCGGTCGCCACGATCAGCTTGCCGGTGTTGCGGTAGGCGATGCCGTGCTCGTCGGCGAACTCCCGGACCCGCACCGCGCCGACCTGGCACAGTCGGGCCTTGAGCGATCCGGGCTGGTAGTAGACGCCGGCATGGATGACGCCGCTGTTGTGCCCGGTCTGGTGGGTCGCGACCTGGTCCTCCTTCTCGATCACGACCAGACTGGCCCCAGGTCGGCGGGCCAGCAGCTCCATCGCCGTTGCCAGGCCGACGATGCCTGCGCCGACGACGACGAAGTCGTGGACTGCCTGCGTCACGCTCTTCTCACTCACAAAGATGTCTCCCCAACGTCCAGACCGAGGGCCCTCGGCGCCGCCCATCGTACGGACCCTGCTGACCGGCGTAGCGGCAGTAGCGCAGCCAGCGGGTGGCAGGCCACAATCGCGGCGTGGAGAGCTCGGCCCAGCGCGTCGGTGAGTATGTCGAGGCTCAGGCGGACGTGATCCGCCAGGGCGACCGGCTGGGCGACGACGCCCCAGACGCGGTGCACCGGGCCCGGGTTGCCTGCCGGCGGCTGCGCAGCAGCCTGGCCACCTTCGACGCCCTGTGGGGCCGCCGGCACCGTCGCCTGCGGCGAGATCTGCGGTGGTGGGGTGGCCTGCTGGGACTGCCGCGGGACCTGGAAGTGACCCGGGAGCGGCTGCTCGGGCTGGTCGAGGCTCACGAGCTGGAGGGCTCGGCCGAGGTGGCGGCCAGGATCAGACGACGGCTCGACCAGGAGCGGGCCGACGCTCTGGCTGGCGTCCGGGCAGCGGTGGGCTCGGAGCGCTTCGAGGCCCTGCAGGCGCAGGTGGAGGCCCTCCGTACGCGTCCGGGCTGGCGACCGCTGGCGCAGGTTCCGGCCCCGCTGGTGCTGCCGGTGCTCGTGGCCCGGCCGGCCAGAGCCGCAGGGCGGCTGCGCGCCGACCTGCCTGAGGGGCCTGGTCGGGCCGAGGTGGTGCACCGGATCCGCAAGCGCGCCAAGGCAGCCCGGTACGGCTACGAGGCCGCCGGAGAGACAGAGCCCGCGACGGCCTGGAAGCGCGTGACCGAGACCCTGGGCGGGACGCAGGATGCCGTTGTCGCCCAGGGCTGGCTGACGAGGCTCCAGGAGGAGGCCCGGCGGGCGGGGGAGCCGCTGTCCGGGTACCGCTGGCTGCTGGCCGAGGTACGGCGCCGGGGCGCCGAGGACGAGCGCACAGGCTTGATGTGGCTTGACGCGGCTCTGGCTCAGGCCAAGTGCAGACCCCTGTACCCAGATGGACGAGTCGCTCCCTAGGATGGGCCGCATGTCCGACCACCCGGGTGATCTGCGGAGCCAGGCAGCCGCCATCCTGCAGCGCGCCCAGGACCTCGCCGACTCCGTACGTGCGGATGCTGAGACCGAGGCGGCGGCGGTCCGCGAGCAGGCTGAGCGGCAGATCGAGGCGGCCCGGGAGGCCCAGGCGGCGGCGGAGGCTGCCACCTGGGCGGCGGCCCAGGACCGGGCCGACGCGGCCGAGACCCTCCAGGCAGCCCACGCCGAGGCGGCTCAGCTGGTCAGCGATGCCGCAGAGCAGGCCGGAGTGGTCGCTGCGGCTGCCGAGCGCAGCGCCGCGCAGGCTGTGGCGTCGGCCCGCGAGCAGGCCCAGCGCCTGATCGCCGACGCCGAGCAGCAGGCCCGGGCCCTGGTGGCGAGGCTCACCGAGCAGCGAGCCGACGAGGTGACTGAGCACGAGGAGCGGCTGAAGCGGCTCACGGTTGAGGCTGAGCGAGTCCGTCGGCAGGCGGTGGCCGAGGTCACCGAGATGATGGCCGACGCTCGGGCCGAGGCGCAGGAGGTGATCGCGGACGCCAACGCCCAGACCACGAAGATGCTGACCGAGGCCCACAACCGGGTTGACATCGCCTTCGACGAGGCGGCGGACGTGATGGCAGAGGCTCGGGCCAAGGCGGCCCGGACCCTGTCGGTGGCGACCGCCGAGCGCGACGCCATGCTGACCGAGGCGACGACCCGGGCCGAGGAGACCCTGGCCGAGGCGGACGCCCAGCTGGAGTGGGCCAAGGCCTGCGTCGACCAGATCGTCGCCCAGACCCGCCAGGACGAGACCGCCGAGCAGCGCCAGGTGCACCAGGACCTGATGAACCGGACCCGGGCCGTCCGGCGGCGGCTGGGGATGGTCCTGGCACGCGCCACTCTCAAGGTCCGCCACATCCAGGCCCAGGCCCAGGCCGATGCCGACGACAGCCGGCAGCGGGCCCGGGCGCTGGTGGCAGCCGCAGAGGCCGATGCGCAGCAGACCCGGGCGGCAGCCCGGCGGGAGGCGCAGGAGCAGGCCCGTCAGGCGCAGACCCAGGCCGCCCAGACCCTGGCTCGCGCCGACCGGCGGCTGGCCGAGGCCGAGGCCGGGGCGAAGCTGATCCGAGACCGGGTCGGCGCCGACCTAGAGCGGCGCCAGGCCGAGTCCCACGCCCAGGCTGCCGCCGTCCGGGAGGAGGCGGTGGCGGTGCTGGCGCAGGCCCGTCAGGACGCCGAGCAGATCCGGGCCGAGGCGCGTACCGTGCTGGCCGCTGCCCGTGACGAGGTCGCCGTCCTGGCCCAGCGCCGCGACGACATCGCCGCCCAGCTGGGCTCACTGGCCGAGGTGATTGAGGCCCTGGCCGTCCCAGAACCCTCCGCAGTCCCCCAAACCAACCTGATGCCTGACCGAGGAGAAGTCCATGTCTGAGACCGCCTTCCGCACCGTGCTGCGGGGCTACGACCCGATCGAGGTAGACAAGGAGATCGAGAAGTGGCGCGCGAGGGTGGACACTGCCCGCCGCGAGTCCGCCGATCAGACCGTGTCGGTCGAGAAGCTGCAGGCGGCCCTGAACACCGCGAACGGCCGGGTTGAGGAGCTCACAGCACGGGTCGCCGAGCTGGAGGAGCAGAGCCGTCAGGCGGCTCCGCCCACGTACGCCGACATCGGCTCCCGGATCGGGACCATGCTGACCCTGGCCGAGGAGGAGGCCGCTGACCTGCGGGCCGACGCCGCCCAGCAGGCCAACCGCACCCGCAGCGACGCCCAGCGGGAGGCGGACCGGATGCTGGCCTCGGCCCAGACCCAGGCCGCCGAGCTGCGCAGCAAGTCAGAGGCCGACGCCAATGTCGTGCTGGAGGAGGCTCGGCGCCAGGTGGACGAGCTGCTCGACGCGGCTGACCGGGAGGCGGCCGCCCGGCGCGAGGAGGCCGAGGCGGTGTACGAGCACCAGCGGGCCCGGGCCGCCGCCGCAGCCGCCGAGTTCGAGACCACCCTGGCGGAGCGGCGCGAGAAGAGCGCTGCCGACTTCGCACGGGCCCTCGCCGCGCAGGACCAGTCGCTGGCGGCAGCCCAGGAGAAGCTGGCCGCTGCCGAGCGAGAGGCCGAGGTGGTGCTGGCCAACGCCCACAGCGAGGCCAACGCGGTACTGACCTCGGCGCGCGACGAGTCGCGCCAGATGCTGAGCTCGGCCAAGGAGCGTGCCGAGAAGGTCCGGCGGGAGTCGGAGCGGGAGCTGGCCGCCGCGGCCGCCCGGCGCGACGCGATCACCGCCCAGCTGGCCAACGTCCGTCAGATGCTGGGAACCCTGGGCAGCACCGCGGTGTTCAACCCGCTGGGCGACGCCGAGGAGCAGCCGGCCGGGGAGGACGAGGCGGCAACCGCCAGCGCCTGAGCGAGGCGGGGCTGGCTCTCAGGGGGCCTGCACGGATGAGGGTCTCCCCATAACGAGGCAGGTCCCAGAGCCGGCCCACCTACCGTCAGCGTGTGACAGGAGTGGCGCTGACGGACGTCTGCATCGAGTACGGCGAGGTCCGGGCCGTTGACCGGCTGACCCTGACCGCTCCCGGTGGGCGGGTCCTGGGAATGCTGGGTGGCAACGGTGCGGGAAAGTCGTCGACGCTGCGCGCGATCGGTGGGGTCAACGCTCACACCTCGGGCAGCCTGCTGGTCTCCGGCTTCGACCTGAGCACCCCGGCGGGGGCCGAGGCGGCCCGGGCCGTGGTCGGCTACTGCCCGGACACTGGGGGCCTGGTCGCTCAGGCCACCCCGCAGGAGCACATCGACCTCGTACTGGCGCTGCGCGGCGCCACTGCCCAGCGGGAGCGGGCGGCTGGGCTGCTGGAGCGGTTCGGCCTGGTCGAGGTGCGTGACCGCCCGGCCGGCACCTTCTCCCACGGCATGCAGCGGCGGCTGTCGGTGCTGCTGGCGGTGCTCACCGCCCGGGAGGCGCTGGTGCTCGACGAGCCCTTTGACGGGGTCGACCCGACCGGGGTCGAGGTCACCATCGCCGCGGTCCGGGAAGCCGCTGCTGCCGGGATGAGTGTCCTCGTCTCAACCCACCTGCAGAGCCTGCTGACCCGGGCCTGCGACGACATTGCCGTCCTGGTCCGCGGCCGGAGGGTTGCCGGCGGGAGCGTGGCGGACTTCTCCGGCGAGAGCGGGGAGCGACGCTACGCCGAGCTGCTGGTCGGCCACCAGGAGGTCGCCGCGTGAGCCCGTCCTGGCTCGCGGTGGAGGTCTGGCCGGGGCTGGCGGCGACTGTACGGCTGTCGCAGCTGAAGGCCCAGACCCGCAGCCCACGCGCCCGGGTCAAGGTACGCCTCGACACTGGACTGCTGGTGGGCTGCCTGGTCCTGGCAGCTCTCAGCGGCGACCTGGCGGTGCGGCTCGCTGCCACGGGCGGCTCACCCCTGGCCGACAGCCTGGCCCTGATGGCGCAGGGGTCGCTCGGAGCTGCCGGTGCAGCGGGCCTGGCGATGGTGGTGGCCGGGATGGTCTTCGCCCCGGCGACCGGAGCCGCGACCCACGCCCAGTTCCCAGACCTGGACCTGGCCGGGATCCGCCCGCCGAGGCTGTACCGCTACTTCGACGGGATCTGGAACTCGGTGGTCTCACCGGTCGGGGCCAGCCAGCTGCTGGTGCTCACCAGCCTGGCCTCCTTGGTGACCAGCTCCGGGCAGGGGCGGGTGGCGGCGGTCCTGCTGGCGTGGGTGACCTGGATCGCGGTGCTGCCGCTGCTGGCGCTCAGCGGCTGGGGGACCGAGTACCTGCGGCGGCGCTGGACCCCGCGGGCCCGGTGGTACGCGGCAGCGGCTGCCGGGGGAGGGGTCGCGCTGGCGGTGGTGGTCGACCCCGACCACGGCCGGACCGGTTTCGGTCTGGCCGACCGGTACGCAGCGGTGCTGCTGGCGACAGCCCGGGGTGACTCGCTGCCGGCACTGGTGGGGATGGTGGTGCTGCTGGCCGGCAGCCTGGCGCTCGCGGTGGCCGGGATGGCCGTGTGCCGGGCAGCCCTGGCGCTGCCGGCGCCGGCGGAGCGTCGCGAGCCGACCGTACGGCCGGTGACCCTGCCCCAGCGACCGGTACTGGCGCTGGGCACCCTGGTCAGCACCACCCTGTGGCGCTCCCGGGAGGTCCGTCGGCCGATCCTGATGATGGTGCTGGCGGCGGTGCCGCTGCTGATCGGAGCGATCCAGTCGACCGGTGGCCAGGGGACCTCGGTGCTGGCCTCAATCCTGATGGTGGTGCCGCTGTCGCTGGCGATGGGCTGGGGCGTGAACGTCTTCGGGGTGCTGGGCGGGGCCCTGACCCTGGTCCTGAGCCAGCCGGGGGCCTGGCGGCCGCTGCTGCGGGCAGTGGCCGGGATCCAGCTGCTGGCGACAGTGCTGCTCGGCTCGGTGCTGATGCTGGCCGGGGCGGCGATCAGCGGGTCCTGGACGGTCCTGCCGGCCTTCTGGGTGGGGCTCGTCGTGGCCAGCGTCGCTGCCACAGCGACCTCACTGCGGTACTCCCTGCTGCGTCCGCACCGGACCCGGCTGACCGGCCGCGGGGACCCGCTGGTGCCACCGGTGGTGGGCCTGCAGTACGTGGTCTGGCTGATGGTCAGTGCCGGTCTGGGCGGGGTCGTGGTGGCCACGGTCCTGACCCTGCTCCCGGCCTGGGGCCTCGCTGCGGCCCTGAGCCTCAGCCTCGGGTACGGCTGCCTGCGCTGGCGCTCACTGTCGGCGGTCTGGTCCAGCCCGCAGCACCGGGCTCGGGTGGCGGCCCTCGTCGGCGCGGTCTGATCCCGGGTTGTCGCCCCTGTGGCCACGAGGGCAACCACCTGTCCTCCCAGCTGCCAGGCGCCACCACCACGAGGGCCGGACCAGGCCACTCGCCGTGCTGGCGTGACCTGCCCGAGTGCCGGTGCTGAACCACCTGATCAGCCAGGAGCTGTCACGAGCCCGCGCTAGCGGAGCCGCAGGACCAAAGACGCAGACAGCGGGCGGGGCCACAGCGCAGCCTCGGGTCGCACGTCTGGACCACAGGAGCGTGACCCCAGACCGTGCTGCGCCAGGTCCAGGTAGAGGTGGGTCTCTTCCGGCGCCGCCAGCTCGTGCTGGTGGCGGGCGGCGGCCCACTGCTCGGCGCTGTGGCGGGCCAGTGTGAAGCCCGGGCGGGCCCCCGCCACCGGGACCGTGGTCACCTCCAGGTCGGGCAGGTCGGATCCGCTGAGCCGCAGCCGGCGCAGTCCGGCCCGGTGACCGCTCTCCTGCGGGACCGCGTACCGGACCGTCAGGTCGTCGATGGGGGAGCAGAACCGGCCGACCCAGGCCGCAGCCTGGCTGTCGGCGTAGCTCTCGGCCGGCCCGGTGCCGAACCACTCGGCGTGCTGGTAGCCCAGCGGCAGCACGAGGTGCCACCCGACCCGGGGCCAGGTCACCGTCCACCCGGCCGAGGGCTGGGTGTCGATGTCGAGCCGCAGCCCGCCGCCGTCCCAGCTCCAGCGCTGGTCAACGGTGAGGTACGTGGTGCTCTGGGCGGCGGCCAGCCGGTAGCGCAGCCGCAGGCCGTGCTCGTCGGCGGCACTGGACAGCAGCCGGGACTGGAGCCGGTCGAGGCCGGCCTCCCGCCAGCGCTGCGCGGAGGAGGGGCCGGGGACTCCGAAGCCTCCGGTACTGGCCGGGTCGCCCAGCTCGTACGAGCCTGCGGTGGCGAGCGAGTCGTTCTCGGTCGGGGCCCGCCACAGCGTGACCCCGTGCTCGGTGACCGGCAGACCGCCGAGCCGGGTCAGCCGGCCCCAGCGGTCGAAGCGGGCGGGGCCGAGCCAGAAGCCGTCCGCCTCGGCCTGAGCCGGCTCCAGCCGAGGGGCGGCGACGAGCGGAGCCTGGCTGTCGCGCAGCAGCCGCTGGGCCCGGCTCACCACGTGCCCGGCGGGGGCGAAGACGGTCGCCTCGACGAGCCCGGCGGTGACCGTGAGCCAGTGCTCACCCGGGGCGCTGGTGTCCAGCCCCGGCAGCCCGGCGACACCCTGCCCGCCGGCCGGGACCGGCGCCATGGGCAGCCTGCCGGAGTCGAGGAGGCAGCCGTCGACCTCGTGGTACCAGCGCAGCTCGAGGTCGGCGGTGTCCCCGTCGTGGCGGCGGTTCTCCAGGCACAGCTCGGCGCCGTCCAGGTGCAGCCTGATCGGGGTGACCACCGCCGCGTACTCCGCCAGCGCGGGGGAGGCAGTCCCGTCGGCGAGCAGCAGCCCGTCGCAGACGAAGCTGCCATCGTGGAGCTCCTCACCGAAGTCACCGCCGTAGGCGTAGTACTCGGTGCCGTCCTCGGCCCGGGTCAGCAGGCCGTGGTCGCGCCACTCCCAGACGAAGCCGCCGTGCAGGGCCGGGTGGGCGTCGAAGACCTGCTCGTACGAGGCGATCCCGCCAGCCCCGTTGCCCATCGCGTGCACGTACTCGCAGAGGATGATGGGCCGGCCTGGCCGGGTCTGGGTGAGGTGTACCAGCTCCTCCAGCGGGGAGTACATCCGCGACACCAGGTCGCCGTACCGGTCCTCACGGTCGCCCTCGTAGTGGACCGCCCGGCTGGGGTCCCGGCGCCGGATCCAGGCCGCCATCGCGGCCAGGTTGCTCCCGGTGCCGGACTCGTTGCCCAGCGACCAGGCCACCACGCAGGGGTGGTTCTTGTCGCGCTCCAGCATCCGTGCTGCCCGGTCGAGGTAGACCTCCCGCCAGTCCGGGTCGTCAGAGGGGTTGCCCGACCACCCGGCCAGCTCGAAGCCGTGGGTCTCCAGGTCGCACTCCTCAATGACCCAGAAGCCCAGCTCGTCGGCCAGCTCCAGCAGCCGCGGGTGGGGCGGGTAGTGGCTGGTCCGGATCGCGTTGATGCTGTGCTGCTTCATCATCAGCAGCCCTTCACGAACCTCGTCCTCGACGAAGACCCGCCCGTGGCGGGGGTGGAAGTCGTGGCGGTTCACCCCGCGCAGCCGCAGCCGGCGCCCGTTCACCAGCCAGGCGTCGCCGCGGACCTCGACCCTGCGGAAGCCGGTCTGGACGGTGACGGTCTCGACGGCGTTGGAGACCTCGACCCGGTAGCGCTGGGGACGGTCGGCGCTCCACGGCCGAACAGCGGCCAGCTCGACCCGGTGGTCGGCGTCGGGGCCCCTCAGCTCGGTGTCGAGCCCCAGCTCCCGGGAGCGGACCCGCACCGGGTACGAGGCGGTGTCCCCCAGCTGCAGGGTGAGCGTGCCGGCGCCGGTGGCGGGGTCGTAGTCGGCCTGCAGCCACAGGTCGTCCAGGCCGGCGTCGGGGCGGTGCAGCAGGGTCACCTCGCGGAACAGACCCGGCAGCCACCACTGGTCCTGGTCCTCGATGTAGCTCATCGCCGACCACTGGTGGACCCGGACCAGGAGCTGGTTTGAGCCCGGCCGCAGCTGCTCGGTGACGTCCAGCTCCTGGCGCAGCCGGCTGCCGCGGACCACGCCGACCTCGCGGCCGTTGACCCAGACCCGCCCCAGCGACTCCAGCCCGTCGAAGCGCAGCAGCACCCGGCCGGACTCCAGCCAGCTGGGCGGAACGTCGACGCTGCGGCGGTAGTCGCCGGTCGGGTTCTGGTCCGGCACGTGCGGTGGGTCGAGCGGGAACGGGAGCTGGATGTTCGTGTACGCGGGGCGCCCCCAGCGGCCGTCGCCACGCAGCACCCAGTGGCTGGGGACGTCGATCCGCTCCCAGGCCGACTCCTCCAGGCCGGCGGCGACCTCGGGCGGGTCGGCCTCAGCGGCCGTGGGGAACCAGCGGAACAACCACTCTCCACTCAGCGGCAGCGAGGCTGCGCTGGTGCTGAGGTCGGCCCGGGGCGGGACCCGGTTGCCCGAGCCGGGGGAGATCTGCTCGATGTAGCGCAGGTCGAGGGCAGTCATGGCGCTCCTGACGAAGGCGGCAGACGGGGCTGAGCACTACCGTACGGGACGGGGCCGGGGAGAGCCCGGTGACCGTCCGGTCACGGGCTTGTACGGCCACCGCCGCCCGGGCGGACACGTGCCCGAAGGTCACGTCTCGGTCACGGTGTGATCCCCGGACCCCCAGGAAGTGCGTCTGCCGGTGGTCGGTGGACTGCTCCGGTGCCCCAGCGAGTCGATCTCTCGATAGGGTCGGCCTTGACCACCAGCGTCGCTGAGTTGCAGGAGGCTCATATGACGGTTCGTCTGATCGCACCTCTGGACGGGGTGCTGGTGCCGCTAGAGCTGGTGCCAGACCCGGTCTTCGCCCGCAAGATGGTGGGGGAGGGAATCTCGATCGACCCGCTCAGCAACGTGCTCTGCGCACCTGTTGCGGGTGAGGTGATTGATGTCCAGCCCTCCCAGCACGCGGTCACCATCCGTTCGCCAGAAGGCCTGGAGGTGCTGCTCCACATCGGGCTGGACACCGTCAAGATGGGCGGTGACGGCTTCGAGGCCAAGGTTCAGCCCGGGGAGCAGGTCACGGTCGGCGACGAGCTGGTCGCGTTCGACCTGGACAAGGTGGCGGCCCAAGCGGCCAGCCTGCTGACCCAGGTGGTGATCGCCAACTCCGACCGGATCGCCAGCCTCACGCCGAGCACCGGGGCCGTGGCCGGCGGCACCGACGTCGTGGCCGAGATCAGTCTTCAGGAGCTGACCGAGCAGGAAGCCGCCACTACCGGACGTACGGTGACCTCGGCAGCGCTGCTGATCCCGAACCCGACCGGTCTGCACGCCCGGCCGGCGGCGACCCTGGCGGCACTGGCCAAGGAGTTCGACTCTACGGTCACCCTGCGCCGAAATGGGCAGACGGCGAACGCCAAGTCGATCATGTCGATCATGGCCCTGGCTGCCGCCCGCTGGGACAAGGTGACGGTCACCGCCAGCGGGCCGGACGCCGAGGAGGCCGTGGCCCAGATCTCCCAGGCGATCCAGGACGGACTGGGGGAGGACTGCCCGCCCCTGCCACTGGGCGGCGATGACACGGCCCCGATTCCCGCGATCAAGGACGAGCCGCTGCTGCCGGCGCCCCGCTCTGGAGACCCGGGCCTGCTGCTCGGTGTGGCCGCCTCGCCGGGTCTGGCAGTGGGGCAGGTACGCCAGGTCCGCCACGAGGACGTCGAAGTGGAGGAGCTGGCCAGCGACCACCACCTAGAGCGTCGCAAGCTGAACGCGGCCATCGACCGGGCGCTGCTGGACCTCTCAGCACTCGAGTCACGGCTGCTGCAGGAGTCCGACCCGACCAAGGCGGCGATCTTCGCCGCCCACGCCGAGATCCTGCAGGACCCGGACCTGCTCGACATCGCCGTCAGCGCGATCGACAAGGGCAAGAGCGCCCCGTACGCCTGGCGCGGCGCGTTCCAGTCGTACGCGGACCGGCTGGCCGGGCTGGACAACGAGATCCTGGCCGGGCGCGCTACCGACGTCCGTGACGTGGGCCAGCGGGTCCTGGAGGAGCTGACCGGGCAGCGTCATGAGCCTGAGGAGCTGGCAGCTGGCACGATCCTGGTCGCCGAGGACCTCACTCCCTCTGACACTGCCACCCTGGACCGGAGCAAGGTGGTGGGCTTCGTCACCACCTCCGGCGGCGCCAGCAGCCACGTCGCGATCATCGCCCGATCCCTCGACATCCCCGCCGTGGCAGGGATCGAGAGCCGGGCCCTGGACATCCCCGACGGCAGCCGGTTGGTGCTTGACGGAGGCCGGGGCAGCCTTCAGCTCAACCTCAGCGAGACCCAGATCGCTGAGATCGTCGCCCGGCAGGAGCGGATCGCCGCCAAGCGGGAGCGTGACCTGAGCCGGGCCCTGGAGCCGGCGCTGACCACCGACCGGCACCAGGTCCAGGTGGTCGCCAACATCGGTGGGCTGGACGACGTCGAGGATGCGCTGGCCAAGGGCGCCGAGGGGGTCGGGCTGCTGCGCAGCGAGTTCGTCTTCCTCGGGCGTCAGAGCGCGCCGAGCGAGGAGGAGCAGGCGAGGCTGTACGGCGACATCGCCCGGGCCCTGCGCCCCGGCCAGCCCCTGGTGGTCCGAACCCTTGATGTCGGTGGTGACAAGCCGCTGCCGTACCTGCCGATCCCGCCCGAGGAGAACCCCTTCCTCGGGATCCGCGGGGTTCGGGTCGGCTTTGACCGGCCGGAGGTGCTGCGGGCCCAGTGCCGGGCGATCGCCCGAGCGGCCGGGGCCGGAGCGAAGCTGCACGTGATGTTCCCGATGATCGCCACCATCGACGACTGGCGCTTCGCCAAGCAGGTCTGGGACGAGGAGGCAGCCCAGGTCGGCCTGACCGACCAGGTGGAGGTGGGGGTGATGATGGAGGTGCCCTCGGTCGCGGTGATGGCTGAGCAGTTCGCCGCCGAGGACGTGGCCTTCTTCAGCGTCGGCACCAACGACCTCACCAGCTACACCCTGGCCATGGACCGAGGCCACCCCAAGCTGGCGTCGCAGGTCGACCCGTGCAACCCAGCCGTGCTGAGCCTGATCGGCGGCGCCTGCCAGGCGATGCACAAGCGAGGCAAGTGGGTGGGGGTCTGTGGCGGGATCGCCTCGGACCCGCAGGCGGTCCCCGTCCTGGTCGGGCTCGGGGTGGACGAGCTGAGCTGCTCGATCCCGGCGATCCCGGCGGTGAAGGCCGCGGTCCGCTCGTACTCGATGAGTGACTGCCAGGCCCTGGCCAGCCAGGCCGTCGCCTGCAGCACCCCAGCCGATGTCCGTGCTCTCGTCCCGGTGGACGAGGGCTGAGCAGGGAGAACTGACTGTGAGCACTGCTAACGAGATTGTGGCCGCGGTCGGCGGCGCCAGCAATATCGCCTCGCTGACCCACTGTGCGACCCGGCTGCGGTTCCAGCTGCGCGACGGGTCCGTGGTGGACACCAAGCAGGTCGAGTCGATCAAGGGGGTGATGGGAGCCGTCCCCCAGGCCGGCGACCGGTACCAGGTGATCATCGGGGGAGCGGTCGGCACCGTCTACACCGAGATCATGAGCCTGCCCGAGATGGCCTCGAGCAAGAAGCCTCAGACCGCGGACGAGGTCAAGGCCGCCGTCCGGGCCGGCGGGCCGCGCGGCAAGTTCACCTGGCTGGACAGCTTCTTCGAGTACCTCTCGAACAGCTTCCGGCCGCTGCTCGGGGTGCTGCTGGGGGCCTCGCTGATCATCGCCTTCGCCGCGGTCCTGGACGCCTTGCAGGTGGTGGACTTCCGGGCCGCGGACAAGCCGGCGTCCTGGGTCTTCGTGGACACCATGTGGCGGGCGGTCTTCTACTTCCTGCCGATCATGGTGGCCTACAACGCCTCCAAGGCCCTCAACATTGACGGCTGGGTCGGCGCGACGGTGATGGCGGCGGTGATGACGCCGGACTTCGCCAAGCTCTCCACGGCGGCGAACACGGTCTGTGTCCCGAGCCCGGTCCCCGGTGCCGACCCGACCTGCACGGCGCACATCTTCGGTTTGTCGATGCAGCTCAACGACTACGGCGGCCAGGTCTTCGTGCCCCTGATCATGGTCGCGGTGCTGGCGGTCTTCTACCGGGGGCTGTCGTGGCTCTTCCCGGGGAATGTCCAGATGGTGTTCGTCCCGTTCCTGTCGATCGTGATCATGGTCCCGCTGACCGCCTTCCTGATCGGCCCGCTGGGGATCTGGATCGGGACCGGGCTGGGGACCGGGCTGGCCTGGCTGAACACCAACGCCCCGCCTGTCTTCGCGATCCTGATCCCCATGCTGTACCCGTTCCTGGTGCCGCTGGGGCTGCACTGGCCGCTGAACGCGCTGATGCTGGCCAACATCAAGTCGCTGGGCTACGACTTCATTCAGGGCCCGATGGGCGCCTGGAACTTCGCCTGCTTCGGGGCCACTGCTGGGGTGCTGGTGCTGTCGATCCGAGACCGTGATGTCACGATGCGCCAGACCGCGGTGGGTGCTCTGGCTGCCGGGCTGTTTGGTGGCGTCTCGGAGCCGTCTCTGTACGGCATTCACCTGCGCTTCAAGCGGATCTACCCCCGGATGCTGGTCGGCTGCCTCACCGGTGGTCTGATCATCGGGGTGATGGGTGGGGTGAAGACCTCGGCCTTCGCCTTCACCTCGCTGCTGACGATTCCCGTGTTCAGCCCGATGGGTACGTACGCGATCGCGGTGGCGGCGTCGTTCGCGGTGTCAATGACCCTGGTGATCATCTCCGACTACCGCACCGCCGAGCAGAAGGCCGAGGCGCTGGCCGAGGAGAAGGCCGACGAGCCTCGGGTGGTCATCGTCGAGGTCGGCCCGAAGGAGGAGAACCAGGCCAAGCAGTGGCTGGCGGCTCTCGGTGGTGCCGACAACGTGGTGGCGGTCCGCCAGGTGGCCGAGACCCGGGTCCGGGTCGAGGTCCGCGACGACAACCAGGTCGACCCGGCAGCGCTGCGGGAGGCCGGGCTGCCCGGGGTGGTCAAGGTCGCTGCGCAGGTCTGGCACCTGGTGGCCGGCTTTGACTCCGACCAGTACGCGACCGCTATGGAGCGGGCCGCGGCGGCGCAGCGGGTTCCGGTTCCGACCTCGTAGCGGTCGATGGCCAGTCAGCCGGTGGTCCCGATCCCGACCGATGGGGCCGGGATCGAGGTCAGTCCCTTCCTGGCCCGGCGCGTGGCGGAGCCGTACGCAGGGGCAGACGGCAGGCACCAGCACGAGCCGGCGCTTGGCGTCGGGCTGCTCGGCCCGGTGACGGCAGTCTGTGTTCTGCAGCGGCGCCGCCCGGACGCCGGGACCGCTGGCTGGTCTGCCATGGCCAAGGGGCCGGTTCCGGCCGCTGAGGTGACCGCCCTCGGCCTGGTTGGTGACGAGCAGGCCGACCGGGAGCACCATGGCGGGCCGGACAAGGCCGTCTATGCCATGGACGGTGACGAGGTCGACCACTGGACCAGGACGGTCCCGGGCCTGGGCGTCGGCGGCATGGGGGAGAACCTCGTGGTCGGTGGCCGGCTGGACGATGTCGAGCTCGGGGCCCGGCTGTGGGTCGGGTCCGGCGAGCCGGGCGGGGACGGGGTGCTGCTGCGGGTGACGGGAGTCCGCAACCCGTGCCCGACCTTCGCCCGGGGCATGGGCCGGGGGGACTGGGTCTCGGTGTTCTCGGCCCGCAACCGGGTCGGGGTCTACCTCGCGGTCGAGACTCCTGGGACGGTCCGTCCCGGGGACCAGGTCTGGGTCTGGTCGACCCCTGGGCACCAGGTCAGCTGCCGACGCTGGTTCGCCCACCACGACCCTGACGACGCCTGGGCTCTGCTCGCGGCGGAGGCCGACGGGCGGATGGTCCTGGCCGACTTCACCCGCCGCTACACCGAGGCCGCCGCGGCGAGCCGGTCGTCAGCCTCCGCTGGTACCGGCGAGCAGGCCCTCAAGGGGGCGACCTGACAGCTCAGCGGGCTCGGAGCCAGTCGCGGACGGGCTTGGCGGCCCGGAGCCGTCCGGCGCCCTGGACCCGGGCCTTGGCCCGGTCGAAGGTGATCCCGTTCTGCTCCTCAACCGTGTCGAGGACCCGCCGCAGGTCGCGGATGTCGGCCGGGGCTGGGTCCAGAGTCCCTTGAAGGGTCCGGCTCTGCCCGTCCTTGCTGATCGTGACCTGGTACGGCAGGGTGGCTGGGACGGGCTTGTAGCTCCAGAGCTCGACGTCTGCCCCTGCACCCCACCAGTCCTGGGCCAGCCGGGCCTGGTGGTGCTCTGCGCTGCGGTCTGGCGCCCAGCGGAGGTGGGCCTCAACGTCGACCGTCGGAGCCTCCAGCGAGCTCACCACGACCAGGAACCCCCACCGGCGGTCGTCTGGCACCTCCAGGCCGATCTCCTGCGCCCACAGGGCCGCCGGGGTGGACGGCAGCGAGCGGAGCTCGGCGTCCAGGATGTCGAAGGCGTCGGCGGCCGCCGGCACGTCGCGGAACAGGCCCAGAGCCTGCCAGTAGGCGCTGCGGCCGTCGTCCCGAGAAGGGCGCTCATCGCGTAGCCGCCGTGCGACGTCTCGCACCGCAGCAGCGGCCTCCTCGTTGCCGGCGTCGGCGGCGTGGACCAGGACCAGCAGGGCATTGACCAGGGAGTCGTTGTGGGAGGTGAAGTCGTCTCGGTCGGCCTGCCCGACCGCGTCCAGGATGCCGGTCACGTGCTCCGGGGTCGCTAGTCGCAGCAGCTTGTTGGCCTTCACACGGTCGGCCGGCTGGTCGCTCTGGCCAAGGCGGTAGCCGAGCTTGCCGTACGGCTTCAGTGCGTCGCTGAACGACATCGTGGGGTGTCCTCTCGTCAGGCACGGGCATCGCCAGATGCACGCAGGATAGGACTGGCTGGCGTGGTACCTGCACCACGGGGTCCGGACCACACCGCTGGGAGGTCGAGACCAGAGCGCGGCCCTAGCGGCCGTCCCTCCAGTGCTGCTCGATCACCTGATGGTGGTGGTCGAGCTCGGGGGTGTGTACGCCCAGGGCCTGGGCGCAGGCGTAGAGGTCCCGGAAACCTGCCACCCAGTCCGCCAGCCCGTGCCTCATGTGGCCGGTGACCATCGCCGTGGTCTCCGGCTGCTGGAGCATCTTCTGGATCCCCGTAGTCACCAGGGGAGTCGGCAGGAGGAACAGCGGGGATGGCCAGATCCGCCAGGTCCTGATCCCACGTGCCCGGCACACCCGCAGGCCTTCGGTGAAGGCTCGGACCAGGCCCTCCACAGCCTGCCGGTCGTGGCAGAAGGCCTCGTAGCCCCCGGACTCGAGCACGGGGGCTGCGGTCAGGGACTGCTGCATGCTGTGGACCGCCATCCAGTCAGGCATCGACGTCTGCCAGCGCACGGTCAGGCCGGCAGACTCGAGCAGCCTCCTGACCCTCAGAAGGCTGTCGTGGGTGCTGGGTGCCGGAGCCTCCAACACTGTGCCCTCGGGGAAGATGGTCACATCGAGGCGGTGGCCCTCCCGTCCGCCCCCGACCTGGGAGGGGAAGCCGAGCAGGTAGCCACTGCGCGCCACCGCAGGCGTGACCTGGGACTCGATGTCCCAGTGGTTCAGCATGAAGACGACGGGGCAGTGTCCGGCCAGGGCCTCGACGGCAGGCAGGGCCGACGACAGGTGCGGCCGGTCCACCATGACCAGGACGATGTCGTACTGGCCGGGCTCAGCGCTGCAGACGATCCTGGGACGGAAGCGGCGCACCTGGTCAGCACGGTGCGGGCGCAGGTCGTGGACGTGCAGCTCGACGTCGTGCTGGTAGAAGGCAGCCCGAGCGGCGCGGACCAGAAAGGTCACCTCGTGGGCTGAGGACAGCAGCCACCCGTGGCTCATGCCCATCGTTCCAGCACCGACGATCAAGACCTTCACGCTGCCCAAGTGAACACCGCAGTCCTCACTGGGGAGTGCTCCGGGGTGGAAGAGGGGCCTCTCACACCCATAAAATGTCATAATAGACCTTATCGGACAATCGCGAGAGTGCTGGGAGACGGCCGTGAGTGGTCCTGAGCCTCTGGCGCCGCTGACGCTCTACCCGCACCACTGGTAGCTGTGCTCGGGCCGTCCCGTGCTCCCGTATCTCAGGGCCAGGGTCACCGAGCCGTTCGCCACCAGGTCAGACAGGTACCGCTGGGCGGTGGCCCGGGAGATCCCGATCTGGTCGGCGATGCTGATCGCGGTCTGTGGCGTGCCTCGTTCCCTGAGTACCCGGATGATCGCCTCTGCGGTCACCTGTGAGCGGCCCTTGGGCAGGCGTCGGCCCGTCGGGCGTGGACGCAGCTGGCTGACCAGCGCGTCGATCTGCGCCTGGTTCAGGTCGTCGCCCACCTGAGTCGCCCTTAGAAAGGCGTGGTAGGCGCCGACCCGCTCCAGCAGCATCAGCATCGGGAACGGCTTGACGATGTAGCCGATGGCACCACGGGCCAGCGCCCGGCGTACGGTCTCGGCGGCAGTCGACGCGGTCACCAGAATCACCGACGCGTCCGCGTACCCGATCAGGGCCGAGCCGCTGCCGTCAGGCAGGTACTCGTCGGCGATCACCAGGTCGACCGCCCGGCTGTCGAGGACCTGGCGGGCCTGGGCGAGGGTGGTCGCCTTCCCCACCACCGCTATCCCCCCGGCGCTGCTGAGGGCGTCGGCGTGGACCCCGGCCACACGGAAGTCATCGTCGACGACCAGCACCCGCAGAGCGACTCTGTCAGTCATGGCTGCTCCTTCACAGGGACCTTGGGGCTCAGCACCCGGCACAACCGGGCCCGGAAGGCGGCACCGTGGTCCGGTCCACAGGCCACCGCCAGCTCCAGGTAGCCGCCGTGACGGCGGGCTGTGGCTCGCGCCAGGGAGAGCCCGATCCCGTGCTGGTCAGAGTGCTCGGTCTTCGTGGTCCAGCCGTCGCTGAACATCGCCTGCTGCTGCTCAGGTCCGACTCCCGGGCCAGAGTCGATCACGTGAACCAGCAGGTCTGAGCCGTCGCTGACCAGGCAGACCTCGACCCAGGGCGGACGGGTCCCAGCGCTGGCTGCCCGGGTCGCGTTGTCGATGAGGTTTCCGACCACGGTCACCGCATCCAGCGGGCTCAGCAGCCGCCCCTCGACCCAGGTGCTGCCACCGATCCGCAGATCGACCCCCATCTCGTCGGCGACCGCCGTCTTCGCGGCCAGGATCCCCTGCAGGTACGGGTCCTCTACCCCCTCGCCGCCGGTGCCGGTGACGGACAGGTCAGCCAGGTACTCCAAGGCCTCGTCGACATGGCCCAGGTGCAGCAGGCCGAGCAGGGCGTGCAGCCGGTGGGTGTACTCGTGGGCCTGGCCCCGCAGCACATCTGTGAGAGCCCGGGTGGCTTCCAGCTCACGGCCCAGGACATCGAGGTCGGTACGGTCAGCCAGCACCACCACCGAGCCCAGGTCGTGCCCCGTCCGCTCTACCTCCAGCCGGTGGGTCTGGAGGATCCGGTCTCCCACCACCAGCAGCGACCCGCCGTCGGGAGCCGCTCGGTTCGTCAGCAGGTCTGCCACTGGTGCCGGCAGCCCGCAGTCTGTGACCGGGCTGCCTACGTGCAGGCTGGTGCCCAGCAGCAGCCCGGCAGCCGGGTTGGCCACCCGCAGGTAGCCAGCGCTGTCCGCTGCCACAACGCCTTCCTGAGCGCCACCGAGCAGGGCCGCGTGCTCGCGCAGCAGGTCGGCCATTTCGTCCGGCTCCAGGTGGTGGGTGATCCGGCTCAGCCGCCGGGAGCCGACAGCCACCGCCAGAAGGCCGACCGCCAGCGTGGTCGCCGTCACGGCTGTCAGGAACAGCAGGAACTGCTGCTGCAGAGCCTCCACCTGGCTGATCCCGATGCCGACCGAGACCGTTCCGACGACGTGCCCGGACGGGTCCCGCAGCGGAACCTTGCCCCGAGCCGACAGCCCCAGGGTCCCCCGCTCCACCAGCGTGACCTCCTGGCCCGCGAGCGGAGCCGCCGGGTCGGTGCTGACCATCCGCCCCACCTCGGCTCGGCTGGGGTGGCTGTAGCGGATCCCCGTGGTGTCGGTGACCACCACGTACAGGGCTTTCGTACGAAGCCGGACCTCCTCGGCGGCGGCCTGGGCCGGCCCGTCGGGGCTGGGCTGGCTGTGCACTACCCAGTCGGCGAAGCGGGGGTCGATCGCCACCGTCTGGGCGATCGACAGGGCCTGGGCCTCACTCTGCTGCTCGATGCTGCGCCTAGCCAGGAGCAGAGCAGCGGTCAGGGCGCTGCCCACGGTCCCGACGATCAGGACCGCGGTGACCAGTCCGACCTGGGAGACCCATCGCAGACGCTGGCGCCGGGGTGGTGGCATGCCCAAGATCCTAGGCCGTACGAGCAGAACGCGCAGAAGATGCAGGAACGCGGCTTGTGGGCGCTGCGTGCACAAGGCTTCCACCGCCGGTCGGCCAGGCCGTAGCATTTGACTGCTTCCCTGATCCAAAGGAGACAACGGATGCTGGCCCTTTCCGGTCTGCTGATCGTCATCATCTTCATGACGCTGATCATGAGCAAGAAGGCGACGCCCTTCACCGCTCTCGTCATGTCCCCCATCGTGATCGCCGGGGCGATCCACTTCGGTGGCAAGTGGGGCATCGGCCCCTTCGCCGCGGGCGAGGGCTGGGACCTGGCCAAGTTCTCGCTGGACGGCATCAAGGGGGTCGCCCCGACTGCTGTGATGCTGCTCTTCGCGATCCTCTTCTTCGGGCTGATGATCAGCGCCGGGCTGTTCGACCCCCTGGCCAGGTTCATCCTCCGTGTGGTCCGCGGCGACCCGCTGAAGGTGCTGGTCGGGACCGCGATCCTGGCCTGCATCGTCTCCGTCGACGGCGACGGGTCGACGACGACGATGATCGTCTGCTCGGCCATGATCCCGGTGTACAAGAAGCTCAACATGAAGATGATGGACCTGGCGGTCCTGATCATCATGGGCAACTCGATCATGAACCTGCTGCCCTGGGGTGGTCCCACGGCCCGGATCATTACCGCCCTCAAGGTTGATGAGGGCGAGCTGCTGCGGCGCATCATCCCCGGCATGCTGATCGCGGTGCTGTGGGTGATGGTGGTCGCGTTCCTGCGCGGGCGGGCGGAGCGGCGGCGGCTGGGGGTCGTCGAGCTGAGCCCCGAGGAGATCGATGCCCTGAGCGCCGGCGATGCCCTGGGCGGGTCCGAGGGCGACAACGTCAGCCTGAAGCGGCCACGGCGGGTCCTGGTCAACCTGGCGCTCACCCTCTGCGTGATGGTGGTGCTGATCTTCGGAGGCATGGCGGGGATCCCCAAGATCGGGTCGGCCGTGATCTTCGAGGTCGCCTTCGCGCTCGCGCTGCTGATCAACTACTCCAAGCTCGCCGACCAGCGCCAGATCATCGAGGAGCACGGCGCCAACGCCATGCACGTGATCACGATGGTGCTGGCCGCCGGCATCTTCATGGGGATCCTGAACGGGACCAAGATGTCGGAGCAGATGGGCGTCTGGCTGGCCGACGTGGTGCCGGCCTCGCTGGGCGGTCACTGGGCCCTGGTGACGGCGCTGGCCTCAATACCAGGGACCTTCCTGCTGAGCAACGACGCCTTCTACCTGGGCGTCCTGCCGGTCATGGCCCAGACCGGGGCTCAGTACGGCTTCACCGACATGCAGATCGCGGTCGCCTCGACCGCCGGGCAGGCTTTCCACCTGCTGTCGCCGCTGGTCGGGTTCATCTACCTGCTGCTGCACCTGACCCGGGTCGACATGGGCGCCTGGCAGCGACGGTCGGCGCTGTGGAGCATCGGGACCTACGTGATCTTCCTGGTCTCGATCGCGGCCTTCGGCGGCGTCTCTCTCTGACCGGTACCGACGCCCCAGGGAGCCGGTGATGACGGACGACGCGACGATCGAGGTCGTCGACCCGCGCCGGGACCGAGCAGTGCTGGGCCTGGTGACGGACCTGCTCGCCGAGCGGGGCCTGGGACGCGACGACGATGTCGAGCTCTTCGTCGTGGCTCGCCGGGGTGACCACCTGATCGGGTGCGTCGGTCTGGCGGGCACAGTCGTCAAGTGCACCGCGGTCAGCCCCGCCGAGGCCGGGACCGGGATCGCTGCCCGGCTGATGGCCGAGCTGCAGAACCAGGCCCTGGACCGGGGCCGGCCCCACCTGCTCGTCTACACCCAGCCGAGCAACCGGGAGACCTTCACCGCACTGGGGTACCGCCCCATCGCTGAGGTGCCGGGGCTCGTCACCCTGCTGGAGAACACCCCGTTCGGCCTGTCGGGCTACTGCGAGCGGCTGCGCCGGGAGGAGGGACTGGTCCGGGGGCGGGTCGGCGCCATCGTGATGCATGCCAACCCCTTCACCCTCGGCCACCAGCACCTGGTCCGGACCGCAGCTCAGCAGTGTGCCCGGCTGCACGTCTGGGTAGTGGCCGAGGAAGGAGCGATGTTCTCGGCGGCCGACCGGCTGAGCCTGGTCCGGGCCGGCTGCGCTGCCCTGCCCGAGGCTCCCCGGGTCCGGGTTCACGCCGGGACCGCGTACCTAGTCAGCCGGGCCACCTTCCCGGAGTACTTCCTCCGTGACCCGGACCTGGTCGACCAGGGTGTGGCAGGCCTCGACGTGCAGCTCTTCCGGCGCCACATCGGGCCGGCGCTAGGGATCACCGACCGGTACGTGGGGACCGAGCCGCTCTCCCCCGTCACGGCCCGGTACAACCAGGAGCTGCGCCGGTGGCTGGAGAGTGAGCCGATGGAGCAGCCTCCGATCACCGTGCACGAGGTTCCTCGGCTGGAGGTCGGCCAGACGGTGGTCTCAGCCAGCCGGGTCCGCTCTCTGCTGGGCGAGGGCCGCCTCGACGAGGTAGCTGCCCTTGTCCCTGCCACCACGCTGGCGTACCTGCGCCAGCGCTACACCCAGGAGGAGGCACGATGAGGATCGTCAAGGAGGCGGTCGCTGGCACCTTGGAGTCGAGCGACCTGTTCGTCCGGGTCAGTCCAGGAGACCGGCTCGAGGTGAGCATCGCCAGCACGGTGATGGGCCAGTACGGCGACCAGATCGAGGCTGTGGTCCGCGAGACCCTCGACCAGCTGGGGGTCACCGAGGCCCTGGTCGCGGTGGATGACAAGGGGGCCCTGGACTTCGCGGTCCGGGCCCGGGTCCAGGCCGCTGTGCTGCGGGCGGCGCAGGCAAAGCCAGATTGGAGTGTGCTGTGAGCGGGCTGCTGTCTACCCAGGTGGAGCGCCCGACGCGCTCGATGCTCTTCGTGCCCGGGTCGAACGCGTCCTGGCTGTCGACGGTCCACGTGTACGGGGCGGACACCGTGATGTTCGACCTCGAGGACAGCGTCGCACTGCGGGAGAAGGACTCGGCCCGGCTCCTGGTCCGCCAGGCCCTGATGTCGCCGATCTGGACCGGGCAAACGGTCGCGGTCCGGGTCAACGCGATCGACACCCCGTTCTTCCGCGACGACCTGGAGGCGATCGTCCCTGCCGGAGTGGGGATCGTCCGGCTGCCGATGGTCCGCGACGGGGACATGATCCGCGAGCTGGACCGCCAGATCACCGAGATCGAGGAGCGCTGCGGCCGCGAAGTCGGCTCGACCAAGTGCATGGCCGCGGTGGAGTCCGCGTCCGGGGTGGTGAACGCGGTCGACATCGCCCAGGCCAGCCCCCGGATGGTTGCCATCGCGCTGGCCGCGTACGACTACGTGATGGACATGCACACCGCCCGCAACAAGGACGAGTCGGAGCTCTTCTACGCCCGCTGCGCGGTGCTGCACGCGGCTCGGGTCGCCGGGCTGCGCTGCTACGACGTGGTCTACACCGACGTCAACGACGAGGAGGGCTTCCTGCGGGAGGTGGCGATCATCAAGCGGCTCGGCTTCGACGGGAAGTCGCTGGTGAACCCGCGCCAGATCGAGCCGCTCCACAACGCCTACGCCCCGACCGAGAAGGAGGTCACCTGGGCCCAGCGAGTAGTGGAGGCGGCCGAGCGGGCCGAGAGCGAGGGCCTTGGCGTGGTCGCCCTGGACGGGAAGATGATCGACGCCCCGATCGTCTTCAGCGCTCAGCGGCTTCTGCGGCTGGCGGAGGTGTCCGGTGTCCAGTACTGACAAGGAGCGCACGATGACGCGGGTTCCGACCGATCACGAGGCCCTGGCCGGGCTCCAGCCGTACCAGGGGTGGGCTGCCAGGTCTCCGTACCTGACCGACGCCGCCGCCAAGCGAGGGCGCAAGCTGGTCGGGTCGATCAAGGAGGCAGCGCTGCGGTGCGGCCTCGCCGACGGCGACACCATCAGCTTCCACCACCACTTCCGCGAGGGCGACAAGGTCGTGCTGCAGGTGGTGGAGGCCCTGGCGGCACTGGGCCGGCGTGACCTCACCCTGGCCAGCTCGTCGCTGAACAACTGCCATGCCGGCCTGGTCAGCTATATCGAGCGCGGTGTGATCTCCAGGATCTACACCTCCGGGATGCGCGGCGACCTGGCCCGGCGGATCTCCGCCGGCGGTCTGCTCCCCCACCCGGTCCAGATCCACTCCCACGGTGGCCGGGCAGCCCTGATGCAGACCGGCGAGCTGCGACCCACGATGGCCTTCATCGGGGTCTCGGCCTGTGACGAGTACGGCAACGCGAACGGTACCTCCGGTCGCTCTCACTGCGGCTCGCTGGGCTACCCCATGGTCGACGCCCAGTACGCCGAGAACGTGGTGCTGGTGACCGAGGAGATCGTCGACTACCCCAACCACCACGCCAGCATCCGCCAGGACCAGGTGGACCTCGTGGTCAAGGTCGACGAGGTCGGTGACCCGACCCAGATCAACGTCGGCGCGGTCCGTACCACCCGCAACCCGCGGGACCTGCTGATCGCCCGCCATGCCGCATCGGTGATGGAGCACGGCGGCTACTTCACCGACGGCTTCTCGATGCAGACCGGCTCCGGCGGGGCGTCGACCGCCACCAGCCGCTACCTGGCCGAGCGGATGCAGCGTCGGGGTGTGACCGCACGCTGGGTGCTGGGGGGCATCACTGCCGCCCAGACAGAGCTGCTGGAGCAGGGGCTGGTGCAGGAGATTCTGGACGTCCAGTCCTTCGACTCGGCAGCCGCAGAGTCGCTCGCCTCGTCCACGCGTCACCACGAGATCTCCGCCGCCGAGTACGCCTCGCCGCTGTCCAAGGGTGCCTGCGTCGACCAGCTCGACATGGTGATCCTGTCGGCGCTGGAGATCGACCTGAGCTTCAACGTGAACGTGCTCACTGGCTCTGACGGACTGATGATGGGTGCCTCTGGCGGGCACTGCGACGCGGCCGCGGGCGCCAAGCTGGTGATCGTGGTAGCGCCGCTGATCCGGTCCCGGATCCCGACCGTGGTAGAACGGGTCTCGACCCTGATCACGCCAGGCGAGACGGTGGACGTGCTGGTGACCGACTACGGGATCGCGGTCAACCCCCGCCGTCCTGACGTCATGGCCCGACTCACTGACGCCCGGCTTCCGGTGCTGGCGATCGACGCGCTCTACCAGGAGGCGGTCCGCATCAGCGGCGTACCGCGGCCCATCGAGCACACCGACGAGATCGTCGGTATTGTTCGCTACCGCGACGGGTCGGTGATCGACACCGTCTGCAGCGTCGCTCGGTGACCTGACAGGTCCGGGGCGGGTTGCGGTACCAGCGTGCCAGGACCTCCCGGACCTGCTCTCGGCTCCCACGCCGGGCCAGTGGCTGGCTGGTCTGGCCCGGCGTGGGTCACCTGCCGGTGCGGTTGGCTGCGGACGGCCAGCCGGGTCCCGTACGGGGATGAGACGCCTCCACCGCCTCCGTGCGTGGCACGGGGCAGGTCAGTGCCGGGCAGCTCAGTGAAGCGTCGCAGGCAGATCGTCCCCGCTTCGGTGTCCCAGCGCTGCCTTATCTCCCGGGGCGACTGGCTTACGGGCCTGAGAGCTCCCCGGTGAGGGTGTACCGGCGCGTCTGGTTGCCCTGCTTGGCATGCCAGCAGGGGTCCTTCGGGTTGACGAGGCTCAGGGTCCACCCGCTCTGCGGGCGGCCCTCGGCCACCCAGATCTTCTCGATCGCTTCCGGGGCCAGAGCCGCGACCGGGAAGCCGTCGGTGGGCACACTGTCGCAGCCGATAGCCAGGGCCCCCTGGGCACGGGTCACAGCGAGTGAGCAGTCCGTCCCCTCCGTCCGCGGACGGGGCGGGCTGCTGACCCGGAACCGGGTCGAGACCTCGTCCGACCGAAGGGCGATGGTGACATCCGTCACCTGCTCGGCGCCCACCAGCGCAGCGTCGTCGCGGACCTGCCGGGCGGCTGCCGGCAGGTCACCGGCGGGCGTTCTCTCCACGGGAGTCCCGTCGAGGCGGCTGGTGGGCTCGCCGTCGACCTTGCAGCGGACGGTCTCGAGGACGTGCCCGTCGAGCATGAACAGCTGACCGCGCTCATCCTCGCAGTGAGGCAGCGCAGCCATCCGCTGCTCCAGCCCGACTAGGTCGAGCCTGGCCACTGGAACACCATCGCGCAGCGGGGCCGGGACCGGGTCAGAGGTGGTCTGTACGCTCTGGTGGGAAGGGCTCCGGTAGAACCCAACCGCGCTGCCGTCGGGCTTGAGGAAAGCCACGCGGACCCCGAGCGGTCGTCCCTGCTCGTGCTCGACAACGAGCGATGCGACGACATCGGTGCCGGCCTGGTCAGCGAGCTGCGCCACCAGGCTCGGCAGCGACCCGTCTGACTGCCCGCAGGCGCCGAGAGTGGCAGCCCCGACGACGCCCACCAGCAGCAGCCGACCGAGTCGCGTCACCGTGGGGTCCACTCGGTGTCTGTAGGCATCGTGGGCCAGCTGACCTCGCCGGCAGCTGTCACAGCCGACTCGATCGGCTGAAGCTTGGTGGCCATATCACCGAGATCCTTGAGCTTCTTCATCCGGTCCTCGACATCGGCAGTGGCCATCTTCTCAAGAACCGAGACGACCACGTCGATGACCTTGAGGACAACTCCCATGACGGTGGGCTTCTTCAGCAGGTCGACGAGGTTCTTGGCTCCGCCCAGGAAACCGGAAGCCATCTCGTCCATGCCTTCGACGCGAGCCTTCCACAGCTCCATGATGGCGTACATCAGCTCGCCGACGTGGGTGGCGACGGTGACATTCGCCCCCTTCATCGAGTCCGAGGCCTCGCTCAGCTCCACTAGGGCGTCCTTGAAGCTGCCGATCCGCGAAGCGTACATGGTGGCGGACTCGGACGACCAGCTCCCCTCGATCTCCTCGCGCAGCTTCTGGGCATCGTCGTCGGCGGTGTTCAGCGTCGTGATGAGCGCCTCCAGCTGCTGGTTCTGCGTCCCCAGCGCAGTCGGAATGGCTGCGATCGCGTCGAAGTCCTCGGCCTGCATGTTCGCGATACCGTCGGCGTTGCTGCGGGCTGTCTCGAGCTTCTTCTTGATGTACTGGGCGTCGGCCGAAAGAATCTTCTTGACGTTCTTGATCGGCTTCGACGTGTAGTGGCCTTCGACGTGCCAGGCCCAGTCCCGCGGCATGACGTCGCCGTCCTTGGGGACCCAGGTCTGGTGGTGCTCGTCGTTGGTGATGTGGTGGTCGAACTCCATAGGGCAGCTGCCCAGGTTCCAGACGTTGTCCCAGAAGCCCGGCTTGCTGTCGCGCGTCAGGGTGAAGATGTACGTGTACGCCAGCTCACCATCAGCTTGAACGCCGATGCCCTTGCAGACGTCGTTGAAGTACTTGCGGGAGTCCTCGATGACCTTGCCCATCTCCAGCAGAGCCTGGGTGCTGGTCAGCGTCGTCAGGTCGGGCTGCGGGTTGGGCTCGCTCACTGGTTCAGCTCCTTCTCGATCTCCTGGACCAGCTCTTCGCTGTACTGCTCCTGGCGCAGGTAGGCCAGGCCACTGGCCCGCAGGGTGCTGCCGACGGAGTCGGCGCAGGTGGCGCCCTTGTCGAGCGCCCCCAGGTAGGCGTCAAAGGCCTTGTTAGCGGCCTCTCCGAAGCTCCGCAGGTTCTGCGGTATGCGCTGGGAGAACGGAGGGATGCGCTTTCCGGTGCTGAGCGTGGTGTGGGTCGTGCGCATGGTCTGGGCGACCTCAGCCCACTTGTCGCCCGCCGAGTCGAAGAACGTCACCCGGTAGCGGACGTCCTCGGGCAGCTCTTGAAGTCCCATCGGATCAGGCCTTTCTGCCGGTGAAGGCCAGCAGCCGTCGTACTGCTGGGGTCGGTTCCTCGTTGGGGAAGGCAGGTCGTTGCAGGGCCTCGGTCAGGGCTTCGCACAAAGCCTGACGGTGGGCCGTGGAAATCCACTGGTGGGGATCCTCGATACCCAGCAGCTCACCTCGGGGTGACCAGTGCGACTCGATCCGCCCGGAGCGCACGACGAACGGCTCGGTTGCCACCGCCCGCTCTGATGCCCGGGCCTCTCGGATGAGCTGGGTGAACTCTCTCAGGTCCTGCAGCTCAACGTCAGCCAGGGAGATCGTGAGACGCCAGTCGGCACGGCCGGGGCGCACCTGCTGATAAGCCTCCGTGACCTGCTGAATCAGCCCCGCCGGGCCGACCAGGTCTCGCCAGCTCTCATCGACCCCGACCCAGCGGACCTCGTCTCCTTCCCAGTCCAGGGTGACGACACTTGGCTGGTCATCACCTAACCCACGGGTGAAGGTCGGCTGATCATTGCTCACCAGACCATGCTAGCGGGCCGGTGGGTCATCCAGCAGGGCGGTGAACAGACCTTGCGCCAGCTTCGTAGTTTCAACCGCCGCTCGGTCACCAGGGCCACTGCTCGGCTTCATTCCCTAAGACAGGTTCGCAATTCTGGTAGAAAAATTGGTGAAATGGTGGGCCGGCCCGCCGCACGACCGTGGGCACAAAAGTCCCCCGCTGGCCCGCTCGTGCCCCAGCCGGCGCGGGAACCGATCGCTCACCCCGCCATCGAGGCCTGGTAGATCCCCTCGATGGTCTGGTCCAGCACCTGGTTGAACTCGTCGGGGCTCTGAGAGTCGCTCAGGCCTTCGAGCAGGGCCCGGGAGAAGGACGCGATGAGACCCGGGTTGCGCGCCAGCCGCTGGTTGGCCTCCTCGCGGCTGTACCCACCGGACAGGGCGACCACCCGCATCACCCGCGGGTGCCGCATGAGCTCGGTGAACCGGCCGTCGACGCTGGGGATGCTGAGCTTGAGCATCACCTCGGTGCCGTCGGGCAGGGCGTCCAGGTGCTCGGTCAGCGCAGCGACCAGCAGCTCCTCGGCCTCGGCCTTGTCGGGGGCGTGGATGTCGACCTCGGGCTCGATGATCGGCACCAGGGACGTGGCCAGGATCTGACTGGCGACCTCGACCTGCTGGTCGACCACGGCCTTGACCCCGGCCGGGTCGGCGCCGGTGATCACCGAGCGCATCTTGGTTCCGAAGACCTGGTTGGCCACGGCCCGGTCCAGCAGGGCGTCCAGGTCAGGCACAGGCTTCATGAGCCTGGCGTGGTGCTCCTCGTCAGCCAGGCCCTTGTCGACCTTGAGGATCGGAACGATCCCCTTCACCTGCCAGAGGTACTCGGCGGTCGGGCGGCCCTCGACCTTGCTGTCCATCGTGCGCTCGAACAGAATGGCCGCCAGGATCCGCTGCGAGGTGAACGCCGGGGAGGTGAGCACCCGGGCCCGCATCGCGTGCACCAGGTCGAACATCTCGGCCTCGGTGGTGTAGCGCTCAGGCCCGATCCCGTACGCCGCCAGGGCCTTGGGAGTCGAGCCGCCGGACTGGTCGAGGGCAGCGACGAAGCCTGCCCCGGTACGCATCTGCTCAGCCTGCTTGGTCTTCACGGTGCCTCCTTCGACATCGGTCGCTCCGTGCCTGCGACCGGCCTTCGCTCTACCCTAACTGAGAACGATTGTCATGAGGAGGTCAGGTCGCCAAGTAGCGTGCCAGGTACTCGCCGGTCAGGGTCGACCGGTCTCGGGCCAGGTCGGCCGGTGGACCCTCGAAGACCACCCGACCGCCGTCGTGGCCGGCCCCCGGACCGAGGTCGATGATCCAGTCGGCGTGGGCCATCACCGCTGGGTGGTGCTCGATCACGATCACGCTGCGGCCGCCGTCGACGATCCGGTCGAGCAGGCCGAGCAGCTGCTCGACATCGGCCAGGTGCAGGCCCGTGGTCGGCTCGTCGAGCACGTAGACCGAGCCCTGGTCGGCGAGCTGGGCAGCCAGCCTCAGCCGCTGCCGCTCCCCTCCCGACAGTGATGTCAGCGGCTGGCCCAGGGGGAGGTACCCCAGCCCGACGGCGACCAGCCGGGCCAGGATCTTGGCCGCGGCCGGGACCTTCGCCTGCTCAGTGAAGAAGCGGCCCGCCTCGACCACCGGCATCGCCAGCACCTGGCTGATGTCGCGCCCGGCGAGCCGGTACTCCAGCACCTCGGCCCTGAACCGGCGCCCCTGGCAGTCCTGGCAGACCGAGGCCACCTGCGCCATCATCGCGAGGTCGGTGTAGACCACCCCGGCCCCCTGGCAGGCCGGGCAGGCGTCAGCCGAGCTCGGGCTGAAGAGGGCCGGCTTGACCTGGTTCGCCTTGGCGAAGGCCTGACGGACCGGCCCCAGCAGACCGGTGTACGTGGCCGGGTTGCTGCGCCGGGAGCCGCGGACCGGTGCCTGGTCGACGACCACCACGTTCTCCCGGCCGGCTAGCGAGCCGTGGACCAGCGAGCTCTTCCCGGAGCCGGCGACCCCGGTCACCACCACCAGCACCCCGGTCCCACTGCGTACCTGTGGCTTCAGCCGGGCCCGGTAGCCCAGGTGCTGGCCGGTGAGGGTGCCGCTGGCCCGCAGCTGCTCGACCGTACCGGAGAAGACGACCGCTCCCCCGTCGCTGCCGGCTCCCGGGCCGAGGTCGACCACGTGGTCGGCGACCTGGATCGTCTCCGGCTTGTGCTCGACGACCAGCACCGTGTTGCCCTTGTCCCGCAGCGCCAGCAGCAGCTCGTTGAGACGCTGGATGTCGTGCGGGTGAAGGCCGGTCGTCGGCTCGTCGAAGACGTACGTGACGTCGGCCAGCGACGAGCTGAGGTGGCGGACCAGCTTGGTGCGCTGGACCTCGCCGCCGGACAGGGTCCCCGACGGTCGGTCCAGCGAGAGGTAGCCCAGCCCGATCCGGACAAGGCCGTCCAGCGACTCCTGCAAGGACGCCAGCACCGGCGCCACCGACGGCTCCTGAAGCCCGCGCACCCACTCGGCTAGGTCCGAGACCCGCATCGCGCAGGCGTCGGCGATGCTGACGCCGCCGATCCGTGACTCCCGGGCGGCCTGGGTGAGACGGGTCCCGTCACAGTCCGGGCAGGTCTGAAAGGTGACCGCCCGCTCCACGAAGGCCCGGACATGAGGCTGCAGCGAGTCCAGGTCCTTCGACAGCACCGACTTGCGCAGCCGCGGGATCAGGCCCTCGTAGGTGAGATTGATCCCGTCAACGGTGATCCTGGTCGGCTCGCGGTACAGCAGGTTGTGCAGCTGCTTGGCGGTGAAGTCGCGGATCGGGCGGTCCATGCTGAAGTACCCCGAGCCGGCGAAGACCCGCCCGTACCAGCCGTCCATGCTGTACCCGGGGATGGTGAGGGCGCCCTGGTTGAGCGACAGCGAGTCGTCGTACAGGGCGGTCAGGTCGATGTCGGAGACCGACCCGCGTCCCTCGCAGCGGGGGCACATCCCGCCCTCGATGCTGTAGCTGGTCTTGACGGCCCGGGTGGCCGCGCCGCGCTGCACGGTGACCGCACCGGAGCCGGTCACCGAAGGCACGTTGAAGGCGTACGCGCGGGGCGAGCTGAGCCGAGGCTCGGCCAGGCGGCTGAACAGGACCCGCAGCAGCGCGTTGGTGTCGGTGACCGTCCCCAGGGTGGAGCGCGGGTTTGCGCTGATCCGCTCCTGGTCGACGACGATGGCCGTGGTCAGACCGTCGAGCAGCTCGACATCGGGACGGTCCAGGCTCGGCATGAAGCCCTGCAGAAAGGCGGAGTAGGTCTCGTTGACCATCCGCTGCGACTCGGCGGCGATGGTCGAGAGCACCAGGGAGCTCTTGCCCGACCCGGAGACCCCGGTGAACACCGTGAGCCGACGCTTGGGCAGGTCCAGGTCGATGCCGCGGAGGTTGTTCTCGCGCGCTCCGCGGACCCGGATCTGGTCATGCTGGTCGGCGGGGTGGAGGTCGCTGCTCACCGCCTCAGACTGCCAGCCTGGCAACCGGTGGCGCCGCCTCGGGAGAGCCAGCACCCCTGGTCAGAGGGGAGTCAGTACCGGTGCGGAGGAAGGGCAGCGCACCGTCCCTCGCGCTAGCCCGGCTGACCCGCCCGGATCGGCCAGGATAGGGGCATGGCCACTGACACCACCTGCTTTCCTGCCGGGACCGCCCCCGCCCCCGCGATGATCGTGCTGCCGGGCGGCAGCTACGACCACCACGCCGACCACGAGGGAGAGCCGGTGGCCCGCTGGCTGAACCGGCTCGGCCTGCACGCCGTGGTGCTGAGGTACCGGGTCGGGCCGGGCTGCTTCCCGGCCGCCCTGCACGACGCCCGGGAGGTGCTCGCCGGGCTGCGGGAGAACGGGCTCGGGATGCCGGTCGACCACCGGGTCGGGGTGATCGGCTTCTCAGCCGGAGGGCACCTGGGTGGGCTGCTGGCCACGGACACCGCCGACGTGACGCTGGCCGAGCCCTGGACGTACGCCGGCCGCCCAGACGCCGCGATCCTCGGCTACCCGGTGACCGACCTGCGGGAGTGGCTGCCGGGTCGGATTCCGAACCTCTTCCACGCCGACGTCCAGCGGCTGCTCGGCCCTGACGCGACACCCGAGCTGGCGGCCGAGCTGTCGGTCGGGACCCGGGTCACCGCTCCCGGGGAGGGCGACCCTGTACCCCCGGTCCTGGTCTGGACCACCAGCGACGACGCCGGGGTGCCGGCCCTGCACTCGCTTGAGCTGATGCGCTCCCTGGCGGTGGCCGGAGTGGGCTTCGAAGGCCATGTCTTCGCCTCCGGCGAGCACGGGCTGGGGCTGGCCGAAGGGACCGCGCCGGGGCAGTGGACCGGCCTGGCCGAGCGCTGGCTGGCTGAGCTGGGCTGGGCGTGAGGGCCCGCCGTACGGCCTAGACCTGCGCCTTCTCCTCGATCGTCCGGACGATCCGGGCGATCGCCTCGTCGACCGGGACCAGGTTGTCCTGGCTGCCGTCGCGCATCCGGAAGGAGACCGAGCCGTGGCTCTGGTCCTCGGCGCCGGCGATCAGCAGGTACGGGACCTTCTGCTTGGTGTGGGTCCGGATCTTCTTCGGCATCCGGTCGTCGCTGGCGTCGACCTCGGCCCGTACCCCAGCGGCCCGCAGCTTCGCCACAACCTCCTCCAGGTACGGCACGAAGTCCGCCGCCACTGGGATCCCGACCACCTGGACCGGCGCCAGCCAGACCGGGAAGGCGCCGCCGTAGTGCTCGATCAGCAGCCCCATGAACCGCTCGATGGCACCGAACTTCGCCGAGTGGATCATCACCGGCCGCTGGTGGGAGCCGTCCGAGGCGGTGTACTCCAGGCCGAACCGCTCCGGCTGGTTGAAGTCGTACTGGATGGTCGACATCTGCCAGGTCCGCCCGATCGCGTCGCGGGCCTTGACCGAGATCTTCGGGCCGTAGAAGGCGGCACCGCCCGGGTCGGGCCGGGTCTCCAGACCGGACTCCTGCGCCACCTGCTGCAGGATCGCGGTCGCCTCGGCCCAGTCCTCGTCGGAGCCGATGAACTTGTCCTTCTTGTCGCCGTGCTCGTCGCGGGTCGACAGCTCCAGGTAGAAGTCGTCCAGGCCGAAGTCACGCAGCAGCTGCAGCACGAAGCGCAGCAGGTGGCGGATCTCGTCGGCGGCGCCCTCCTTGGTGACATAGCTGTGGGAGTCGTCCTGGGTGATCGAGCGGACCCGGGTCAGGCCCTGCAGCACCCCGGAGCGCTCGTCGCGGTAGACCGTGCCGAACTCGAAGAGGCGCAGCGGCAGGTCCCGGTAGGAGCGGCCCCGGGAGGCGTAGATCAGGTTGTGCATCGGGCAGTTCATGGCCTTCAGCCGGTAGGTGTGCTGCTCCTCGTCACCCATCGGAGGGAACATGCCCTCGGCGTAGTAGGGCAGGTGCCCGGAGGTGTAGAAGAGGTCCTCCTTGGCGATGTGCGGAGTTCCCACGTACAGGAAGCCGTTGTCGATATGGGCCTGGCGGACGTAGTCCTCCATCACCCGCTTGATCACCCCGCCCTTGGGGTGGAACAGCGGCAGCCCGGCGCCCACCAGCTCGTGGAAGCTGAACAGGTCGAGCTCCACGCCGAGCCGGCGGTGGTCGCGCCGCTCGGCCTCGGCGAGACGCTCCTGGTAGGCCTGCAGGTCCTCCTTCGAGGCCCACGCGGTGCCGTAGATCCGCTGCAGCATCGGGTTGCTCGAGCTGCCTCGCCAGTACGCGGCGGCGCTGCGGGTCAGGGCGAAGCCGTTGCCGATCAGCTTGGTGGTGGGCAGGTGGGGCCCGCGGCACAGATCGGTCCAGACCACCTCTCCGTGCCGGTTGACGTTGTCGTACATTGTCAGCCCGCCGTCGCCGACCTCGACGCTGGCCCCCTCGGCCGCCGTCTCGGCGCTCGACTTGAGCCCGATCAGCTCCAGCTTGTACGGCTCGCTGGCCTCTTCCTCGCGGGCCTGGTCGTCGTTGATGGCGCGGCGCTGGAACCGCTGGCCCTCCTTGACGATCCGGGCCATGTCCTTCTCGATCGCCCGCAGGTCCTCGGGGGTGAAGGGCTGCGCCACGTCGAAGTCGTAGTAGAAGCCGTCGGTGATGAACGGGCCGATGCCGAGCTTGGCGCTCGGGTCTCGCCGCTGGACCGCCTGGGCCAGGACGTGGGCGGTCGAGTGGCGCAGGATGGTCAGCCCCTCCGGGCTGGAGATCTCGACCGGCTCGACCTGGTCACCCTCGGCGAGCGGGGCGCAGAGGTCCTTCAGCTCGCCGTTGACCTTGACTGCGACGATCTCACGCTGGCCGGCGAAGATCTCGGTGCCGGTAGTCCCCTGCTCGATCTGGGTGGGCGAGCCGCTGAGGATGATCGTGAGCTGGGACACCGAGTATCTCCTTGTCGTACGCCGACGAGCCGACCTACCACGCCGGCTCCGGCGACCATGCTAGTGGCGCCGCTCCCACCCCGAGGAACCAGCCACCGAGACGCTCAGCCCTGGCCGGCAGGGCAGGGAGTCGTCGCTGGCGCCTGGTGGGCGCTGACCACCTCGTGCGGTACGACGGCCTCGCTGCCCCGGCGCTGGCACAGCCGCTTCCCGAGCAGCACCACCAGGAAGACCGCCCCGTCGGTGAAGGCCATCATCGGGGCGGTGGCCAGGTCACCCAGGTACGCCACCCAGAGCCCGGCCATGGCGGTGGCGGCGGAGATGACCAGGCTGACGGCGATCATGGTGCCGATCCGGTGGGTCAGCAGCCGCGCCGTGGCCGGGGGAACGATCATCAGCGCGACCACGAGGATCGCCCCGACGGTACTGAAGGCCACCACCACCGTCAGCGAGACCAGGACCATGAGGACCAGGTTCACCAGGCGCGCCGGCAGCCCGAGGGTACGGGCCAGGTTCGGGTCGAAGGCCGACACCACGAGGACCCGGTAGGTGGCGGCGATGAAGACCGCGTCGACGAGCAGCACCACCAGCAGCATCCACATCGCCTGCGGGCCCAGGTCGAGGGTGCCGACCACCCAGCGCTCGGTCGGCAGCGCCAGCAGGTTGAGCTCCCCCGACAGCACCGCCGCCTCGGACAGGTGAACGCTGGAGAGCCGGGTCGACAGCAGGACAACCCCGACCGCGAACAGAACCGGGAAGATGATCCCCTGGCTGGCGTCCTCGGTTACCAGACCCGACTCCCGGGCCTTCTCCGCACCAACCACGATGAGCATCCCCATCGCGGTGGCCAGGGCCACCATCACGGGGGAACGGGCCGAGCCGGACAGCAGTGCCCCGATCACGATCCCGGGGAAGACCGCGTGGCTCATGGCCTCGACCAGCATCGACTGGCGCCGGACCACGAGAAAGGTCCCCGGCAGGGAGCAGGTGACGGCGGTCACGACCGCCAGCAGCGACAGGGCGGTGAGCAGCGTCATGCGGTCTCCTGAGTGGTCCGGTGGCGTCGGCGGGCCAGCCAGGTAGACAGCACGGAGCGCTGAGGTGCGGCCAGCAGTGAGAGCAGCAGCGCCGCGAACAGCACCATGATGATGACCGGCCCGGTCGGGACCCGGCCCAGCTGGACCGACACGACGGAGCCGACCACGCCGCACACCCCGCCGATCCCGGTGCTGATGGCCGCCATGGTGGGCAGCCGACGGGCCCACTGCCGGGCGGCCGCAGCCGGGAGCATCACGAAGCCGATCATCAAGATCAGCCCCACAGCCTTGATCCCGATCACGATCCCCGTGGTGACGCAGACCAGCAGAACCGGCTGCAGGACCCGGGGGCTGAAGCCCAGGGTGGTCGCCAGTACCGGGTCGAAGGCCGACAAGGTGAGCTCCTTGAACAGTGCCAGCAGGACCGCGGTGGTCAGCCCGCCGATGACCGCGATCGTGACCAGGTCCTCGGTGGTCACGGTGGCGGCGTTGCCGAAGACGTACTTCTCGATGCCGCCTCGGTTCGGCAGGGTCGAGTGCCGGATCCAGCGCAGCAGGACCATCCCGCCGCCGAAGAAGAGCGCCAGGGTGACAGCCATGGCGGCGTCGGGACCCAGCCGGGAGCTGCGGGTGATGGCGCTGGTCAGCAGCACCGCGACCGTGGTCGTGGCGGCGGCCGCGACGGTGAGGCTGAGCACCGAGCGGCCGTCGACGCCGAGCAGGGCCGTACAGACGATGAAGCCCACCGCCACCCCACCGATCGCCGAGTGGCCGATGACGTCGCAGATCATGGTCTGCTTGCGCAGGTAGAGCAGGTAGCCGAGCAGCCCCGAGACCGACCCGATGATCGCGGTGCTCAGGATCATGGTGCGGAAGGTGTAGCTGGTGAGCAGCTCGACCACGCCCTGCAGCGGCGTCATGCCACAGCCTTGGTCTTCAGGCCGTCGAAGCCGTAGCAGGCCATCACGGTCTCGGGGGTGAAGGTCTGGGCGACCGGGCCCGTGGCGACAACCTGGCCGTCGCGCAGCAGAGCGACGTCGTCGGCGAAGTCAGCGACGGTGCTCAGGTCGTGGTGGACCAGCAGGATCGTCTTGCCCTGGTCCCGGAGCCGCCTCAGGATCGCCATGATGGCGTCCTGAGAGGCGACGTCCACCCCGGCCAGGGGCTCGTCGAGCAGGAACAGCTCGGGCTGCTGGGCCAGGATCCGGGCCATGAAGGTCCGCTGCCGCTGCCCGCCGGAGAGCTGGCTGATCTGCCGTCCGGCAAGGTCGCTGATGCCGACGGCAGCCAGGGCCTCGGCCACGGCCGTCCGGTCGGCGGCCCCCGGCCGGCGCAGCCAGCCGCAGCGGCCGTAGCGGCCCATCATGACGACGTCTCGGACCGTGGTCGGGAAGTCCCAGTCGACCTCGGCCGCCTGCGACATGTAGCCGACCCGGCGACGGACGTCTCTCAGCGGCTGGCCGAAGAACCGGACCTCCCCACGCACCGTGGGCAGCAGCTCGACCGAGGCCTTGAGCAGGGTCGACTTGCCAGCCCCGTTGGGGCCCAGCAGGGCGAAGATGTGCCCTGCTGGGACCTCAAGGGCTGCGTCAACCAGCGCCAGCCGGCTCTGGTAGGCGACGGTCAGGTCGCGGACGTGCAGGACTGTCACTGCTCGGTCATCGCCTTCACGATCGCGTCGACGTTGTACTCGAAGACTCCGAGGTAGGTGTCGGTGGGGGCCTTCTCTCCCAGCGAGTCGGCGTACAGCGGGGTGTCGGAGATCTCCACCTGCCAGCCCTTGGCCGCCACCGCGTCCTTCACGGCCTTGATGGCGCTCGGGTTGCTCAGGTTGTCCTGGAAGATCACGGGCACCTTCTTGGTGGCGACCAGGGTGGCCAGCTCGTCGATCTGCGCCGGGGAGATCTGGGCCTCACTGGAGACGAAGTCGGTGGCGTGGATCTCGATCCCGAAGGTCTTGCCCAGGTAGTTGAAGGCGTCGTGGCCAGTGATCAGGATCTTGCGGTCGGCCGGCACCGTGGCGAACTTCTCGTCGGCCCTCTTCTTCATCTCCCTGATCTTGGTGTTGTACGCCTCGCCGTTGCGCCGGTACGTGTCGGCGTTGGCGGGGTCGACCTCCCCCAGCTTCGTGGCGGTGGCGGTGACCACGTAGGTCCAGTTCTCGGGCGAGTTCCACACGTGCGGGTCGTGGCCCTTGACCTTGCCGTCCTCCTCCCAGGGCAGCAGCTTGTCCTGCGGGATCGCCTCGGCGGCCGGGATCTGCTTGCTGCCGAGCTTCTCGAGCTGGGCCATCATCTGGTGCTCCATGTCGTGGGAGGTCCACACCACGAGGTCCGCCGACTGGACCTTCTCGGCGTCGGCGGTGGTCAGGGCCTGGGTGTGCGGGTCGCCGCCCGGTGCGACCAGGACCGTGACCTGCGCCTGGGGGGCGATGGTGCGCACCGCGTCACCTAGGTAGCCGGTGGTGGCAACTACCTGGAGCTGCTTGCCTGACGGGGCCGGCGAGGAGCCGGTCGAGCCCTGGGTGGAGCACCCGGCCGCGGCCAGGAGCAGGGCGGTCGCTGCGGCCGCCACCCGTACGAAGAACGTCATCCGATAGCCTTCCTGCGGTACTTCTGAGACTAGTTCTCATGTAGTCGCGAGTTAGGCTAACCTAACTACTAGAGACGGTGTCTACCGGGGTCCTCTTGGGGGTATATCCCCCAGTCGTTGTGGTCATCACTGGCACCACTGCCAGCCAGCCGGTCCAGGTCCCGTACGGCCTGGGCGACCGCTTCTGGGGTATCGAGCATCATCAGGTGCCCCGAGCCCGGCAGCTGGCGCAGCTCGAGGCGGGCGAAGGCCCGCCGCAGCGACGCCAGCTCTTCTGCCCCGTAGGGCTCTCGTCCCTCCAGCACGATCGTCGGTGCTGCCACCGGCTCTGCCTGGCGCTCCCGCAGCCGGGACAGGTCGTTCGCCTGCGCTGCGTACCCCGCCAACTCGGCCGCCGCCGCGGACAGCGCCGGGACGGTCTCGTGGTCGGCCTTCCAGGCCGGCTGGGTCAGGGACTCACCCTGGTGGGTCTCGCGGCGCATCCCGGCCCGGACCGCGGCCGCTGCCAGCCACCGTACCGGTTCCAGCCGGAGCCCTGCCGCCGCCACCCGAGCCACCACCCGGGCACCGGCTCGGCCCAGGAGACCACTGTGAGCCTCGGGCTCCACCGACGGGTCGACCAGCACGACTCCCGCGACCAGCCCTGGGAACAGCCGGGCCAGCGCCTCCGCCTGAAAAGCCGCCATCGAGTGGGCCACCAGCAGCACCGGACCGTCACCGGCGACCACCTGGGCCAGGTGCTGGGTCTCCCGGAGCAGGTCAGGCGGGCCGGCAGCGGGCGTACCACAGCGCCCCGGACGGTCGAGCGCCACGACCGGACGCCCCCACAGCTCGGCCACGACCCGGTCCCAGGCGACCGACGCCAGAGCGCACCCGTTGAGGAGCACCACCGTACGGCCCTGGCCGGCGTACCGGTGGATGGTGTGCTGGCCGAAGGGCACGCTCTCAGCCACGCCGACGCCCCGGGAGCCGCCAGGCCAGGTAGCCCACCCACACCGAGCAGAGCACGATCTGGACGATCTGGACCGGGCCCTGGCTGCCGGGCCACAGGTACGGGGCGACAGCGGTCGTCACCAGCAGCCCGGCCACCAGCACCGCCAGGCTGGCCACGGCCTTGACGGCCCGGGTCCAGCCGCGGCGCACCGACCGCCCCCAGGCGACCAGCCCGATCGTCGCCACCTGGCCGCTGGACACGACCACCGAGGCCACCTCGTGCAGGTGCCGCTGGATGCTGGGAGCCGCTGCGCAGGCAGCGTCCCGGCTCTCGGCGCAGGGCAGGTTGAAGGTCGCGTCCAGGGCGGTGCCGACCGCCACGACCATCAGAGCCACCGCGACGTGGCGCGACCGGCGCCCCAGCCAGCCCGCCCAGCCCCGCCAGCCCAGGGCCGCGATGGCGGCATACACCGCAGCGGCCGCGTAGTCAGCAGTTCGGAAGAACCAGCTGAACGGCTGGTCTGCGGCCGCCAGCTCCGAGATGTAGCCAAGCAAGACACCGGGGTCACCGTTCAGGGGCCAGGCGACCCAGCTGTTGTAGAGCACCACGGCCAGCACAGCCAGTCCCCAGCGCCTCATCGGCTCGGCCTCACCAGCGGGAAGGCGATGGTCTCGCGGATCGAGGCCTGGGTGAGCATCATCACCAGCCGGTCCAGGCCCATGCCCATCCCACCCGACGGTGGCATGCCCTGCTCCAGGGCCTGCAGGAAGGCCTCGTCCAGCTCCATCGCCTCCGGATCTCCCCCGGCCGCGGCCAGGGACTGGGCCGTCAGCCGGTCCCGCTGGACCACCGGGTCGACCAGCTCTGAGTACGCGGTGCCGACCTCGGAGCCAAAGATGATCAGGTCCCAGCGCTCCGACAGCTGCGGGATGCTGCGGTGCTGCCGGGTCAGTGGAGAGGTCTCCGCCGGGAAGTCACTGAAGAAGGTTGGCCCGACGGTCGACGACTCGGCCAGGTGCTCGTACAGCTCTTGCAGCATCGTCCCCCAGCCCCAGCGCGGGTCGTACGGCAGCTTCAGCCGGTCAGCGTAGGCCTGCAGCGTCTCCCGCGGGGTGTCGGCACTAACCCTCTCCCCCAGCCCCTCGGACACCGCGTCGGTGATGGTCACGGTCCGCCACGGGGCCTCGAGGTCGATCTCGTGCTCGACCCCGCCGACCCGGCCCCGGACCACGGTCGAGCCGGTCGCTGCTCTGGCTGCAGCGATGGTCAGGTCCCGGATCACGTCCTTCATGACCGTGTAGTCGGCGTAGGCCTGGTAGGCCTCCAGCATCGTGAACTCGGGGTTGTGGGTGGCGTCGGCGCCTTCGTTGCGGAAGTTCCGCCCGATCTCGAAGACCCGCTCCAGGCCGCCCACCATCAACCGCTTGAGGTACAGCTCGGGGGCGATCCGAAGGTAGAGGTTGAGGTCGTAGGCGTTGATGTGGGTCCGGAACGGACGGGCGTTCGCCCCGCCGTGGACCGGCTGCAGGATCGGGGTCTCCACCTCCAGGTAGCCCCGGTCCAGCAAGGCCTGCCGGACCGCCTGGATGGCGGCCGACCGAGCGCGGACCATCTGCCGCTGACGGTCGTTGACGATCAGGTCGACATGGCGCAGCCGGACCCGGGCCTCCGGGTTCTGCAGCCCCTTGCGCTTGTCCGGCAGCGGCCGCAGCGCCTTCGAGGTCATCATCCAGCTCGTCGCGACCAGGCTGCGGGTCCCGGTTCTCGACGTGCCGACCGTCCCGGTCACCGCGACCTGGTCCCCGCTGCGGACCATCCGCCGCCAGCGGTCGAGCGAGCCGGCGCCGGCCTGGTCCCGCTCCAGCAGCACCTGCAGGTCGCCGGAGGCGTCGCGCAGGTCGGCGAAGACCACGCCACCGTGGTCGCGTACGGTCAGCACCCGCCCGGCCACGGTGGCGCCGCCGGCAGCTGTGGCACAGGCCGCGGTCACCGTGACCGAGGCCGGGTACGGCTCGATCCCCTCGGCCAGCATCGCCTCCCGGCACGCGGCCCGTACCTGGACCTGCTCGGGCAGCCGGGGGCCTGGACGCGCGGTCGGCGGCCCCGAGGTCAGCTCCAGCAGCCGGCGCGAGTCCTCAGCCCCCCGCTGGGGCTGGACCGGGACCCCGCCATCCAGCCAGCGCGGCAAGGTCAAGAACCCTTCGGCCACCCCCATCGCGGTGGCGACCCGGGTCAGGTCGGACAGGTCGGGGTAGCAGATCAGGCGGGGCCGCCAGCTCGGCGCGTACTTGGCGTTCGACCGGTACAGCGACTCGAGCTGCCACCAGTGCGAGGCGAAGACCAGAACCCGCCGCCACAGCCGCTGCAGCGGGCCGGCCCCGATCCGGGCCCCCTCGGCGAAGGCTGAGCGGAAGACAGCGAAGTTCAGCGAGACCTGCCGGACTCCCAGGTCGCGGCCATCGGTCATCAGCGCGGTGATCATCAGCTCGGTCACCCCGTTGTCGGCCTGGGGGTGACGGCGCATCGTGTCCAGGCTCAGCCCGGTGTCGCCCCAGGGCGCGAACGACAGCAGCCCAGCCACCGAGCCGCGCTCGTCGCGGGCCGGGAACAGGGCCTCGACCATCACGCACTCCCCGTCGGCCGGGTCCCCGATCCGGCCCAGCGCCATCGAGAAGCCGCGCTCCGGCTCTCCCGACAGCCACGACTCGGCCAGGCCGGACAGCGCAGCGAGCTCGTCGGCCGGGATGCTCCGGTGCCGACGGATCCGGGTGGTGTAGCCGAGCCCGGTCAGCTTGGCGACTGCCCGGCGGACCTCCGGGAGCTCATGGAGCGCGAAGCTGGCGGTGCTCAGAACCGCCTCGTCCCCGATCGCGAGGGCCCGCAGCCCGGCCTCCGTGTACGCCCGGGCTCCGGCCTCCGACGCTCCGATCACGGCCGGCACCCAGCCGTACGAGCGGGCGTGCCGGGCGAAGGCGGCGGCGGTGGCCGACCACTGCGAGGGACTGCCGAGCGGGTCTCCCGAGGCTAGGGCCACCCCGAGCCCGACCCGGTAGACCACGGCCCCGTGCTCACTGAGGAATGCTGACTTGTCCCGCCGGGTGGCGAAGTACCCCAAGGAGTCGACGGGGCTCGAGGCCAGCAGCTCCCGCACCCGGCTCTCCTCGTCGAGGCTCATCTGGGACTCCAGGCGCTGAGACCGCAGCAAGGTCCACAGCGCCAGCACCAGGGCCGCGGCGAGTCCCAGTCCGATCAGCCGGTCCAGCAGGTCAAGCGCCCAGTCAGAGACGCGGCCCTCCATCAGCGCCGCCGCTGCCAGGCCGAGTCCGAGCACTGTGCTGCTGCCGAGCACCAGCACGGCCAGCGCCCGGCGGGCGTTGCCGCGCTGGGACCGGACGGTGAACAGGCGGCGGTAGCGCACCAGCAGCACCATCATCAGCACCATGACCAGCGTGTTGGTGGCCAGCTCGCACGGGTACACGATGTCGTACTCGCGGAGCTCGGCGCGCACCTCGGACGACAGTGCCAGGACAGTCAGGACCAGGACGTTGGTCACCAGGCTGAAGCCGATGGCCCCGGTCACAGCGACCCAGCTCAGCCTCTTGCGGCGTCCGATCCCCGTCCCCATCAGCAGGAAGACCACCCCGAGCAGCTGGCTGCTGATGATCCAGTCCGGCAGCGGCACCAGCCAGGTCAGGGCAAAAGTGACCACGGGTCCAACCCACCGCAGCGGCTCCAGCAGCGCGTACAGCAGGGAGAGCAGGCCTGCGGCCTGGAGATAGCGCGACAGAAGGCGGATGGCGAGGTCGCTGCGCCGGGTCATGAGCCCCCCGAGTCTGGTCGTCGTGCGGCCGGGTCGATGCCTCGTCAACCAGGTCTGCCACTGTCAACGGCTGGTCCGGACCAGTGTGCCGGACCACAGCGGATGATATGCGGGGTGCGGCAGCGCCCTGGTGGAAGGGACCTCGGTCCGGCCTTGGGGCACCGCAGGAGGAGCCCTGCTGGGCCACCAGTCCGGTCAGCGGCCGGGGCTGATGATCCCGGCCCGCTCCAGCAGCCGGCCGTCGCTCAGGGCCAGCTGGACCGCCCGGTGCAGCCGTTCCTGGGCCGGGCGGGTCACCCGGTGGAGCCCGAAGACTCTGCCGAGGGCACGGGTCAGCTCGCCAGCGGGAATCCCCATCGCGGTGCGGGCCAGGTCCACGGCGGCGTTGGCGATCTCCCGCAGCGCCACGTCGTCCAGTGGCCGCTCCTTGACCGGGCCGGTTGTCTCCCGGTACCCGAGCCACTGCTGCGGGTGCCGGTCCTCGGGGTAGACGAACCCCTCCTCGTCACGGGGCAGCCAGGCCGGGACCAGCGGCTCCAGGTCCCGGCGCCGCTGCGGAGTGAGCCGGCTCATCTGGTACGAGCGGACCACGAGCCGCAGCAGCCGCTCCGGGCTCACCGGTCCTTCGGCGGCGACGATCTGCCCGATCAGGTCCCGCAGCTCGTGGTCCACTGCGGGCGTACCGACCCGGCTCAGCCGGCTGGCAGGACCGAGGACCTCGGGCTGGTACCCGTCGAACCCCTGGCACAGCTGCTCCTCGCTGCCCAGCCCGAGCGGGTCGGCGATGAGCCCGTACGGCTCGGCTGGCTCGGGCTCGCTCCCGAGCTCGGCCGTCGTGGGCTCGCTCCCGAGCTCGGCCGTCGTGGGCTCGTCGGTCGGGTCCTCGTCGAGGTCTGGGGACACGACCGCCGGGTACGGCTCGAAGGTCGTACTCTGCCAGGAGGTGAGCTGCTCGTTGTGGTGGCGGGGCCGGCTCGCGGCCTCGGCCCGCAGCTGCTCCAGCCGGGTCACCACCCGCTCGGGGTCCTGCAGCCACTCGGGCAGCCAGACCCGGGCCACGGCTGGCCAGCCCATGCTCTGCTCCAGCACCGTCGCGGCCAGGGCGTCTCGGTCACCGACGGTGCGCCGGGCGGCCCAGGCTGGCCCGTCCAGCAGCACCGCCAGCACCGGCGGCTGCCCCGGCAGGCCGATGGCCAGGTCGATGGTGAACTCTGACAGGCCGACCCCGGTCTGGACCTCCAGCCCCCGCTCCCGCAGCCGCTCGGCGATCTGGTCCCGGTGCCGGTCCAGCGGTACCTGCTGCTGGCGGGCGGAGGTCTGCGCCCCGTCACGGGCCAGCTCCAGGTAGCGACGCAGATGGGCGATCCCCACCGAGCTGGTCTGCTCGGTGCGCAGGTCCTCGGGGTCGAAGCTGGAGAAGACCATCACCCGGCGTCGGGCCCGGGTGACCGCGACGTTGAGGCGCCGCTCTCCCCCGGCCCGGTTGAGCGGGCCAAAGTTCAGCGGCAGCTGGCCCTGCTCGTTGGCCGAGAAGCCGGTGGAGAAGATGATCACGTCTCGCTCGTCGCCCTGGACGCTCTCCAGGTTCTTGACGAAGACTCCCCCGTGCCGGTTCAGCAGCGACTCGGCCAGGCCCGGCTCCTGAGACTCCAGCAGCAGCCGCTCGATCAGTCCTCGCTGCTGGATGTTGAAGGTGACCACCCCGATCGAGCGCTCCCCGGTCCGCCAGCGCCGCAGCACCTCGTCGCTGACGGCGGCCGCCTCAACCGGGTTGGTCCGCAGCAGCCCCGCCTCGCCCTTGCGGGCCGAGCGCAGGAAGCGCCCGTCGACCCGGGTGAAGGAGAGCCCCAGGTCGTGGCCCCGGCCGGGGACAGCCGGGAAGGTCAGCAGCCGGTCGTCGTAGTAGGTCTGGTTGGAGAAGCTGATGAGTGACTCGTCCTGGGAGCGGTAGTGCCAGGACAGCCACAGCCGGGGCACCTGCGCCAGGACGCTCTCCGACAGGATCGACTCCTCGTCCTGCGGCACCTCGAAGTCAGCCGTCAGCGAGGCCTCGGCGCTCTCACCCAGCTGGGCGAAGCGTGACGGCGGCATCTGCTTGGAGTCTCCAGCAATCACCACCGCCTCGGCCCGGCCGAGGGCTCCGATGGCGCTCGGGACCGTGATCTGGGAGGCCTCGTCGAAGACGACGAGGTCGAAGGTGAGGCTGTCCGGCGGGATGAACCGGGCGAGCGAGTCGGGGCTGACCAGCAGGCACGGGGTGACCTCGGCGATCACCCGGCCGTAGCGGCTCATCAGCTGCCGTACGCTGAGCCCGCCCCGGGTGCGGTTGACCTCCCGCTCCAGCGCCCCCGCCTCGCCGAAGAGCCGTCCGGTACGGAACGGACGCCGCTCCACCACAGCCGCCGGGAGCGCCTGCAGCAAGGTCTGCCGCAGGTCCTGCGAGGACTGCAGGTAGCGCTCGACGGTCTCGGCGTGCTGCTCGGCGTCGAAGCCCGCGAAGCCTCCGGCCGTGAACCGCTCGGCGGCGCTGGCCTTGGCCAGCCCGCGCTCCAGCGCGGCCACAGCGTCGGTGGCCGAGACCTGCTGGGTGAGCAGGAGCCAGGCGGAGTCGGGCGAGACGGCGGTCAGGGGGGCCAGCCTCTCTCGGGCCTCCAGCCACAGCCTGGGCCCGGTCCCGGCCCGGGCCGGCTGGGTGGTCTGCCAGGCCTGGAGGATGCCGGAGCCCACCGTGGCTGCCCAGCGCAGCGCCGGCTCTGCTGAGGACCCGGCGGCCGCGAGCAGGGCCCCCAGGGCCGTGGTGGCCGTCAGCAGCGAGCCGACCAGCTCTGGGCCAGCGCCCTGGCTGTGCTCGCGGGCGGCGGCCAGGGCCTGCGCCAGCTCGGGGCGCAGCCGCTGGTACCGCTCGGCGTCGGACACCACCTGAGCGAGCAGCCCGAAGAGCCGGTCCCGCTGCTGCGGGTCGAGCAGGTTGAGCGGAGGCACCAGGTCAGCGCCGAGCAGCGTACGCCAGCGCTGGCCAAGCTGGTCGGCCGACCCGGTCACCGCGGTCAGCTCCTCCACGGTCTGGACCAGCTGGCGGTGCGGGATCTCGGCGCCGGGCAGCAGATGAGCCAGTACCGGCGCCCCGGCCCGCAGCAGCCGTCGCCGACGACCGAGGAAGAACGAGCCAGCGGCCTCGCGCAGCTGCTGGCGGGTCTGCGCCAGGTCGGCCTGGGCCACCGTCGGGGCGAGCCGCTCCAGCAGCGGGTCGCTGCGCCGCAGCAGGTCAGCGGTCAGGCTGTGGAGCTCGGCGCGGGCCGCCACCCAGGAGCTCGTCGTCACCGCCTGCAGCAGGCTGGGCTGGGCCGGGCCGCTCAGCAGGCGGGTCAGGGTCTCCAGCTCGCCCGGCTCACCGGCCTCCAGCAGCAGGTCGCGGACCTCGTCAGGGGCCTGCTGCAGAGCCTGGAGGGCCTGGTCGACGGCCTGGTCAGCGGCCTCCAGCAGCGGCAGCAGCGCGGCGGGCTCTCCTGACACCGCGAAGCCCCAGGCCCGCCAGGAGTCACCCAGCCGCGACAGCGGGCCCACAGCCTGCTGGACGGTGCCGCTGAGCCCGCTGGCCTCTGGTGGCACCGGCAGGCTGGGGCCGGACCCTCGAGCCAGCTGCAGCGCGTGCGCGGAGTACAGCGAGAGGCCGGCCGGGTTCGGCTGGTGCAGACGCTCGGCGTAGTCAGCCAGCAAGGCTGCCGCGGTCGCGGTGTCCTGTGCGGCGATCTGGTAGGCGTTCAGGTCTACGGCGGGACGCAGCTGCAGGGCCCGCTTCAGCTGCTGGCGGACCTGGGCCGGGCGGGCACTGTGGTCGTGCAGGTCGAGGGTGAACGGCAGCAGCCCGACCGCCTCCAGCCGCGCCCGGACCACGTCCAGCGCTGCCCCCTTCTCCGCCACGAAGAGCACAGTCCGGCCCTGGGCCATCTGGTCGGCGATCAGGTTGGTGATGGTCTGGGACTTTCCGGTCCCCGGGGGACCCTCCAGGACGAAGCTGCGCCCGGCCCTGGCTGCGGCCACCGCCTCGGCCTGGGAGCCGTCGAGCGGGATCGGGGCTGCAGCCACGTACGCGTCCAGGTCGGCGTCCGGCTCAGCTCCGGTCTGCTCGAAGGGTGAGGTGGGGGTCAGTGCCAGGTGGCGGACCAGGGGCTTGGTGAGGAAGGACTCCCAGTGCTGGTCGAGGTCGCGCCACTGCAGGTAGCCCGTGTACGAGAGGATCGCCAGCCGGGACTCAGCACAGACCCGTACCGGGAGCCGGCTCTCGTCGGCGGCCTGCCGCAGCAGCCGGATCACGGTGTCGACATCGACCTGGCCGTCGTCGCGAACCGGTAGCGGGTCCAGCCCGGGCACCTCCAGCCCGTACTCGAGGCGGAGCTTCTCGAAGAGGCTCTGGTTGAGGCTGACCTGCCCGGCCGGGTCGAGCGCGAACCTGGTGCCGAGCACACCCCGCAGCTCGGCCGGTGCCAGCAGCAGCGGTGCCACCAGCTTCCGCTCCCCCGCTGCCACTCGACCGTCCCGAGGACCACCGTGAGCAGGTTGGCGCCGCTCTCCTGGAGCGCGGTGCGGGCCCGGTAGCGCAGCCGGTCGGCCATGGAGCTGTGCAGGCTGCCGGGCAGGTCGCTGAGCACCACGTGCTGCTGGGCCACCATCGAGCGCAGTGCGTCCCCGGGCAGCGCCGCGCCGCGGCGGATCCCGGCTGCGGCCAGCAGCGGAACGTCGTCTGCGGCCCGCAGTGTGAACGAGGTTCCGGCGCCGAGCAGCTCGGCGTAGTGCCCCAGGGAGCCGTCAGGAATCTGCATCCGCAGCTCGGTGACCCGGTTGAGGTTGAGCAGCGGGTTGCGCAGGCTGAGGTCCAGCAGCTCGTTCTTCCAGGCCTGGACCCGGGCTGGGACCGGGCGCTCCTCCTGTGCTAGCAGCGGACCGCTGGAGGCCGGTGTGGCGCTCCCGGTGAGGACGACAGCCGCCGGCTGGTACTCCACGACCTCGACCACCCCGTCGGGACGCTGGACCCGGGCCGGCAGGGGCAGCACTCTCAGGTGGCGGGACGCGGCGATGTCGACCACGGCCAGCAGCTCAGCGGTCTGGCTGGTGAAGGCGGTCTGGCTGGTGAAGTAGGTGTCCTTGAGGACCTGCTGGGCCCGGCGCAGCTGGTCTCGGGCCGGGCGGCGCTCCCGGGTCAGCATGGTGGTCTCGACCACACCCAGCAGGTTGAGGTCGACCGCGTTCACGGCGCTGGTCACCTGCAGGCTGGCGGCGTCGGGCAGGGCCAGCTCCGGGCTGCGCCACCAGGAGCAGAAGGCGTGCCCGGAGGCGATCCAGATCACGGGGGCCACGCCTAGGTGCTCCAGCACCGACGCCATCAGCACCGTGGTGTCGAGACAGGTCCCGAGGCGCTGCTCCAGGACCGTGGCCGGCCCTCGGAGCCGCTGGCCCAGCCCCCAGCTGGCTGGCGGGGCCGCGTACGAGATCTGGCGGCTCTGGAGCACGGTGAACACCGCCCCGACCACGGCGTCGATCCGCTCCGGGCTGACACTGTCGACCGACAGTGACGAGCTGCGGGTGGTGCGCATCAGCTCGTCGGCCACGTCCGGCAGCAGCCCGGCGACGGCGGGGTGGTTGGGCTGGACGAAGGCGGCCAGCAGCTGGACGCAGCGCAGCGGGGCGTCCGGGTCCAGCAGCCACTGGTGGTGGGCGAGCACCCGCAGCGGCGCGTAGGCGACAGCCTCGGTCTCCCCCGGCCCCTGGAACCGGACCTGGATCTCGGCCTGGACCGTCTCCTCCAGGGTGGCCGCCAGGGCCGGGTCGAGCACCACCTCCGGGTGGTCGAGCCGGTACGGGCGCTGCGGCTCGAGGCCGACCTCCTGGCGCCAGGGCCGCGACAGCACCTCGCCGGCGGGCCCGGTGACGCTGATGTCCAGGACCCCGGTGATGGTCTGGTCGGCGCCGGTCGCGGTCACGCTCACCAGCTGCAGGAAGGGGATCCGGTTGTGGTTCATGGCCTGGTTCACGAACGGTGCTGAGATGATCTCGATGTCGGTCCGCAGCGGCTGGTCAGGCATGCCCGAAAGCCTAGGGGCAGGCTCGGACGGTCTCGGCCGCTCTGCTCAGAGCGGGATGCCGAGCAGCGCCTGCAGAGCACGCTTGCAGCCCCACCACGAGGAAGCAGGCCGGGTAGAGGCTGCCCAGCACGGCCCCCTGCAGCCGGGCCGCGGGTCCCCGACCCGGTTCGGGTCCCGTGCCCCTGCTCGTCCTCAGCGGCGCCTGGGCATCACTGCCCGAGCTCGGGAGCGGCTCGCACCTGCTGCATCTGCTGCAGGGAGACCATCCCGTCTGGGTCGTCGGTGGCCAGCCGGTCAGCCTCGTAGTGGCTGAGGACGTACTGCCCGAACAGTGGCACCGACAGCCGGACCTCACCGCGGCGCGGGCTGTACACGTCACCGGCCTTGATCGCCTGGTCGCGGGCTCGGCTGAGGTCAGAGGCCCGCCGCCCCAGGACCCGGCTCATGGTGGCTGCCGACGCGACCCCGCCCTGGGCGGCCAGGGCCGCCAGGTACTCCCGCTGCCGGTTCGGCAGCGAGGCCCAGCGGGGGTCGAAGGTGCCGTCGGCGAGGGCGGTCACCACCTGGGCGGTGGCGGTCTGGACGTCGGCCAGGGTGATCTGCTGGTTCTCGGCGACCCGCCAGGCGGCGTCGGCGAAGAGCTGCAGGTGGGCCGGGTAGCCGTTGGTCACCCGCAGCAGCTCGTCGACAGCCTGCGGCTGCCAGAGCACCCCTCGGGCCAGGGCCGGCTCGACGACTGCCCGGCGGGCCTCCGACTCCTCCAGCACCACCGGCAGCAGGACCGCTGTGAACAGCCGCTCGGGGTGGGTGACCCCGGCCCGGTTCAGCGAGTCCCGGGTGTACGGCAGGCCGGTGGCGGCGAACAGGACCCGGGCCTGGGGATGGTTGACGTTGAGCCGCTGCAGAGCGGCGGCCAGCAGCACGAGGTCATCGGGGGTGGCGGCCTGGATCTCGTCGATGCTCACCATGACCCCACCGCGGCCGGGCTGCCCCGTGCTGACCGCCTCGGCCAGGTCGGCCAGCATCCGGGCCACCCGGCCCGGAGCGGTACCGCCGCCGGACGAGCCGGTGCGGGGCGAGAAGTCCACCCCGGCGCCGACCCCGAAGGCGGTCAGGCTCAGCCGCAGCGAGTCGACGTGGCGCCGTACGGTCTGCCAGGCGGAGTGCCGGTCCTCCAGCTGGGTCTCGGCGTGGTCCAGCAGCGAGGCGACCAGGGTTGTCTGACCCCGTACGGCCTGCAGGTCGATCACCAGGTAGCCGGCCTGCTCGGCGACCTCGCCGAGCCGGGTCAGGGCGACGGTCTTGCCGATCCCCCGTGGGCCGAGCAGCAGCAGGTCGCGGGCGTGCACCCGGCCGGCGGCCAGCACGTCGTTGGTCATGAGCTCCCAGCTCTGGATCAGGTCATCCCGGCCCGCCAGCACCGGGGGCTGGTGACCAGCCCCTGGCGAGTACACGCTCCGCTCCATCACACCTCCAGATACCGATTCATACAGAACCCGCTGTATGAGTCTGTATACAGTCGCTTCTCAGTCTGCCAGGGGCCTCTGACAAGATGTCGCCGGACGGAAGGACACCATGGAAGTCATCATCTGCGCCTCTCCCGACGAGGTCGCCGAGGTCGCCGCCGCGAAGGTCGCCCGGGTCTGCCGCGACACCGGCCCCGAGGTGGTTCTCGGCGTTGCCACGGGCTCCTCGCCGCTGGCGCTGTACCAGGCGCTCGCTGCCCGGGTCGCTGACGGGCGGCTCGACCTGTCCCAGGCCTCGGCCTTCGCCCTCGACGAGTACGTCGGGCTTGCGCAGGGGCACCCCGAGTCGTACGCTGAGGTGATCCGGCGGACCGTGACCGAGCCGCTGCGGATGGACCCGAAGAAGGTCCACACCCCCGACGGCTTTAGCGACAACCTGGAGCGGGCTGTCCGCTGCTACGAGGCGGCGATCCGGGCTGTCGGCGGGGTCAGCGTCCAGATCCTCGGAGTCGGCAGCAACGGCCACATCGGCTTCAACGAGCCCACCTCCTCGCTGGCCTCCCGGACCCGGATCAAGACCCTGACCCAGGTCACCCGCCGCGACAACGCCCGCTTCTTCTCCAGCCTGGACGAGGTTCCCCGGCACTGCCTGACCCAGGGGCTGGGCACCATCATGGACGCCGAGCACGTGGTGATGGTGGCCCAGGGCGAGCACAAGGCCGCTGCGATCGCCGCTGTCATCGAGGGGCCGGTCACCTCGCGCTGGCCCGGGTCGGTGCTGCAGATGCACCAGCACGCCACGATCGTGGTCGACGAGGCTGCGGCCAGTCAGCTGGAGCTGGCGGACTACTACCGCGAGACCTACCAGCACAAGCCCTCCTGGCAGCGCTTCGACGCCTGAGCCCCGGCCGCCCAGCATCGGGCGGTCCGTACCGCGCTGGGCGCGGGCACCGGCTCCTGCTCGTGGCGCTGTGCCGGGACCGCGGCGCCGCCGGCGTCTGCTGGTCTCAGGGGTCAGGCCCGAGACAGCACCGCCACCAGGAAGCCGGAGTCGGCTGTGAAGGGCCGCAGCTCCCAGGTGGAGAACCGCGCATCGACCCGCAGTCCGGCGCTGACCGCGTCGGCGCAGAAGTCCTCCGGCTGGTAGCCGCGCCCGGCTCCGAAGCCGATCACCGCCCGCCCGTCCTCGGCCAGGTGCCGTCCCATCCGGGCCAGCACCTCGACCCGGGTGTCGGGGTGCAGGAAGGTCATCACGTTGCCGGCGCAGATGATCGCGTCGAACGGCTCGGTGATCCCCTGAGCCGGCAGGTCCAGCTCGGCCAGGTCCCCCACCAGCCAGGTCGGCCCGGCGAAGTCCTCCTGGGCGGCGGCGATCAGGACCGGGTCGAGGTCGACGCCCACCACCGTGTGCCCGGCCCGGGCCAGGTAGCCACCGGCCCGCCCGGCGCCGCAGCCAGCATCCAGCACCCGCGACCCGCGCGCCAGCATCGCATCGACCAGCCGGGCCTCCCCGTCGACGTCCTGCCCCTGGGCGGCCAGGATCTTGAACCGCTGGGCGTAGCGGTGAGAGTGGTCAGGGTCGGCGGCGATCATGGTGGCCCAGGCGCTGGGCGGTGGCTTTGTCACGCCCGGCATGGTACCCACTCCCCGCCGTCGGGTGTGACTGGCTGCTCAGAGCCCAGCGGTCGCGGCGGCGGCTGCAGACCCCAAGCACAGCGGCGGCCGCGACGATCGCCGCGGCCGCCGGAGAACCCGTACCTCTCAGATGTTGATCATGTGGCCGCCGATGCCCTCGACGGCCTCCTTGATCGCCTCCGACAAGGTGGGGTGGGCGTGGATGTTGCGGCCCATCTCGTCGGCGGTGAGGTCCCACATCTGAGCCAGCGTGAACACCGGCAGCAGCTCGGTTACGTCCGGGCCGACCATGTGGGCGCCCAGGATCTCGTTGTGGGTGGCGTCGGCGACCACCTTCACGAAGCCGACCGCGTCGCCCAGGCCCCAGGCCTTGCCGTTGGCCGTGAACGGGAACTTCGCGACCTTGACGTCGTACCCCTTCTCCTTGGCCTGGGCCTCGGTGTAGCCGAAGGAGCCAATCTGGGGCTGGCAGTAGGTGGCCCGCGGCACCATGTCGTAGTTCACCGGCATCGTCTCAACCCCGGCGATGGTCTCGGCGGCCACCACGCCCTGGGCCTCGGCCGTGTGGGCCAGCATCAGCTTGGCGGTGACGTCACCGATCGCGTACAGGCCCTCGACGTTGGTCCGCAGGTAGTCGTCGACCGCGACCGCGCCGCGCTCGGTCAGGGCGACCCCGGTCTTCTCCAGGCCGTACCCCTCGGTCCGCGGGGCAAAGCCGATCGACAGCAGCACCCGCTCGGTCTCCAGGACCACCTCGTCGCCACCCTGGGCCGGGGTGACCGTGACGGTGACCCCGTCCTCGTGCTCGGCGATGGTCTTCACCCCGTGGCCGAGCATCAGCGTGATGCCGAGCTTCTTGTACGCCTTGGCGATCTCGGCCGAGACCTCCGGGTCCTCCAGCGGGACCATCCGGTCGAGGTACTCGACGATCGTGACCTCCACTCCGTAGCTGCGCAGCACGTACGCGAACTCGGTCCCGATCGCGCCCGCCCCGCAGATCACGATCGACTTCGGCAGAGTGTCGGACAGGATCTGCTCCTCATAGGTCACCACCCGCTCGCTGCGCTCGACCCCGGGCAGCATCTTGGTCACCGAGCCGGTGGCGATGATGCAGTTGTCAAAGGTGACGGTCTGGGTGCCGTCGTCACCGGTGACCTCGATGGTCTTCGGCCCGGTGAAGGTCCCCCAGCCGTTGAGCTCGGTGATCCGGTTCTTCTTCATCAGGAAGTGGACCCCGTTCGTCATCCGCTTCGACACCGCCCGGCTGCGGCTGAACGCCTTGCCGTAGTCGAAGGTCACCTCGCCGGAGATCCCGAAGGTGCCCTTCTCGTGGGTGAAGATGTGCGCCAGCTCGGCGTTGCGCAGCAGGGACTTGGTCGGGATGCAGCCCACGTTGAGGCACACCCCGCCCCACCACTGCTTCTCGATCACGGCCGTCTTCAGCCCCAGCTGCGAGGCTCGGATCGCCGCCACGTACCCACCGGGACCGCCGCCGAGGACTACCACATCGAAGTGTGCGCTCATGGGCTCACCTTAGCGACTACAGGCCTTCCTCGGGCCTGACCGCGGCAGGCCAGCCCCGGCCCGGCCCGAGGCGCCGGGCAGCACACTGCGCCCGCAACCCGTACGATCGGCGTCACTGCTTGTCAAAGTGGTCTTAGCGGTCTCGGCAGGAAGCCGGACGGTGGTCTGGGTTATCGTCGGACCGTGAAGACATCTCCTCAGCGGGTCGGGGCCCTGGTCCGTGCCGCCCGCACCCAGCGTGGCCTCAGCCAGGCGCAGCTGGCTGACCTGCTCGACGCCCCCCAGTCCGATGTGCACCGGCTCGAGGCCGGCGACGAGCTCCTGTCGCTGGAGATGATCAACCGGATCGCGGAGGCTCTCGACAGCGACATCCTCCCCGGCAAGAGCGCCACCCATGTCCGGGTCCAGGGCGGACGGCGGCTCTCCGGCTCGATTGAGGTCCGCTCCAGCAAGAACGCCGCGGTCGCGCTGCTGTGCGCCTCGCTGCTGAACTACGGCACCACCACCCTGCGTGGGATCGCCCGGATCGAGGAGGTGAACCGGCTGACTGAGGTCCTGGAGAGTATCGGCGTCTCGTGCGTGTGGAGCGAGAACCGCTCCTCGCTGACGATCAGCCGGCCCGAGGAGCTCGACCTGAGCGCCGTCAACGTCGAGGCTGCCCGCCGGACGCGGTCGGTGCTGCTGTTCCTCGGCCCGCTGATCCACGAGGCGCAGGAGTTCCGGCTGCCGTACGCGGGGGGCTGCAACCTGGGGACCCGGACCGTGGAGCCGCACCTGCAGGTGCTGCGCCCGTTCGGGCTGGAGGTGACCGCCACCGAGGGCTTCTACCAGTGCCAGGTGACGGGTGACGACCGTGCCGGCCAGCGCCGGGTGACCCTCACCGAGCGGGGCGACACGGTCACCGAGAACGCCCTGATGGCGGCGGCGATGACCCCGGGGCTGACCGAGCTGCGCAACGCCAGCCCGAACTACATGGTCCAGGACCTGTGCGCCTACCTGATCGCGCTCGGGGTGAGCGTGGAGGGGGTCGGCACCACGACCCTGCGGATCCGCGGTCAGGAGCGGATTGAGGTCGACGTCACGTACGACATCTCCGAGGACCCGATCGAGGCGATGAGCCTGATCACCGCGGCCGTGGTGACCCACTCCGAGCTGCAGATCACCCGGGTCCCGATCGAGTTCCTCGAGATCGAGCTGGCGGTGCTGACCGAGATGGGCCTGCGCTACTCGCTGAGCGAGGAGTACCTGTCGCGCAACGGGCTGACCCGGCTGGTCGACCTCACCGTGCACCCGTCGAAGCTGGTCGCGGCGGCCGACAAGATCCACCCGATGCCGTTCCCCGGGCTCAACATCGACAACCTCCCCTTCTTCGCCGTGATCGCCGCCGAGGCCGAGGGCGCGACGATGATCCACGACTGGGTGTACGACAACCGCGCGATCCACCTCATCGAGCTGACCAAGCTCGGTGCCAGCGTGCAGCTGCTCGACCCTCACCGGATCATCGTCACCGGCCCCACCCGCTGGCGCGGCCAGGAGGTCGTCTGTCCCCCGGCGCTGCGCCCGGCGGTCTGCCTGCTGCTGGCGGCCCTCGCCGCCCGCGGCACCTCGGTGCTGCGCGACATCTACGTGATCCAGCGCGGCTACGAGGACCTGCCCCAGCGCCTGGCGGCGCTGGGGGCCGAGATCTCGACCTTCCGGGAGTAGCTAGCGAAGCCGCTCAGCCTGAAAGGTCTGGCTGGGGGCAACGATCTCGTCCTGCGCGGCGACCAGCGCCAGTTCGCGACGCCCCAGGTCGGTCGTCTTCTTCAGGACCGCGTACACCACAGCCGCCGTCTGCTCCAGCGCCTCGCGCAGCGAGTGACTGCACAGCAGGCCGGCCAGGAAGACCGCGGCGGTGATGTCCCCCGAGCCGGTGAAGGTCGGCTCCAGCCGAGGGGTCTGCACCCCCCAGGCCTCGTCGCCGGACACCGCGACCATGCTGATCGTGGCCGGGTCCGTCCCCTGGTACTGGGCGCTGGTCACCAGTACCGTGCCCGGGCCCTGGGCTCGCAGGGCATCAGCGGCAGCGAGGACCTCGGCCAGAGTGGTGACCTTCCGGCCGGTCAGGAACTCCAGCTCGAACTGGTTCGGGGTCACGATGTCGGCCGCCGGGACCACCTCGTCGCGCAGGAGCTCGGGGATCCCGGGGGCGACGAAGAAGCCGCGCCCGACATCACCCATCACCGGGTCGGCGCAGTAGACCGCCCGCGGGTTGCGCTCCCGGACCGTCCGGACAGCGTCCAGGATGGTCTGCCCCATCGCCTGGCTCCCCTGGTAGCCGGTGAGGACCGCGTCCACCCCGGCCAGCGCCTGGCGCTCGTCGACCCCGGTCACCACCTCGGCCACCTCGTCGGGCGACAGCACCGGGCCCCGCGGCGGCCCGTACGAGGTGCTGCTGGCGTAGTGGACGGTGTACACGGGGTACACCTCGACCCCGAGCCGCATCAGCGGAAACGTGGCGGCGGAGTTCCCGACGTGGCCGTACGCGACGGAGGACTGGATCGACAGAATCGTTGGCACGGTCTCTCATCTTGGCACTACCCCTACCGGGACCGGACCAAACGGGGTGTCGGCGCTCGTCGCCTGCTGCACTTGGCACTACCCCTACCGGGACCGGACCAGAGCACGGTCCAGGTCTGTACCCGAGCCGCTCGCAGCGGTCTGGGCGAGAACGAGTGCGCTCGCCGAGGCCGGCGCTACGGTGAGACCCAGCGCACGTAACCCGGCCCGTGCGAGATCTGCAGGTCTCGTCCCAGGAAGGGCCTACCCTGGGGCCGGACCTCGCCGGTGGACTCAGGCTGCGCACCCCACGCACCGAGACCACCGGCCGGGACGTGTTCAACGGTCTACCGAGCCCGAGGAGCCAGCACTGATGCGCGCCACTGACTTCCCGTTCTTCGACACGGGGTTTGCTGCGATCGCCCACCGCGGCGGCGCCGAGCACCCGGACCTGGTCGGCAAGGAGAACTCACTGGCCGCCTTTCAGCACGCTGTGGACATGGGCTACCGCTACCTCGAGACGGATGTTCACGCCACTCGGGACGGGGTCCTGGTCGCCTTCCACGACGACTCCCTGGACCGGGTCACCGACAGCAGCGGGCCGCTGGTCGAGCTGGCGTACGCAGACCTGCAGCGGGCCCGGATCGGTGGCACGGAGCCAGTCCCGCGGCTGGACGACCTGCTGGAGGCTTTTCCTGAGGCCCGGTTCAACCTCGACCTCAAGCACCCGAACGCGGTGACCCCGCTGGTCCGGGCGATCGAGCGGCACCGGGCCCAGGACCGGGTCTGCGTCGCGTCCTTCTCGATGGAGCGGATCCGGGCCTTCCGGCGGCTCATGGGCCGCCGGGTCCCGACCTGCGTCTCCCCCGCCGGTGCCCTCTGGAACGCCTACGTGCCACTGCTGCCGCGACTGCTGAACTCCCCTGGAGTCGCCTTCCAGGTGCCGCTTCGCCACCCCGTTCTCGGCCGGGAGGTCCGGGTCGTGACCCGGAGGCTGCTCAAGCACGCCCACGCTGCCGGGAAGGTGGTCCACGCCTGGACCATCAATGACGAGCAGCTGGTGCACGACCTGATCGACCTGGGCCTGGACGGTGTCTTCACCGACCGGACCGACACCGTGAAGAAGGTTCTGCAGGAGCGCGGGCTGTGGGAGGGCGGGCGGTGACCAGCACCTGGGAGACGCTGCCTGGCGGCGCCCTCAAGGAGCAGGTCCCGGGCTCGCGGTGGCGGGTACTGACCTGGGCGCTGTGGGACTGGGGCGCCCAGCCGTTCGCCACCGTGATCACGACCTTCGTCTTCGCGGTGTACATCACCAGCCCAGCCTTCGGTGACACCAACACCACCTCCGTGGCGCTGTCGACCTCCACGCTGATCGGCGGGGTGGCAGTCGCCGCTCTCGCGCCGGTGCTGGGTCAGCACGCTGACCGGAGCGGGGCCAGCGTGACCACCCTGCGGGTGCTGACCTGGGCCCTGACGGTGCTGTCGGCGGCGCTCTACCTGGTCCGCCCGCACCCGTCGTACGTGTGGCTCGGGCTGGCACTGCTGGCAGTCGGCAGCATCGTGCGCGACATCGCCGACGTCTCCTACAACTCGACCATCGACCAGGTCGCCTCGGCCGGCAACGTGGGGCGGGTCTCCGGGCTGGGCTGGGGGCTGGGCTACCTGGGCGGCATCTTCTCGCTGCTGCTGGTGTACTTCGCGTTCATCCAGCCCGAGGTCGGCCTGTTCGGGGTCACCAGCACCGAGGCTCTCGACATCCGGGTCTCCATGCTGGTGTGCGCGGTGTGGATGGCGCTGTTCACCATCCCTCCGCTGGTGATGCTGCGCAACAGCCCACCACGTGACCAGGAGCGCCTCGGGGTGGTCGGCTCGTACCAGGCCCTGTTCACCACTGTCCGACGGCTCTGGCGCACCGAGCGGCAGCTGGTCTACTTTCTGCTGGCCTCCGCCCTGTTCCGCGACGGCCTGAACGCGGTCTTCACCTTCGGGGCGGTGATTGCGGCAGGCACCTTCGGCTTCAGCTCCGGCGAGGTGATCGTCTTCGGAGCGGTGGCCAGCGTGGTGGCCGGGGTCGCCACGATGGCCTGCGGGGTTCTCGACGACCGGATCGGCCCGCAGCGGGTGATCCTGTTCTCGCTGGCGGCGCTGGTGGTGCTGGCAACCGGGATCTTTCTGCTGCACGACCGCGGCCGGACCGCGTTCTGGGCGCTGGGGCTGGGGATGACGGCCTTCGTCGGCCCGGCCCAGTCAGCGGCTCGCAGCTACCTGGCTCGCCTGATTCCCGAGGGCAAGAGCGCCGAGCTGTTCGGCCTGTACGCCACGACCGGGCGGGTTGTCTCCTTCATCGCCCCCGCTGCCTTCGGGGGCGGGATCCTGCTGGGGGCCACGGTCACCGGGCAGGAGAACACCCAGTACTGGGGAATCCTCGGGGTCGCGCTGGTGCTGGCCGCGGGTCTTGCGGTGATGCTAGCGGTGGTTCGCAGCGGCCAGGAAGAATTGGGTACCGACGGGGTGCTGGACCCCGAGACGGCCGCCACCGGCAGAGGAGGGCAGTGATGGCTGATCGTGCGCTGCGAGGAACAGGGCTGGGTGCAAAGAGCTTTGAGGACGACGAGGGCATCGAGTTCGCCCCCCGGCAGGAGGTCAGCTTCGACTGCCCGAGCGGGCACCACTTCTCGGTGATGTTCTCCGAGGAGGCGGAGCTGCCGGCCCAGTGGGAGTGCCAGCGCTGCGGCAAGGTCGCCGCCCGAGCCGACGGCACCCAGCCGGAGGAGAAGGAGGTCAAGCCTCCCCGGACCCACTACGACATGCTGCGGGAGCGGCGCTCGATCCCCGAGCTGGAGGAGCTCATGGCCGAACGACTAGCGCTGCTGCGCGACGAGGACTGACCGGGGCGGTAGGTTCACCGCATGGCTGAGAACCGCGTCGCCGTGTACCTGGACTTCGACAACATCGTGATCTCCCGGTACGAGGCGGTGCACGGCCGGGCCCGGTGGCGGGCCGACCAGGCCCGGGACCATGCCATGTCGCCCACGTCCACGAACGAGGTGGCGCGGCGCCTGGACCAGGCTCGGGTAGACGTGGACGCGATCATCGACTACGCCACCTCCTTCGGGACAGTCGCCTTCACCCGGGCCTACGCGGACTGGTCGGTACCGGCCAATGCCGCGTACCGGCCGCAGCTGGTGAACCGGGCCGTGTACCTGACCCAGCTGTTCTCCACGTCCGGGACCAAGAACGGGGCCGACATCCGGCTCTCGACCGACGCGATCGACGACCTGTACCGGCACGCCGACCTGACCCACGTCGTGATCGTGGCCGGAGACTCCGACTTCATTGCCCTGGCCCAGCACTGCAAGCGGCTCGGGCGTCACGTGGTCGGGATCGGGGTCGCCGGCTCCACCAGTCGGGCCCTGGTGGCTGCCTGCGACGAGTTCACCCACTACGCCGACCTCCCCGGGGTTCCGCACCCGGCCCCCGAGGCCCCGGCGCCTGACCAGGACAAGCCTCAGCCCGCCCAGCAGCCGGCCAAGGCGAAGACCAGGAAGGCGAAGCCCGCCACACTCTCTCCAGAGGAGGCGGCCGCCGAGCTGCTGGTCCGGGCGATCCGGGTCGGGATGGAGAAGAGCTCGGACGAGTGGCTGTACGCCGCCGGGGTGAAGAGCCAGATGCAGCGGCTCGACCCGGCCTTCAAGGAGTCGGCCCTGGGCTTCGGCTCGTTCCGGAAGTTCGTCGAGTCTCAGGAGGCCCGGGTCGAGTCCCGCTTCGCCGCCAACGGGCAGGCTCAGGTCCGGCTCCGCCAGGGCTAGGGTCGTGTACCTCTGGCCGACCCCGTCGACAGACCTGCCGGCCGAGACAGCGGCCAGCTCAGCGGTGCTCCTGCGCCCGGGGCTTCGGCGCAGTGTCAGGTGGTCTCGCCCGCGGTCTCGGGGTCGGCCACCTCGCCAGGGATGATCACTCCCCCGCCCTGGGCTGCGCCGGGGCCGGCCCGAGTCACCTGGTCAAGGCTGATGCCCCGCTTCTGGGCGGTACGGGCGACGGTCCAGGCGATCAGGACCCGGGTCAGCGGCCGGGTCGCCGGGACCAGGAAGACCAGACCGAGCAGGTCGGTCAGGAAGCCCGGGAACAGCAGCATGATGCCGCCGGTGAGCACCAGCGCTGCGTCGGCGAGCTCACCGGTGGGCATCTTCCCCGAGGTGAAGGCGGTCGACAGGGCGGTCCAGGCCCGTCTTCCCTCGCGCCGCGCCAGCCAGGCGCCGAGCGCCGAGGTGAGCAGGAGCATCCCCAGGGTCGGCAGCACGCCCAGCAGCCGCCCGGCCTGGACGATCAGCGAGATCTCGAGAATCGGGACGGCAGCGAAGACCAGCAGCAGCGCCCCGACCACCCAGCCAGTGCGCCCCTTCATGGGCGGTTGGCCACAGCAGCCTGGCTGCGTCGACCGCGAACCAGGTCGGCCAGCTGGCGGGCCCGGTGCCGGACTCCCCAGGCGGTGGTCCGGGCCAGGGCCTCGAGCACGATGTTCTTGCTCATCTTCGACTGGCCCCGCTCCCGCTCAATGAACTCGATGGGGACCTCGGCCACGGTGAAGCCCTGCTGCAGCGCCTGCCAGGTCAGGTCGACCTGGAAGTTGTAGCCGACCGAGGAGACCCGGTCGATGACCGCCCGCAGGGTGCCGGCGCGGAAGGCGTTGAAGCCGCCGGTGACGTCCTTGACCGGGATCCCCAGCATCAGCCGGGTCCACAGCGACCCGCCCCGCGACAGCAGCTCTCGCGACTTCGGCCAGTTCACCACCGAGCCGCCCTTGACGTAGCGTGATCCCTTCACCATGTCGGCGTGCTCCAGCGCCTTCAGCAGCCGCGGCAGCTGCTCCGGCTGGTGGGAGCCGTCGGCGTCGTGCTCCACCAGCACGTCGTACCCCCGCTCCAGGCCCCACCGAAACCCGGCCAGGTAGGCCGCGCCCAGGCCCTCCTTGCCCCGGCGGTGCATGACGTGCAGGTGCGGGTCGGCAGCCGCGAGCCGGTCGGCCAGCTCTCCGGTCCCGTCCGGGGAGGCGTCATCGGCGATCAGGATGTCGGCTGTGGGAACCGCCTTCCGTAGCCGCGACGTGATCGGCTCCAGGTTGTCGACCTCGTTGTAGGTGGGGATGATCACGAGGACCTTGTCAAGCGAGACAGCCACAGGGCTTACCTTTCACCGGGAGCGTTCGCTTCTATTCTTCCAGGCCGCTCCTACGCGTACGGCAAGACCTCCCACACCGGCCAGCACCAGCGCTGCCTCGATCTGCGCCCCGTACCGGACCGCGGGGGTGAGGTTGTCGCGGACGGGCACCGTGACCGCGTACGAGTCGGCGGTGCGCTGCTCGGTTCGGTAGACCACCTGCCCGTCCGTACGGATGTAGCCGGACCAGGCGTTCGTGGTGGCCACCAGGATCTCGCGGCGGGCCTCCATCGCCCGGACCCGGGTGATGGCCCACTGCTGCGGGATCTGGCCGGTGCCCGCGTAGGTGGCGTTGTTGCTCTGGACGGTCAGCAGCTGCGCACCGTGGTCGGGTCCGGTCCCGGTGACCGCCTCGCGGGCGGTCTGGTCGTAGGCCAGCTCAAAGCAGATCATCACCCCGACCCGCAGCGGCTGCCCGTCGACGTCGACCTCGAGGACTCCGGGCCCGGTGCCGGGGACGCTCTGCCGCCCGGACAGCTGAAGCATCGGAATGAGGGGCAGCAGCTGGGCCCGAAACGGGACCCACTCCCCGAACGGGACCAGGTTCCGCTTGTGGTAGCGGGGACCGGGGCCGGCCTGCGGGTCCCACCAGACCGCGGTGGTCTGCCGCTCCTGCTCGCCCGGGCCCTCGGTGACCGCACCAACGAGCACCGGGACCTGGGCCAGGTCGACCGCGGTCTGCACCACGGCTCCGGTCTCGGCGTCCCAGACCGGGTCGATGTCGGTGGAGTTCTCCGGCCACAGCACCAGGTCCGGGGCGGGGTACTGTCCGGACCGGGCCCGGGCCATCAGGGTGACGGTCTCGGCCAGGTGGTTTCGAGTCACCGAGCGGGCCCGTCCCATCGCCTCGACCCCGGTGACTCCGTCCACATTGCCCTGCACCACACCGACCGTGACCGCCCGCTGGCTGCTGGGCGCGGCCAGCGGAACGGTCCGGGCCAGCAGCCCCGACCCGGCCAGCAGCGCGAACGCGGCCAGCCCTGCCCCCAGCCGTACCAGGGGCTGCCGGCTGCTGCCTCGCCCGACCAGCACCCAGGCCAGCAGCTGTGCCAGCAGTGCGGCCAGAAAGGAGACCCCCGCCACGCTGACCAGCGGGTACAGCCCGGCCAGCGGAGAGTCCGCCATCGCGAAGCCAAGGCGGAACCACCCGAAGCCGCCGAACGGAAGCCGGGAGTAGAGGTACTCCACTGTCACCCAGCCGGCTGCTGCCCACAGCGGCCAGAGCCGGGAACCGACCACCGTGCCCAGCAGCTGCGCGAGCAGGCCGAACCAGAGGGCCTCGAAACCGACCAGCGCCACCGCCACCGGGGCCGCGATCACCGCCGCCCAGCCGACCGTGATCGTCAGAAAGCTCAGCCCGTACAGGTAGCCCAGGCCGAAGCAGGTCCGCAGCCGGAGCCCGGCCACAGCGACCGTGAGCGCCGCCGCGCCGACCAGGGCCAGCGGCCACAGGTTGTACGGCTGGAAGCCAAGAGCCGACACCGCCCCGGCCAGCAGCGCGAGTGCGCGGCGAGGCCAGGGGCGAAGCGACAGCGCAGCGGGTGTGGTCACCTGCGCGACTGTACCGGGACCAGCCCGGGCACCAGGCTCGGCCGCCCCGGACGACGGGCCCGGCTAGCCTGGGCGGGTGCCTCGTCGCCTGCTGCTCGACACCGCGTCGCTCTACTTTCGGGCCTTCTTCGGGGTGCCGCCCCTGCTCGCAGCCGACGGAGTCACCCCGGTGAACGCGGTGCGAGGCCTGCTCGACATGGTCGCCCGCTTCGTCCGGGACCGCGGTCCTGACGAGCTGGTGGCCTGCTGGGACGACGACTGGCGACCCGCCTGGCGGGTGGCGCTGATCGGCTCGTACAAGGCGCACCGGGTGGCCGGCGGCAACAGCGACCTGCCAGTGGGGGCTGCTGAGCCGGAGGTGGTCGACCCGGCCCTGGCGGTCCAGGTGCCGCTGATCCGCGAGGTGCTGAAGGCCTTCGGGATCCCGGTCGTCGGCGCCGCCGGGTACGAGGCGGACGACGTGATCGGCAGCCTGGCCGCTGGTGCGGCCGGGCCGGTGGACGTCGTGACCGGTGACCGGGACCTGTTCCAGCTGGTGAGTGACGACTGCACAGTGCTGTACCTGGCCCGCGGTGTCTCCCGGTACGAGGCTGTCGACGACGCCTGGCTCCAGAAGCGGTACGGGATCCGCGGCCACCAGTACGTGGACTTCGCGGTGCTGCGCGGCGACCCCTCGGACGGCCTGCCCGGGGTGGCCGGGATCGGGGAGAAGACCGCGGCCCGGCTGCTCACCGAGCACGGCGACCTGGACGAGGTGCTGGCGGCGCCGCTGCCCGCGCGGACCCGTAAGCTCCTCGAGGCGGCGTCGGACTACCTCCAGCCGGCCCGGGCGGTCGTGGCGGTGCGCCGCGACCTGCCACTGCCGGGCCTGCTCGCGCTGCCGCGCTCCCCTGCCGACCCAGACCGGCTCGTCGAGCTGACCGAGCGGCTCAGCCTGGCCGGCCCGGTGGCCCGGCTGCGGGCCGCCCTGGCTGGCGACCCGGTCTGACCGGACCGCCTAGACCTGGGGTTGCGGCGGCCGGCTGAGATCAGACAACTGCCAGGTCGTCCACCAGGAAGGTCGTCGCCAGGGCATAGTCCTCCTGGGCGATCACCCTCAGCTGCACGGTCTGCCCGGCGAAGGGCGCCAGGCTGGCCGACTTTCGGCTGTAGCCGTCGCCGGCGTCAGTGTTGGAGGCCGAGATCAGCACCGTGGTGCCCGACTCGGAGACCACCTCGATCCGGAGCTTGTCGAAGGCCGTGGCCTTGCCTTCCCGGCTGGTCACCTGGATCCACGCCTCCAGGGTGCCGCCCTCGGCGGGGACGGTCACCTCCTGCGTGAGCTCCTGAATGCCGCTGCGGCCGCGACCGAGCAGCTGCGCAGTGCCGGAGCCACTGTGCGTCGGCTGGCCCGACACGATCACAGAGGTGTCGCCCTGCCAGCTGCTGGTGCCGTCCTCGAAGTCGCCGTTCTTCACCACGTGCCGCGGGGAGCGCAGCAGCTCGGTGACATTCAGCAGCCGGTTCGGCGACCCGGCGCCCGGGTCGGTCACCTTGCCCTGGGTAGCGGCACCCACGATCGCCCGGGTGACCGTGGAAACAGGGGCGCGAGGGTTCCGCTCCAGGTACAGGGCCGCCGCGCCGGCGACGTGGGGCGCGGCCATGGAGGTGCCGGACATCGTCTGGGTGGAGGTCGGGCTCTCGTACCAGCTGGACGTGATGTCGGTTCCGGGGGCGAAGACGTCGACGCACTTGCCGAAGTTGGCGAAGTCGGAGCGGGCGTCAGTCTTCGTCGTGGCGCTGACTGTGATCGCGCTCGGCTCACCCGCGGGAGTGGTGCGGCAGGCATCGGCGTTCTCGTTGCCGGCGGCCGCCACCAGCGTGATCCCGGCGTCGGTCATCCGCTTCGCTGCCGCGTGGTACGTGGTGCGGTTGCTGAGCCCGAGGCTCATGTTGGCGACCGAGCTGGGGGCCTTGTGGCTGACGACCCAGTCCATGCCGGCGATCACCATGGCGTCGTTACCGCGCCCAGCGCAGTTGAGCACCCGGACCGGAACCAGGCTGGCGTCCTTGGCCACGCCGTACGTGGTGCCCGCGGCGATGCCCGCGACATGGGTTCCGTGGCCATTGCAGTCGATCGGGCCCTGGTTGTCGTTCACCGACGAGAACCCCTCCTTGACCCGGCCGGCGAGCTCCCGGTGGGTCGCCAGGATGCCGGTGTCAAGCACGAACACTGTCGTCCCGCGGCCGGTGGCGGTGTAGCTGTAGGTCGTGCTCAGCGGCAGCGACGGCTGGTCGATGCGGTCCAGCCCCCAGGGGGCGTTGCTCTGCGTGGCGGCGACCGAGACTGTCTGGTTCGGCTCGACCGACAGCACGTCGGGGTCTTGCTGCAGCTGGCGGACCTGGTCTGCGGAGAGCTGGGCGGCGTACCCGCCCAGAGCCCGGTACTCGTGGGTGACCGTCCCGCCCAGGGTCCTGGCGGCACTGGCCTTGGTCGTGGTGGCGGACTCGGTGCCACCGACGCTGGCCACGTGGGCATCTTTCAGCATGACGACGTACGAGCCCGGCACTGGCTCCTGCGGGCCTGATGACGCTACCGGTGGCGCGGCCGGTGCTGGCGCAGCCTCGGCTCGGGCTGGCAGGCTCTGGAAGAGGGCGAGGGCGGTCGCGAGGCCGAGGAGGCCGGCCGTGGCACGCCCTGCGAGGAACATGGTCATAGGGGTGAATCATCTCCTTGCGGTCGGGGGCGACTGCGGTGCCCGGCCAGCAGGTCAAGGCACGTTCCACATCTATCACGGACCGGTGGACGCCGTCATGTGGCGCCCGCAGAGCGACCCTGCCCCCGCGCCGCGCTAAGCACGTACACCGCCGCTCCGGCCCGGAGCCCGGCCGCGCGCTCCCACCGCAGCTGCCGGCCGTTGACATCGAGTGGAACCCGCCGCTCGACCTGCAGCCCGACGATCTGGAAGAGCTGCTCGAGGTCGGCCAGGGTGGCGTGGTGCAGGTTCGGGGTGTCGTACCAGGTGTAGGGCAGCTCCTTGGACATCGGCATCCGGCCTCGCAGCAGCCGAAGCCGGTTGCGCCAGTAGCCGAAGCTCGGCATCGACAGCACGAGCCGGGGAGCGATCCGGCTCATCTCGGTCAGCACCTGGTGCGGCCGGCGCAGGGTCTGCAAGGTCTTCGACAGCACCACCACGTCGTACGAGCCGTCGGCGAACTCGCCGAGCTGGTGGTCCAGGTCCAGCTCAACCACCGGCACTCCCCGCCGGATCGCGGTCAGCACCGCCTCCGGGTCGATCTCGACCCCGGTCCCGGTGCAGCCCTGCTGGTCCGTCAGGTGGCGCAGCAGCATCCCGGAGCCGCAGCCCAGGTCGAGCACCCGGGAGCCGGGCCGGACCAGGCTCGCGATCAGGGCCAGGTCGGCCCGCAAGGCGCTCACAGCTGCTCCAGGGCGTGGTCGAGGTAGGCCGCGACGGTCTGGTGGTACGGCGTGATCGGCAGCAGGAAGGAGTCGTGGCCGCCGGTCGTGTCGATCTCGCGGAAGGTGACCGGGATCCGGGCGTGCTCCAGGTGCCGCACGATCCGGCGCGAGTGGGCCGTGGAGAACCGCCAGTCGGAGGTGAACGAGATCAGCAGGAACCGGACCCCGGCTGCGGCTGCGGCGGCAGTCGCGTCGGGCCGCTCGAAGGGGTCGAAGTAGTCCATCACCCGGGTCAGGTACAGGTAGGACAGGGCGTCGAAGCGCTCCAGGAAGGCGTCGCCCTGGTGCTGCAGGTAGCTCTCGACGGCGAAGTCCGGGCCGAAGCCGTGGTTGAGGACTCCGGTCTGGGGCTCGCGGCCGAACTTGCCGGCCATCCCCTCCTCCGACAGGTACGTGATGTGGGCCATCATCCGGGCGATGCTGAGCCCGATCGCCGGTGCGGCCCCAGACGCCGCGTACTGCCCGTCGCGGAAGCCCGGGTCACGGGTGATCGCCTCCCGGGCCACCGCGGAGAAGGCGATGTTCTGCGCCGACAGGCGAGACGAGGAGGCCACCACCACGGCGTGGCCCAGGTCGTCTGGGTGGCTGAGGGCCCACTGCAGGACCTGCATCCCGCCGAGCGAGCCACCGAGCGCGGCCAGCAGCCGGGTGACCCCGAGGCGGGCCAGCAGCGCCCGGTGCACGGTGACGAAGTCCGCCATGTCGAGCAGCGGGAAGCCCATCCCGTACGGCTGGCCGGTGCTGGGGTCCACCGAGGACGGCCCGGTGGTGCCCTGGCAGCCGCCGAGCAGGTTGGCGCAGACCACGAAGACCCGGTCGGTGTCGACTGGCCGGCCTGGGCCGATCATGTTGTCCCACCAGCCAGGCCGGCGGGCACCCTCGTGCCAGCCGGCGGCGTGGGCGTCCCCGGTGAGGGCGTGGCAGACAAAGACCGCGTTGTCACCGGCCTGGTTCAGCCGGCCGTAGGTCTCGTACGCGACCGTGACCGGGGCCAGCGAGCCGCCTCGGGCCAGGAGCAGCGGGTGCCGGTCGTCGAAGAGTGTGACGTGCTGGGTCTCGACCAGCCCGACACCCCCGTAGCGGGTGGTGCTCACCGGTACTCAGGCACCTGCCTTCGCCAGGGCCTGGTCTAGGTCGGCCAGGATGTCGTCACGGTGCTCGATCCCGATCGACAGCCGCACCATCTCCGGCGGCACCCCGGCCCCGCACAGCTCGGACGCGCTCAGCTGGGAGTGGGTGGTGGAGGCGTTGTGGATGGCGAGGGAGCGGACGTCTCCGATGTTGGCGACGTGGCTGAACAGCTCAAGTGCCGCGATGAAGGCCTCGCCCGCCGCCCGGCCGCCGGTGAGCCCGAACGAGACCAGGCCGGAGAAGCCCTTCCCGGTCAGCACCCGCTCCCCCACAGCCCGGTACGGGGAGGACGCCAGCCCCGGGTAGCTCACCCAGGCCACCGCCGGGTGCTGCTGGAGGTGCTGGGCGACCGCGGCCGCGTTGCGGCAGTGGCGCTCCATCCGGACCGCCAGCGTCTCCAGGCCCTGCAGCATCAGGAACGAGCTGAACGGGGCCGGGGTGGCGCCGGTGTTGCGCAGCAGCACGGTCCGGGCCCGCACGATGTAGGCCTGCTGCCCGGCGGCCTCGGTCCAGACCACACCGTGGTAGGCGGGGTCGGGCTGGTTCAGCAGCGCGAACCGCTCGTGACCGGCCCAGTCGAAGCCGCCACCGTCGACGATCACGCCGCCGAGCGCGGTCCCGTGACCGCCGATGTACTTGGTGGTGGAGTAGACCACGACGTCGGCACCGTGCTCCAGCGGCCGGCACAGCACCGGGGTCGCCACCGTGTTGTCGACCAGCAGCGGCAGGCCGTGGGCGTGGGCCTGAGCCGACCAGGCGTCCAGGTCGACGATGTTGAGGGCCGGGTTCCCGATCGACTCGCAGAACACCAGCCGGGACCGCTCGTCGACGACCTCGGCCAGCCGCCCGGGCTGCTCGGGGTCCACGAACCGGGCCTCGATCCCAAACTGGGCCAGGGTGTTCGCGAACAGGGCGAAGGTCCCCCCGTACAGGGTCCGCAGCGCGACGATGTTGTCTCCGGCCCGGGCCAGGTTCAGCACCGCGTACGTGATCGCGGACGCCCCGGACGCCGTCGCCAGCGCCCCCACCCCGCCCTCCAGGGCAGCCATCCGCTCTTCCAGGACCGAGGTGGTCGGGTTCATGATCCGGGTGTAGATGTTGCCCGGCGCCTCGAGCGCGAACACGCTGGCCGCGTGCTCGGCGTCGTCGAATCCGTACGCGACGGTCTGGTAGATCGGGACCGCCAGCGCGTGGGTCGTCGGGTCGACCTGCTGACCAGCGTGGATCGCGATCGTCTCAGGACGCATCCAGGACCTCCTCGGGTCGGTTCGAGCTCAGGGTAGTCCGCCCGGCCCGCTGCGCCGGTCCACGTCCGTCGCGGCTCAGAAGGAGAACAGCGCCTCCCAGGCCCGGGTCGACACGACCCGCGTGCTGCCGGTCGGGTACGGGTCACCGGCCAGCACCTGCTCCAGCTCGGCGGCGTCGGCGACGTCGAAGACCAACTGGGCGCCGGCACCGTCAGCGAACGGGCCGCCGTTGACCAGGACTCCCCGCTGCTTCAGCCCGGTCAGCCACTCCCGGTGGGCGGGGCGGGCGGCGAGACGGCGCTCGTTCTCGGCAGGTACGTACTCGGTGGTGACGACGAACAGCATGCCGCCATCCTGCCAGCGTCCCCCCAGCCCTGTCCGGCAGGCGCGCGCCCCAGCCCCAGGGTGGTCTGCCCACCCTGCCCGGCCGTGACCCGGGCGGTGGGGGGCTGCTGCGGTCAGCCGGTCAGCCCGAGCCGGGTGAAGGCCTCGACCAGGCCCAGCTCGGCCGGTCCCGGGACCACCAGGTCGGCCCGGGCCAGCAGCTGCGGTGGGCCGCTGGCGACGGCCACCGCAGTTCCGGCGATCTCGGCCAGCTCGATGTCGTTGTGCCCGTCCCCGACCGCAACCACCTGTTCGGGCCCGACGCCGAGCTGCCGGCAGATGGTCTGCACTCCTGCGGCCTTGCTCAGCGAGCGCAGGAAGATCTCCCCTGCCCCCGGGCCGAGCACCGGCAGCGAGCTCGGGATCAGCCCCACCTCGGCCGGGAGCCGGTCGACGAGCTCGGTCAGGGGCCGTGGCGCGCCGAAGCAGGCGATCTTCGCGAACCGAGGAGCCGGCTGAGGCAGGGGCCGGACCATGCCCATGATCGCGCTGACGGCACCGGGCCCGGTCAGTCCCCGGCCCAGGGCCTCGGCGAGCACCGGGATCATCGGGGCCTGGGCGTACCCGGCCTCGGGTGCCTCCAGGATGTACAGCACCTTCGCCTCGTCGAGCAGCCGCAGCACCTGGACCGCCAGCGGCTCGGGGAACCGGGTGTCGCTCAGCGTCTGCCCGCCCAGCTCGACGTAGCCGCCCGACGAGCCGACCAGCCCGTCGACCTCGTCGAGCACCTCGGGCGGGACCATGCAGCGGCACCGACCGGTGCACAGGACCACCTGGTGCCCGGCGGCCCGGGCCTGCCTCACGACCTCCCGGTGCTCGTGGGGTATGTCGCCGTCGTCGGCCAGGGTTCCGTCATAGTCGACACAGACCAGCATGTGTTCATCCTGGCGCCAGGCCGAAGCGCTGCGCCACCTGGTAGCGGGGGCTCCCGGCAGGCCCCTGGCCGAGGAAGGACTGCACCAGCACCATCTGAGTCACCTCCCAGTCGTCGGTCTCGAGCCCGGCCAGGGCCCGCAGGTAGCGCTGGGCCGAGACCGGGCGGCGGCTACGGGCCAGGGTGAGGTGCGGCTGGTAGCGCTGCCGGGGTACGGAGATCCCGACCCGGGTGGCGGCGGTCCGGCAGTGCCCGGCCAGGCCGGCGAGAGGCCTCGTGCCGCCACTGACCGGGGCGTACAGGACCTTCGCGGCCGCGTGCGACGGGAAGGCCCCGGCGCCGCTGAGGGCGATCCGAAACGGCTGGGCCCGGGCCGCGGCGCGGCGCAGGTTGTCCACCAGCAGCGGGTAGCGCCACGGGTCGACCTGCTCGTAGAAGGCGAGCGTGACGTGCCAGCCGGTGCTGTCGGTCCAGCGCCAGACCGGGTCGCGGCGCGGCTCGACCAGCCGCTCCAGCTGGTCCAGAACCGTCTGAGGCAGTGTCACGGCCGCGAAGTACCGCTGTGACCCCGTCACCGTGCCGCTCACCCGGGTCGTCCGGCCAGGGCCTGGCGCAGCACGTCCAGCCCGACCGAGCCCAGGGCCAGGGCCCGGCTGTGGAAGTCCTTCAGGCTGCTGCCAGCGGCCAGGGCCTGGTCGCGGGCCTGCTCCCACAGCCGCTGCCCGACCGCGTACGAGGGTGCCTGCCCGGGCCAGCCCAGGTAGCGGTCCAGCTCGAAGCGCAGACTCGCCTCCGGCATGGCGACGTTGTGGCGCAGGAAGGCCCACGCGGAGTCGTAGTCCCACCGGCCCTCGCCGACCCCGGGCAGGGCGACGACCTCAGTTGGGCGCGGCTTGCCCAGGTGGACGCCGATGTCGACCACGACCCGGGCCGCTCGCAGCCGCTGCGAGTCCAGCACGCCCATCCGGTCGCCCGGGTCCTCGTGGAAGCCCAGGTCGGCCATCAGCTGCTCGGCGTACAGGGCCCAGCCCTCACCGTGACCGCTCACCCAGCAGGCCAGCCGGCGCCAGCTGTTCAGCTGGTCGCGCAGGTAGACCTGTGTCCCGCACTGCAGGTGGTGGCCCGGGACGCCTTCGTGGAAGACCGTAGTCCGCTCCTGCCAGGTGGCGAAGTCGGTGGTCCCGGCCGGTACCGACCACCACATCCGCCCCGGCCGGGAGAAGTCGTCGTTGGGCTCGGTGTAGTAGATCCCGCCGGTCTGGGAGGGGGCGATTCGGCACTCCAGGGTCCGCAGCGGCTCGGGGATGTCGAAGTGCACCCCGTCCAGGGCCGCGATCGCCGCGTCCGAGGTCTGCTGCATCCAGGCCTGCAGGGCGTCGGTCCCGTGCAGGGTACGGGCCGGGTCGGCGTTCAGGCGGTCCATCGCCTGCTGGACGGTGGTGCCCGTCCCGTACAGCTGCTCGGCGATCACCCGCTGCTCGGCGTCGATCGCGGCCAGGCGCTCGCGGCCCCACTCGTACGTCTCGTCCAGGTCGACCTCGGCGCCCAGGAAGCTGCGGCTGAAGCGGCGGTACCGCTCGGCGCCGACGCCGTCGGTCTTGCCGGCCGCGGGCAGGATCTCGTCGGTCAGGGTCTGCACCAGCCGGGCGTACCCGGCCTGGGCCGCTTCGAGCCCGGCGGCCAGGTCGGCTGCCAGGCTCGTCGGCAGCGGCTGCCCGGCCACGCTGGCGGCGTCGACCAGGGCCCGGTACGAGCAGTCCGCCCCGACCTGGTCCTGGGCCTGGGCCAGGGCTGCCCGGACCTGGCGCTGGGCCGCGACCTGCCCCCGGGAGCGGGCCAGGCGCAAGCCGTCAGCGTACTGCTCGAGGGCCCTCGGCACCGCGCGCAGGCAGGAGGCGAAGTCGGCCCAGTCCTGCTCGCTCGCCACCGGCAGGTTGTCAAAGCAGTCGCGCAGCTCCTGCACCGGGGAGGCGATGTTGTCCAGGTGCCGCAGGGTCTCCCCTGCCTCGGCCAGCTCGACCTCGATCCCGAGCCGCTCGCGCATGGCGGCGATGGTGACCTCGTCGACCGGGTCGCTGGGCTGGGCCTGGTCCAGCGCCCGCAGTGTGGCCCGGTGGAGCTCGGTGACAGCCTCACGGCCGGCCGGGGAGTAGTCGTCGAGGTCGCCCCGGCGGCCCGGCAGGCCGGCGCCGACGGCGAACTGGGGCGACAGCTCGGCCAGGCGGGCGACGTGCTGCTCAGCGACGGCATCGACCGGAGTGGAGTGGCGGGTCTGGGTCATGGCGCCAATCTAGGCGACGGGCTGCGCAGGGGCTGCCGCCACCCCGCGCCTTCTCCTGGAGGCGGGCGGGCTAGCGGACGACGAGGACGGTCGGGCCGCTACCCGTCACCTGCTGGCGGACGACACCGCGGGCATCGACGGCGAAGGTCGGGCCACTGGTGCTGGCCACCACCACCGGCACCCCGGCCTGGGCGGCGTGCAGGGCGATGTCGGCGGTGTGGAGCTGCTTTTGCAGGTAGCCGTAGGTGGCGTCGTCCAGGGAGGCGTAGGCGGCGTCGTCCAGGGAGGCGTAGGCGGCGTCGGCCCCTCGCAGGCGCCCGACGATGTCCGGGTAGTGCATGTCGTAGCAGACGTACGAGGTGACCACTCGGCCGGAGTCCTTCACCTGCTGGCGCGACATCTCCCCAGTCCCCTGCTCGTCAGGGGCGATGTGGGCCTTGGAGTTGGTCAGGATCCGCTTCCCATCAGGGCCGATGATGACGGAGTACTTGTGTGCCTCCTCTCCCTGGCCGCGCTTGGTGTGGTAGACGAGCCGGACCCGCCGCTCGGCCGCGTACGCCGCGACCCGGGCCTCGCTGGAGGCAGGAGTGCTGTTCTCCGACCACACCACCGTCACGACCTCGCCCGGCTCGCCAGAGCCGGTTGCGCGGGCATCCAGTGCCCGGCTGGTGGCTGCGATGAGGTCGGACACGTCGTCGTCCGTGGCCGGGGCGCTGACCCCACCGCGCGTCAGCATCTGCACCGCGACCGCCGGGCCGGCCGAGGGCCCCGGCGTGCTCCACAGCGCAGCGTTGCCCGCACCGACCGCCGCGAGAGAGAGAGAACCGCCGCCAGGGCTCCCCCACGCCAGCCCCGGCTGGCCCAGGCCCAGGCGGTGAGAGCACCGGTCCCCAAGACGATGGCCTCGAAGACAGCCTCCCCGCCGAGGCTGCCGAGAAAGACGAGGGAGGGGTTGCGCCACAGGCTGTAACCGGCGTACGGGATCCACCAGTCCTCGGTGACCGGCAGGTGCAGCCTCACCCACAGCAGAGCGCACCAGGCGACGATGAACACCGGGGCCACCCCGCGCATGCCCCACCGGGGCCGCAGGCCAGCCAGCCGGAAGAGGTTGGCCAGCAGCGCCGCGTAGCCGGCGCTGGCAGCGAAGGCGACCAGCGGGGACATGAAGGAGTAGTACCAGTACGTCGTCGGCAGCAGCCAGGCCAGGCAGAAGACCAGCCCGACCCGGTAGGCCAGCTTCACTGGCGCCGCTCGCAGCAGCCCGAAGACCAGACCGAGGGCGGGCAGGGCGAGCAGCTGGACCCACCAGATGGGCACGAACACTGTCAGTGCCAGCATCCCGCCGGCGGCCAGGGCGCCCAGGTAGCACCGTCGTCCGTCGGACGTCCCCCGCTTGAGCACCGGAGGAGTGTAGTGCCGGGCCGGACCACGAGGCCCGTCGGCTACACCGAGAGCTGGTCCCGGTCAGGCAGCGCCGGCCGGTTGGCGGTGGGCCGGTCCAGGTAGAACCAGCACGTGGAGGCGATGTCCTCGGTGAGCGGCTTGTACCGGCCGTCTGGGTACCAGCCGAGCGCCTGGACATCGACCCGGCCCAGCCGGTGAGCGAACCGGACCGGGTCCGGCACGTGCCAGCGGTACATCCCGAACCGCTGCTGCGCGCTGTACAGGCCGTTGGGGCAGATCACCTGGTGCATCCCCAGGAACGGGGTCGAGTAGGTGTGGAAGCCGCCGTTGACGTCCCAGTTCCAGGCCCCGCCGAAGTAGTCCTCCAGCCCAGTGGAGGCGATCGACGGGTTGTCGCGGTCGTCGTCCAGCCAGAGCTTGACCTCACCCTCACCCCACCAGCCGTTGGTGTTGGTGCCCCAGGCCAGGTACGTGCCGACGTAGCTGCCCTGGCCCTGGACCTCCTCGACGATGGTGTGGGTGGTGCCGAGCGGCAGCGGGTTCGAGCGGCGGAACTGGGCGTGCAGGTACCCCTGCTCGTGGTCGGTGTCTCCCAGCTCGGCGTTGACCTGGTAGTAGACGCAGGCGCTCTGGTGCCCGATGTTCTCCAGCGTCAGCCGGGCTCCGGTGCCAAACGGCATCGGCCAGTAGCTGTTCATCCCGCCGTGCGGGTTGGCGGCCACCATCAGTGACGACAGCGGCGCGTACACCCCCCAGCCGTTGCCGAAGAAGTCGCCGTACGGGACCTCGACCGCCGGCTCGTCGGCGCCGTCCCAGTAGGCTCGCAGCACCAGCGAGCGCCAGTGCGGCCGGTCGACCGTGGCCCACAGGTGGCGGATCTGGCCCGGGCCGTCGATCCAGGCCAGCTGGTGGGTCTGGCCCGGCTCGATCGTCACGTACGGGTTGACCTTCCAGCCCCGGCCCAGGTCCCGGGCGGCCGCGCTGGCCGAGCCCTCCGTGGCGAGCGCCGCCTGGCCTGGGGCTCCGGTCGGGTTCTCCGGGCAGATCGAGATGGTCTGCAGCAGCCGCAGCCGCGTGATGTCGTCCAGCCAGCTCATGGCTTCACCGTACGGCGGCAGGCCTGCTGCGTCCCGACGCGGCTCAGAGCAGGGGCGAAGATCCGGCTAGTCGCTGGCGCCCGGCTCGGCAGCAGCCGGTTCCTGCTGGTCGGGGGTGCCGGCGGTGGACGGGCTGCCGGCGCCGTCGGGGGTCACAGACGCTGCCTTGGCGCTGGGCCCGCGCCGGACCCAGCGCGGCAGCCGCGGCCGGGCCGGAGGTGGTGCGGTGGTGCCCGTGACGCTGACCCCGCGGCCGGCCTGGGCACCGGCGTTGACCATGGCCATGACCGGGACCGCGAACAGCGCCCCGGCGACGCCCATCAGCAGGGCACCCACCGCGACCCCGATGATCACGGCCCACGGGTGCAGGTTCACCGCCTTGCCCATCAGCAGCGGCTGCAGCACGTGGCTCTCGACCTGCATCACGGCGAGCACGATCCCCAGCATCACCAGCCCTGAGGTCCAGCCGTTGGTGACCAGCGCCAGCAGGACGGCCAGGGCTCCGGAGATCGTGGCCCCGATGATCGGCACGAAGGCGGACAGGAAGACCAGCGCCATGATCGGCACCACCAGCGGCACGGACAGCAGCGCGGCCCCGATGCCGATCCCGACCGCGTCGACGGCGGCCACGATGACCTGGGTCCGGGCGTACCCTTCGAGGGCGAACCAGCTGGCCTGGCCGGAGCGGCGGACCGTGGCCCGCACATCCCGGGGGAACAGACCGACCACCCAGCGCCAGATGCTGGAGCCGTCGGCCAGGAAGAAGATCGCGGTCACCACCGCCAGCAGGAAGCCGGCCACCAGGGCAGCCGCTGACCCACCCAGTGACAAGGCCTGGGAGGCGATCGAGCTGGTGTTGTCGGCGATCCAGGTGCGGACCTGGGTCAAGGCGCTGGTGAGGATGCTCTCCAGCCGGCCCCGGGCCACGCCGTTAAGCCAGGTCTCGAGCTTGGTCAGGCCCTCGACGGTGGCGGTCCGCAGGTTAGCGAAGCCGGTGGTGAACTCGTTGCCGACGAAGTAGAGGACCCCGCTGATGGCCGCCAGCAGCAGCACCACTGACATCCCGGCGTGCAGGTACGGTGACCCGCCCAGGCGGCGGCGGCTGACCCTGACCAGCGGGGCCAGCAGGGCGGTCAGCAGCACTCCGATGGCGGTCGGGATCAGGATCGTTGAGGTCCGCTCGGCGATCTGGAGCACTCCCCAGCCGGCCAGGCCGATCCCGACCAGTCGCCAGGCGATGGCACCAGCGGCACGGAAGGTGTCAGGCACGGCAGAGGGCTCCGCCGGCTCGTTGATCGGAGACTCGGGCATGGCTGTGATCCTAGGCCCCACCAGGGGTGTCGGCGGTTCGTGCCGCCCCTACCGACGGCTACGAGCCCGGCGGCGGGGCCGAGGGCAGATAATCGTGTGGCCATGCGGCAGAGCCGAAGGAGCGATGTGACTGAGATCCTGGCCCGGGCCCTGGGGCTGGTGCTGATCATCGCCCTCGGCTACGGCCTCAAGCGCTGGGGCTACCTGTCGGCCGACTACTTTCCGGCCTTCAGCCAGCTGGTGCTGACCGTGACCCTCCCCTGTGCCCTGGTGACCAGCTTCAACGAGGCCCAGATCGTGCCGTCGATGCTCGGGCTGGCGGCCTTCGCCTTCGTGCTGAACCTGGCCCAGCAGCTGCTCGGCTACCTCCTCGCCCGTCACCGCGACCCGGTCGAGCGGGGCTTCGCGATCCTCCACGGCGGGTCGTACAACATCGGCGCCTTCGCCCTGCCGTACCTGTCGGCCTTCATGGGCCCGTCCGGGATGGTCTCCGCCGCCCTGTTCGACGTCGGCAACGCGCTCGGCTCTGCCGGAGTCGGCCGAGGCTGGGCACACTCGGTGGCCGACCGCACCCACCGCACCACCCCGCTGCGGTTCCTGCGCCAGATGCTGTCGTCCCCCGTGTTCGACATCTACCTGGTGCTGGTGGCGCTGCGGCTGCTGCAGGTCCGGCTGCCGGGCCCGGTGATCACGGTCACCAGCCTCATCGGGGCGGCCAACCCGTTTCTGGCGATGCTGATGATCGGGATCGGGCTGGAGGTCCGCCTGCCCCGCTCCAAGCTGCGGCTGGCGCTGGTGGCCCTCGCCCAGCGGTACCTGTGGGCGGTGGTGCTGGCGCTGACCACCTGGTTCGTGCTGCCCTGGCCTCGGGAGACCCGGGTCATCGTGATGCTGCTGCTCGCCCCGTGGGCCGCTATGGTCTCCGGCTTCACCAGCGAGATCAACGCCGACGTCGAGGTGTCGACCTTCATCACCACGGTGTCGGTCCTGGTGGCGGTCGTGATGCTGCCGTCACTGCTCCTGCTGCTGCAGGGCTGACGCTCCGCCTGGCTGCTTGCGCCTCTCGGCCGCCGCCCGCTCGTGGGCTCACCTTCTGAGCCCGAGCCCGCTGGGCTCGTGCCAGCAGCGCGGTGGCCGGCGCGGCTGGCCGCACTGTGCGAGAACGGCAGTGGCCGGGACCCGAGGGCCCCGGCCACCGTCGTCAGCCGGCGAGCTACGTCAGCACGCCCGCCTGCTCCAGGACCTGGACACCCTGGGTGCCGTAGCGGCTCTGGATCACGGTGCGGAACTGGCTGCTCATCTCACTCACCGCCTCGGAGGCGATCATCTCGTTGCTGATCAGCGTCTTGGACGCGGTCTCGGCCGGGGTCCACGGGCCAGCCGGGGTCACGACGTGCTTGCCCTGGGGGTCCAGCTTGGCCCAGGACTCGTAGGTCTTCGTCTCGTTCGGCAGCGGCAGCCCCTGGCAGGTGGTGATGTTCGCCGGGAGCCTGCCGTTGAGGAAGAAGTTGATCACCGGGCGGTCGACGCACTCGGAGCCGTACGGGAACAGCCCGTGCGAGCCCTCGTTGTCGACGAAGATCGCGCTGGTCCGCGGAAGCCTGGTCCCGGTGGTGTAGCCGGTCTCGTACGCGGTCTGCGAGTCCAGCTCGCCCTGCACCACAACCGTCTGGGCCTGGTTCCTGTTGATGCCCGGCATCATCGTGTTGGTCTGCCAGAAGGCGCACACCGGGACGTCCACCAGGCCCCAGGAGGCGCTCAGGCGGGCCTGGGGCGCGGTCTTGGCGATCCAGTCCTTCCAGTACCGCTCGCCCTGGGTCCACTGACCGTCGCCGCACCGGATCATCTCGAAGGTGCTCTTGAAGGTGCGGGTCACCATCGACGGCTCAGCAGCAGCGGCAGCCTTGGCCTGAACCATCTGGTCGGCGGTCGCCACCCGCGAAGCGGCGAGAGAGCGGACATCGGGGTTCTTCCCGTTGGCCGCGATGGTGCCGATGATGTGCTGGGCCACCCTGGCTGGCTCGGCCTGGGTGCGCTGGGTGATGGCAGCGGTCTGGCTCTCGCCGAACTCGATGATCGCCTTGACCGTGTCGGCGGCCGCCGGGTACTGCTTGTTGTTCGGGAAGGCACTGGAGCCGCCGGTCAGCAGCCAGACCAGCATCACCGTGTCAGCGGAGATCTTGTCGGTTGCGGCGTAGTACCGGTTCTTGATCGCGCTCGGGTCCTGCCCCAGCTTGTAGGTGTCGTCCTGACGGGCCATCCAGTTCATCAGGTGCATGTCGAACTGGCGGTCGCGGGCGATGGGCTGCAGGTCCCAGGTCCGCTGCAAGGTTGCCTCGGTGACGTCGGTCGAGGAGTCGAGCAGCATCGGGCCGGCGTTGGCGGCGAAGACGTTGCCGTACCAGGCGCCCAGCCAGGTGCCGTACGAGAAGCCCGCGTAGCCCAGCTTCTTCTGGCCCAGCAGGTGCCGGATGAAGTCCATGTCGTACACGGTCTGCTCGGTGGTGATCGTGCGCACGTCCTCGTGCTGGGCGCACTGGCTCCCGACCGCCTTCATCTCTGCGTACGGGTCACTGCTGTTCTTGTCGAAGGTGTAGTCGCAGGTCGCCTTGCTGCTCTGCCCAACGCCGCGCGGGTCCATCCCGACGAAGTTGTAGTAGGGCCGCACGTCCGGCATCAGCTGGTTTAAGGCCGGGCCCCAGACCAGCCCCGCACCACCGGGTCCGCCAGGGTTGCCGAGGATGACGCCCTTGGACCGGGAGTTGCTCGGGTCGATGTTGCGCACGTGCGAGATCCGGATCGACCACGTCTTGCCGTTCTTTGGGTTGTGCCAGTCCCGCGGCACCGTCACGCTCGCACACCGGATGCTGGGCTGCTTCGCCCAGCGCTCGTTGTACGACGCGTTTCCGAAGTCGCACTCCTCCCACGTGAGCTGCTGCTTGGCCAGGTCACCGGCCAGGGCAGCCACGTCGGGGGCTGGGGAGGGTGCAGCCTGAGCGGAGGGCACGCTCACGGTGGCGGTGCCCAGGCCCAGACTCACTGCGGAAACGACGACGAGCGCCGCCTTCGGGATTCGGGTCATGTGTCACGTCCTGTCAGAAGTCCGCTCCGGCACCGGGAGGGTGCCGGCCAGGGCGGCCTTAGCCACCCCAGAGCATCTAAACACCTGGTGACCGATACGTCACGGGTTCGCCACGATGTTCCCAAGCCGTGATCTTTGGTCAGGTGCTCCAGACCGGCTGGCAGGGCAGGAAGGTCCGTGACCCGTCTCAGCCAGCCGTGGTCTGATCGCTCCTGCCCGGTGGCTGCGCCGACCCCATCCTGGCAGGCCCATTGACCTGCGGTTGAGAAGGGGATTTGGCAAGCGGACGAGCCTTGCGCGGCGGGGGCCGCCAGGGGGACCTGCCTGGTGGTCGTCCTAGGCTAACGATCGTTATTAGCCGAAGGAGGGGCTGGTGCCACGTCGTACGACCACCCGGGACGACCTTCTCGACGCGGCGCTCCAGCACGGTGGCGAGGCGGGCTTCCACGGGACCTCGGTCCGCGCCCGGCGCCTGCGACGCCACGTGCCCGTCTTCGCCGCTCGCCTGTCGCCAGTGGAGCCTCAGCCCGCCCAGAGGTCAGGGTGAGGGCCTGGACCGTCTGGACGACCGTCGCCCGTACGGTCTTCGTGGTTGCCTTTGGCGCCGGCAGCGTCATCCACCTCGTCTGGGGACGCCTCGACCCGGCGGCGTACGGGGCCTTTGCTGACACCGCGTGGGGTCCGCTGGCAGACCTGTGGCGGGGCTGGGTGATGCCCCGGATCGGCTGGCTCAGTGTCGTCACAGCCGTGCTCGAAGCCGCGGTCGCGGCCGGTCTGGTGGTCGGTGGGCGGGTCACCCGGGGGGCCGCAGCCGCCGCCTGCGGGTTCTTCGTCTTCTTGCTCTTCCTGGGCTACGGCTTGCCCCGCCCTACCACAGGGGGGCACATCATCGTCAACCAGCTGGGATCCCTGGTGATGCTGGCAGCCATGTCCCCTGCTGCCCTGGGGTGCCTCCAGCCGCTGCCCCAGGCCTGGCGCGCAGTCCTGGCTCGCCGGGGAGCAGCCAGCGCCGACCCGGTTCCACCAGAGCAGTCGTGAGGTGCTCGACAGCAGCAAGGAGCGGGTGGGGGAGTCCGGACGGCTCTCAGAGCCTCTTGTCGGGCTGACAGGATTTGAACCTGCGACCCCTTGACCCCCAGTCAAGTGCGCTACCAAGCTGCGCCACAGCCCGTTCTCCAGTTGTTCACGTGCTCCGCGGGCGCCCCGGGGGCGCCGAGGCGACACTCTACTACGCCTGGGCCCAGGCCGCTCAACCCAGTGCTGCGGCGGGCTATTCTCGCGCCGTGCGTGCGGTGAGCCTGGCTGGGGTGCTCCTGCTGCTGGCTGGCTGCGGGCAGCCGGCACCAGCGGCTCCCTCCCCGTCGAGCCCAGCCCCGGTGGCGGCGACAGCCACCCCGACAACGGCTCCGGCTGGCTGGCAGGAGGTGGCTGCCGGGGTGGAGCTGCGGGACCTGAAGGTGGACCTGTCCGGACGGCAGGTGGCCGCGACCGTGGTCCGCCTCGACCCGGCCCAGGTCCGGCTGCAGGTCGCGTACACCCCAGGGCAGGCCCAGTTCCTCGACCGCTGGGCCGATGCCGCGCCGGAGGCGCTGGTCACCGTCAACGGCGGCTACTTCACCCCGGAGGCGACCGCGCTGGGGCTGGTGGTCGTCGACGGCACCAGCAGCGGCCGGTCGTACCGCGGTTTCGGCGGGATGCTGGCGGCCACCGCATCGGGCGAGGTCACAGTCCGGTCGCTGCGCGTTCACCCCTACCAGGCTGCAGAGAGGCTCCAGACCGCCATCCAGTGCCACCCGATGCTGGTGATCGACGGCGCTGCCCCCGCCCTTCCCGACGACAACCGAGAGCGGGCCCGCCGGACCGTGGTGGGGACCACCCGGTCTGGACAGCTGCTGGTGATCGCGGTGACCGACCCGATCACCCTCACCGAGACCGGTGCCTGGCTCCTCGGCAGCGGCTTGGAGGTCACCCAGGCGCTCAACCTGGACGGCGGAGGCTCGACCGGGATCGCGGTCCGCTCCCCCGCCGTACGCCGGACCGTGCCGGCGCTCAGCCCGCTGCCGCTGGTGGTGCAGGCGCTGCCCCGGTGACCCACCCGGCCTGAGCGGCAGGACCGGCTCAGCGCCGCAGCGGTCCTGCGGGTGCGGGGTCAGCGGGAGCGCTTCTCCCGGGCCCGGACCTCGACGTGGACCGGGCTGCCCCGGAAGCCAAAGTCCTCCCGCAGCCGCCGCTCGATGAACCTCAGGTACGGGGCGTCCATCTGCCCGGAGGTGAACAGCGCGAACGTCGGCGGGCAGGCGTGAGCCTGGGTGCCGAACAGGATCCGCGGCTGCTTGCCGCCCCGGACCGGGTGCGGGTGGGCCGCTGAGACCCGCCCCAGGAAGGCGTTGAGCCTGCCGGTCGAGACCCGGGTCTCCCAGCCGGCCAGAGCCTCCTGGAGGCCTCGGGCCAGCTTGGACACGTTGCGTCCAGTGAGGGCCGAGATGTTGACCGTGGGCGCCCAGGCGACATGGCCCAGGTCGCGCTCCCGCTCTCGGTCGAGGTAGCGGCGGCGCTCCTCATCGGTGAGGTCCCACTTGTTGTACGCGATCACCATCGCCCGCCCGGCCTGCTCGACCAGGTTGAGGATCCGCAGGTCCTGCTCGGTGACCGGCTGCGAGGCGTCGACCACCACCACGCAGACCTCAGCCCGCTCGATCGCCGACTGAGTCCGCAGGAAGGCGTAGTACTCGTGCCCGCTGGCCTCCTTGACCCGGCGCCGGATCCCGGCGGTGTCCACGAGCTGGTACGTGGTCTCCCCGAGCTGGACCAGCTCGTCGACCGGGTCGACCGTGGTTCCCGCGACGCTGTCGACCACCGACCGCTCCGACCCGGCCAGCCGGTTCAGCAGTGACGACTTGCCGGCATTGGGCCGCCCGACGATCGCGACCCGGCGCGGGCCGGTGCGCACCTCGCTCTCGGTCTCGGCTCTCGGCAGAACCGCCAGCACCGCGTCCAGCAGGTCGCCCGAGCCGCGGCCGTGCAGGGCCGACACCGGGTGCGGCTCCCCCAGGCCGAGGTTCCACATCGCCGCCGCCTCGGCCTCGGTCCGCACGTCGTCGACCTTGTTCGCGGCCAGCACCACCGGCTTGCGGCTGCGACGCAGCACCTCCACCACGGCCTGGTCCTCGTCGGTCGTGCCGACCGTGGCGTCGACGACCAGCAGCACCGCGTCCGCCGCCGCGACCGCGATCTCGGCCTGCTCGGCGATCTGGGCCGCCATCCCGCGGGCGTCGGACTGCCAGCCGCCGGTGTCGACGACCACGAGCTCGCGTCCCGACCACTCCGCGTCGTAGGAGACCCGGTCCCGGGTCACCCCGGGGACGTCCTGGACTACGGCCTCGCGCCGGCCCAGGATCCGGTTCACCAGGGTCGACTTGCCCACGTTCGGCCGACCGACCACGGCCAGCACCGGCCGTCCGGTGGTTTCGGGCATGGGGCCTCCTCGCTAGGGCTGACGGGTCAGTCTAGCGACGCGGTCAGCCCGGCCGCCGCGGCCAGCGCCAGCACCCGCTCCACCACCTGCTCCAGGCTGAGGTCGGTGGAGTCGACCACGACTACCCCCTCGGCGGGCTCGGTGAAGTTCACCAGGGCGGAGTCGTCCCGGTCCCGGCGCAGGGTCTGGTCGCGCAGCGCGGCCTGGTCCAGCGCACCCCCGAGCTCGGCGCTGCGGCGGGCCATCCGGCGCTGCGGGTCGGCCAGCAGCAGCACCCGCAGCGCGGCGTCCGGGGCGACCACGGTGGTGGTGTCGCGGCCCTCCAGCACGAAGCGTCCGGCGGCGATGAGCTGCTGCTGGCGCCGGACCAGCTCGGCGCGGCAGTCCGGGTTGGTGGCCACCGCGCTGACCCAGGCGGAGACCTCCGGCTCCCGGATCCGGGCGGTCTGGTCGACCCCGTCCACGAGCAGCCGCTGCGGCCCGCTGCCGGTGGTCAGCTCCAGCCGTACGGCCCGGCAGACCTGGGTGATCGCGGCGGCGTCACCGCGGTCGACCCCGGCCTTCAGGCAGGCCACCGCCACCCCTCGGTACATGGCGCCGGTGTCGAGGTAGCGGAAGCCGAGCCGCTGGGCCACCAGCCGGGCGGTGCTGGACTTGCCCGAGCCAGACGGCCCGTCGATCGCGATGTTGCTGCTCACCATGGCGCCATCCAACCAGCTCAGGCCCGCAGCACCCAGCCGGCGTCCCGCATCGCCTGCTCCAGCTCCGGAACCTGCTGCGGCGCGACCGAGACCGCCAGGAAGCCGACCTCGCGGGCCTCGTCGTGCTCGATCGCCAGGTCCTCGACGTTCACCCCGGCGGCGCCGACCTGGCTGAACAGCCGGGCCAGGGCACCGGGGGTGTCGGGGATCTCCACGACGACCTGGGCGTAGTCAGCCGCCACCTGTCCGTGCTTGCCGGGCAGCACCCGGGTCCCAGCCCGGCCCCGGGCCAGCACCTGCTCCACCTGGTCCGGGTCGTCGAGAGCCTCCAGCAGCTCGCCCATCTGCTGGTGCACGGCGGCCAGCTCGGCCCGTACGGCGGCCGCGTTGGCCGTCACGATCTGGCGCCACAGGCCCGGGTCCGAGCCCGCGGTCCGGGTCACGTCACGGATCCCCTGCCCGGCCAGGCGCAGGTGCTCCCGAGGCACCTGCAGCAGCCGCCCGGCGGTCAGGGTCGACATCAGCTGCGGCAGGTGCGACACCCGGGCCACGGCCAGGTCGTGGTCGGCCGGGGCCATCGTGACGCAGCGGGCGCCACAGGTACGGGCCAGCTGCTCGACCTGGGCCAGCGCCTGCGGGCTGGAGCCCGGGTGGGGGCACAGCACCCAGGTCCGGTCCTGGAACAGGTCACCCCGGGCAGTCAGCGGGCCGGCGTGCTGCGAGCCGGCCATCGGGTGCGACCCGAGGTACCGCGCCAGGTCGGCCCCGGTCTGCTGCAGCTCGGCCAGGACCGCGTCCTTGACCGAGCCGACATCGGTCACCACCGCGGCCGGGTAGCGCTCCAGCGCGTCTGCGACCACCGTCGCGATCACCGTCGGCGGCACCGCCACCACGCACAGGCCCACCTGCGCCGGGTCCGGGTCCTCGGTGCTGCCCCCGCCCAGGCTGGCCGCCACCTGGGCATGGGCCGGGACCTGGTCACGCAGGTAGACCTGCCGCCCGGCCGCGGTCAGCGCGATCGCGACCGACGCCCCCACCAGTCCGGCGCCGACCACGACCACCGACGTGCCCATCTCTTCCTCTCGCAGACCGCCGGCCAGCGTACTGGGGCAGACGCGCCGGCCCGGACCTGTTCCGCGACCTGGCTGCCTGGTCCCTGCCTGGTCCACGGTGGCCTGGGGCGTACGGAGAAGTTTCACGAAAACGCATATAATGCGCTGCCTGGTCCACGGTGGCCTGGGGCGTACCGGCTGGAACCGGCAGGACCGGCACCGCAGCGGCCTTCGGGGGGCTCGAGGTCCTCAGCTCGGCGCTGCTGCAGCGCTCAGGAGGTTGGCTTCCACTAGGGTCGACGCATGCTTCGTCCTCCCTGGGTGACTGTCGTGGACTCCCTGGTCGCGGTGGTCTTCGCTCTTCTGGGGCGCCTGGTTCACGGCGGCTCGCTGGCGCCCCAGGCGGTCGCTGTCACGGCCTGGCCGTTCCTGGTCGGCACACTGCTCGGGTCCACGGTGGCCTGGGTCTTCCTGCGGCAGTCCTGGGTGCGCAGCGGGGTCGTGGTGTGGCTGTCGACCCTGGTGGTCGGGATGCTGCTGCGGGTGACGGTCAGTGGCAGTACCGCCCGGCTGCCGTTCGTGATCGCTGCGGCGGTCGGGCTGGCCCTGTTCTTTCTGGGCTGGCGCTTCGCGGTCGCCCGCCTGGGCCGTCGGCAGCCCCAGGCGGCGAGCTAGCCCCGCACAGGTCGTCTCCGACCTGGTCGCCCCGGCTACTCCGCGGCGTCGACTCCCGGCGGCCGGGGGCCGGCATAGTCCGGTCCGTACGCGCCCGGCGCGGGCCGGCGCCGCCGAAGCGGTGCCTCGACCCCCGGAGCGAGCCGCCGGGTGTGGATCAGGAAGCCGGTGTGGCCGGTGCTGCCGTGACCTGGCCGGACGGCGAGTCCTTCGGCGTGCCACTGGCGTACGCTGACCTCCACCGCCCTCGGCTCCAGCCAGCCCCGGTGGGCCCGCAGGGTGTCCATGGTCCGCCCCAGCTGGGTGGTGGTGGCGACGTAGCAGCACAGAACCCCACCTGGCTCGAGCACCTCACCGACTGCGTCGACGCACTCCCAGGGCGCCAGCATGTCGAGCACTGCCCGGTCCACCCGTTCCGGGCCGATCTCCTCGACCAGGTCTGCGACCCGGACTTCCCAGGCCGGGTGCCGCGCCCCGAAGAAGGCGTCCACGTTGGCGCGGGCGATGTCGGCGAAGTCGGCGCGGCGCTCGTACGAGTAGAGCCGCCCGGCCGGACCGACCGCTCGCAGCAGCGACAGCGACAGGGCCCCCGAGCCGACCCCGGCCTCCAGCACCCGGGCACCGGGGAAGATGTCGGTGTACATCAGGATCTGGGCGGCGTCCTTCGGGTACACCACTGCAGCCCCGCGGGGCATCGAGACGGTGTGCTCCTCCAGCAGCGGCCGCAGCGCCAGGTAGGCGACGCCGGAGGCGGAGTGCACCACGACCCCGTCTGGGCCGCCGATCAGCTCGTCGTGAAAGATCCCGCCCCGGGTGGTGTGGAAGACCGCGCCCGGCGTGAGGCGGATCGAGTGCCGCCGGCCTTTCGGGTCGAACAGGGAGACTCGCTCCCCGGCTACCAGTGGCCCGCTGCGGACCCCGGACCAGGGCCGCTCGCTGATCTCGCTCATCTCATGCCTTTCCGAGTGCCCACAGGCCCAGCTGCCAGCCTGGGCCGTAGCGCGGGTCACGCAGCTGGGTGCCGCCCAGCAGGAAGAGGTCGTCGTCGGCCTGCTGGATCGGCAGCACCACCGCGTCGGCGGCGGCCTGCTTCTGCAGCTCGGTCAGCGCGGCCTCCCGCTGCGCCGGGTCGGTGGTGGTCCGCGCCAGCACCTCCAGCCCGTTCACCTTCTCCTGGCTCCCTGGCAGCGGGGTGTCCCGGTACAGCTGCAGCCAGGCGAACGGCGTTGCGGTCCAGGCCTTGTCGTTGTGCAGGATCAGGTCCGCGGTCGGGGTGTCGGGGGTGAGCTGGACACTGGTCACGGCGGTCTGCTCGATCCGGTCGCGGATGTCGCGGGCGATCTCGCGCTCCCCCACCACGGTCGACTGGTAGCTCAGGGTCAGCCGGGGCCGGTCCCCGGTCCGGGGCGCGATGGTGGGGATGCCACCCAGGCTGTACGTGGCGACGCTGCCCTCGACTCCGTGCGGGATGATCGAGTCCAGGGTCCGGTCCTCCTGCATCGCGGCGCTGACCGCGTTACGCAGCCCGGCGTCCAGCCGGTACCCCGAGCTGGTCGACCAGGACAGCCGGTGGACCCGGCTCCCGGGCAGGGTCTCGCGGCGGTACCCGGCGTCGGTGGTCTGTGAGCCAGAGGCGCGGATCTGGTCGTCGAAGCGCCGCAGCGCCGCCGCGTTCAGCCCGCGCCAGACCACGTCGACGCTGGCGGTCCGCATCGCCTCCTCGATCGAGGTCGAGTCCGGGAAGTACTTCACCACCATCACTTCCTGCGCCGCCGGGGTGATGCCCCGGTACGCGCCGTGGCGACGCAGCACCATCTGCTCGGCGGTCGAGGTCCCCAGCCACAGCGGCCCGGAGCCGACAGTGACCTGGGCGGGTGTGCGCAGCGCGTCCGGATCGTACACGGACTCGTCGACGATGCTGGCGGCCGGGCTGGCCAGGGCGTAGCCAAACTGGGAGTCGGGCCAGGCCAGGTGGAACCGGACCGTCAGCGGGTCGGGCGTCTCGATGTGGTCCAGCGCCTGCAGCTGGCGGGCCGAGGACCCGGCCACCCCCAGCCGCAGCGCCCGGGTGATGCTGAACTGGACGTCGCTGCTGGTCAGGCTGTCGGCGTTGCTGAACCGCAGTCCCTCCCTGAGAGTGCACTCGTACACCAGCTGCGAGGTGAACCGGCACTCCTGAGCCGCGTCGGGCTTGAGGGCGGTTCGGCCTGGGTCCAGCGACAGCAGGCGCTGGAACAGCGACTGCACCATGACCGCGCCGATGGTGTCGGTCACCGCGACCGGGTCGAAGGTCGTCGGCCGCTCGGTCATCGCGACCGTGAACTCCCGGGGAGTGGGGGTGATGCTGCTGGGCAGCACCGGCGCAGGGGCCGGGGTGGCGGGGCTGCACCCAGTCACGACCAGCCCCAGCACCCCGAGCAGGGTCCACAGCAGGGCACAGGCATTCTTCATGGCGGCACGATTCTGTCACCTCGGCCCACCACCGGTCGCAGGATCAGGACCGTACCTGCCGTCAGGCGCGGAAGTACGTCGCCTCGGGGTGGTGGACCACGAAGGCGTCGGTGGACTGCTCCGGGTGCAGCTGCAGCTCCTCCGACAGCTCCACCCCGATCCGTTCCGGCTCCAGCAGCCGGGCCAGGGTGGCCCGGTCGGCGAGGTCAGGGCAGGCGGCGTAGCCGAAGGAGTACCGCGAGCCGCGGTAGGCCTGGTCACGCAGCATCGCCTCGATGTCGTCAGTGACGGGCGCCAGGCCCAGCTCGCGGCGGACCCGGTCGTGCCACATCTCGGCCAGGGCCTCGGTGAGCTGGACCGACAGCCCGTGCAGCTCGAGGTACTCGCGGTAGGCGTTGGTCTCGAACAGCCTCGCTGTGGCCCGGGAGACGGCCGACCCCATGGTGACCAGCTGGAAGGCGATCACGTCCGGGCCGTGCTCGGCGGCCTCGGCCCGGTCCCGGAAGAAGTCCGCCACGCACAGCCGCCGGTCGCGCGACTGGCGCGGGAAGCTGATCCGGGCCACCTCGTCGTCCAGGGCCTGGGTCACGGGGTCCAGCACCACCACGGTGTTCTCCTCGGAGAAGCACGGCCAGTACCCGTACACGACCGCGAACTCGCCGATCCCCTCGGTCCGGATCCGGTCCAGCCACATCCGCAGCCGGGGCCGGCCCTCGGTCTCGACGAGCTCCTCGTACGTGGCGTCGCCGCCCGACTTCAGCCCCCACTGCCCCAGGAAGGTGGCCCGCTCGTCGAGCCAGGCCGCGATGTCGGTGACCGGGATCCCCTTCACCACCCGGGAGCCCCAGAACGGCGGCGTCGGGACGTCGACCTGACCAGGGACGTTGTGGGCGACGTCGGAGCGTACGGTGTCGATGGGGCGCTCCGGCGCCCCAGACCCCTGGCCCGGCAGCCTCGCCACCCGCCGCTGACGGACCTCGGGCAGCGCCGCCCCGGGCTCGCCCCGCTTCACCGCCATCACCGCGTCCATCAGCCGCAGCCCCTCGAAGGCGTCGCGGGCGTAGCGGACCTCGCCCTGGAAGAGCCCGTTCAGGTCGTGCTCCACGTACGAGCGGGTCAGGGCCGCCCCGCCGAGCAGCACCGGGTACTTCTCGGCCAGACCGCGCTCGTTCAGCTCGACCAGGTTGTCGCGCATGATGACCGTCGACTTCACCAGCAGCCCGGACATCCCGATCGCGTCGGCCTGGTGCTCCTCGGCCGCGTCGATGATCGCCTGCACCGGCTGCTTGATGCCCAGGTTCACCACCGTGTACCCGTTGTTGCTGACGATGATGTCGACCAGGTTCTTGCCGATGTCGTGGACGTCGCCCTTGACCGTCGCCAGGACCAGGGTTCCCTTGCCGGCGGCGTCGGCCTTCTCCAGGTGCGGCTCCAGGTAGGCGACCGCCTGCTTCATCACCTCGGCCGACTGGAGCACGAACGGCAGCTGCATCTGCCCGGAGCCGAACAGGTCGCCGACCGTCTTCATCCCGCTCAGCAGGTCGTCGTTGATGATTGCCAGGGCCTTCTTGCTGGTCAGCGCCTCGTCCAGGTCGGCCGGCAGGCCCTTGGCGTCACCGTCGACGACCCGCCGGGCGAGCCGCTCGTGGACCGGCAGCGCGGCCAGCTCGGCGGCCCGGGTCGAGGAGGCGCTGCGGGTGGTCACCCCGGCGAAGAGCTCCAGCAGCCGGGCCAGCGGGTCGTACCCCTCGCGGCGCCGGTCGTACACCAGGTCCAGGGCGGTCTCCCGCTGCTCGTCGGGGATCTTGGACAGCGGCAGGATCTTCGACTGGTTGACGATCGCCGAGTCCAGCCCGGCCTCGACCGCCTCGTGCAGGAAGACCGAGTTCAGCACCTGCCGGGCGGCCGGGTTGAGGCCGAAGGAGACGTTGGACACCCCGAGCGTGGTGTGGATGCCCGGGTAGCGGGCGACGATCTGCCGGATCGCCTCGATGGTCTCGATGGCGTCGCGGCGGGTCTCCTCCTGCCCGGTCGCGATCGGGAAGGTGAGGCAGTCGACGATGATGTCGCTGACCTGCAGCCCCCAGCGCTGGGTCAGGTCGTCGACCAGCCGGGACGCGACCGCCACCTTGGCGCTAGTGGTCCGGGCCTGGCCCTCCTCGTCGATGCAGAGGGCGACGACCGCTGCCCCGTGCTCGCGGACGAGCTCCATCACCCGCTGGTAGCGCGAGGTCGGCCCGTCGCCGTCCTCGTAGTTCACCGAGTTCACCACGGCCCGCCCGGGCAGGTGCTCCAGCCCGGCCCGCAGCACCTCCGGCTCGGTGGAGTCGAGCACGACCGGCAGCGTGGTGGCGGTCGCCAGCCGGCCGGCGAGCTGGGTCATGTCCCGCACCCCGTCGCGCCCGACGTAGTCGACGCAGAGGTCCAGCAGGTGGGCACCCTCGCGGGCCTGGGCCTTGGCGATGTCGAGGCAGTCGTCCCAGCGCTCGGCGAGCATCGCCTCCCGGAAGGCCTTCGAGCCGTTGGCGTTGGTCCGCTCCCCGATCGCCAGGTACGAGGTGTCCTGGCTCAGGGTCACCTCGGAGTACAGCGACGCCACTGCCGGCTCCGGCTGCGGGCTGCGGGCCGCGACCGGCTGCCGTCCGAGGGCCTCGCTGATGGCTCGAATGTGGTCGGGGGTGGTACCACAGCAGCCACCCACCAGGGCCAGGCCGTAGTCGCGGGCGTACCGGGTCAGGGCCTCGGCCAGCCCGCCGGGGGTCAGCGGGTAGCGGGCACCGTCGGCGGTAAGCTCGGGCAGCCCGGCATTCGGCATCACCGAGAGGTTGGTCCGGGCGTGCTGGGCCAGGTAGCGCAGGTGCTCGCTCATCTCGGCCGGCCCGGTGGCGCAGTTCAGCCCGACCACGTCGACCCCGAGCGGCTCCAGCGCAGCCAGCGCAGCCCCGATCTCCGAGCCCAGCAGCATCGTGCCGGTGGTCTCCACGGTGACGCTGGCGAAAACCGGGATGTCCTTGCCGGAAGCGGCGATGGCCCGCTTCGCGCCCAGCACCGCGGCCTTGGTCTGCAGCAGGTCCTGTGAGGTCTCGACCTGGACCGCGTCGATCCCGCCGGTGATCATCGCCGCCACCTGGGTCTGGTACCCGTCACGGATGGCCTGGTACGAGATGTGTCCCAGGGTCGGCAGCTTGGTGCCGGGCCCGACCGAGCCCAGCACCCAGCGGGGGCGCTCCGCGGTGGTCATCTCGTCGGCTACCGCCCGCGCCAGCCGGGCCCCGGCCTCGGCCAGCTCGGCGATCCGCTCCGGGATCTCGTACTCGTCCAGCGCAGCCAGGTTGGCGCCGAAGGTGTTGGTCTCGACCAGGTCCGAGCCGGCCTCGTAGTACGCCCGGTGGACCGCCTTGACAATATCGGGCCGGGTCACGTTGAGGATCTCGTTGCAGCCCTCGTACCCGTCGAAGTCGTCCAGGGACGGGTCCTGGGCCTGAAGCATGGTTCCCATGGCGCCGTCGGCGATCAGGATCCGGGTGCCGAGCACCTCACGCAGGGTTGCAGTCACCGGGGCAGGATAGTCGCTGTGACTGGTCGCTGACTGCCTGCGCGACCGCGCGAGGCGTCACCAGCCGACGCCGGTGCGGACCCCACCGACGATGACGGCCTTCTCCTGCTGGACCCGGCTGCCGGCACTGCCTCGGTGCGGCCGCGGTGGGCGGCGTGCTCGTCCAGCTTCTCGGCGCCCTCGGCAGACAGCGGCACTCAGTCCTCGGGCCGGCCCAGCTGGTGCTCCGCCGAGCGCCGGACAGCCGCCCGGACCGGGACGACGAGGTTCGCCACCGCGGCCCCGCAGCCCGCCGCGACGGCCAGCGCACCCCACCGGGGCCGGCGCCGGTCGACGGCCTTGGCCAGGACGGCCCCGGTCACCAGCAGCCCGAACGACTGGGCCGCCAGCCGCTGGATCACGCCTCCCCCGGTCAGGCTTGGGCTGACGGCCGCCGCTACCACCAGCGCCCCGAGCACCGCGTCTCGGCGGTCGGAAGGGCTCTGGGGGCTGCGTACCGCCCGGGCCAGGTTGCCCAGGCCGGCGGCTGAGAGCACGACCAGGCCGGCCGTCGCGTCGCCCGCACGCAGCTCGGCGAGAGTATCGGTGTCGAGGTCGTCGGGGCGCAGCAGCCCGAGCCGCACGGCGACCGCGCCGACGTTCACCGAGTAGCCCCAGCCGAGCACGTGCGGGACGAGGATCCGCGGGTCGGACGGGTTGAACAGCCGCCGCCACCAGGACCCGTCGACACGGAAGCTGTACGGGACGCCCCACAGCTTCTCGGCCGCCGGCGGGTCGAAGTCGTCCGGGGCCTGGTCGGTGAAGGCCTCGTCCAGGGCGGACGCGTACCGCTCGGGCGGGCCGAGCTCGTCACAGGCGGCGGCCTCGCCGACCACGTCGGCCCGCTCGAGCAGCTGCGAGCGCAGGTCGTCGACTCCGGCCTGGGCGGCTGGGACCCGCAGCGCGGCGCTGACCCGGTCCAGGTACTCCTCGATCGTCACTGCTGCTCCTCTCGGGTGCTCGTCAGAAGTCGTTCCATGTCCGCGACCAGGCCCTGCCAGGCCTCCTGGCGCCGCTGGCAGGCGGCCTCACCGGCTGCGGTCAGGCGGTAGTAGCGCCGCGGCGGCCCCACCGGCGACTCGTGCCAGGTGGTCTCCACCAGTCCGGCGCTGCGCAGCCGGCTCAGCATCGGGTAGACGGTGCCCCGGCTGGTGCCCAGCCGGCCGTACTGGCCCAGGGTCTCGACCAGGGCCTGCCCGTACAGCTCGCCGTCGGCGAGCAGTCGCAGCACCGCCAGCTCCACCGCTCCTCGTCGCAGCTGGCTGAGATCGTCCATGCCGGACACAGTAGAACCGCCATGCTTGCTGCACAAGCATCTGGAGGAGACTCCTCCCGGAAGGTGCTCACCGAGACCGGCGGGCAGTGGGCTCGGCAGCGCACGGCACCTCCCTGACGCTGCCACCAGACCGGTCTGGCAGCACGCCGCGGCCGGGGCTCACGAGGCCCCGGCCGCGAACCGGCTCAGACCGGCACTACACCCCGAGCCGGGCCCGGCGCAGCATCTCCGCCTCGGTCTGGTTCGTCACCGGGGTGTACCCGGGCAGCGGCAGGATCCGCTCGTGGACCGCGTCCACGATCGAGGCCGGCTGCGGGAAGTACAGCGACTCCAGCTCCGGCGCCGGGGTGACGTGGTTGCGTGAGCCCACCACGACCACGGGGCCGTCGAGGTCGTCGAAGGCCGCCTGCTGGACCGTGGCGGCGACGGTCTGCATCACCGAGCCGCGCTCCACCGCGTCCGAGGCGAGCACCAGCCGACCGGTCTTGCGGACCGACTCCAGCAGCACCGAGTAGTCCAGCGGGCAGATGAACCGCAGGTCGACCACCTCCGCCGACACCCCGTGCTGGGCGAGGACCTCGGCCGCCTCCAGGGCCCGGTACAGCGTGGCGCCGTACGTGGCGATGGTGACGTCACTGCCCTCACGGCGCACCACGGAGGTCCCCTCCGCGGTCTCGTAGTAGCCCTCGGGCACACCACCGGGCTCGAACCGCTCGCCCATGTCGTACAGCAGCTGCGACTCCAGGAAGACCACCGGGTCGGTGCCCCGCAGCGCCAGGTTCAGCATCCCCTTGGCGTCGGTCGGGGTGGCCGGGAAGTACACCTTGAGGCCCGGGATGTGGTTGACCAGCGCCGACCAGTCCTGGGAGTGCTGGGCGCCGTACTTATTGCCCACCGAGACCCGGATCACCAGCGGCATCCGCAGCAGCCCGGCCGACATCGCCTGCCACTTCGAGGCCTGGTTGAAGACCTCGTCACCGGCGCGGCCGAGGAAGTCGCAGTACATCAGCTCCACGACGGCCCGGCCACCGCAGATCGCGTACCCGACCCCGGCGCCGACGATCGCGGCCTCCGAGATCGGCGAGTTGAACAGCCGCCGGTACGGCAGCAGCTCGGTCAGCCCCCGGTACACGGCGAAGGCACCGCCCCAGTCCCGGTTCTCCTCGCCCCAGGCGGCCATCGTCGGGTCGGTGGCGAAGCGGTGTGCCATCGCCTCGAACAGCCCGTCGCGGAACTGGTACACCCGGGCCTTGGAGACCGGCTTGCCGTCTGCGTCGTACGCGCTGCGCACCTTCTTGGCGATCGCCTGCACCCGCGGGTTCTCCGCCAGCGGCTGCGAGAGCTCCGCCTCACCCTCAGCCGGGGCACCAGTGGGGCTGTTGGACAGCATCACCGACTCGATGAACTGGGCGTCGACCCGCGGGCACTCGTCATCGTTCGTGGCCAGCCGCAGCGCCTGCACCAGCCGACCGGTGACCCCGTGGCGGATCTCGTCGACCTGGTCCTGGGTGAGCACCTTCTTGCCCACCAGCAGCGAGCTGAAGGCCTCGATGGAGTCCTCCTGCTCCCACAGGGCCGTCTCCTCCCTGGTGCGGTACGAGGAGGCGTCTGACGGGGAGTGCCCGCAGACCCGGTAGGTGATGGTGTCGAGCAGCACCGGCCCCTTGCCGGCCAGCAGCAGCTCCTTCTTGCGCCGGACCGCGTCGGCCACCGCCAGCGGGTTGTACCCGTCGACCCGCTCGGCGTGCATCGCCTCCGGGTTGACGCCGGCGCCGACCCGGGCCAGGACGTCGAAGCCCATGGTCTCGCCGGAGGTCTGCCCGCCCATCCCGTAGAAGTTGTTGAAGAAGCTGAACAGGATCGGCGGGCTGCCCCCGTCCGCCTGGGGCCAGAGCACCCGGAACTGGTCCATCGCGGCGAAGGTCATCGCCTCCCAGACCGGCCCGCAGCCGAGCGAGGCGTCACCAATGTTGGCGACCACGATCCCGGGCTGCTGGTTGATCCGCTTGTACAGCGCGGCGCCCTGCGCGATCGGGGCCGAGCCACCGACGATGGCGTTGTTCGGCATCGCCCCGAAGGGGGTGAAGAAGGCGTGCATCGAGCCACCCATGCCCCGGTTGAAGCCGGCCCTGCGGGCGAAGATCTCGGCCAGGGTGCCGAAGAGGATGAAGTTCTCGGCCAGCTCGGCGGCACTGTCGTGGCTCATCCGCTCGGCGTAGCGCAGGGTCTCGCCGTCCAGGAACCGGGCCATGGTGGCCTGCAGCCGCTCCGGGTCGATCTTGCGGGCCGCGGAGAAGCACTTGGCCAGGATCTCGCCGTGGCTGCGGTGGGAGCCGAAGACCATGTCCTCGACGTCGAGCTCGGCGGCCTGCCCGACGGCGGCCGCCTCCTGGCCCGTGGACAGGTGGGCCGGGCCGCGGTGGTTGTACTCGATCCCCTCCCAGGCGCCGGTGGTCTTGATCGAGCTGAGCATGGTCTCGAAGGTCCGGATCGCGATCATGTCGTGCAGGATCGCGACCAGCCCGTCCGCCCCGTACCGCTTCTTCTCGGCGGCGAAGTCGAGCCGGTAGGCGTTGAGCGGGATCTCAGGCGTGGTCAGGGTGCCCGGTGCGCGGACCTGGTCCGGGCTGACCGTCAGTGTCTTCGTCATAGTTGTCCTTCGTGTGTGGTCAGACCCGGATGGCCCACAGAGCCTCGCGGATCCCTTCCGAAACGGTGGGGTGGGGGAACACGACCTGGCGCAGGTCGGTCACGGTGAGCTCGGTCTCCAGGGCGGTGGCTGCACCCCAGACGGTCTCCGGCGCGTACGGGCCGAGGATGTGGATGCCGAGCACTACACCGCTGCCCCGCTCGGCCACCACCTTGACCGCTCCCGCCTTCGACAGGCCGTTCTCGGCGACGAACCGGCCCGACAGCACCAGCGGCGCGGTGGCGGCGACGACGTCCCTGCCGCGGCGGACCGCCTCGGCCTCGGTCAGCCCGACCCCGGCGGCCTCCGGCACCGAGTAGACCGCCCAGGGCACGGTGTCCCAGCGCATCCGCTCGCCGCGGCTGCGAGCCTGCGGGTCGAGGATGTTCGCGACCGCGACCTCGGCCATCCGGTACGCGGCGTGCGCCAGCAGGCTGCGCCCGGTGACGTCGCCCACCGCCCAGACGCCGGGCAGGTTGGTCCGCATCTGGTCGTCGACCACCACCCCGCGCCGGTCGGTCTCCAGGCCGGCCTCGCGGGCGCCCCAGCCGTCGACCAGGGCCCGGCGCCCCACCGCCATCAGCACCAGGTCGGCCTCCACCCGGTCCGGCTGGCCGCCCTCGGGGGTGAAGACCACGGTGCTGGACTCGACCGCCTCGACCCTGCTCGACAGCCGGAAGGTGACCTTGGGCATCGAGGCCTGCATCGTGGCGGCCAGGTCGGCGTCCATGAAGGGCACGATCTGGGGCATCATCTCGATCACCGTGACCTCGCTGCCGAGAGCGGCGAAGAGGCTGGCGAGCTCGATCCCGATCACCCCGCCGCCGATCACCGCGAGCCGCCTCGGGACCTCGCTGACCGCGAGCATCCCGGTGGAGTCGACCACCAGCGGGTTGCCCCGGGTGCCGGGGACCGGGGGCAGCACCGGCGTCGAGCCAGTGGCCACGATCACGTGCCGGGCGGTGCAGCGCTGCCCGGCCACCTCGACCACGCCGGGACCGACCAGGGTTCCGGCCTCCGAGCAGACCTCGACCTTGAGCCGGCGCAGCATCGCGGCCACCCCACCGACCAGGGTCTTCACCACCTCCTGCTTCCAGGCCTGGACCTTCGCCCAGTCGTACGAGACGCCCGCCGCGCTCACCCCGTACCGCTCGCTGTGCAGCGCGTGCTGGTAGAGCTTGGCCGAGCTCAGCAGGGACTTGGTCGGGATGCAGCCCACGTTGAGGCAGGTGCCGCCCAGGGCCTCCTTCTCGACCAGCAGGACCTTCTGGCCGGCCTGGCCGAGCCGCTCCGCAGCGAGGTAGCCGCCGGGGCCGCCGCCGAGGACGATGACGTCGTAGTCGGGTGCGCTGCTCATGACATCAGGAAGAGGTCGACGGCGGCGATGGCGCTGGTCAGGTCGCGCAGGAAGCGGGCCGCGTCGGCCCCGTCGACGACCTGGTGGTCGGCGGTCAGGGAGAAGCCGATCCGCTGCTCCACCCCGACGCTGCCGTCGGGACCGGCGACTGCTCGGGGCACGATCGCGTTGACCCCGAGGATCCCGGTCTGGGGCTGGTTGACGATCGGGGTGAAGCTCTCGATCCCGAACGAGCCCAGGTTGGAGACGGTGAAGGTGGCCCCGGCCAGCAGGTCGGGCGAGATCCGCCCGGACTGGCACTGGGCGGCCAGGTCCTTGGTGGCGGCGGCGAAGTCCCGCAGCCCCATCGCGGCGGCGTCCCGGATGGTGGGGACCATCAGCCCGCGCGGGGTGTCGACGGCCATGCCCAGGTGGACCTGGTCGAAGCTGCGCAGCACCCCGCTGCTGAGGTGGGCGTTGAGGGCCGGGTGCTGGCGGACCACCTTGGCGGCGACCAGACCGACCAGGTCACCGATGGTCACCAGGTTGAGCCCGAGGGCCGGGTCGGTCGCCTTGAGCCGCTTCCGAAGCGCCAGCAGCGCGGCGGCCGGGGCGGAGGCGTCGTACGAGAGCTGGGCGCTGACCGCCAGCGACTCCCGCATCCGGTCGGCGATCAGCTTGCGGATCCCCTTGAGCTCGGTGACCTGCTCGCCGGACGCAGCCGCAGCAGGGGCAGTCGCGGGGGCCGCCTCGACGACCGGTGCCGGCTCGTCGGCCTGCGGGGCTGCGGCCAGGTCGGCGCGGGTGACCCGGCCGCCGATCCCGGTCCCGGTGCCGCCGGGCTGGTAGCCGGGCACGCCCTTGGCGGCCGAGGTCAGGCCAGGCCCGGCCGCGACCAGGCGCTCGACGTCGGGGGTGATCACCCGGCCGTGCGGGCCGCTGCCCGGTGCCGCCGCCTCGACTGCGACTCCGGCCTGACGCGCCCGGTTGCGGGCCCGGGGGGAGGCGGCCAGGACTGCTGCGGCCGGGATCTCGGTGCCCGCAGCGGCGGGGGCCGGTGAGACGGCGGCCGGCTCGGGCTGCGAGGCAGGCTCGGCGCCGAGGTCGGGTACGGGCTCCCCCGGCTCCCCGACCACGGCAATCGGGGTCTTGACCGGGACGTCGTCGCCCTCGGCGGCGAGCAGGGCGAGCACGGTTCCCGACACCTGGGCCGGGACATCCATCGTCGACTTGTCGGTCTCGATGTCGCAGAGCACGGTCCCGGGCTCGACGGTGTCGCCGAGCGTGACGTGCCACGCGGTGAGCAGACAGGACTCGACGCTGTTGCCCAGCTGGGGCATCACGACGACCTGAGCCATGAGGCGGTCCTTCCTTAGGCGAGGCGCACCTGGGGTGCGCTGGTACGGAGTGCGCGTGCCGCCTCCGGCCCGATGCCGGAGTCGGTGACGATGCCGGTGAGGTCGGCGAGCCCGAGTGCGGAGACGAAGCCGGCCCGGCCGTACTTGGAGGAGTCGGCCAGCAGCCAGGTCTCCTCGGCCCGGTCGGCCATGGCCGTGATCACCTCGGCGCCGGCGGCGAACTGGGTCGTGATCCCCCGGTCGGAGGTGAAGCCGTCGGTGCCGACGAAGGCCAGCCGGACGTTGAAGTCGCGGATCGTCCGCAGCGCCACCGGGCCCACCAGGGACTCACTGCCGGGGTGGAACTCTCCCCCGGTGAGCAGGACGGTCAGCTCGGGCAGGCTGCGGGCCTGCCGCAGCACCAGGGTGGAGTTGGTGACCACCTGGACCCCGCGCCGGCCCGAGAGGTGGCGCACCAGCAGGGCAGTGGTGGTCCCGGCCTCGATCATGACCCGGTCCCCGTCGACCACCATGGCCGCTGCCTGGGCGGCGATCCGCTCCTTCTCCGCAGCCTGCTGCCGGGCCCGGTCCAGGACGTCGAGGATCCGGACCGGCTCGGCGCCACCATGGGTCCGGGTGAGCAGCCCGCGCTGCTCCAGGTCGCGCAGGTTGCTGCGGACGGTGACCTCGGAGACCCCGAGGTCTCGCGACAGGGCTGAGACCGACAACGACCCGTCTTTCGCCAGCAGGTCAAGGATGTAGGCCTCGCGCTCCGTGCGGTCAACCGGCACTGGCGACCATTCCCTTCGACTATCTTTCGAATCGCTTTCGAATCACTTACGTTCAGACTAGACCCGAAAGCCTCGCAGATGCAATGCCCTGTCGTGCCCGGGTCCGGCTGTCGGCCTGGAGACGCCTCGGTCACGCCGGGCCGAGCACGTCGGAACCGACTAGGCTGCTGGCGTGAACCCGACCTCCTGCCCGGCCTGCGGCCACCCGCTGGCAGCGGACGACGGCTACTGCGGCCGGTGCGGGCAGCCGGTCACGGTGCGGCGAGTACCCACGACCGGCGCCGCCCGTCCGACAGGCTCTGGGCGGGGGCCGGTCGTGCTGCTCGTGCTGGCCGCGGTCGCCGTCCTGGCTGGGGCGATGACCGTGATGTACCTGCTGCGGCCACTACCGCTTCCAGCCCCCCCGGTCCCCAGCAGCTCTGCGACCCCGAGCACTCCCCGGCCCGTGTCCTTGCTCACGGACCCGTCGGCCCGGCCGCGGGCCAACCCGTCTCAGGTCAGAGTCTCCGGGACCAGCGGCGGCCGGGCCTGTGCCAGTGCAGACTCCAGCTGGGAGGGCTACCCCGGGGCCAGCTGCACCTTCTGGCAGACCCCCACGGGGCTGCAGAAGGGCCGCGAGCTCACCAAGGGGTCACAGACCGTCGCCTGCCAGGCTGACCTGGGCAAGGAGAACCCGGTCTACCGGGCAGGCCAGGAGAACACCTGGTGGCTGTGGGTCAAGACCGGAGACAACAGCTGGGACTGGTACCCCGAGACCGCCATCACCGAAGGAGTCTCGGGCAAGCCGGTCGACGGCGTGGCCCTCTGCGTGGCCTGACCGGGGGCGTCGCCCCGGGTCAGGCGACGGTCCTCACGGTCGCCGCAGCGCCCTTCCCGACCTGTGAACTGCGGCCCGGCTACCCCGTACGACCGAGCAGGGTGTCCTCGGCCGCCTTGGTCCAGCGCCCGTCGCGCAGCTGCGCCGCCACCTGAGGCAGCTGCTGGGGCAGGTCCGCCAGCCGGACCAGACCCAGGTCGGGCAGGGACGGGAAGACCATGATCTTGCCGCCCGAGGTCCGCTCCATCACCGACCGGATCGCGTCCAGGAAGCCGGCCATCCCGCAGACCGCGTCCAGCGACACGGTGGTGTCGACCACCTCGGACTCGATCTTGCGCAGCACCGTCGCCATGTCGGTGATGTCGGAGCCGGAGGTCCCCAGCAGGTAGACCTGGTCGGCGACCAGGTGCTGCAGGTCGATCTCGGCGTAGGTGCCGGCCGGGATCCCGGCGAAGGCGTTGACGATCGCGCCCGGGCCGGCCCACTGCACCGCCTGGGCCATCACCGCCGGCACCGGGACCATGCAGGCCAGGTACGAGTAGCCTCCGGCCAGCTCGGTGGTGCTGGTGTTGAGGTAGGTCACCGGGACCTGGTGCCGCGCGGCCACCGGGTCGACCTCGCGGGCCAGGTGGGCCAGCCGCTCGTCGGAGAGGTCGGTGGCCGTCACCGAGGCCACCGTGATCCCCTCGGTCGGCAGGGTCACCGCCCGGATCACGTGCATCATGCCCATCGGCCCGGCCGCCCCGATGACCGCCACCTGGTCACCGGGGCGCAGGTTGCCGGTCTCGGGGACCCAGGCATAGCCCGCGGCCGGGTCGTAGCCCGTGGTGCCGCAGTAGCGGATGTCGTCGTAGTGGACCCGGCCCACATCGACCCGGACCGGGCCGTCGACCTGCCGCCCGCCCAGCACCACGTTCAGCAGCCCGTGCACCCCGAGCAGGTCACCGAGCCGGCTCAGCACGGCGGCGTCGGCGCCGAAGCAGACGATGTCGCTGAAGCTGCCCTCGCTCGGCAGCTGGTCCGGGGCCACCCGCACCACCTCGGCCGGCTCGGCGGCGGCCAGCAGCGGGTCCAGCCCGGCGGTCGCGGCACCCTCCTCGGCCACCACCAGCACCCGGCCGCCCGGCAGCAGCCCGCGCCGCTCTTGCGAGGCGTACGCGGCCTCGACCGTGGCCCACGGCTCGATCAGGCCGACCGCGGCGGCCGACGGCTCCTCGGCCACCGGCAGCAGCATCTTCTCCCCCGCTGGCGAGACGACGCACCGCTCGTCGACCACCACGTACTCCTGCAGGGCGCCCTCGAAGTTGTACCCGAAGGCCCCGTTCGAGCGGGCCGTCGGCAGGTGCTTCCAGTCGGCCTGCACCAGCACCCGGTCCCCGAGCGCGAAGCTGCTCACCTGCTCCCCCACCGCCACCACCCGGCCGACCGGCTCGTGGCCGGGGACGGTCGGCTGCGAGCCGGGACGGTAGGAGGGGATCTCGGCCAGCTGGTCGGCGCTCAGGCCGCCGGTCAGCCCGCTCTTGCGCGGGTGCTGGTCGAAGGCGTGCAGCAGCTTGGTGTCAGAGAAGCAGATCCCGCAGGCCTCGACCTGGAGCAGGACCTGGTGCGGCCCGACCGGGTCGACCGGCTTGGCGGGGTTCACCACCACCTCGTCCACCCCGACGATCTGGATCGCGTGCTGGGTCGTGGGGATCTGGGTCTGGCTCATGTCTCCTCCGATCAGCTGAGCATGGTCTGGCCGCCGGTCACCGGCACCGCCTGGCCGGTCTCGTACTGCTGCTCCACGACGTACACCACGGCCCGGGCGACGTCGGCCGGCAGGCAGCCGCGTCCCAGCGGGACCTTCGCCTCGTACGCCGCGCGGACCTCGGCGACCGTGGTCGCGCCGGGCACCTTGCCGGCCTGGAGGTACTGCACGAACAGCCCCCGCTCAGGGTCGGACCACAGCGGCCCGTCCAGGAAGTTGCCGGGGCAGACCGCGTTGACCTTGATCCCGTGCTCGACCAGCTCCAGCGCGAACGACTGGGTCAGCCCGATCCCGCCGAACTTCGACCCGGCGTACGCGAAGTTGCGCTTCGAGCCCTCCAGCCCGGACTTCGAGTTGATCTCGACGATGTCGAAGAGCATCTCCGGGCGGGCCGCGTGCTGGGCCGCCATCACCGGCGCCACCGCCCGGACCCCGAGGAAGTAGCCCTTGTAGTTGATGCTGGTGACGAGGTCGAAGTCGGCCACCGGCTGGGTCAGCACCGAGTCGGCCCGCAGCACGCCGGCGTTGGAGACGAGCAGGTCAAGCCCGCCCAGCCGGCGCACCACCTGGTACACCGCGTCGAGCTGGGACTGCTCGTCGGCCACGTCGACCGCGACCGCCAGGGCCTGGCCGGCGTGGGCCGCGGCCAGCCGCTCGGCCTCCCGCCGGGCCCCGTCCAGGTTCAGGTCGGCCAGCACCACGTGGGCACCCTCGGCGAGCAGGGCCTCGGCGATCCCGAGCCCGAAGCCCTGCGCAGCCCCGGTGACCACCGCCACCTTGCCGCTCAGCCGCCCGGCCGAGCCGTGGGCTGCGACCTTCTTGCGGTAGCTCTCGGCCTCCCAGGTCTCGATGAACCGGCGCTGCTCACCGGTCAGCACCTGGACCCGGCCCAGCCGGTTCGCGTCCCGGGCCACCCGCAGCGCGTCGGTGTACGTGGCCAGCGCGGTCTCCGCCGCGCGCAGGTCGGCGCCGGCGGCGAAGACCGCCCGCTGCGGCACCACGACCACCACCGGGGGGCGTCCGTGCTCGGTGCGGTAGTCGGCGACCGCCTGCGGCACCGCCTGGGCCAGGGACTCGACCGGTCCGGCCGGCACCACGCAGGGCAGGGAGCCGGCGTAGACGACCTGGTCGGGGATCAGCGGCCCGCCGCTGACCAGGGCCGCGTCGGCGCCGGTCTCGGAGCGCACCAGCGCGGAGGTGTCGCAGGCCACCACGGCCAGCTGCTGCTCGCTGCCCAGCACCGCCCGCAGCACCGGCGCCACCGCCAGCACCACCTCTCGGGTGGCGGGGTCCTCGGCCGGTGCCTCGGGCGCCGCGGTGGCGTCGATCGCGGCCTGGACCACCTCGGTCAGCCGGTGCACTCGCTCGGTGACCTCGGCGGCCGAGTCGCCGGCCACGATGATCCCGTGGTTGCGCAGCAGCGTGGTCCTAGGCGCCGGGGCGCCGGTGCGCTGCTGGTACTGCTGGCGGGCCTGCTCGATCCCGCGGGCCAGCGGGATCCCCGGGTCGATGTAGCCGACCAGCAGCGCCTCGTCGCCCAGCAGCTCGGCGGCCAGCCGCTCGGCCTCCGCGTTGCAGGTCAGGGCGTTCGCGGTCAGCGGGTGCAGGTGGAGCACGATCGGCTCTGGCAGCAGGGCGTGGAAGAGGATCTCGACACTAGGCCGGCGCCCACCCTGGTAGCCCGGCAGCACCGCGGCGGCGGCCGCGGCCCGCACCGGGTCGCCCTCAACCGGGGCGTCACTGTGGAGGGCGTCGAGCAGGACCTCGGTCCGCAGCGGCACCAGGTCGTCTGCGGTCAGGGTGAGCAGCGGCACCCCGCTGGGCTTGATGTGCAGCACCCCATCGACCTTGACCGAGGCGTTGCCGCCCCCAGCGCGGGAGAACTCGGAGGTTCCGAAGCGGTGGGCGACCTCGATCAGGTCGGCCATCAGGTCGGTCATGCTGCTCCCTCGATGATCGCGCGGCCCTCGGCGACCAGCCGGTCCCGGTCGGCGGCCCGGGCCCCGGACTCGTCAACGAAGCCCGGCTCCCCTACCGCGACCCGGGCCTGGTGAGCGGCGACGATGCAGGTGCCCTCGTAGAAGGCCTGCCGGGAGGCCTCAGAGACCGGCCCGTCGACACAGGCCGGGTCGTACGGGACCCGGTCGACGGTGTTGTGCTCGGTCCCCGCCACGACCTCGATCCCGGCGGCGGTGAAGGCCTCGACGTACGCGTCGACCACCGCGGACCGGTTCCGGACCGGGATCAGCTCGGCCAGCACGATGCCCCGCTCCCGTACCCGCTGAGCCAGCGCGGCCGGCGGCTCCTCGAACGGGCAGACCGGGTCGGCGCCGTCGGCCAGGGTCGGGTAGCACGGGATCCCACCCATCGCCAGGACGTAGCGGTAGGCGGCCTCGAAGGTCAGCGGGACCTCCGGGGCGAAACCGGGCCGCCCGGCCTTGAGCAGCCGGGAGCGGATCTCGGCCTGCAGCGCAGCCGGGTCGTCCAGGTCGGCGCTGCCTGGCGCCCCGTACGCGCGCTCCAGCAGCCGCGCCCGCTGCTGGCGGGGCAGGGCCGAGACGGTCTCCTCCACCGCCTGGGCAATGTGGCGCTCCTGCAGCGAGACCCACTCCACCGGCACCTCAGCCCGGGCCGCCACCGCGGCCGCGACACCAGTCGCGTCCAGGCTGGCCGGCAGGCCTGCGGTCTGCAGGTGCGCCGACAGGCTGGTCAGCATCTGCTCGGCCCGGGCGTCGTTGCCGCGGCGGATCTCGGCGGCGGTGGCGGCCGCCTCGGGCGACTTCTCCCGGAACGGGTCGATCCCCTTGCCGCAGACGTACACCCGCCCCGGGTTGGCGGGGTCGTTGACCCGGGTCCCGGCGGCCTCCAGGTCGGCCACCACGGTGATGAGCTCCAGCCCGTACAGGGCGACGACGCCGGCCTCGGCAGCCAGGTCAGCGAACCGCCGGTAGACCTGCTGGTCGTAGAAGTTGGAGACCCCGACCGCCCGGACCCCCTGCGCAGCCGCCGTCTCAACAGCGTCGACCACGGTGCTGAACGCCGAGAAGTTCGGTGGCAGGTGGACGTGGGTGTTCACGATGGGCGGCCGCGTCATCGCAGTCCTTCCGTACGGTACTGAAACGGTTCACACTCTAGCCCAGGCGCTCCTCCGCGGCCCTCCAGCGCTCCTGCCCCAGGCCCAGCACCCCAGGCTGGTACCGAGCCAGCTGGGACGAGGCCCGGGCGACCTCGCGCAGCTCCATCAGGCCGCCGCCCAGCGCCCCCACCGCCCGGGCCTGCACCAGCAGGTTCCCCAGCGCGGTACCCTCCGCCGGCCCGGCCACCACCGGCAGGCCGGTGGCCTCGGCGGTGAGCTGGCAGAGCAGCTCGTTGCGGCAGCCGCCGCCGACGACGTGGACCACGTCGACATGGCGGCTCGACAGCTGGCAGGCCTCCCGGATCGAGCGGCGGTAGGCCAGGGCCAGCGAGTCGAGGATGCAGCGGGTTACCGCGGCCGGCCCCTCGGGCGGGCGCTGCCCGGTCTCGCGGGCCATCTGCGCCAGCCGGGCTGGCATGTCCCCCGGCGCGATCAGCCGCTCGTCGGACATGTCGAGCACGCAGCCCAGGGCCGGCTCCTCGGCCGCCGCCACCAGCAGCGCCTGCAGCTCCTGCGGCTGACCGGCCCGCTCCCAGGTCCGCATCGACTCGGTCAGCACCCACAGACCCATCACGTTCTTCAGGAAGCGCACCGAGTGGTCGACCCCGAGCTCGTTGGTGAAGTTGGCCCGCTGGGAGTCCTCGCTCAGCACCGGCTGGTCCAGCTCCAGGCCGACCAGCGACCAGGTCCCCGACGAGATGTACGCGAAGTGCTCGGTCTGGGTCGGGACAGTCACCACCGCCGAGGCGGTGTCGTGCCCGCCCACCGAGACCACCGGCACCCCCCAGGACGCGGCGCCGGCCAGGACAGTGCCCGGCTCCACCAGCTCGGGAAGCACCCGCCGCAGCGGCAGACCGTAGTGGCGCTCCATCTCGGCCAGGGTCTCGGGGCACCACTGCCGACGCCGGGTGTCGAGCAGCCCGGTGGTCGAGGCGATCGTCACCTCGGCCACCCGGCGCCCGGTCAGCAGGTAGCCGAACAGGTCCGGCAGCAGGATCACCGACTCTGTCCGGTCCCAGCCTGCGCCCGCCCCGGCGGCCAGCTGGAAGATCGTGTTGAAGGGCATCACCTGCAGCCCGGCCCGCCCGTACAGCTCGCGAGCCGAGACCTTCTCGAAGAACCGCTCCGGGACCTGGTCGGTGCGCGAGTCGCGGTAGTGGTACGGGGGCTCCAGCAGGCTCCCGCCGTCGCCGACCCGGCCGTAGTCGACCCCCCAGGTGTCGATCCCGACGCTGCCGAGCTCGGGGTAGCGGGCCAGGGCTGCCTCGAAGCCGGCGGTCACCTCGGACAGCAGCCGGTCGAGGTCCCAGTGCAGGGAACCGTCCTCGGCGGTCAGGGTCGGGGTCGGGAAGCGTCGGGTCTCCCTCAGCTCGAAGCGCCCGTCACTGAGGACCCCGAGGATCACCCGGCCGCTGGTCGCCCCCAGGTCAGCGGCCGCGAAGCCCGCCTTGGTCATGGTCCCTCCACGCAGTCGTGTGTCCTGGCAACGTCGCCGTCGGCAGCGTAGCCCGCCGGTACCCGTTGACGCTGCCCCGAGCCAGTCATAGCATGAATCGATTCATCCACGAGACAGGAGCCCCGATGCCCACCTTCGCCGCCGTCGCCGACCGTCTGGCCAGCCTCGCCATCGAGGTCCCGTCCTGGGCGTACGGCAACTCCGGCACCCGGTTCAAGGTCTTCGGCCAGCCCGGCACCCCGCGCACCGTCGAGGAGAAGCTGGCCGACGCCGCCCAGGTCCACGCGGTCACCGGCCTGGCCCCGGCGGTCGCCCTGCACATCCCGTGGGACCAGGTCGACGACTACGCCGCACTCAGCGCGTACGCCCAGAGCCTGGGGGTCCGGATCGGCACCATCAACTCCAACACCTTCCAGGACGACGACTACAAGCTGGGCAGCCTGGCCCACCCCGATCCCCGGGTCCGGGCCAAGGCCGTGCGGCACAACCTTGACTGCATCGAGGTGATGACCGCGACCGGCTCCCGGGACCTCAAGATCTGGCTCGCCGACGGCACCAACTACCCCGGGCAGGACGACCTGCGCGACCGCCAGGACCGGCTGGCCGAGTCCCTGGCCGAGATCTACGCCGGGCTCGGCGCCGAGCAGCGGCTGGTGCTGGAGTACAAGCTCTTCGAGCCGGCCTTTTACCACACTGACGTCCCCGACTGGGGAACCTCGCTGCTGCACTGCCAGGCGCTCGGCGAGAAGGCCTTTGTCTGCCTCGACACCGGCCACCACGCCCCCGGCACCAACATCGAGCTCATCGTGGCGTCGCTCCTGCGCGCGGACCGGCTTGGCTCGTTCGACTTCAACTCCCGCTTCTACGCCGACGACGACCTGATCGTCGGCGCTGCCGACCCGTTCCAGCTGTTCCGGATCCTGTACGAGGTCGTACGCGGCGGCGGGCTGGAGAACGACAACCTGGTCTTCATGCTCGACCAGTGCCACAACATCGAGCCCCACATTCAGGGCCAGGTCCGCTCGGTGCTGAACGTCCAGGAGATGCTGGCCCGGGCCCTGCTGGTCGACACCGAGGCCCTGGGCGCGGCGCAGCGCAGCGGCGACGTGCTCGGAGCGAACGAGGTCTTCATGGACGCCTTCTACACCGACGTCCGCGCTGACCTGGCGGCCTGGCGCGAGTCCCGCGGGCTGCCGGCCGACCCGGTCCGGGCCTTCATCGCCAGCGGGTACCAGGACCGGGTCAGTGCCGACCGGGTGGGTGGCCGGGCGGCCGGCTGGAGCTGAGCACAGACTCCGGTCTGGGACCGGTGGTGCCGGTACCTCGCGCGAACGGTGACCGCGCCGGTCCCGGACGACCGGTAGCCTGTCGGGCATGCCCGAGGCTGACCTGCGCAATCTTCGCCGGCCGATCGCGGTCCTGGCGTTCGCCGGCTGGAGCGACGCTGCCCAGGCTGCCTCGGACGCTGTCGACCACCTCGTGTCCACCTACCCGTCGTCGGTCGCGGTCACTCTCGACCCGAGCGACTACTACGACTTTCAGGCCACCCGACCGATGACCGCCCTGAACACGGACGGTCAGCGCACCATCACCTGGCCGAGCACCGAGGTCCTGGTCTGCCGGCTGCCGGAGCGAGACGTGGTGGTGGTGCGCGGGCCGGAGCCGAGCTTCCGCTGGCCGGCGTACGCGGCGGCCCTGGTGGCGGCGCTGCTGGTCGCCGAGCCGGAGCTGGTGATCGCGCTCGGCGCCCTGCTCTCAGAGAACCCGCACACCCGCCCGATCCCGGTCTCGCTGTCCAGCACGGACCCGGGAGTCCGCAGCCGCTACGACGCCGAGCAGTCCACGTACGAGGGCCCGACCGGGATCCAGGGCGTCGTAGCCCAGGCCTGCCAGATGGCCGGGCTGCCGACAGTGTCGCTGTGGGCAGCCTGCTCCCACTACGTCGCCAACCCGCCCAACCCCAAGGCCACCCTGGCGCTGCTGGCCCGGCTGGAGGACCTGCTCGGCCAGCCGATCAACCTCGGCGACCTGCCGGCCCGGGCCGAGCTGTGGGAGAAGAACGTCAACGAGCTGGCCGACGAGGACCCGGACGTGGCCGAGTACATCCACTCCCTGGAGGTCGCCAGTGACGCCCGCCAGGTCGAGCCCTCCGGCGACGCGATCGCCGCCGAGTTCCAGCGCTACCTGCGCCGCCAGGGCGAGAGCTGAGCCGTACGGGGCCTCGTCTTGCGGGTCAGACCCGGTAGCGCAGCCGCAGCCACCGGTGGGTGGTCGTGAAGCCGAGCGACTCGTACAGCCGCTGCCCGGCGTCGGTGGCCTGAAGCACGGCCTGCCGGACCGTGGCCGGAGCACCGGCCAGGAGGGTGGTGACGACCAGCCGGCCCAGTCCCTGACCGCGGCTATCCGGCCTGGTGATGACCCAGTACAGCCCCGACGAGGCCGACGCCGGGTCGTCCACCCGCAGCCCGGCTGAGACTGGCTCGTCGGCCTCGTCCAGCACCAGGGCCAGGCCGACCGCCTCATGGCGCAGGACCTCGGGCCGCGAAGAAGTCGACCATCTGGGGCATCCCTGTGGCGTCGAGGTGCAGCTGGCGCAGCCCGTCGAGGCGGACCTCCGGGTCGGTCGTCAGCCGCCACCGGCGGGGCAGTGACGCCTCCCCGCCTGCTGCTGCCGAACCAGCCGGGCACGGTCGATCTGTGCCAGGTGCATCTGCGCCAGGTCCATCACCGGCTCCAGCCCCCGGGCCCGGAGGTGCTCGTAGGCTGCCGCCTCGTGCTCGGGGTCGACCCACACCAGGTTGCTGACCCGGGACGTGGACGCCACCTGAAGCAGGTGGTCGGCGGTGGTGGCGGGCGACAGGGCGAGGGTGGCGTTGTGGTGAGGTGTACGGGCCTCTGCCGTCTCGTCGGTGTGGACGATGGTGCCGCCGGGGGTGGTCTGCCGTACCTCGTGCCCGGCGAAGACCTCCAGGGTCCGGGCCATGTTCCAGCGGGCCGCACCCGGCCCGCTCAGACCGGGGGCTGGCAGCCCGCCCGGCTCTTTGGCTGGGCTCGGGCCGGTCATGGTCCCTCCCCTGCTCGGCCAGGGGTGGCCCTGCCCCAGTCCCAGCGTCCTGAGGGGTCAGTGGGCACCGCTGGTGACTCCGCTGCCCGTACCGTCCCGGTTCCCGGCGGCACGCAGGGCCCGCTGCACCAGACCCAGGTCTCCTAGCCGGCGGCGCAGCTGGCGCTCTAGCCCGGCGACCGGGTACAGGTTCTGCGGCGCGCGGGGGTCCTTGTACTCGACTGAGGCGTACCGGGGCAGGACCTGCGCGGTCAGGTTCGCCAGCCGGCAGGCAGCGGCCGGGTCGAGCCGCTCCGAGGCCTCGACCCGCACCACCCCGGCCCACCAGCCGGTGGCTGGGCCGGGCAGCCGCAGGTACCAGGAGTAGCGCCGCCACCGGGTCCCCAGCCCGAAGACCGGGGTCCGCTGGCCCGGGCCGAGGCTGGCGACCACGCTGCTCAGGTGGTCGGGCAGGTACGCGGCGTGGTGGGCCTTGATGAAGCCGACGGCCCGCGGCAGGTCAGCGTGGAACCGCAGCGGGCCGTCGACCACCAGCAGGTCGTCGGGTCCGCTGTGGCAGCCGGACCCGGGCTGCCGGGCACCCCGTACGGTGGCCGCCTCAAGACCGGCCAGGCAGCTCTGGACCCGCTGCACCACCAGGCTGCTGGGCTCGCTGCCGGCCACCCGGGTCACCGGCTGCGCCGCGTACGTGCCGACCGGGGTGGCCAGGTCGTCCAGGTCGGCCCGGGTCGCGGCGACCACCCGCTGGACCTCAACGGCCGCCAGGTGCGCCCCGGCCGGGCAGCTGCAGACCACCCCGGCCGCCAGGCTGGCGCAGACCCCGGGCTCCGGAACCCCGGGCCCGGCCGGGTCGAACCAGACCCGGGCGTCGAGGCGGCGCACCCCGTCGGCGAACAGGACCGCGCTGGGAGCCGGTGCCGGGCCCGGGTCGATCGGGGCCCAGCCGGCCTCGGCGACCTCGGCCTCGGCGTCGACCTCGGCCTGGGACTCGGTGAGGTCGTCGGCGCTGCTGCCGTACGCGGGGTCCCAGGGATCCACCCGGAAACCGGTCACCGGTCCTCCTCCCGGGCCACGTGCGAGCCGCGGCCGTCGCGGCTGACCACGTAGCGGACCGGGACCCGCTCGGCCAGCGCTGCCACATGGGTGACGATCCCGACCATCCGGTCGGAGGCGGCGAGCTTCTCCAGAGTGGCGGCCACGATGTCGAGGCTGTCGACGTCGAGGCTGCCGAAGCCCTCGTCGAGGAAGATCGACTCCAGCGGCGCCGCGCCAGTGGTCTGCAGCGACGAGAGCTGGTCTGACAGGGTCAGGGCCAGCGCCAGGCTGGCCTGGAAGGTCTCGCCGCCCGACAGGGTCCGTACCGAGCGCAGCGAGTCGGCGTCGACATGGTCGATGACGAAGAACTCGCCCTTGTCGTGGGTGAGGTCGAACTGGCCTCCGGAGAGCTCGCGCAGGGTCTCGCTGGCCCCGTCCACCAGGCTGTCGAGGGCTGCCCCGGTCAGCCAGCCCTGGAACTTGTTGGCCCGCAGCAGGTCCGCCAGGTTGCTCGCCACCAGCTGCTGCTCGCTGGCCTGGGCCCGTTCCTGCTCCAGCCGGCGCCGCCGGGCGGCCTGCTCCTGAAGGGCCTGCTGCTCACTCTCGGCCCGGGTCCGCTCGGCGGTGAGCTCCAGCTCCAGCCGGTGCGGCTCGGTGGGCTGACCGGGCAGCCTCAGCCGACCGGCCAGGGTGACTAGCTCGGCCGTGACCTCCTGCTGGGCGGCCTGCGCCGCCCCGGTGGCCTGCTCCAGGTCGGGCAGCACCTCCTGGCGCAGCTGGGCGGCCCGCTCCCCGGCCCAGCCGGTCAGGCGCTGCCATCCCGCCGCCAGGTCGGTGGTGTCGATGGGGGGCGGGGTGAGGCTGGCCACCGCCTGCAGCAGGGCCTGCAGCCGGCTTCGGGACTCGTCCAGCTGGGCCCCGGCGGCCAGGCGGGCCTGAGCCCGCCGCTCGGCCTCCGCCTCAGCGGCCTGCGCCTGCTGGTAGCACTCCCGCTCGGCCTGCTGCAGCCGGTCCAGCTCCGCGAGCGCCTCCGTCGTCTCCGTACGGCTGGGGCCGTCGGCCAGCGCGGCCTCCAGGCCGGCCTGCTGCTCGGCCAGCCGAGCCAGCCGGTCGCGGGCCCTGGCCGCGGCGATCTTCGCGTCGGTCTCGGCCTGCTGGGCCTCCTGCTGGGCTGCGGCGCGGCTGGTGGCGAGCTGCTCGGCCGCGGTGGCCGCGGCCCTGGCCTGCTCGGTCCGCCGCCGACTCGCGTCCAGCTCGGTGGTGGTCTGGGCCAGGTCCTCGTCGCGCCAGCGCCGGAGCTCGCGCCACTGCTCGTCCAGGTCGTCGCTGTCGCCAGGGTCCAGGCCCAGCCTCGCCAGCTGCTGGACGGCGCGCTGCACCTCGGTCCGCAGCTGCTGCTGCTCGCCCAGGGCGGCCTGGAGGTCCTGCTCGGCCGACACCAGCTCGGCCCGGCTCTGACGGGCCTGGGTCCGTGCCTGCCGGGCCGCTTCCTCCAGCCCGGTGACCTGCTCCAGGCTGGCACGCAGCCGTTCCGGGTCCGGGTCGTCGGTGAGGCCGGCCAGCTCGGCCGTCAGGTCGGCCTGCTGCTGCTCCAGCTGGTGCACCGTGGAGTCTGCGGCTGCCGCCTGGGCGGAGGTGTCGGTCAGCAGGGCACTGGCCTCGGCCCAGGCCGTCCGCACCTGGTCGCGGGCCGCGAGCGCGCCTGCCAGGTGCGAGTCGCTGGTCGGCTCGGGGCAGGTGGTGACCTCCTGGCCACAGACCGGGCAGGTGCAGCCCGGTGCCAGCCCAGCCTGCAGTGCTGCCGCCTGCTCGGCGGTGCGAGCCTGCTCCAGCTCCTGCTCGGCCTGCTCCAGGCGGTCCTGGGTCTGCTGCACCAGCCGCTCGGCCTGCCCCCGGTGCCCGGCGGTCAGCTCCTGGTGGGCCCGGGCCTCGTCCAGCCGGGGCCTTAGCGCGTCGAGCTGCCCGACCAGCTCCAGCGCCCGGTGCAGCCGGGCCGGGTCGGCCACGGTCTCGACCGCGGCCCGGGCGGCCTCCTCCGCCTCGTCCGCCGCTGCCGCGGCCTGGCGGGCCGCCTGCTGGCGCTGCTGTGCTGCGCGGACCTGAGCGGGCAGCGTCGCGAGCCCCTCGGGCTCGCGGACCTCGCTCAGGGTGGCCTGGCGCTGCAGCAGCTCTGCGGTCCGGCCCTGGCAGGCCTCCAGGTCACTGGCGGCGCGCTGCCAGGCCTGCTGAGCGGCCTGGGCGTCGGTGACAGCGTCACCGAGGCGCTGCTGGGCGACGGCTGCCTCGGCCTCGGCCCGCTCGCAGTCCTCGGCGGCGGCGGGCTGCTCGACCTGGACCTGCTCCAGGGCCTGCCACTGCTCCAGCCGGGCGGCCAGCGGGGCCCGCTCCCCCGCCTGGTCCAGCAGGGCCCGGGCCTGCTGGTGGTCTGCACGGGCCTGCGCTGCCTGCTCGTCGGCTGCGGCCTGGGCGGCGGCGCTGGCGGCTGCCGCCGCCACGATCTCGGCCAGTCCCTCGGGCACCTGCAGCCCGCTCAGCAGCCGCTCGTGGTCCTGAGCCTGGCGCAGCTCCAGCGCCGCAGCGTCGGCGTGCTGGCGTACGGTCTCCCACCGCGACGCCAGCGCCTCGAGGCTGGTCGCCCCCTCGTCCAGCTCGGCGACCCGGCTCTGGGCGGCGGCGATCGCCTCGTCGGTGGCGCCGGCCAGGGCGTCGAGCTGGCCGGTGAGGCTCTCGGCCCGGGCCTTCGCGGCCAGCGCCCGCCGGGACGCGGCTTCGCGGATCTGCTCGTACCGGTCGGCCCCCAGCAGCTTCACCAGGATGTCCTGGCGCTGCCTCATCGTGGCCTTGAGGAAGTCGGCGAACTGCCCCTGCGGCAGCACCACGCACTGGGTGAAGTCGGCGTAGCTGAGCCCGATCAGCCGCTCCATGGCGGTCCGGACCCCGTCCGGGTCGTCAGCCAGCACCACCGACAGGCCGGCGAGGTCCTCCGGGTCGGCCAGCCGCTCCAGCGAGACCGTCTTCTGGGTGATGCTCTGCCCGCTGCGGCGGACCTCCCGGGCGACCACGTACCGCTGCCCGGCCAGGTCGAACACCAGCCGGACCGTGGCCCGGTTCCCGGTCGGAGCCAGGGCGTCCCGGATCGCGTTGCTGCGGCCCCAGCGCGGCGCCGTGCCGTACAGGGCGAACACGATCGCGTCGATCACGGTCGACTTGCCCGACCCGGTAGGCCCGACCAGGGCGAAGTAGTCGACCTGGTCCCAGCTGATGGTGGTCGCCTCCCGGAAGGCGGCGAAGCCGTGCAGGTCGAGGCGGACCGGCCTCATCGGGTCACCTCCTGGGCCAGCTCGTCGTCGAGCTCGGTGAACAGGGCGGTCAGCCGCTCGTCGCTGATCCCCCGCTGGGCCAGGTACTCCCCGAAGAGCTCGGCCGGGCTGCGGCCCCGGTGGCCTGCGCCCACCCGGGCCCGGGTGCCGGCGAAGTCGGGGTGGATCCGGACCTCGACGGCGTTCGGCAGATCGGCCAGGACCTGGTCGCGCAGCCCGGCCCGGGCCTTCTCGCGCAGCACCACCCGCAGCCAGTCGTCGCTGGTCGGGTCGGTCTCGGCCAGCACCTCAGCCAGGCTCCCGGTCACCGTACGCAGCCGCCGCGCCGACCGGAGCGGGTGGTCGGTGACCGTGGCCGGGCGGCCGACCGCCGCCTCCACCAGGCAGACCACCGGGGTGTTCTGCTCCTCGCCGAAGTCGACCGCGACCGGGGAGCCGCTGTAGTGCACCGGGCAGGGGGCCGGCAGCGACTGGCGGCGGTGCAGGTGCCCCAGCGCGACGTAGTGGGCCTCCACCGGGAAGGCCGTCGCCGGGACGTGGTACTCGAAGATGCTCTGCGCCTCCCGCTCTCCCCCGCCGAGCCGCCCGCCGGTGCAGGTGAGGTGCGCCAGCACCAGGTTGACTGCGTCCGGGGTGAAGCCCTGGGCCAGGTCGGCCAGGATCTCGCGGACCGCGGCGTCGTAGCGGCCCGAGCTCTGGGCCGGGTCGCCGGAGACGATCTGCTCGGCCTTGACCACGTAGCGCCGGGGCAGGAACGGCAGCAGCGCCACGTTGACCGGCTCGCCGGTGCTGCGGGCAGTGAACCCGTAGACGCCGCCCTGGGCCCGCGGCCGGATCCGGCCGATCAGGGTGATCCCGGCCAGCCGCATCAGCGGCCGGTACGCCTCGAAGGTGTCCGGGTGGTCGTGGTTGCCGGCGATCACGACCACCTCGGCCCCGTTGCGGGCCAGCTCGATCAGGGTCTGGTTCACCAGCTGCTGGGCTGGAGCGCTCGGGCTGACCGAGTCGTACACGTCACCCGCGACCAGCACCGCGTCCACCTGCTCCGCCGCTGCCAGGGCGACGATCTCGCCCAGCACCGCCTTCTGCTCGTCCAGCCGCCGCCGGCCCCGCAGGGTCTTGCCGACATGCCAGTCGGCCGTGTGCAGAAACCTCATCGCCGCACCTCAGAAGGGAGTCTCGTCGTCACTGGCCAGCGAGGCGAAGACGTCGGGAGCCCCGTCCCCCAGGCTGGCTGCTGCCTCCGCCGGTCGCGTGGCCCAGGCCGGAAACGGGACCTCCACCGCCAGCGGGACCGGGATCTCAGGCTGGGAGACGAACATCGTCCCCGGGCGGGCCAAGGTGGCGCGAGCGCGCTGAGAGGGCGGCAGGAAGCCGTACTCGGGCCGGGAGGCCTCGGCCGGGTCGAGGCGGCCCACCACCCGGACCGAGCAGTTGGCGACGATCCGCCGCTCCACCTCGCTGGCGGTCTGCTGGGCACCGATCAGGATGATCCCCAGCGAGCGGCCCCGCTCGGCGATGTCGAGCAGCACGTCCTTGATCGGCGAGCGGCCCTCGCGGGGGGCGTACTTGTTGAGCTCGTCGAGCATGGTGAGCAGCAGCCCGCCCGGCCCGGCCTCCTCCTTGAGCCGGGTCTGCTGGTCCAGCACCACCCCGACCACGAACCGCTGCGCCCGCTCCGGCAGGTTGTGCAGGTCGACCACGGTCACCTGCGACTCGGTGCTGATCCGGCGGCTCCCGCTGGCGCTCAGGTCGCCGCGGATGATCGGCCCCAGCGCCCGCTGTGACGACCGCAGCCGCCGCACGAAGGCGTTGATCGTGCCCGAGCCGGTGACCGGGCCGGCCCAGGCCGACCGGGTCGCGTCGTCGTCGAGGTGGTCGCAGACCAGGTCGATCAGCTCGGCCCAGGTCGAGGCGGTCCGCCCGTTGATGCTGACCGCCCCGTCGGTACCGGCCGCCCGAGCACTGAGCCGCAGCTGGGTCGCCACCCGGTGCAGGACCATCGTGTACTGGTTGCGCTCGTCCTCAGCGTCGGCGAAGACGAACCGCAGCAGCTCGGCCTCGCAGAACTCGCTCAGGGTCCACCAGAACGGAACTACTCCCTGCGGCCGGGAGCTGACGTTGGGCCGACCGGTCCGGTCGCCCGGGACCGGCGGTGCGTACAGGGCCACCGAGCCGAACGGCTCGGCCGCCAGCCCCAGCCGCCGGTACGCCTCGCGCAGCTGCTCGTCGACGGCCCGGTTCGGGGTGTCCAGGAACAGCAGGTCCTCGCCCTTGACGCTGAACACCAGGGCCTTCGCGTTCAGCGCCCGCCCGGCCAGGGCCCCGCCGGTGAACAGCGAGTGCAGCAGGAACAGCGCGAAGCTGGTCTTGGTGGCGACCCCGGACACTCCTGAGATCGAGACGTGCGCGCCGCGGGTGCCGTCGAGGAAGTCGAGGTTGACGTACACCGGGCTGCCGTCGCGGCCCATCCCGAAGCAGACCTGCCGCTCCATCCGGTCGAAGTACAGGGCGAGCTCACGCTCCTCCCCGGTCGCCCGCCAGACCGGGGCGCCGGGGCTCGGCGGGACGTAGCACTCCGGGTCGACCCGGGTGGTGGCGACCTCGGCCAGCTCTTGCACCTGGGCCGGCAGCACCCCGTCGTTGATCAGGAACACGTCCGAGTCGAAGGCGGCTCCCTCGTGCCGGGAGCGGACCTCGGTCACGATCCCGCAGACCCGGACCGGCCCGACCCCGGGAACCGTACGACCCGTCACCACCACGTCGTCGAGCTGCAGGTACGCGTCGGGGAGGACCGCCACCGAGAAGGTCAGGGGCGTGGCGTCCGTCGTCCCGGCAACTAGCCCGACGGGGGCGTACGACTCGTCTGCAGGCTGCGGCATGTGTCCTCCTCGGTGCTCAGACTCACCCTAGAGCGGCGCTGCGACAGTGACCCTCAGGCGCCGCGCCGGTGGTCCCAGGGGCGGCCCTGGCTGCACCAGCCGCGCCGTGGCAGCTCCCCGGTTCGGGGGCCTGGACGGCGAGGTGGGCCAGGCCCGGAGCGTCGGGCGGCGAGGCGTGGGGCCCACTCGGCAAGCCACAGGCCAGGGCTCTCGCCGACGGCCAGCGAAGCCAGCAGATGAGGGAGTCGCCGCTGCGTCTCATCCCGACCGATTCCGTCACCACACCCCCGGTACTCTGGCTGACTGGCGAAGGGAGCAGGGTGGACGAGATCGTAGAACTGGTGCTGAGCACCTCGGGTGACCCCATCGCCTACCTGGTGCTCGGACTGCTGGTGATCTGCGACGGCCTGCTGCCGATCGTGCCGTCGGAGACCACGGCGGTCGCCTTCTCGGCGCTGGTGCGCAGCAACCACCCCGAGCTGTTCGGGTACCTTCTGCTGGTGGTCTGGGGCGGTGCCTGGATCGGTGACAACCTGGCCTTCTTTGTCGGGCACAACCGCTGGCTGCGCCAGTCCCGGCTGCTCAAGAGGCCCACGATCAGCAAGGCGCTGCACTGGGCCCACCAGAAGTTCGCCCAGCGCGGCGTGGTGATCATCATCATCGGCCGGTTCCTGCCGGTCTTCCGGGTCGCGGTCAACATCACCGCCGGGATGGTCGGGGTCCGCTGGAGCCGCTTCCTGGCGCTGAGCTCGGTGACCTCCGCCGCCTGGACCTCGTACATCGTCGGCTCCGGCTGGGTCGCTGGGTACTGGTTCCGTGTCCACCCGGTCATGTCAATCGTGGCCGCCGCGGCGGTCTCCACCGTGATCGGGTGGGTCGTCGACAAGGCCGCCCAGCGCCTGGTGCTGCGCCGCCACCCCGACAAGTCCGGTCTGGTCGACGATGAGGAGCCGTACGAGCACGGGGCCCGGCCCAAGGCCCGTACCGAGCGCGCCGAGCGGGTCAACCCCGACCTGGCCTGAGCCTCACGCCTCCGGCGCCGGGCAGCCCGGCGCCGGTCAGCCCTGGTGGTTCTCGATCAGCCGCTTCAGCCCGTCCACCCCGCCGGTCAGGTGCACCACCTGCTGCGGGAGGTCTTCGAGGCCCTGGAACCGCTGCGGCCGCTGCGGCTCGACACCGAGCGCCTCGACCACGGTCTGGGAGAACTTCACCGGCAGCGCAGTCTCCATCACCACCATCGGCTCGTCACCGGCCAGGTCCCGGGCGACCTTCACCCCGTCAGCGGTGTGCGGGTCGATCACCACCTGGTAGCGCTGGTAGGTGGTCCGGATGGTCTGCACCCGGTCGGCATGGGTCGAGGTCCCAGCCTCGAAGCCGAACCGCTCCCGCTGCCCGGCGAAGGCCGGGTCACCGGACAGGTCGAAGCAGCCGTGGCGGGCCAGCTCCTCACCGAACAGCCGGCGGGTCCGGTCCTGGTCGCGGCCCAGCAGGTCGAAGACGAACCGCTCCACGTTGGAGGCCTTCGAGATGTCCATGGACGGGCTTGAGGTCTGGAAGGTCTCAGCCCCGCCGCGAACCCGGTACCGCCCGGTCTGAAAGAACTCGGCGAGCACGTTGTTCTCGTTCGTGGCCAAGACCAGCCGCTGGACCGGCAGGCCCATCTCGCGGGCCACGTGGGCGGCGTAGATGTTGCCGAAGTTTCCCGACGGCACGCAGAACGACACCTCGTCGGTGTCGCTGGAGGTGGCCCGCAGCCAGGCGGCGACGTAGTAGACCACCTGGGCGACCAGCCGGCCGACGTTGATCGAGTTCACCGCACCCACCCGCTGCCGGACCTTGAAGCCTGCGTCGGCGAAGACCTCCTTGACCAGGTCCTGGCAGTCGTCGAAGACCCCGTCCACCACCACGTTGACGATCCGGGGGTCGTCCAGGCTGTACATCTGGGCCTGCTGGAACGGGGTCATCCGCCCGTACGGGCTGAGCATGAAGACCCGGACCGCGGCCTTGCCGAGCATCGCGTGCTCGGCCGCTGAACCGGTGTCGCCCGAGGTGGCGCCGACGATCGTGATCCGCTCGCCGCGCCGCTCCAGCTCGTACTCGAAGAGCTGGCCCAGCAGCTGCAGCGCCAGGTCCTTGAAGGCGGCGGTTGGCCCGTTCGACAGGTGCGCCAGCCAGAGACCGTCGCCCAGCTCGCTGACCGGGACGATGTCCGGGCCGCCGAAGGCCTCCGCCGTGTACGCGGCCTCCACCAGCCGCCTCAGGTCGGGGCCGGGGATGTCGTCGATGAACAGGCTGAGCACTTCGTACGCGAGGCTGGCGTAGCCCTCCTCGGCCAGCAGCCGCCGCCAGCGGCCCAGGGTCGCCCGGTCCAGCCGGGGGTAGGACTCGGGAAGGTAGAGCCCGCCGTCGGGCGCCAGCCCGGCCAGCAGGACGTCGCTGAACGGCAGGCCCGGCTCGCCGTGGCCACGGGTCGACAGGTACCGCATCAGTGCCGGCACCCTTCGGCCAGCTGCCGCAGCCGGCGCACCACGGCGTCCGGGTCGTCGGCCCGGTACACCGCCGAGCCAGCGACGAAGGTGTCGGCTCCGGCCTCGGCACAGCGCTCGATGGTCTCCGCCGAGACCCCGCCGTCGACCTGGACCCAGACCTCCAGCCCGGCCTGCCGGACCAGCTCGCGGACCTGGCGGACCTTGGGCAGCACCAGGTCGAGGAACGGCTGCCCGCCGAAGCCTGGCTCCACGGTCATGCACAGCACCATGTCGACCTCGCCGAGCAGCGGCGCCACCTGGTCGACCGGAGTGGCGGGGTTGAGCCCGATCCCGGCCCGAACGCCCTTCGCCCGCAGCGCCCGCGCCAGCCGTACCGGCGCCTTGGCCGCCTCAGCATGGAAGGTCACCGACTCGGCGCCGGCCTCCCCGAACTGCAGCGCCCAGCGGTCGGGGTCCTCGATCATCAGGTGGATGTCGAGCATCTGGGTGGTGGTGCGGCGGATCGCCTCCACCACCGGCAGCCCGATCGACAGGTTCGGCACGAAGTGGTTGTCCATGACGTCGACGTGGACCGCGTCGGCACTGGGGATCTTGGCGATCTCACCCCTGAGGTCAGCGAAGTCAGCATTGAGGATGCTGGGTGTGATGCGGATCGGCACCTGGTCACTGTAGCGGCGACCTTTCGGCCCCCTAGGCCCGGTCTCGGCGCCGCAGCAGCGCGCAGAACATCGCGTCGGTGGAGTGCCGGTGCGGCCAGAGCTGGATGAACGGCCCCCGGGCGATGTCGTCCACCTCGCTCAGGTACGACCAGGCGTCGAGCACCGACACGTCGTCTCGCTGGTCGTGCACCGCCCGGACCACCTGCTCGGTCTCCGCCGGGTGGGGTGAGCAGGTCACGTACGCCACCACCCCGCCAGGCACGACCGCATCCAGAGCACTGTGCAGCAGCCGCTCCTGCAGCGGCACCAGCTCGGCCAGGTCGGACTCCTGGTGGCGCCAGCGCGCGTCGGGCCGGCGGCGCAGCGCCCCGGTCCCGGTGCACGGGACGTCGGCCAGCACCCGGGCGAAGGAGCCCGGCTGCCAGGCCGGGCAGGTGCCGTCGGCGGCGACCACCAGCGGCGACTGGTCCTGCCCGTCCGGCCCGCGGCGCCCGGCGTAGCCGCGCAGCGCCTGGGCCACTAGCCGGGCCCGGTGCGGCTGCCGCTCGGCGGCCACTAGGCGCTCGCCCTGGCCTGCCGCCAGTCCAGTCAGCAGGGCGGCCTTCCCGCCCGGACCGGCGCACAGGTCGAGCCACGGCCCGGCTGGGGACTCGGCTCGCGACAGCGCCAGCGCCACCAGCTGGGAGCCCTCGTCCTGGACCCCGGCCCGGCCCTCGCGGACCGCGGCCAGCTGAGACGGGCTGCCGGACACCACCGCCGCGTACGGGGACCAGGCTCCGGGCCGGGCCCCGTCGGCGACCAGCTCGGCAACCGAGGCCAGCCCGGGTCGGACTGCCAGGGTCGTCACCGGCGGGCGGTTGTCGGCCTCCATCACCCGCTCGGCACCCACCGTGCCGAGCACCTCGGCGAACGCCTGGGCGACCCACCGGGGGTGGTGGTGGCGTACGGCCAGCTCGTCGACACCGCTGAGGCCAGCGGCCAGCAGGTCTACCCAGGTGTCGAGGTCGCGCCCAGCGACTCGGCGCAGCACGGCGTTCACCACCGCGGTGGCGCGCTCTCCGACCGCCGCGGCGACGAGGTCGACCGAGCAGGTGACCGCGGCGTGCGCCGGGACCCGCATCGAGAGCAGCTGGTGCGCTCCGAGCCGCAGCACGTCGACCACGGCCGGCTGCAGGGAGCTCAGTGGCCGGCCGGCGGCCCGGACGATGACCGCGTCGTAGGTTCCCTGGAGCCGGCAGGTGCCGCTGAGCAGCTCGGTGGCGAAGGCCGCGTCCCGCTCCTCCAGCCGGCGCTCGGCCAGCAGGTCGCTGAGCACCAGGTTGGCGTAACCGCCGCCGGCGTGGACGGCTCGCAGCGCGTCGTACGCGGCCCGCCGGGCCGGGTCGACCGGCCGGGCCCGGGCCTGCCGACGAGGACGGCGCCGTTGGCTCATGCGAAGACCTCGTGGTCGCTCAGCCGGGCACCGCGGGCCCAGTCCGGGCCGGGCATCGGGCGCTTGCCGAGCGGCTGGACCTGCAGCAGCCGCAGCGACCCGGCGCCGGTACCGACCAGCACCTCACGCTTGCCGGGGGCGAGCCGCCCGGGCTCCAGGTCGCTCTCGGCCGGCTCGGCGAGCAGCACCTTGAACCGCTCGCCCGCGAGCAGGGTCCAGGCGCCGGGGTCCGGGTTGGCGGCCCGGACCAGGCGGTCGATCTCGACCGCCGGGCTGGACCAGTCGATCCGGACCTGGTCGGGGTCCAGCTTCGGCGCGTACGAGACCGGGCCGGCCGCCTGCGGCACGGGCTGCTCCCCGGCGGCCACCGCGTCCAGGGTCTCCACCAGCAGCGCGGCACCGCGGTGCGCCAGCCGGGTCAGCAGCTCGCCGGAGGTGTCCTGCGACCCGACCGGCTCGGTCAGGGTGCGCCAGACAGGCCCGGCGTCCAGCTCGCGGACGATCTGGAAGGTCGTGGCCCCGGTGATCGGCTCGCCGGCCAGCAGGGCCCGCTGCACCGGCGCGGCGCCGCGGTAGCGCGGCAGCAGCGAGAAGTGAAGGTTGACCCAGCCCTGGGCTGGCACCGCCAGCACCCGCTGCGGAAGCAGCCCCCCGTACGCCACCACCGGGCAGCAGGCGGGGGCGATCTCGGCCAGCCGGCGCTGAAGCTCCGGGTCGCGGGGGTGCTCGGGGGTGAGGACCTCCAGGCCGTGCTCCCTGCCCCAGGCCGCGACCGGGCTGGGCACCGGGCGGCGGCTGCGCCCCTGGGGCGCTGCCGGCCGGGTCAGCACCGCTACCAGCTCGTGCCCGCTGGCGGCGATCGCCTCCAGGCTGGGAACTGCGATGTCCGGGGTACCGGCAAAGACCACTCGCATGGCCGGCAGCCTACCGATCTGCCTTGCCACTCACCCTTCGTGCGGCGCGGCTGCGGCCTGACGCCGCAGCTTGGCGCGAGACCGGGCCACCGCGGTCACCGAGGGGCGGTAGCTGGTCCGAGCGATGCCGCGCGCAGGCCGGCGCCAGGTGCTGGCGACGGCACCGTGGTCGACGGTGAGGAGGATCTCCGGCTCGGCGTGGAGCACGGTGATTGTCACGGTCTTCTCGGCCTTGCCCTTCGTGCCGTCGTGAGCCTTGGCGGCCTTGGCCTTCTTCCCGGCCTTCGCCTTGTCAGCGCCCTTCCTGGCGGCCTTCGCCTGGGCGACCTTCTCAGCCTCCCTGGCCTTTCTGGCGGCCTTCTCGGCCTTCTTCTCAGCCTTCTTCGCCGCCTTCGAGTCTGCGCTCACGTCTCTCCTGGTGTCCGTCGGTGAGAACACTATGCCGGTGACGGCGCCAGGACTGCCAGCACCTACTCCAGGACGACGGGGTCGACCCGAACCCGCAGCGGGCGCTGGTCCTTGCGGGCGGACCGTCCAGCCTGGAAGGCCTGCACGGCCCGGGCCAGGTCGGCGCCGCCTGGCAGCGGGCAGCGGACCAGCAGCCGGGCCTGCTCGGTGGCCTCGGCCGGTCCCAGCGCGGCCAGCCCCGGGACCTCCGCCAGGGCCTTGGCCAGCTCGACCAGGATGCTCCACTCTCCCTCTGCCACCGCGAACCGCACCGCTGGCGGAAATCCCGCCTCGGCCCGCTCGGCCAGCTCCCGGCTGGCGAAGCCCCCCGGGTCCAGCCGGAGCAGGGCCTGGACCGCGCGCGACTGGGGCGGCCCGACCAGCAGCACGGTCCCACCTGCCGTCCCCGGCCGGACCAGGGCCACCGCCTGGAGCCAGCGTCGAAGCGCCTCCTCGGCCGCCCTCAGGTCGGCCCGGGCGAGCAGAGCGCTGGCGTCCAGCAGCAGCGCGGCGGCATAGCCGTGAGCGGCTGGCGGCTCGGCTCCCGGAGTCGCCACTACCAGCGCCGGCTCCGCACCCACCCGGTCCAGGACCCGGCCCTGCGCCGAGCGGCGGACCGGGGTCTGGGGGAAGGCCCGGCCGAGCTCCTCCGCGGTCCGCTCCGCCCCGACCTGGTACGAGCGGAGCCGCCTCGACCCGCAGTCTGGGCAGTGCCACCCGGTCACCACCCGGCTGCACCAGCGGCACGACAGCCTGGGGCCCGGACGACTCAGGTCGGAGTCGCTGCGCAGTGGCCCGCCGCAGACCGGGCAGCGGGCCCGGCTGCCGCAGGCCGCGCAGCTGAGCGCGGCCAGGTACCCGGCTCGGGGGACCTGGACCAGCACCGGCCCCTGCGCCAGGCCGGCCCGGACCACGGTGAACACCTCCCGCGGCAGGCGAGCCAGCCGGGCCGCCGGGTCGCGCTCCAGCGCGTCGTCGTCGTCGCGGGCGACCCGGACCGCCGGGGCCAGGCGCCGTACCTGGTCGGGGACCAGCGCGATCGGAGCCAGCCAGCCTCGCTCCACCCAGGCCTGTACCTCACAGCTGCGGCTTGTGGAGGCCACGAGAAACCCGGCCCCCGTCTGGCTGCTGCGGATCGCGGCCACGTCCCGAGCGTGCGGGTACGGAGCCCGCGGCTCGGCGTGCAGGTCGTCGCCGTCGTCCCAGACGCACAGCAGACCCAGGTCGACCACCGGGGCGAACACCGCCGACCGGGTCCCCACCACGACCCGGGCCTGGCCCCGCAGACCCCGCAGAAACGACCGGTACCGCGCCGACGGCCCCAGCTCGGCCTGCTGCCGGACCACCCAGGCTCGGCCGACCCGGGCCTCCAGCGCCGGCGCCACCCGGGCCACGTCACGGGCGTCGGGCACCACCACCACCGCCGAGCGTCCCGACGCCACGGTCGCTGCGACCGCCTCGGCGGTCCCGACCGCCCAGTCCCCCTCCGGGCCACAGCTGGGCACCACCGTCCAGGCTGCCCGCGGGGACTCGCCCGAGCGCAGCCGCGCCAGGAACGACTCGCCCTGGGGGTAGGCCCCCAGAACCTCTGCCGCCGGTGACGGGGCCACCAGGTCGGGGTTGGGCCGCTGGGCAGCGGTCTCGGTGCTGGCGTGCCGCGGTGGGACCGCCAGCCGCGCCACATCACTGAAGCTCCCCCCGTAGTGGTCGGCGACCGCCCGCACCAGCCGGGCTGAGCCGGGTGGCAGCACCGGCTCGGGGCTGACGCTGCGGACGACCGGGGCCAGGGACTGCTGCGGCGAGGTCTCGACCCGCTCCACGACAAAGCCGTTGACCAGTCGCCCCGAGAACCGGACCCGGACCCGGGAGCCGACGACCACCGCCTCGTCCAGCTCCGCCGGAACGGCGTAGTCGAAGGGGCGGTCCAGGTGCGGCAGGCCGACATCCACGTACACCCGGGCAACGGGTCGTGCCACCTCGACCATGGGCACACCCTAGAAGGTGGGGCGGCCTTCGCCGGTGACCTGGCAGCAGCCGCCTACCGCGTCCAGAACCAGCCGCTCGGGCCCCAGACGACCGCGGGCCCTGAGCATGACCGTGCCCGGGCCAGTCGTGGCCCGGGCACTGGTGCTGCCAGGGAGTCTCAGCCCTGGACGGCCTTGGCGAGCGCCTCGGCGCGGTCGGTGCGCTCCCAGGTCAGCTCCGGCAGGTCCCGGCCGAAGTGGCCGTAGTTGGTGGTCAGCCGGTAGATCGGGCGCAGCAGGTCAAGGTCGCGGACCAGGGCCGCCGGGCGCAGGTCGAAGACACTGGTCACGGCCTGGCTGATCTGGTCCAGCGGGACCGACTCGGTGCCGAAGCAGTCGATGAACAGCCCGACCGGGTGGGACCGGCCGATCGCGTACGCGACCTGAACCTCGCAGCGGGCCGCGAGCCCGGCAGCGACGACGTTCTTGGCGACCCAGCGCATCGCGTACGAGGCGGAGCGGTCCACCTTGGACGGGTCCTTGCCGGAGAAGGCACCGCCACCGTGGCGGGCCATGCCGCCGTAGGTGTCGACGATGATCTTGCGCCCGGTCACGCCGGCATCGCCCATCGGGCCGCCGACCACGAACGAGCCGGTCGGGTTGACGTACACCTTCAGCTCCGGCCGGGCGATGTCGTACGTCGCCAGGGCCGGGTCGATCACCTCGCGCCGGACACCAGCGGCGATGGTGGCCTGAGTGACGTCAGCGCTGTGCTGGGTGGAGACCACGACCGTGTCGATGCCGACCGGCTGGTCGCCCTCGTACGCGATCGTGACCTGGGTCTTGCCGTCGGGACGCAGGTAGTCGAGGACGCCGTCCTTGCGGACCGCGGTCAGCCTCTCGGCCAGGCGGTGGGCGATGTCGATCGGCAGCGGCATCAGGCTGGCGGTGTCGTTGCAGGCGTAGCCGAACATCAGGCCCTGGTCCCCGGCCCCCTGACCGTCGAGCGCGTCAGCCGAGCCCTCGGCCCGCTGCTCCTCGGCGGTGTTGACGCCCTGGGCGATGTCCGGTGACTGGGAGCCCAGCGCCACTACCACGCCGCACGACCCGCCGTCGAAGCCGACGTCAGAGGAGGTGTAGCCGATGTCCATGACCCGCTGCCGGGCGATCTTGGCGATATCAGCGTAGGCCTCGGTCGTGACCTCGCCGGCTACCACCACCAGACCCGTGGTGACCAGGGTCTCGACCGCGACCCGGCTCAACGGGTCCTGCTCCAGCAGGGCATCCAGGACCGAGTCCGAGATCGAGTCGGACACCTTGTCCGGGTGGCCTTCGGTGACGGACTCCGACGTGAACAGACGCTGCACAGCTACTCCTTGGTGGGTTCGGTTGCGATCGGCGTCGGGGGCAGCACGGGCAGACAGCACCAGTGAGACCTAGCCTCCGACGCCAGGAAGGACCAGGCTGAGTGATGGAACCGGCGGCTCCTGGCGTCCGGGCTCTTACAGGTCAGAGTCACCGAAGGGGTCACCGAAGACGAAGTCCGGGTCGGCGACCGCCTCGGCCATGGCCGCGGCCTCTGCCTCGGGGTCGACCGGGGTGCAGTCCAGCACGCCCGCGCTGATCTCGCGCAGCGCGATCGACAGCGGCTTCTCCTGGGCCGCGGTGTCCACCAGCGGGCCCACGTTCTCCAGCAGGCCCTCCCCTAGCTGCGAGTAGTAGGCGTTGATCTGCCGAGCTCGCTTGGCGGCGAACAGAACCAGCCGGTACTTGGAGTCGACCTGCGTCAGGAGGTCGTCGATCGGGGGGTTGATGATGCCTTCAGGGTGAACCGTCACTAGGTACCTTCGCTCGTGAGTCGCTCGAAGGGCCTGCCGGGAAGGCTGACCTCACCCGGAGCCCAGACCGAGCAACTGTACCAGCTCAGCAACGGTGTCCGCGACTTCGGTATTCACGACTGTGGCGTCGAACTCGCCGACCGCAGCCAGCTCGTCGCGGGCGGTCTGGAGGCGGCGGGTGACGGTGGCCGCGTCCTCGGTGGCGCGGCCCCTCAGCCGCCGCTCGAGCTCCTCCCAGCTCGGCGGCAGCAGGAAGACCTGAAGGGCGCTGGGCAGGGTCTGCCGGATCTGCCGGGCCCCACCCAGGTCCACTTCGAGCAGGACCTGGCGGTCGGCGGCGACCGCGTCGAGCACCGGCTGGCGGGGCGTGCCGTAGCGGTGGTGACCGTGGACGACTGCCCACTCCAGCAGCTGCTCGTCGGCGATCATCTGGTCGAAGTCAGCGTCAGAGATGAAGTGATAGCTGACCCCGGCCACTTCCCCGGGACGCGGTGCCCGAGTGGTGACCGAGGTCGACAGCCATAGCTGAGGCTGCTGATGCAGCAGGGCAGCGACCACCGTCCCCTTCCCGACCCCGCTCGGGCCGCAGAGGACAGTGACGCTGCCAGTCACGAGAACTCGGCCTTGAGGCCCGCGACCTGGTGCCGGCCCAGACCACGGATCCGGCGGTTAGGAGCGATGTCGAGACGCGACATCACCTCGGCCGCCCGCTTCTCGCCCACCCGCGGGACGCACTTCAGCAGGTCGACCACCTTGACATGAGCGAGGACCTCGTCACCGCTGGCCAGGTCCAGAGCCGCCCCCAGTGTGAGCTCCCGAGTCCGGACTCGCTGCTTGAGCTCGGCCCGCGCCCGACGCGCTTTCGCGGCCGCCTCTCGCGCCGACTGCAACTGCTCCGGCGAGAGCTGTGGAATCGCCACCATCTTCTCCGATCTTTGAGCATGGGGCCGCGCACACGGCGACCACCTGATTCCCAGTCACAAGATCGGTGGAGCCCCCACTCCACCCTTTCAGCGCCAATCTAGCCAATGAAGGCTCATCATGACACCTGCGACGTCACCAACCTTGCCACAGCAGCTTCCAGGGCCTGCGGCTCGGGTCCGGCCAGCAGCACCTCCCGGCTCACCGTCGCCAGCACCTGGCCGGCTGCCGGGCCAAAGATCTCAGGCAGGTCAGCGATCCGGCCGCCCTGGGCGCCGACGCCGGGGGCCAGGACCGACCCGGTGAACCGGCTCAGGTCACAGCCAGGGTCGCGGTGGGTGGCCCCGATCACCAGCCCGATCGCGTTCTGCCCGCTGGCCTCGTTCACCGCCGCCGCGTCGTCCACCATGGCCTGCACCACGGTCCGCCCGTCAGCCCGGACCGCCTGCTGGACCTCGCCGCCCTCCGGGTTGCTGGTCCGGGCCAGCAGGTACACCCCCCGGCCGCTGGCGTGCGCAGCGTCGAAGGCCGGGCGCAGTGAGCCGAAGCCCAGGTACGGCGACACCGTCACCGCGTCCGCCGCCAGCGGGGAGCCGTCCGTCAGGTACGCCCGGGCGTACGCCTCCATGGTCGATCCGATGTCGCCGCGCTTCACGTCCAGGACCACCAGCGCCCCGGCGGCCTGAGCCGCCGCGATCGTCCGCTCCAGCACCGCGATCCCCGCCGAGCCGTGCGCCTCGTACAGGGCCGACTGCGGCTTGAAGACCGCCACCCGGTCGGCCAGGGCCGCCACCATCCCCAGCGACACGGCCTCCAGCCCAGCCACCGAGTACGGCTGTCCCCAGCGCTCGATCACGGCCGGGTGAGGGTCAATCCCGACGCACAGCGCGCCGAGCTGGGCGACCCGGTCGGCAAGCCGCTGGGCGAAGGTCATCGGCGCCTCCTGTCGGGCAGGGCATTGATCCCGGCAACCAGGGCGGGACCGTGGTAGATGAAGCCGGTGTAGACCTGCACCAGCCGGGCCCCAGCGTCAAGCATCCGGGCGGCATCGCCAGGGGTCATGATCCCGCCCACCCCCATCACCGGGAGAGTGGTAGCGGCACAGATCCGGCTCACCACCTCCAGCGCTCGACGGGTCAGCGGCGCCCCGGACAGGCCCCCGGCCTCGTGCGCCAGCGCCTGGTCCGGCGGCGCCAGGTGGTCGCGAGCCAGGGTGGTATTCGTGGCGATGATGCCGCGGCCCCCCTCGTCGGCGACGACCCCGACCACCTCGTCCAGCTGACGGTCGGTGAGGTCGGGGGCCACCTTGACGAAGACCGGCACCGGGCCCAGCGGGTGCGGGATCTGGGCCGCCTCCCGGACCAGAGCCCGCAGCAGGCTAGCGAGGTGGTTGCGGTGCTGCAGGTCACGCAGGCCCGGAGTGTTGGGGCTGGAGACGTTGACCGCGATGTAGTCGGCGTAGCCGGCAAGCATCCGGAAGCTCGCCGTGTAGTCAGCGATCGTCTGCTGGACCGGGACCCGCTTCGTCTTGCCCAGCGAGATCCCGAGCGGGATCCCGAGGGTGGACTCGCCGCGCCGGACCCCCAGCGAGAACAGGTGGTCGGCCAGGGCCTTGGCACCGGCGTTGTTGAAGCCCATCCGGTTGATGATCGCGCCCGAGGCCCGCAGCCGGAAGATCCGGGGAGTGTCGTTGCCGGGCTGTGCCAGGGCGGTCACCGTACCGAGCTCGGCGAAACCGAACCCCAGAGCCGCCCAGACCGGGCCGCACCGGCCGTTCTTGTCCAGCCCGGCGGCCACCCCCACCCGCCCCGGGAACCGGATCCCGGCCACGGTGGCCGGCCGGTGCGGCTGGCCGGCGACCGCCCGCAGCAGCGCCAGCTGCGCCGGCGAGCGGCTAGCCCGCGCCAGGCGCTCAATCAGCTCGTCGTGGATCGCCTCGGGGTCGCCCCCGTGACGGGTGAACAGCACCGGGCGCAGCAGCGAGGAGTACCCGGTCCGCAGCAGTGAGCTTCGCACTGTCATGATGACCTCCCTGGCCGGATCACCGTTCCCCAGGACTGTAGTGACCGGAGCCGGTGCCCACCGGCCTGGGTGGCCTCGATCCCCGGCACTGCCGCAGTCAGCCTCTGCACTGCCGTGACGCGGGGGGTACCGCGCGGGACGGTCATCCCCGTGGCGGCGACCGCCTCTGCGAAGGCCCCTCCCTGAGCACCGCAAGACCGTACCCGCCAGGACCGCCCGCCCGCGAGCACCAGGACCGCCGGGTCCGCTGACTCCCCTCCCCGGTGCGGGTCTGTCGGAGCAGCTGTCATGCCCGTCCTTCTTCGCTGATGAGAGAGGTCTGCGGTCAAGATCGGCCCGACTGTACCAGTCGGCCTGGCCCGGCAAGGCTCAGATCAGGGGTACCGCGCTCAGCCGGTGTAGTACCCAGCCACGTCGGCGACCACGTGGCTGGGCCGGGGAGCTATGTTGGCCACGGCCAGCCCGCCGCCGGGGTCAAGCCGTACCTGGGTGAAGCCCGCAACCGTCTGGCCGCTCAGGAAGTTGACGGTGGAGGCCGTTGGTCGGCTCCGGTCCGTCGGCCAGGCCACAAGGTAGCCGGCCGCTCCGGGCTGGGTGACGGTCAGGTTCACGGCGAGCGCTCCCGCGCCCGGGCGACCGCTGCTCACGCTGATGCTGGCGTTGGCCGCCACGGCCGCCGGGTGGCCGACCTGGGCCCGGGTGTCGAGGACCCGCTGCGGCGCCTCAGCGGGGACGAAGCCGCCTCGCATCCGGACCTCGCCAGCGACGAACGTGCCGGAGACGTCTACGACCACGTGAACCGGCCCGGCCGAGCCGTTGCGGACCCGGATCCGGCCGCTGCCACCGACGGGGACCACGGCGAAGTTCGCCACGGTCTGGCCGGGGGCGAAGTTGATGCTGGACGTAGCCGGGGCCGGCTGCCCTGCCGGGTAGGCCGTGACGAACCCGGCTGCGGCCTGCTCGGTGACTGTGAGGTTCATGGTGACCGCCGAGGCACTCGGGGGTACCTGGGCCTCCACCTCTGCGCCCGCCGGGACGGCCGCTGTGGTCCGGGTGTCGAGGACCCGGGTCGGCACCTGGGGCTGGTAGCTGCCCGGGGTCGGCCCGGCCTGGGCCCGGTAGTAGCCGGTCACGTCCACCACCACGTGGCTGGTGCCGATGGACCGGTTAGCGATGGTCACCGAGCCGTTGGCACCGACCTGGACCACGGCGGCGTTGGGCAGGGTCTGCCCACGGCTGAAGTTCAGGACCGAGGCCAGCGGGGCGCTGCCGGTCGGGTAGGCCGACAGGTAGCCCGCGGCCTGGGGCTGGGTCACCGTGATGGTCACCGCGACAGCCGCCGCGTCGGCCGGGATCCCGTTGCGGCCGGCGACGTGCAGGTCGATGGCCTGGTTGGCGCCCAGGGCCTTCGAGTAGCGGGTGTCGAGGTAGCGGGTCGGCGACAGGGCGACGAAGCCGCCCGGGTCGGCCACTGACGGGCTCGGGTCATGGGTCGCGTCGTACCTGTACAGGTTGTAGCGCTGCATGATCGAGATCACCTGGTCGGCGTACGTCGGGGAGGTGGCGTAGCCACCGCGGGCCACCTCCCGGATGAACTGGTCCGGGTTGTCGCGGTAGGCGAACGCTGGGGCGTACCAGCTGCGGCTCGACAGAAAGTGCCCGTGGTCGAGGAACGAGTCCCCGGCGCTGGCGTAGGTCCGGAACTTGCTCACCACCGGCGTCGGGGTCCCCTGGTCATACTCCAGGGAGCTCTTGTCGACGCAGCCGGTCTCGTACGGGCCGGTCGTGCTCTTGCACTTGATCCCGAAGTAGTTGTTGACCTTGGTCGACAGCGTCGAGCGGCCCCAGCCCGACTCCAGGATCGACTGCGCGACGGAGACCGAGGTCGGCACCCCGTACTGGGCAGTCTCCCGCTGGGCCAGCGGAACCGCGAACCTGATGTAGGCGCCGGTGTCAACAGCCGCTTCAGCGGTCGCGGCCGGCAGCACCCCCACAAGCAGCGCCACCACCAGAACGACCCGTGCCAGTCTTCCACCCATCACCGGTCCATTAGGCCGGAAATGATGCGAAATACCTAATCAAGGCGGCAACTGTCGAGTCAGTGTCGAGACTGCAGGCTACTCCTGGTCGTCCCGGGCCATCGCGAGCCTGCCGAGCAGGCCGTGCAGGAAGGCGGGCGACTCGTCGGTTGACAGCTCCCCGGCCAGGTCGACCGCCTCGGACACCACGACCGCCGTCTCGGTCGGCTGCCAGCCGAGCTCGTACACCGCCAGCCGGGCGATCACCCGGTCGACTCGTGGCATCCGCACCAGCGCCCAGCCCCGGTTCAGGTGCTCCTGGATCCGGCGGTCGATCTCGGCGGTGTGCTCGGCGACACCCCGGACCAGGGTGTCGGTGAGCTCCCGTACCGGCGGGTCGGCCTGCTCGGCCCGGGCTGCCAGCGTCGCCAGCGGGTCAGTGCCGCGCAGGTCCGACTCGAAGAGGATCTCGACCGCGTGCTGGCGGGCCTTGTGGCGGGCGGAGCCGCTGCGACGCTGGTCGGGATGCCGCGGGCTCTCGCTCACACCCGGCCGAGGTAGCTGCCGTCGCGGGTGTCGACCTTGACCCGCTCGCCGGTGGTGATGAACAGCGGAACCTGGATCTGCAGCCCGGTCTCGACGGTGGCCGGCTTGGTGCCGGCGCTGGAGCGGTCACCCTGCAGGCCGGGCTCGGTGTACGTGATCTCCAGCTCCACCGAGGTCGGCATCTGCACGAACAGCGGGTTGCCCTCGTGCAGGGCCACGGTGACCACGCCGTTCTCCAGCAGGTAGTTGACCGCGTCGCCCATCAGCTCCTTGCTCAGGGTGATCTGGCTGTAGTCCTCGGTGTCCATGAAGATGTACCCGTCACCGTCGTGGTAGAGGTACTGCATCTCGCGCCGGTCGACGGTGGCGGTGTCGACCTTGGTGTCGGAGTTGAAGGTCCGATCGACGATCTTGCCCGTGAGCACGTTCTTGATCTTGCTGCGGACCACGGCATTGCCCTTGCCGGGCTTGTGGTGCTGGAACCAGAGAACCTGCCACAGCTCGCCGTCGAGGTCGAGCACCATGCCGTTCTTGAGGTCGTTGGTCGAGGCCACGAAGTGTCCCTTCGGTCAGTCGCACGGGAGTGCCAGGTACGCACGGTCCCGGTGTTGTCGCCACGGTGGCAGCGCCTCACTCTACCGGTTCGCTCACTGCCCCCCGGAATCCAGCTGCAGCCGTCGGACGCTGTCGGCACCCGTACGGCAGGCACCGGCGCCTGGGCCCAGGCAGGCGTCTGCTCCGGGCCTGGCGGAAGCCCGGAGCAGATCAGCACTGGCCCTGACGGGCTCTCTTCCCTACCGCTCGTCGTCGACGACGACCACGTACAGCTGGCGGGGACCGTGGACCCCGTCGACCCGGGACAGCTCGATGTCACTGGTCGCCGAGCCACCCGAGATCCAGGTCAGCGGCTGCCGCTCCTGGACTGCGGGCTTCACCAGCTGGACGGCCTCGCCGACGTCGGAGACGACCTGGCTGGCCAGGATCACGCAGACGTGCCGGTCCGGGACCAGGGAGATCGCACGACGCCCCTGGTCGGGCATGTGGGTGAGGACGATAGTGCCGGTGTCGGCCACCCCGCAGGCCGATGCGGTGACCACGGCGTCGGCCGCGTCCAGCGCCGGCTTGGTCAGCTGCGGGTCGTCGACGGCCACCTTCAGGCCGGCCTTGGCGATGGCGTCGCGCCAGGCGCTGTCCAGGCCGGGAGGTACCACCACGGTCCCCTTCGCACCAGTCGCCTGCAGACCGGTCACCACCGCGGCGGCCACATCCTTCGGGGCCACCCGGACCACGGTCGCCTTGTAGTCCTCCACCTTCTCGACGAAGGTGCCGACCACGTCGTCCATGGCGATCCCGGTTCCGTACTCCCAGGTGATCGGGACGTCGCTGACCGGGTCCGGGTTGGTGATGTCGGCAGTGGCTCGCCGGATCCGGTCCAGGATCTCGGTGCGGGCATCGGTCGTCATGCCGTCAGTCCTCTCGGTTCTTGGCCCACCAGGAGCGGAAGGTCTCCCGGGGGACGTTGTCGACGTCGCGGTACTTGAGCCAGCGGTTCCCGACCGGGACCGGGACCGGGCCCAGGGTCTTGCCCTTCAGCACCTTGCCGGCGGTGCGGGAGCCCCACTGCACCTTCTCGAAGTGCTTGGCGCTGCCCATCACCCACGATGCGGCCTTCATCAGCGCGATCTCCGCGGCGACCTCGCGGTCGCGGTGGAAGCGCTCCGCCTTCTCCGCCTGGACCACCTTGTGGCGCAGGTGGATCAGGATCTCGATGAAGGGGATCTTCACCGGGCAGACCTCGGCGCAGGCGCCGCACAGCGAGCAGGCGTACGGCAGGGCCCGGTCGACCGGGCTGTCGACACCACGCAGCTGCGGGTTCAGCGCGGCCCCGATCGGGCCCGGGTAGACCGACCCGTACGCGTGCCCACCGGCCCGCTCGTACACCGGGCAGATGTTGATGCACGAGGCGCAGCGGATGCAGCGCAGCACCTCGCGGCCGACCTGGTCGGCCAGCACGTTGGTCCGCCCGTTGTCCAGGAAGATGACGTGCTGCTCCTGGGGGCCGTCGCCTGGGGTGACGCCGCTCCAGACCGAGTTGTACGGGTTCATCCGCTCGCCGGTCGCGGAGCGCGGCAGCAGCTTCAGGAAGACCTCAAGGTCGTCGACGCTCGGCAGCACCTTCTCGATGCCGACGATCGAGACCAGCGTGTCGGGCAGGGTCAGGCACATCCGGCCGTTGCCCTCGGACTCGACGATCACCAGCGAGCCGGTGTCAGCGAGCACGAAGTTGCCGCCCGAGACCGCCATCTCGGCCCGCAGGAACTTCTCGCGCAGGTGGAGGCGAGCGGCGTTGGCCAGCTCCGGCGGGTTCTCCGAGATGTCCTCGGGGGCTGGGCGGCCGTAGTGCTTCATCTCGCGCTTGAAGATCTCGCGAACCTCGGCCCGGTTGCGGTGGATCGCCGGCACCACGATGTGGGAGGGCCGGTCGTGGCCCAGCTGGACGATCAGCTCGGCCAGGTCGGTCTCCCAGGCCGCGATCCCCTGCTCCTCCAGGTACTCGTTGAGGTCGGTCTCCTGCGTGGTGATCGACTTGATCTTGACGACCTCGTCGACCTTCTTGGCCTTGGCGATGTCGGCGACGATCTTGTTGGCCTCGGCGGCGTCGCGGGCCCAGTGGACCTTGACCCCGTTCTTGGTGAGGTTCTCCTCGGCCTGCACCAGGTAGACGTCAAGGTGGCGCCCGACCCGGTCCTTGATGGCCTGGGCGGCGTCGCGCAGGTCCTCCCAGTCCGGGGACTCAGAGACCCGCAGGGCGCGCTTGTTGCGGATGGTGGTGGTGGCATTGCGCATGTTCTTGCGCTGCACCCCCAGCTCCAGCTCCTTCTTGACCGCCTTGGAGAACTTCGGCATCCCCAGGTAGGTGCCAGGGTGGTCGGGGGCCGGGGTCAGCCGTGCCACCCCGTGGTTGCCGGCGGTGATCCGGCGCAGCTCAGTTCCCATTGCTCAGTCCTCCTCGGTGCTGGCCAGGATCTCGGCGATGTGGATCGGCTTCACCCCGGCCCGCTGGCGGGACAGGACACCACCGATGTTCATCAGGCAGGAGTTGTCTCCTGCCACCACGTACTCGGCCCCGGTCTCCCGAACGTGGCGAGCCTTGTCCGCAGCCATGGCGGCGGACATGTCGTGGTTCTTGACGCAGAACGTTCCGCCGAAGCCGCAGCACTGCTCGGCGCTCGGCAGGTCGACCAGGGTCATCCCGCGGACCTTGCTCAGCAACCGGTACGGCCGCTCCCCCAGCTTGAGCAGCCGCGAGCCGTGGCACGACGGGTGGTAGGTCACCCGGTGCGGGAAGTAGGCGCCCACGTCCTCAACCCCGAGCACGTCGATCAGGAACTCCGGCAGGTCGTAGGTCCGCTCGCTGGTCTGGGCCACCTCACGCTGCAGCCCCGGGTCGCCGATGTGCTTGGCGAGCATCGGGTGCTGGTCGCGAACGGCGGCGGTGCAGGAGCCCGACGGGGCGACCACGTAGTCGTAGTCGCCGAAGGCCTTGACGTACTGCCTGACGGTCGGCACCGACTCGTCGAAGTAGCCCGTGTTCGTCGTGATCTGGGCGCAGCAGGTCTGCTCCCGCGGGAACCTGATGGTGCACCCCAGGCGCTCCAGCAGCGTGACCACTGCCTGCCCGGTGTGGGGGAACATCACGTCGTTGATGCACGTGATGAAGAGACCGACGGTCATACCCTTGCCGGGCAGACCGGCTGGGCCGGAACGACCCGGCGCCGGCGTGGTCATGGTCATAGTCAGGACACCTCCAGGATGAGTGCAGTGGACAGGCAGGCTGGTCACGGGATGGTCCAGCCCAGGACCGAGGTGGACATCAGGCCGGCCAGCACGCACATCGCGGCCAGCAGGATCAGCGAGTAGCCGAAGACCCGGCGCAGAATGACCGACTCCGAGCCGGCCAGGCCGATCGCGGTGGCGGCGATCGTGAGCGACTGGGGGGAGATCATCTTGCCCACGACACCACCGGAGGCACCCGAGCCGACCAGCAGGTACTGGGTGGAGTCAGTGTCCAGACCGGTGGTGATCTGCTGACCGACCGTCGCCTGCAGCTGCGAGAACAGGATGTTGGCCGAGGTGTCGGAACCGGTCACGTAGGTCCCGATCCAGCCCAGCACCGGGGCGAAGAAGGGGTACACCGCACCGGCGCCGGCGATGAACAGACCCAGGGCGAGGGTCTGGCCGGAGTCACCCATCACGTACGCCAGGGCCACCACCGAGCCGATGGTCAGCATGGAGAAGCGCATCTTCTTCACGTTGACCCACAGCTCGCCGAAGATCTTGGGCACCGACAGGCCGTAGATCAGGCCGACCGCGATCGCCACGATCGCCAGCAGGAAGCCCGGCTGCGACAGGAAGAGCCAGGTGTACGAGCGGTGCGCGGAGGCCAGAGCCGGCGCCCCCGGAGCGACGGCGGCGTTCAGCTCGCCCAGGCCGGGCCACGCCATCTTGATGTCGGCCTTCTTCAGCAGGTCCTTGATGACGGGGATCGAGGCGACCGAGAAGACCACGATCACCAGGATGTACGGCACCAGCGCCATCATGATCCGGGACCCGGTCAGGCCCTTGGTGTCGACCGCTCCGCTGGTGACCGGCTCCGTCTCGATCGACTCGTCCATCGGGATTCCGATCCGCCCGGCGGCCTCGGCGCCACCGGTCGGCTTCCAGACCCTCAGGAAGGCCAGGGCCAGGGCCACGGTCACGATCGCGGCGATGATCTCGGTGAGGTTGTAGATGCCGGTACCACCGACGATCACCTTGGTGACGCCGAAGACCACACCGACGAACAGACCGAAGGGCCAGCACTCCTTCACGCCCTTGCGGCCATCCATGATGGCCAGCATCAGGAAGGGGACTACCAGGCAGAGGGCGGCGCAGACCCGGGCGGTCACCGTGGCGACCGGGATCTCCGGCAGCCCAGCCGTCTTGGCGGCCTGCAGCACGGGCAGCCCGACCGCTCCGAAGGCGACGGGGACGGTGTTGGCGACCAGGGCGGTGATCGCGGCCCGGAGCTTGCCGAAGCCGACCGCGATCAGCATCGCGGCAGCGATGGCGACCGGGGCTCCGAAGCCGGCCAGGGCCTCCAGCAGCCCGCCGAAGCAGAAGGCGATCAGGATCCCCAGCACCCGGGGGTCGTCGCTGATCAGGAAGAAGGTCTTGCGCAGGTCGTCGAACCGGCCCGATACCACGGTCAGCTGGTACATCCAGATCGCTGCCAGCAGGATCCACACGATCGGGAAGATGCCGTACAGGAAGCCCTGGAGGCTGCTGGAGACCGCCATCAGGACAGGCATCTTGCAGGCCACGACCGCGACCCCGAGCGCGACAGCCCAGGAGACGAGCCCTGCCCAGTGCGCCTTCCAGCGCAGCCCACCGAGGGTGACCAGCATGGTCAGGATCGGCAGCGCTGCAACCAGCGCCGACAGGGCCTGGTTGCCCAGCGGATCAGTGCTGGGCGTGAATACTTCAAGGATCATCGACAACTCCGTCGTCCGCCAGAGGCCCCCGGCCGCTCCGAGAACCTCTCTAAAATGGTCCTACCAATGCGGCACCTTAAGGCAGGGTGGTCCACCCGTGTCAAGGGACTCGATATACGCAAGGAAAGGTGCGCGTAATCAGCCGCAGCGGAGGGCCCCCACAGACTCAGAATGGGGACGACCTCGGGACGGAGACCATGACCGCTGAACCATCTGTGACAAGGCCTGGCGATGACGCCTCGCCCGACCAGCGAGACAACCAGCACCGCGGCTTCGAGGTCGCGCTGGGCTACCTCGACGCCCAGATCCTGGCCGGCCGTCTGAGCAACGGGAGCCAGCTCCCGCCGGAGCGCGACCTGGCGCTCCAGCTCGGTGTGTCCCGAGGGGCGGTACGCGAGGCCATCCGGGCCCTGCAGGCCCAGGGCATCATCGTCACCCAGCTCGGCCGCGGCCACGGGACCCGGATCCAGAGCACCCCCAGCAGTGTTCTGGGCCGGATCCTGCGGCTCCAGCTCGCCCTCGACGGCCTCTCCTTCGCCGACCTCACCGAGACCCGTATCGCGCTCGAGGGGGCGGCTTGCGCCGCGGCCGCCCGGCACCGCCACCCTGAGGCCCTGTCCAGGGCCGCGGCACTGCTGGACCAGATGGCCGGGATCCACGACCGGGACCGCTTCAACAGCCTCGACACCGACTTCCACGTGACGCTGGCCGAGGCTGGCGGGAACCGGCTGACCAGGGAGCTGACCGCGGCTATCCGGCAGGTCCTGCAGGTCCCGATCCGAGCCGCCGAGGACGCCGTCGGAGACTGGCCGCGGCTGCGGCAGGTGCTGGTCACCGAGCACACCGGGATCTACCAGGCCATCCGCGCCGGCGATGAGGACCTGGCCGCACAGCGGGCCAAGAGCCATATCCGCAACGCCTACTCCATGCTCCAGGCTCGTCCCGACCTCCCCCTGGAGTAGGCCAGCTGCTGCCCAGCAGTGCCTAAGCCTCCCGCCACCAGCACCACCAGGCGCCGGCCAGCACGGCCACCAGCCACCAGGCCAGCGGTGCCGGGTGCTCGGCCCAGCGACCTGCGAGCAGGTTCTCGCCTGCCTCGTCCGGCAGCAGTCGCCGCAGCCCCGGACCGAGCCAGCGCAGCACCACGGGAGCCAGCCAGACCAGCCCCAGGAGCCCGCCCGCGCCGACGACCGCCGCCCGGGCCAGGTCGGCCAGCAGCCCGCCCAGCAGCCCGACTGCGACCAGGTAGGCCAGGCTCCAGCCGCGGCGGGCCAGCTCGCTGCCCGGCAGCCCCAGCACCGCGGCGGCCGCCCCCAGGGCGAGCGCCGAGACCAGAAGCAGCCAGATCAGGTACGTGACCCAGCGAGCCAGCATCCACCGGCCCCGCTGCGGGGCCGCCACTGCCGTAGTGCGCAACTGGCGGCCCTGGTGCTCGTGCCCGGCCAGGACCGCGCCCACGACGACCGGACCGGCCTGGGCAGTCCGCAGCGTCATCGTCAGCAGGTCGGCGCCACCTGGCTGCGGGTAGGACCGCTCCACGGCCCAGGCCAGGCCGGCTGCCAGCCCCACCGCCGCGGCCACCACCAGCCACACGACCGGCAGTGTGACCAGCTTGAGGGCTTCCGCCCGCAGCCACCTCATGCCGGTCTCCGGCTCTCCAGCACCGCCGCCACAACCCAGAGCAGGCCGATCCAGCCCAGGCCCACCAGGGTCGACACCCACCTGCTCGGCGCCTCGGGGAAACCACCCAGCAGGTTCATCGCTGAGGTGTCGGGCAGGTACCAGGCCCACCGCCCGAGCCTGGTCAGCAGGTAGCCCGGAGAGACCACGGTCGAGCTCGTCACCAGGTACACCAGCGGGACCAGGCCGTTGCGCAGCACCATCGTCACGACCAGACCCAGCAGACCGGTCAGCACGACATACCCGACGCCCCACGGCCCAGTACCCCACCCGACCGCCTCCGGCGCGTACGGCCCGAGGGCCTGGTGCGTGACCCGCAGGGAGCCGTACGTCGCCACCGATGCCACCGCGGTCAGCGCCCCGACGGCGACGACGGTCTTGGCGAGCTGGGTCTGCAGCCGGCTGGGGACCGCGAGCGCGGAGGTCACAGACTGCCGCCCGCCGCCGAGCTCCTCGGGCACCGAGCGGTACTCGGTACTGGCCATCAGCACCCCGACGGCTGCGGCTGCCGCTGCGGCCAGCAGCAGCTCGCTCAGGCCTGCCCCACTGACCTGCTCCCCCCGGGCCAGGTCGCGGCGCAGCGCTGAGGCGTTCAGCCATGACACCAGCGCCGGCACCACCATCGCGCACAGGGCCATCACCCAGGTCGAGCGGAGACTGGCCAGCTTGCTCACCTCCGCGGCCAGCGACCTCACCGAGGACCTGCCTCGGTCAGGGTGAAGAACGCAGCCTCGAGACTGTCGAAGCCCGCTGTCACCTGCTCCAGGCTCCCTGCCGCCCGGACCGTGCCGCCCGCGATCACCACCACGTCGTCCACGACCTCGGCCAGCTCCCCCATGACATGGCTCGACAGCAGGACCGTCCCGCCGGCCCGGGCCTGGCTGCGGACCAGGTCACGTACCCAGCAGATCCCACCCGGGTCCAGACCGTTGGTGGGCTCGTCGAGGACCAGCACCTCCGGCTCCCCCAGCAGGGCGGCGGCGATCCCCAGCCGCTGCGCCATCCCCAGCGAGAAGGTCCGCACCCGGCGCCGGGCATCCTCGGCCAGGCCCACCTGCTGCAGCACCTCGAAGACCCGCCGCCGCCCGATCCCGTTGCTGGCCGCGACCCAGCGCAGGTGGTCGACGGCCCGTCGGGCCGGGTGAGCCCCGGCCCCTCCCAGGCACGCCCCGACCTGGGTCAGCGGTCGGCGCAGGCTGCGGTAGTGGCGCCCCACGACGAGGGCGGAGCCCGACGTCGGCCGGTCGAGACCCAGCAGGATCCGCAGGCTGGAGGACTTTCCGGCCCCGTTCGGTCCGACGAAGCCGGTGACCCGCCCCGGCTCTGCAACGAAGCTGACCCGGTCCAGGATGGTGCGCTGCCCCCGGACCCGGGTGATGGTGTCGAAGGTGATCATGCCGCCAGCCTGCCCGCCGCGCCGCTGGCGGACATCGGCCCTGCGGCCTCGGCCCGAGAGCCGATCCCGGGTCAGCCCGGGCTTCCTAGAATCGCGGTGTGACTGCCTCACTCACCCGCTCCTGGCGCCCGTGGCTCTGGCTTGGGGTCAGCTTCACCGCCGCCGCTCTGGTGCCGATGGGGAGCAGCTCGGAGTCGAGCACCCTGCTGGTGTCGGCGCCGCTGGTGCTCGCCCTGGGCGCTCTGGCGGTCGGGCTGGCCCGCCGCGGTGGTCGGGACCGGGCCCGGTACGAGCAGGCCCTGGCGGCCGCCGCCGCCAGGGACGCGGTGCTGTCAGACCGGATCACGATTGCCCGCGAGCTGCACGACATCATCTCCCACGGTCTGGGGGCGGTGACCGTCCGTGCCAGCACCGGTCACCGGCTGGGGCAGCGGGATCCCGGCGCGGCGCTGGCAGCCCTGGCCGACGTGGTTGAGATCAGCCGTACCGCCACCGAGGAGCTGCGCCGGCTGCTGAGCGTCCTCTCAGACGGCTCCGCCCCGGCCCCCACCGCGCCTGCCCCGAGCCTCCAGGACCTTCCGGAGCTGGTCGAGCAGGCCCGTCGGCAGGGACTGCAGGTGGAGACCAGCGGGCTGGACAGCACGGTCTACCGCCCCGGGGTCGCTCTGACCGCGTACCACGTGGTGCGGGAGGCCCTAGCCAACACCACCCGGTATGCCGGCCCGACCCGGGTCGAGGTACGGCTGGAGCGCGCCGGCGACCTGCTCACGGTGCTGGTGGCTGATGCCGGCCCGGCCTCTGGCTGGGCCCCGCGGCCGGGTTCTGGGCACGGGCTGGCCCTGCTGGCCAGCCGGGTCCGCAGCCAGTCCGGTCGGCTTGACCACGGCCCTCAAGGCCTCGGCTACCGGACCTGTGCTCAGCTCTGGGACCCGGCTCCGCATGCCTGAGACCACTGTGGTCGTCGCCGACGACCAGCCGCTGCTGCGCCACAGCCTGCGGCTGATGCTCGACGCCGAGGCTGGGATCACCGTGGTGGCTGAGGCCGGTGACGGCTTCGAGGCGGTGGCGGCGGCCCGGCACCACCGCCCCGACCTGGTGCTGATGGATGTCCGGATGCCGCGCTGCGACGGGATCACCGCCACCCGGCAGATCGTCAGCGACCCTCAGCTGAGCCGGGTCCGGATCTGCGTGCTGACGATGTTCGAGCTCGACGACTACGTCTTCGGTGCCCTCAGCGCGGGGGCCTGCGGCTTCCTCCTCAAGGACGCCGAGCCGGAAGCCCTGATCGCTGCTGTCCAGACCATCGCCGCAGGTCAGCCGACGCTCTCCCCCGCCGTCTTGAGCCGGGTCATCAGCCGCGCGGTCGTGGGCCGGCCCACCGCACCGGGGCTGCTGTCCGCTCTCACCCCTCGAGAGGTGGAGGTGCTGCAGCTGGTCGGCCAGGGACTGACCAACGACGAGATCCGCCAGACCCTGTACATCAGCCCTGGCACTCTCAAGACCCACATCGCCCACCTGCTGGCCAAGCTCGGTGCCCGGGACCGGGTCCAGCTCGTGATCCACGCCTACCGCAGTGGTCTGGTGACCCCCTGAGCGCTCAGCGCTGCCAGACCCGGATGTAGTCGACCAGCATCGCTCCGGGGCGAGGAGTCTCGCCACGCAGCACCCCGCCCGAGAGCACCGGGTACATCGGCTGCTGCGGGATCCCGGGCCCGGTGTACTCGTAGGCCAGCTGCCCGTCGAAGAAGACCCGGACCAGATCCGGCTCCCACTGCAGGCAGTACGTGTGCCAGCTGTTCCCGACGCGGCTCGCGTACGCGGGGAAGTCCGCGATCTGCCCCCGGGGCCCTGGTGCCCAGTGCACGTTCAGGTGTGCCTGGAGGCCTCCCCCGGCCCAGGTCCACTCGGCGATGTCGATCTCCGGTGGCCAGGTGTCGATGGGGACCGGCAGCATCCAGACCGCGGGCGAGATCCCCGGCTCGCTCGGCACCCAGACCCGGAACTCGCACAGGCCGTGCTGAAACGAGAAGCCGGCCGCAGTAGTGGCGATCCCGGTTGTGTACGGGTAGCGCTCGCCGTCGACCTCACTCGGCGTGGCGTCCCAGCGGATCCGCAGCCGGCCGTCGCGGACCTCGGTGTAGGTCGGGTCAAACGACGAGGCGTCAAGGTCTGGGTTGAACGGTGCTCGGTAGGGGCTGTCCGGGGCGCCGCGCGCCCGGACCCACACCCTGGGGCTCAGGTCGTGCTGAAACTCCTCGTTCCAGACCAGCCGCCAGCCCTCATTCACAATCTGGGCTGGGCTCGGACGCGGGTCAACGAACGACGAGCCGACCGCCAGAGCCGCCGCCGCTCCAAGGCCGCCAACCACCAGGGCCCGGCGCCTCACCGGGGTCGTCGCACGACGGCCGACTGCCGAGCGGCCTCCATCTTGTGGCGCAGTGACCACGTCCACAGGGCACACGGCGCTGAGACCCGGGCCAGCTGCCGGAACCCCGCCGGCAGACGCCACTGCTTGTCACCAGCAACGCGCAGCATGAACTCCTGCTGCTCGGCGTACTGCCGGTCGGAAAACGAGCTGGTCACCGACACCGAGCTCACCCGGTACGCGGCCAGGCACTCGCTCTGCCCGTACAGGTCACCGCGGGTCAGCAGCCGCAGCCACATGTCAAGGTCCATCGGGTAGACCAGCGAGCCGTCCCAGCCCCCGAGGTCGTGGTAGTCCTGGGCCCGGAACATCACCCCGGCTGACTCGCCGATCGGGTTGATCCCCAGCAGCGCTGCAAGCCGGGCGACGTCACGGCCCGGGTGACGCCCCAGCAGGAACCGCAGCCCCTTGCCCTGCGCCAGCGGACGCCCCTGCGCGTCGACGACGTCGCGGCGCGAGGCCACCAGCGAGATGCCCGGACTGGCATCCAGAACCTCCGCCTGGCTGCGCAGGCAGTTCTGGGAGACCAAGTCGTCGGCGCAGACCACCTTCAGGTACCGGCCCTGGGCCAGCTCACAGACCCGGCGCCAGTTGTCCGGCAGCGACAGCAGACGGTCGTTGCGGACCACCCGCACCCGCGGATCGTCCAGGTCCGCCAGAATCACTGGCGTCCCGTCGGTCGACGCATTGTCAAGCACGACGACTTCGTAGTCGTCATAGTCCTGGTCCAGCACGGACGCCAAGGTGGCTCGCAAGTATCGAGCCCCGTTGTACACAGGCACACACACGGACACAGCAGGCACTGCTGAAAGCCCCCTCCCCCGAGTAGCCCCCTCGCCGACTCTACTACAGGCCGCGGCACCACTATCCTGTGGGAGACGGTGCGATCGACCCGACGTGCCCACACCTGAGGAGAAGAATCGGCGGATGCGATTGCTCGCGATCGACGACGCCCTCGACATCGGGGGCGCCGAACATGTCCTGCTCCGACTGGCCCAGCCCCTTGCCGACCGGGGCATTGAGGTCGTCCTGGCGACCCACCCGAAGGCGGCCGTGGCGACGGCCTGGCGTGACGGCGGCTGGCAGGCTGTGCCAACCGCGATGCCGTACGACCGCGCGATCCGGGGAAGCGACGGTCGGGTGAGCCCGCTGCGGGTCCTCAACAGTGCCCGGCTGACCGCTGGGCAGATGGTGAGGGTGGCCCGGCTGGCTCACCACGTCAAGGCTGACGTCATCCTCGCCAACAGCCACTGGACCCACCTTGATGTGGCCACGGCCAGCCGAGCCACCGGCATCCCCGGCGTCCTGTACGTCCACGACCTGCCACTTCCGGGAATCGGCGAGCGCCTGCGGACCCTGGCCTCTGTCCTGGCCACCACGACCATCGCGGTCGGCCCCGACGCCGCGGCCGGGCTGCACCGGGCCGTGGTGATCCCCAACGGCGTGGACGGCTCCCAGTTCTACCCCGGACCAGCCGACCCGCAGCTGCGCGCCGAGCTCGGCGCCGGGCCCGACGACGTCCTCGTGGTCCTGGTCTGCCGCCCCGACCCGGTCAAGCAGGCCGACCAGGCCTTCGCGGCCCTCAGCCGGCTGCCCGAGGTCAAGGTGGCCGTGCTCGGCGACTGGGACTCTCCCCAGGGCAGCAGCCTGCGGGCCGAGGCCGAGCGGCTGCTGGCAGACCGGGTTGGGTTCCCGGGGCACCGCAGCGACCTCGGGGCCTGCCTGCGGGCAGCAGACCTGCTGGTTCACACCTCGCGCAGTGAGGGCTTCGGGCTGGCGCCCGCCGAGGCACTCAGCTGCGGGCTCCCGGTCGTCGCGTACCAGGCGTCCGGGATCGACCCCGTACTCGGCCACGGCGGTGGCCTCATGGTCCCGAGCCAGGACATTGACGCCCTCACCGAGGCGCTCCGGTCACTGGTGGCGTCTCCCCGCCGGCGGCGCGCCCTGAGCGCGGACGGGGTCCGAGTGGCGCAGCGCTGGACCTTGGACGAGCAGGCCGACCGGGTCGCAGTGACCCTGCGGCGGGCCAGGAATCGTTCGTGACCGCTCGCACTTTCCGGCTCAGCCTGGCGGCCCTGGTCTCGGCGGTCGCTGCACTGCTGGCGCTGACCGTCATCCCGTCCCCGGCGGCTGGCCTCGTGCTGCTGCTGGCTGTGCTGGTCGGTCCCGGCAGCGCGGCCGTGGCCTGGCTGCCGCGGGTTCCCACGTCGCTGGCCGCGGCCCTGGTGCCATCGGTGGGGATGTCCGCTGCCTGCGGGGGGGCGGCGCTGGCGATCCAGACCCGGTTCTGGCACCCGGTCGCCACCACCTGGGTGCTGACCGGGGTGCTTCTGGCGGTCTCGATGATCGCAACGCTGGTCAGCTTCCCCACCTGGCGCAGGGCGACCCGCTGGACGCCGCCACGCCCGAGCGCCTGGGTGTCGCTTCTCGTGAGTCTGGTGGCGCTGGCGACCTGGGGGGTCGGGCAGGCACTCACCAGCCGCGAACCGGTCGGTGACTACGGGCTGCTCGTCGCCCAGCCAGCGGTGGGGGTGGCCCTCGCCATGGCGGTGGTGAGCTTTTTCCTGGCGGCCGTGCGCAGTGACCCAGTCGCCATGGCGGTGGCCCTGTCGGCCACGATCATCATCTTCCGGGTCACCCCGATCCTGGCCTGCCCGTCGGCAACTCCGTTCTACTCGTACTCCCACCTCGGTGTCGTCGACCTGATGATGAAGACCGGCCGCGTCCACACCGATCTCGACATCTACTCCTACTGGCCAGGGTTCTTCGCCTCCATGGCCTGGCTGGAGACCCTGCAGGTGGTCCCCGCCGAGACCGTCGCTCGCTGGTTCCCCCTGGGGTTCCACCTGCTGCAGGCACTGGTCGTGCTGGCCCTGGCCCGGGGCTTCGGCCTACCTCCCCGAGGCGCGGCGATGGCCGCCTTCATCGCCGAGATCGCGAACTGGGTCGGCCAGGACTACTACTCGCCACAGGCGATTGCCCTCGTCGTCAGCCTGGCGGTGATCGCCACCCTGCTGACCACCGGTCTGGGCTGGCAGGCGTGGGTGGCTCTGCCGCTCTACGCCGCCGTTGTCCCCACCCACCAGCTGACACCCGTGTGGGCCCTGGTCGCCGTCTGGGGGGTGATCCTGCTGCGCAACCGTCGGCTGTGGCCGATGGCGGTCATCATGGCAGGGCTGGTCGGCACCTACATCGCGCTCCGGCTGGACATCGTGGCCCCGTACGGGCTGCTGTCGGCGCCGTCACTCACCAACGCCAACTCCAACATCGCCACCGTCGGGGTGGCTGGTCGGCAGTTCGCCCAGACGGTCGTCAGGGTGACCGCGGTGGTGCTCTGGGGGGCGGCACTGTTCGTCCTGGTGCGCCGGGTAGTCCGCCGCCAGCCAGTGCTGCTGCGCGGCTTTCTGGCCTTCTCCTCGTTCGCGATCCTCGCTGGCCAGAACTACGGCGGAGAGGCGATCTTCCGGGTCTTTCTCTACTCGATCGCCGGGGCTGCGGTGATCATGGCCGACGAGGTAGAGGACGCTCTCAACCCGGTCCGCCACGGCGCCGGCCCCAGAGCCCGGATCGTCCGCATCGAGCGGCTGCTGGTGCTGCCGCTGCTGCTCTCGTACACCCTGCTGGGGGCTCAGGCGGCCATGGGCACCTGGACCGTGCAGCAGGTTGCCCCGTCTGAGGTGCGAGGCGCCGCAGCGGTCCTGACCCAGCTGCACCCGCCGTCGGTCGTGCTCTCCGCTGCTCCCGGGGCGCCAACTCGTTCGGTCGCCGAGTACGGGGAGTTTGCCCGCAACCCGAACCAGCACTTCGACGCCACCTTGATCGGGACCCCCGGCTTCGAGAAGATGACCTTCTCCGAGCCGCAGGACCTCGATCAGCTGAAAGACTTCCTGGGACCGCAGAGAAACCCGCTCTACCTGGTCTTCACCCCGGCGATGCGGAACTACGCCCGCTTCTACGGGCTCATGAAGCCTGAGGACTACGACCGGTTCACCGACCTGGTCCGCGCCAGTCCCGACTTCGAGCTGCAGCCCGGCTTCCCGGAGGGGGTCCTGGTCTACCTGTGGCTGGGAGCGCCGACGGAGGAGTAGACCGCGGACTCGGTGGTGCAGGACAGAGCAGGCGTGACTTGCAGAACAGGAGGCGACAGGTGCCAGACCAGCTCGTGCTGACCAGGCCGATGCCCAGCAGCGGACCGGTGACGTGGCCCGGAGCGTGCTGGGTGGGGCACGTCGACAGTGCTGACCTGCCCCGGGCCGGACAGGTGCTCCTGGACGGCTGGGAGGGCGAGTCCAGTGCCCGGCTGCTGGTCCGCCACGCCGGGCGGGTCCGCGGCTTTGTCACCCTGCCGGTGCAGAACGGGCGCCTGAACGCCCCCGACCTGGCCGCGGCGGCCGACCAGCTCGGGGCGGGAGACCCTCTTCCCCCGGCAGCGAGCCAGCCGCTGGTGACGGTGGTGCTGTGCACCAAGGACCGGCCCCAGATGCTGGCCGCCGCCCTGGCCTCGCTGCTGGCCCTGGACTACCCCCGCTGGGAGCTGGTCGTGGTCGACAACGCCCCCAGCGACGACGCCACCGAGCGCTACCTGGCCAGCGTCGACGATCCTCGGGTCCGCCGGGTTCTGGAAGCGGTGCCGGGACTGGCCCGGGCCCGCAACACCGGTGTCCTGGCGGCCCGTGGCGAGATCGTGGCCTTCACCGACGACGATGTGCTGGTCGACCCGGACTGGCTGACCCGGCTAGTGGCTGCCTTCGAGCTGGCGCCGGCGGTCGGGTGTGTCAGCGGGCTGGTGCCGTCCGGGGAGCTGCGGACCCCGACCCAGGCCTTCTTCGACCAGCGGGTGACCTGGTCTGACGCGGTTGGCCGGCAGGTCTTCAGCCTGGCCGACCCCCCGGCCGGGACGCCGCTGTTCCCGTTCCAGGTCGGCGAGTACGGCACCGGCGCCAACTTCGCGCTGCGCCGGGCGACCATCTTCCAGCTCGGTGGCTTCGACGAGGCGCTCGGAGTCGGTACCCCGACCGGCGGTGGTGAGGACCTGGACATGTTCGTCCGGGTCATCCTGGCCGGGTGGGCGCTGGTGGTGGAGCCCTCGGCCCTGGTCTGGCACCGGCACCGCGACGACCAGCAGGCCCTCACGCAGCAGGCTCGCGGCTACGGGCGGGGCCTGGGGGCCTGGCTGACCAAGATCGCCACCACGCCGGCCACCGCCGCCCTGGCGGCCCGGCGGGCCGCGGTAGGGCTACGCCGGCTGGCCGCCGTACGCCGGGGCTCGGTCAGTGCCCGCTCGGCGAGTCTTGACCACGGTCTGCCACCCGCGTACGTCGCAGAGCTGGGGCGTCTGGAGACCCGCGCTGTCCTGCAGGGCCCGGCCGCGTACTGGCGCAGCCGCCGGTCCGGCAACCGTCGCAGTCCGCTGTCGGCTGTGACGAGTCCGCGATGAGCGAGGCTGAGGAGCGCGGCCGCAGCGGGGACCTCTTCGGGCGGGGAATGATCTACGTCCTCGTCTGGTCAATGCAGATGGTCGTCGCGACCGTGGTCTCGCCGATCCTGACCCGGGTCCTGCCGCAGGACCAGTTCGGCGGTCTGGCTGCGGCGATCGCGCTCTACCAGCTGCTGATCACGGTCGCCTTGTTCGGGCTGGACAGTGCGGTCGAGATGCAGCGGGTCGAGGACGCCGACCCTTCTCGGGCCCGCGGCCTGGTGGCTGCCGGGATGGTGCTGACCTTCCTGGTGGTGGGTCTGTGCGCCATCACCTCACCGCTGTGGTCGCCGGCCCTCGGCTTTCCCAGCACCGACGAGCTGGTCCTGGTGGCGCTGCTGTGGACTGCTCCCGGCGGGGCGGCCCTGCTGACCCTGGCAATGCTGCAGGCCGAGGACCGCCTGGCCCGCTTCGCGACGGTCTCCCTGATCAACACCGTCGGCAGCCAGCTGCTCGGAATCGGCCTGCTGCTGGTGGTGGAGCGTACCGCCGTCGTCTACGCCCTGGGCGGGGTGATCGGCAACACGCTGGCTCTCCTGCTGGGCATAGTCTGGACCCGGCCCCGCCCCGGCGGGCTCACCGACCGGGCCACGATTGAGGCCGGGCTGCGGCTGGGGGTACCCCTCATGCTGGCCGGTGTAGCGCAGTTTGTTCTCTCTGCCGGGGACCGGTTTGTGGTGCAGCGAGTCCTCGGCCCGGAGCAGGTGGCCCGCTACCAGGTCGCCTACACCGTCGGGAACGTGCTGTCACTGATGCTCGCCTTCACCACCCGGGCCTGGCTGCCGCGGCTCAAGTCGATTGTCTCGTCCGAGGAGCGCTGGCGGGTCATTGCCGACTCCCGCGACGGGGTGTTCTGGCTGGTGGGCTGGGCCCTGATCGGAATCACGGTCTCGGCCCCGGTGCTGCTGCGAGTCTTCGCGCCGGCCTCATACGGTCCCGAGACCCTGGTCGCTGTGGTCTTCGTGGTCGGTCTGGCGGCGCTGCCCGTAGCGGCCAGCGGCGCCACCTCCCAGGTGCTGGTGACCACCCGCCGCTCCCGCCCGATCGCGATCGGGGCCGCTGTGGCAGCGGTCGTGAAGATGGTGGCGACGGTCGCCCTGATCGGACGGTTCGGGCTGGTGGGTGCTGCCGCCGCCACCACGGTGGCGATTGCTGCCCAGGCCTGGGTGCAGCGGCTCGCGGTCCACCGCACGCTCGGCTTCCACCGCTCCTCACTGACCTCGCTCGGCTTCGTAGCCCTCGCCTGCGCGGTCTCGGCCGCGTCCCTGCTGGTGCCGCAGCACGGCGGGTGGCTTGTGGGCCGGTTCGCCTTCTCGGCCCTGTGCCTCCTGCCGTTCTTCCTGGCGATGCGAGGACTGCAGCGCGGGACTGGGCCGCTGCCCTTCCTGAGCCATCCCTGAGCACCGGGATCGTGCCGGCGGTGACCCTGCTCACCTTCGTGGCCCTGAGGAGCGCTGCCCAGCTCCGGTGACGGGCCAGCACGACAGGCTCCGAGGCTGCCGCGACCGTACCTCTGTCTAACGTGCCGCCTCGCGGCTGGCTCGTTCGGGCTGCACCGACCGCCCGACCCCTGGGTGCTCACTGACGGCTGGACTCGTCCTCGTTCGGCTCGGGCTGGTCATGGTGCCACCGGTCGCCGACCACTGACGCGGCCGAGCGGGCCCACCCGCGTCCAGCGGACCGGGCCTCGTCCTCCGTCCTGCGTGAGTGAGCCGAAGCCCTAGTGGTGCCGGTCCCGGCGTGGCCAGAGTCGACAAGGCCCGGCGTACCTTGAGCCGACGGGGTTCTCCTCCGCCAGGCCCCAGGCAGTGGCCGGGCCTTGATCGTGTGGTTGTCCTCTGCTGCCGGCGCTGACCGGCTCCTCAGACCTGTGCTCAGGCCTCCTGCCAGACGCGCACGTAGTCGACCAGCATGTGGTTAGCGCCCGGGTTGTACCCGCGCAGGACCCCGGTCGACAGCACGATGTACATGTCCTGCTGGGGGATCCCGTCGCCGGTGTAAGTGTATGCCACCTTGCCGTCGAGCATGAACTCGAGCCGGTCCGGGGCCCAGCGGACACCGTACGTGTGCCACTGCCCACCGACGTTCGGGGCGTACGGCGGGAAGCCCGGGATGTCCTTCTTCTGCCCGTCACGCAGGTAGTGCACGTTGCCGTGGCCGGTCACGGTGTTGTTGTTGTAGTCGAACTCTGCGATGTCGATCTCCGGCGGCCAGGCCGAGTCCACCGGGTACGGCAGCAGCCAGAAGCAGGGCCACAGGCCCGGACCGTCGCTCGGGAGCCAGATCCTGGCCTCGACGATCCCGTACTTGAAGTGGTACCCGTTCGCCGTGGTGGCCACCGCGGCCGTGTACGGGAAGTGGTGCCCGCCGTCGGTCACCGGGTCGGGGGCCCAGCGCAGCCTCAGGTTGCCGTTCTCGACGGTGGTGTAGGACTCCTTGTAGGCGTAGGCGTCATAGCTCACTGAGTAGGGGGCGGCATAGGTGCCGTCCCCGGCCCCGCGCAGCTTGGCCCAGACCTCGGGGTTGAGGTCGGCGTTGAAGTCCTCGAAGAAGGCCACCTTCCAGTTGCCGGGCAGCGGGGCTCCCGCCTCACTGGTGCGGGCCTCGGTGGTGCTTCGGCTCTGCCTGCTCGGGCTGTCCCCGGCGGCAGCGACCGTGCCCGCCGGGCTGGTGCCGGGGGCGGCCTGAGCCGTGCCGGCCTGAGCCGTAGCGGCCTGAGTAGCGGCGGCCTGAGCCGTGGCGGCGGTCTGCCGAGCCGTGGCAGACCGAGAGCGCGACCTGGTGGCCGACGCCGAGGCCGACCGAGACAGGGAGCCACTGGCCTCCACGGTCACGGCCTCCAGCTGCGCCTCCGGCAGCTCGGTCGGCGAAGGCAGCCAGGAAGAGGCAGCCGGATCGATTGTTCGGGGGGCGGGAACACCAATCCCCGCCTCATGGCCGGTCGGTAGAACGAGTCCGACCGCCGTGGCCATGGCAACGCCCAGCAGCCCTAGCTTGAGTGGTCTCACGTGCAGCCCTTCCGGTTTGCGGGTCAACGACTGCAGTTACCTTAACGTGTCCTGAGCATCCTCAGGAAGTCAGACACTCCGTGGCCCGCCGGACTATCTACTGCCAGACTCGCACGTAGTCGACGAGCATGTGGCCGGGACCCGGCTGGGCGCCCCGCTGCACGCCACCTGAGAAGAGGATGTACATCGGCCGCTGCGGAATCCCTGGGCCGGTGTAGCGGTAGGCCACCTTTCCGTCCAGCAGCATGGTCATGCTGTTGGGCCGCCAGTCGAGCGTGTAGGTGTGCCAGGACCCCCCCAGGTCCTTTCCATAGGTAGGAAACCCGGGGATCTGACCGAGCTCGGAGCCCTGGCGGTAGTGGATGTTGAAGTGCGCGTCCACCCGCCCCTGGCTGGTAGTCGAGAACTCGGCGATGTCCACCTCGGGAGGCCAGGTGGAGTCGACCGGAGTCGGAAGGAGCCAGAAGGCCGGCGTGATCCCCGCTGCCCGGGGCAGCCAGATTCGGGCCTCAATCACGCCGTGCTGAAAGCTGAACCCGGTCGCGGTGGTCGCCACGCCGGCGGTGTAGGGGAACCGGACCCCGCCGTCGGTGATCGGCTCGGGGGCCCAGCGCACGCGCAGCGAGCCGTTCTCGACGCTCGTGTACCCGGGATCGAAGGCCGAGCCGTCAATGTCGACGTTGTACGGCCAGCGGTAGCCCTCCCCCAGCCCTCGCAGCTTCATCCAGACTGCGGGGTCCAGGCTGGACCCGTTGAACTCGTCCGCGTACACCAGTCGCCAGCTCCCGGCCACCGGCGGGACCGGTTCAGCCGGCTGCTGCTCGACCACCGGCAAGGGCTGCTGGTCGACTAGCTCCTTCCCGGCCCGCAGACCAGCACCGGAGGTGACAAAGGGCTGCGGCGCCGAGGAGGCAGCAGCCGCCTGAGGACCCGGCTCGGGAGCGTTCGTGCTGGAGTCGCCGCGCACCGGCCCGGAGGCCGTGGTGGCCGGGCTGGTGGGGGTCCCGGCCCCCGTCGGGGCCGGGCTCGCCGCAGCAGCGGAAGAGCCGGCCGCACTCGTCGTCACCGGCTCGACGGTACCGGTGCTGACTGCTGGGCGCCCCTGACCGGCCCGGTTGGCTACCTCCTCGACGCTGCGGGCAGCCGTGCCCTGCGGGTACGCCACGGCGGTGGCGGCAGGAGTGGCCAGCGGTACTGAGCTGACCGACGACGCCGGAGAGGCGACACCGACCAGGCCAGCCACGACAGCCGGGGCCAGAACCAGGGCGCGCCAGGGCGCGCGACAGCACTTCAGCATGATGGTCTCTTCCCAGGGGATCTCGCTGCCCGAGTGCGGCAGCCGAGTGGACGAGTGGTCTTCCTTCGACGCCTTCACGGTAGGCATCAGCCGTGGTCAGAGCAGGTTTTATGAGGGATAAGAAACCTCTCACCGGCTGCTCGTGGCTGGCCTTGGCGCAGCCGCTCCCGCCCTGGCGCAACGAGCCCTGCGGGAGCTCTGAGAGCCCCGTGCTGGCCGACCAGACGGCGGTCACGGCCGTCGAAAGCCGGCTGGCGCTTCATCGCTGTGCAGCCGCTGGGCTGCTCACGCAGCCACGACCGGACCTCATCTGGACGCTGGCAGGTGGAACGCCCTCACCGCTGGCCAACCGGCGCGACAGCCGGTGGTCGGCGAGCGCTCCAGCCCGCTGCCGTGACCCGCCTACAGCTCCTGAATCGCCTGGTAGGCCCGTTCCAGAGCCGGCTCCGGCGGAGCGCTGACCACCACCGGGCGGCCCAGCCCCTCCAAGAGGACGAACCGCAGCTCGTTCCCGCGGGCCTTCTTGTCGACCGCCATCGCCTGGCGCAGCTCGGTGAACGAAGCGCCGCCGTAGCCGGTGGGAAGCCCGACCCCTCGCAGCAGGTCGCGGTGCTGGGTCACCACCGCGGCGTCAAGCAGACCCAGCCCTTGGGCCAGCTCGGCCGCGAAGACCATCCCGATGCTGACCGCCTCCCCGTGCCGCAGCCGGAACCCCTCGACCTTCTCGATCGCGTGACCCAGGGTGTGGCCGTAGTTCAGCGCCTCCCGCCCGACGTCACGGCCCGCCCCGGTCCGCTCCCGCAGGTCTGCGGCCACGATCGCGGCCTTGGTGCAGACCGCCCGGCGGACCAGCACCACCAGCAGGTCAGAGCCGACATCCAGGGCCTGGGCCGGGTCCTGCCCTACCAGCCGAGTGATCTCCGGGTCGGCGACCAGACCAGCCTTGACCACCTCTGCCATCCCGGAGGCCACCTCCGCCGCAGGCAGCCCGCGCAGCAGGTCGAGGTCGCACAGCACCTGCTCAGGCTCGTAGAAGGCCCCGGCCAGGTTCTTGCCGGCCGCTAGGTTGATCCCGGTCTTCCCGCCGACCGCGGCGTCCACCATGGCGAGCAGGGTGGTCGGCAGGCTGAGGTAGGCGACCCCGCGCAGCAGGGTCGCCGCCACAAAACCCGCCAGGTCGGTGGTCGACCCGCCGCCAAAGCCGACCACGATGTCGTCGCGGGTCAGCTGGGCGGCTGCCAGCTGCTCCCAGCACTCCGCCAGGACCTGGGCGGTCTTGGCGGCCTCCCCGTCGGGCACCTCAACCTGCACGACCTCCGGCAGCCTGGCCGCCAGCTCAAGGGCCGGGTTGCGCATCGCCGCTGGGTGGATCAGGGCCACCCGGCGGCCCCCCACCAGATCTGGCAGACGGTGCCGGGCCCCGCGCTCGACATGCACCAGGTACGGGTGCTGCGTCCTCACCGGGACCGTGCTCACTGCTGCTCCTGACCGGCTGAAGGGCCCGCTGGGGCCGCTAGCAGCGTCAGGACCTCGGTGGTGATCTCCTCCACCGAGCGCCGGTCGACCGCGACCACGTGGTCGCTGACGGCCAGGTACCAGGCTCGCCGCTGCTCCAGCTGTGCGTCGAGGCGGCGGCGCACCTCGGCCAGCAGCGCCGGCCCAAGGACCGCCATCCCCAGCCGGCGGGTGGCGACCGCCACACTGACATCCAGCCACACCACCGGCGCCGGGCTGGTGTGCAGCGCGTCCCGTACGGCTGGCGACAGCACCGCACCGCTGCTGAGAGCCAGCACCCCGTCGGCCCCCAGCGCCTCGAGCGCAGTCTGCTCCTCCAGCTGGTGCAGCCCGGCCTCGCCGCGGTCGACGAGAATCTCCCGCGGCAGCCGCCCAGTGCGCTGCTCGATCAGCGCGTCACAGTCGAGGAACGCCTGTCCCAGCCGCACGGCCAGCCGCTGCCCGACGGTACTCGTGCCCGAGGCCGTGATCCCGACCAGGACCAGGCTCGCCATCAGCCGTGGACCCGCAGCCCGCGCTCGCTCAGCCGCTGCTGGTAGCGCTGCAGGGCATGGCGGACCTCGTCGACCGTGTCCCCGCCGAACTTCTCCAGCACCGCGTCGGCCAGAACCAGCGCCACCATCGCCTCGGCCACCACACCGGCGGCTGGGACCGCGCAGACATCGGAGCGCTGGTGGTGGGCCGTCGCCGCCTCTCCGGTCGCGACGTCGATCGTGCGCAGCGCGCGAGGCACGGTGGCGATCGGCTTCATCGCGGCCCGGACCCTCAGCAGCTCCCCGGTGCTGATCCCGCCCTCGGTGCCGCCGGCTCGCTGGCTGACCCGCTGGATCCCGTCCGGCCCGGTCACGATCTGGTCGTGGGCCTGGGAGCCGCGTACCTGGGCGAGGGCGAAGCCGTCGCCCAGCTCCACGCCCTTGATGGCCTGAATCCCCATCAGCGCCCCAGCCAGCCGGGAGTCGAGGCGGCGGTCTCCCAGGGTGTGCGAGCCGAGCCCGGGTGGCACGCCCCAGGCCACCACCTCGACCACCCCGCCCAGGGTGTCGCCCTCCTTCTGGGCCGCTGCCACCTCCTCCTGCATGGCCTGGCTGGCCTGCGGGTCAAGGCAGCGGACCGGGTCGGTGTCGACCTGGTCGAGCTGCTCAGGAGTCGGCCAGTGCCCCGCCGGAGCCTGCACTGCCCCGAGGGCCACCACGTGGCTGAGGACCCGGATCTGGCAGGCCTGCTCCAGCAGCTGCATCGCCACCGCCCCGAGCGCCACCCGGGCGGCCGTCTCCCGGGCCGAGGCCCGCTCCAGCACCGGGCGAGCCTCGTCCCAGTCGTACTTCTGCATCCCGGCAAGGTCGGCGTGCCCAGGACGAGGCCGGGTCAGGGGCTCATGACGGGCCAGGCCAGCCAGCAGCTCGACGTCGACCGGGTCAGCGGCCATCACCTGCTCCCACTTCGGCCACTCGGTGTTGGCGATCTGGATCGCGACCGGCGAGCCCAGAGTCTGGCCGTGCCGGACCCCGCCCAGGATGGTCACGTGGTCCTGCTCAAACCGCATCCGGGCCCCGCGCCCAGCCCCCAGCCGGCGCCGAGCCAGCTGGCGGTCGATGTCGGCTGTGGTGACCTGGATGTGGGCCGGCAGGCCGTCGATGGTGGCGACAAGGGCTGGCCCGTGCGACTCCCCGGCGGTCAGGTATCGGAGCATGGCAGGCAGTCTGTCACCTCGGGTCGGCGCTCCCCGAGCCGTCCGGCTGATGGCGCCGGGCCTGCTCGTCGCGGGCCGCCTCCAGCAGCAGGTCGGCTGGCACGGTCCGGCCGGTGAACAGCTCCACCTGCCCGACCGCCTGGTGGACCAGCAGGTCCAGCCCGCTCACCACGCGCAGCCCCCGCCGCGCGGCATCCGCGGCCAGCGGGGTCGGCCACGGGTCGTACACAGCGTCGAAGACCGTGTCAGCGGTGAGGGCCGGGGCCAGCCGGCCAGACGTCTCGGCCGGGACCGTCGACACCACCAGGTCCGCCGCCGACGGGGTGGCGCCGAGGTCGAGGTGGGTCACCTCGATCCCGAGCGGCTCCCCCAGCCCGGCCAGGTCGCGGGTCTTGTCCGGGTTCCGGGCCAGGACGGTCGCCCGGGTCACACCCAGCTCGGACAGGGCGAGCAGGATCGAGCGGGCCGTGGCCCCGTTCCCGACCAGGACCGCGCTGGAGACGTCCTGCGCACCCGCGGCCCGCAGCGCCGACACCAGCCCGGGAACATCGGTGTTGTAGACCCGGGTCGTGGAGACGTCGCCCGGGTGACCGTCGAAGACCACGGTGTTGCCCACGCCTAGGGTCTGCACTACTGAGTCGGCCGTCCCCAGCGCGACCACCGCGTGCTTCAGCGGCATCGTGCACGACAGGCCCCGCCAGGAGCGGTCCAGCCCGGCCACGAAACCCGCCAGCTCCTCGGCCTCGACCAGGTGGCGCTGGTACTCCCAGTCCAGGCCCAGCCAGGCGTACGCGGCCTGGTGGATGGCCGGGGACAGCGAGTGAGCGATCGGGGAGCCCAGGACCGCGCAGCGCCTCACGAGGTGCACTTTCCCGGGTTGGCCTTGCACCACGCACGGTACTCGTTCGTGTTCGCCTTGTGCTCTTCCTCGGTGATACCGAACTTGGTCTCACCGGTGTCGAGGTTCACCGACACCCAGTACAGCCAGTCGCCGTCGGCCGGGTTGAGCGCCGCCTCGATCGACTTCCGTCCCGGGTTGCTGATCGGGGTCGGGGGCAGCCCCTTGTACTTGTACAGGTTGTACGGGCTGGTGTTGCGGGCGGTCTCGCCGTCGGGCAGGTTGGCGTGGCCGGCCCGGTTCAGCGAGTAGTTGATGGTGGTGTCCACCTGCAGGGGCATGTCCTTGACGAAGAGCCGGTTGTAGATCGCCCGGGCCACCTTCGGGCGGTCCTCGTCGCGACGGACCTCAGCCTCAATGATGCTGGCGATCTTGATGATGTCGTACTCGCTGAGCTTGCCGCCCTCGACACCGGCGGCCCGGTTGGCGATGTCCATCTCCTTCGACACCTGGGCGTACTGGGTGGTCATCTGCTTGAGCATCACCCCCGCGTCGGCCTTCTCCGGGATCTCGTACGTGGACGGGAAGAGAAAGCCCTCGGGGTTGTTGTTCGCGAAGGGTGGCAGCCCGAGCGACCCCGGTGACTGCAGCTGGGCCAGGTAGTCCTCCTTGGGGATCCCGGTCCCCTTGGCCAGGGTCTCCACCATCGCCGTGTAGCGCATCCCCTCCGGGATCGTCACCCGGCGGACCACCCGGTTGTCCGGGTTCAGCAGCATCTCCACGGCAAGCTTGGCGGGGACCTGGGTCTTCATCTTGTACGTGCCGGCCTGGATGCTGGCCGCGCTCGGGTTCCGCCGAAGTGCCGCGTTGAAGGCCTTGGTCGAGCGGACCACGTCCTTCTCCACCAGGATGGCGCCGATCTGGGCACCGGTTGACCCGGTCGGGATGGCGACCTGGATGTCAGCCTTCCCCTCGCCGATGTAGTCGTCGACGGTGCGCAGCTCGATGTACTTGTCGTAGATCTTGCTGCCCGCGAAGATCCCGCCCCCGATCAGCACCCCGACCGCGATCAGGACAGCGACCCCGCTGCGGATCCGCCGGTAGACCTCTTCCCGGTCCAGCTGCCCGTCCTCGTCGAACAGGTCGCTCATCTCGTCTCCTCAGGTCTGGACACCGGTGGGTTCACCCGCTGCCACGTGCTCTGCCCCCGCCGGTCAGCGTCGAGGACGCTCTCCAAGATAGTCACCGCGGCAGCCTGGTCGACAACCCCGCGTCGAGCCCGGGAACCACGTCCTGCCGCAGCCATCTGCTTGGCGGCCGCCGCGGTGCTGAGCCGCTCGTCCACCAGACCGACTGGGACCGGGGCCAGCGCGGCCGCCACGGCTGCAGCCCAGTCCCGGGCCCGGGCCGCGGCTGGGCCCTCCGTCCCCTCCAGGGTCCGCGGCAGCCCGACCACCACGGCCACCGGCTCGTACAGCGCAACGAGCTCGCGGAGCCGAGGGACCGGGTCCGGCCGGGCGGCGACGGTCTCCACCGGGTACGCCAGGGTCAGCTCCCGGTCACAGGCAGCCACGCCGATCCGGACCGTACCGGGGTCGAGGCACAGCCGGACCCCGCGCGGGACCGGCTCCCGCCCGGTCAGGCGCCCACCACCGCGTCGATCTCGCGCTCCACTGCCGTCAGCGCCGCCGCAGCGCCGGCCCCGTCGGTGCCTCCGCCCTGGGCGAAGTCGTCCTTGCCGCCGCCCTTGCCGCCGATCACCGGCGCCGCCAGCTTGGCCAGGGGCCCGGCCAGGACCCCCCGGCTGCGGGCCTCGTCACCGGTCGCCACCACCAGCTGCGGCTTGTCGCTGGTCCCGCCGACCAGGCAGACCACCGAGCTCGTGCCGAGCCGGCCCCGCAGGTTCAGGGCCAGGGTCCGCAGATCCGCCCCGGCCGTCGGCACCTGCGCGGTGAGGACCCGCAGCCCGCCCCGGTCCCTGGCCTTCCCGGCCAGCTCCGCGGCCTGGGCCAGCGCCTGGGCCGCGTTCAGCTCGGCGATCGTCTTCTCGGCGGCCTTGAGCTGGACCACCATCTTCTCGACCCGGTCCATCAGCTGGTCCGGCTGCACCTTGAGCAGTTCTGTCAGGTGGGCCACCAGTGCCCGCTCCCGGGCCAGGTGGGTGAAGGCGTCCTGCGAGACGTACGCCTCGACCCGCCGTACCCCGGCGCCGACCGACTGCTCCCCGATCAGCGAGAGCAGCCCGATCTGGCTGGAGCGGGCGACGTGGGTGCCGCCGCAGAGCTCGCGCGACCACGGACCGCCCATCTCCACCATCCGGACCACCGAGCCGTACTTCTCGCCGAACATCGCCATCGCCCCGCGGGCCTGTGCCTCCTCCAGCGGCAGCTCCTGCGTGGTCACCTCGAGGTCGTCGCGGATCGCCTGGTTCGACAGGCCCTCCAGCTCGTCCTTGAGACCGCCTAGACCGGTGGCCGACGAGAAGTCGAAGCGCAGGTAGCCGGGCTTGTTGTACGAGCCGGCCTGGGTCGCGGTCGGCCCCAGCAGCTCACGCAGGACGGCGTGCACCACGTGGGTGGCGCTGTGCGCCTGACAGGCGCCGGCCCGGTTCTGCGCGTCGACCGCGGCGGTGACCTGGTCTCCCACCGCCAGCTGGCCGTCGCCGATGGTGACCCGGTGCACGTACAGGCCCGGGACCGGCTTCTGGACGTCGACCACGTCCATGGCCAGACCAGAGCCGAAGATCTGGCCGGCGTCGGCGTCCTGGCCACCGGACTCGGCGTAGAACGGGGTCTCGGCCAGCACCACCTCGACCGTGGCACCCTGCTCGGCGCTGTCGACCAGGTGGCCGTCGGCGATGATCCCAAGCACCCGGGACTCGGCCTCGAGGTCGGTGTAGCCGAGGAACCGGGTCTCGCCGGCCTGCCGCAGCTGGGTGTACACCTCGGTCGAGACCGCACCGCCCTTCTTGGCCCGGGCATCGGCCTTGGCGCGGGCCTTCTGCTCGGCCATCAGGGCCCGGAACCCGGCCTGGTCCACCTCCAGCCCCTGCTCGGCGGCCATCTCGAGGGTCAGGTCGATCGGGAAGCCGTACGTGTCGTGGAGCTGAAAAGCGCGCTCGCCACCGATCCGGGAGCCGCCGCTGCGACGGGTCTCGGCGACCGCGGCGTCGAAGATCCGGGTGCCGTCGGCGACGGTCCGCCGGAAGGCGGCCTCCTCCCGCGCGGCGACCTGGCTGACGCGCTCCCACTGCGCGTCGACCTCGGGGTACGACTCGCGCATCCGCTGCCGGGAGACATCCAGCAGCTCGGTGATCACCGGCTGGTCGTGCCCCAGCAGCCGCAGCGACCGCATCGAGCGGCGCAGCAGCCGCCGCAGCACGTAGCCACGCGCCTCGTTGCCGGGGGTCACCCCGTCGGTCATCAGCATCAGCGCCGACCGGACGTGGTCACCGACCACCCGCAGCCGGACATCGGCCTCCGGCTCGGCCCCGTACGAGGTCCCGACCAGCTCGGCGGCCCGCTCGACCACCCCGACGACCTCGTCGATCTCGTACAGGTTGTCCTTGCCCTGCAGGAGGGTCGCGATCCGCTCCAGCCCGGCACCGGTGTCGATGTTCTTGGTCGGCAGCGGGCCGGCCACGTCGAAGTCGTCCTTTGAGCGCACCGCCGACAGCCGCTCCTGCTGGAAGACGTTGTTCCAGATCTCCAGGTAGCGGTCCTCGTTGACGTCGGGACCTCCCTCGGGCCCGAAGTCTGGGCCGCGGTCGAAGAAGATCTCCGAGTCCGGCCCGCCGGGGCCGGGGACCCCCATGTGCCAGTAGTTCTCGGTCAGGCTCCGGTTCCAGACCCGGTCCTCGGGGAGCCCGATCGCCCGCCAGATCTCCCGCGCCTCGACGTCACCGTCCGGGTAGGCCGGGTGGTGGCCGGGGCCGAGCACGCTGACCGAGATCCGCTCCGGGTCGAAGCCCAGGTTCCCGTCGGCCACGTCACCGGTGAGGAACTCCCAGGTCCAGGCGCTGACCTCGGCCTTGAAGTAGTCACCGAAGGAGAAGTTGCCCAGCATCTGGAAGAAGGTGCCGTGCCGGGTGGTCTTGCCGACCTCCTCGATGTCCAGGGTCCGGATGCACTTCTGGCAGCTGACCGCCCGCTTCCACGGCGCCGGCTCGACTCCAGTGAAGTACGGCACCATCGGCACCATCCCGGCGACCACGAAGAGCAGGTTCGGGTCGTTGTGCACCAGCGAGGTGCTGGGCACCTCGACATGCCCGTGCCGGACGAAGAAGTCGATGTAGCGACGACGGATCTCGGCGGTCCTCATAGGTCTTTCCTTCGGTCCGGTCAGCGGACGACGCGGCGGGCAGTCACGGCGGCCGGCGCTGGCAGCGGGCCGTCCTCCATCCCGAGCGCACCGCGCAGCTCGGTCTCCCGCTCGCTCATCGCCGTCGTCAGGGTGCTCCAGAATGTCCGCGCCTGAGCGGCCAGGTCACTGGCCCTCTCCTGGGCCTGCTTCTGCACCCCGGCCGGAGTGGCCTTGCGCAGCAGCCGCTGCCCCTCGACCACGATCACCACCGCGACCACGGCACCGACCGTGAACCAGACCACGCGCTTCACCGGCTCCCCTTCTTCCTGCGCACTGACGCCCACGCCCGGCGGACCCCGTACGAGAACGCCGACAGCTTGACGAGCGGCCCCGCAATCGTGGCCGTGACCAGGCTCGACAGCTGCGAGGCGTCGTTGGCGACGTCGCTGGCCCGGCCGGAGAGGTTGGCCACGTCATCGGTCACCGTGCCCAGCTTCACCAGCTCGGTGTTCACTCCGGTCACCGTGCCCTTGGCCTCTTCCAGGATGGGGGTAGTCCCGTCTGCCAGCCGCCGTACGGTCCGAGTCGCCTCGTCCAGCAGCCTGCCCAGCTTCAGGATCGGGACCACGCCCAGCCCGACGGCGAGCAGGAATGCGCAGGCCGCGATCATCCCAGCGACCCCACCCAGTGTCACTTCCATGGCGTCCTCGCTCTCGACAACGTCGGTCAGCCTAGTGCACCGGGGCGCCCTCCTGCCTGCCCGGACGAGCCGCCTGGAGCGCCAGCCCCCACCCGGCGGGGCGGCCTTCAGGGCAGCTGCCCGGCCAGCCGGGTCAGTACCCGGGTGGCCTCAGGGAACGTGTCAGCCCGGACTGCCACAGCGACCACGGTCCGGCTGCCGTCGGCGGCCTGGTACCAGCCGAGCTGGCGGGCCTCGAAGCCGGACTGCCGGGCCGGTCCCCAGCCGCCCTTGAGCGTCGCCCCTGGTCGGCCGGCAATCCCCCACCGCTGCTCGGCCGTGACCTGCTGCAGGTGACCGGTCACCACGTCGGCTCCGGGCAGGCAGGGCAGCTGCAGCATGAACCGGGCCTGCTCAGCGGTCGACCAGACGGTCTGGCCGAAGGTGCTGTACGGGGGACGGGACGCGGTTGCCGGGACCACCGTGGTGGCGTCCCCGGCCTGGCGCAGCGCGGTGGTGACCCTGAGCGCCGCCTGCGGCGCCGGGCCCAGGGAGCGCCACAGCTGGTCGGCCGCCTCGTTGTCGGACTCCCGCAGCGCCGCCCGGACCGCCTCCGGGTGGGCCTGGGGCCCCTGGTCCTGAACCACGGCCAGCGCGATGGGCACCTTGATCGTCGACCAGGCTGCCGCTGGCTCCAGCGACCCGGCGCTGACCAGGCCCCGGGCCGGGTCGACCAGGGTGACCGAGACCCGGGTGCCGGTCTCGGCCTCGACGGCTGCGACCCGCTGGCTGAGGTCAGCCGGTGCGGCCGTGACCGGGCCCGGGCACCCCGGGCCAGGCGGCGGCGACGCCGGGCCGGACGGGGTCGGTGAGCCCGGCTGGCCGGTGACCTCGTCCGCGACCGGCGGGAACGGGTGCTCGCGGTCCACCCTGCAGGCTGTCGCCGCCAGCAGCACGGCCAGCAGGAGCACGAGCAGGTGCGGAGCGCTCAGCCTGGACCCGCACCGGGGTCGAGCTGTCCGGGCGGCCTGGCGAGCGTCAGCCACGACCACGTCCCAGCAGTCCCTCAATCACGGCCAGCCGCTCCGCTATCTGGGCCTCGTTGCCGTGATCGGTCGGACGGTAGTACCGGGCCGATGCCAGCTCGTCCGGCAGGTACTGCTGACAGGCCACGGCGTGCGGGTGGTCGTGGGCGTACAGGTAGCCCTGCCCGTGCCCGACAGCCAGGGCCCCGGAGTAGTGCGCGTCGCGCAGGTGCGGTGGCACCACCCCGATCCGGCCCCGGCGGACGTCAGCCAGGGCCGAGTCGATGGCCACGATCACGGCATTGGACTTCGGTGCGGTCGCCGCCGCGATCGTGGCCTGGGCGAGGTTCAGCCGGGCCTCCGGCATCCCGATCAGCTGGACCGCCTGGGCGGCGGCGACGCAGGTCTGCAGCACCGACGGCGCTGCCATGCCGATGTCCTCGGAGGCCAGCACCACCAGCCTCCGGGCGATGAAGCGGGGGTCCTCCCCGGCCTCGATCATGCGGGCCAGGTAGTGCAGCGAGGCCTGCACGTCGCTGCCCCGGACGCTCTTGATGAAGGCGCTGATCACGTCGTAGTGCTGGTCGCCGCTGGCGTCGTAGCGGACGGTGGCCTTGTCGACGGCCTGCTCCACCGCCGCCAGACCGATCGTGCCGCTCCCGACCGCCGCCGCCCCGGCCGCGGCCTCCTCCAGGTAGGTGAGCACCCGGCGGGCGTCTCCCCCGGCCAGCCGGAGCAGCGCCGCGCGGGCCTCGTCACTGAGCTCGAACCGGTCCCCGCTGCTGGTGGTGAGCCCCCGCGGGTCGCTCAGCGCCCGCTCCAGCAGCTGTGACAGGTCGTCGTCGCTGAGCGCGTTCAGGGTGAGCAGCAGCGAGCGCGACAGCAGCGGGGCGATCACCGAGAAGCTGGGGTTCTCCGTGGTGGCCGCGATCAGAGTCACCAGACGGTTCTCCACCGCCGGCAGCAGCACGTCCTGCTGGGCCTTGCTGAAGCGGTGCACCTCGTCCACAAAGAGCACCGTCGGCCGGCCCCGGGCCAGCTCGCGACGGGCGGTCTCGATCACCGCCCGGACCTCTTTCACCCCGGCCGTGACGGCCGAGACCTCGACGAACCGTGACCCGGAGGTCCGCGAGACCACGCTGGCGATGGTGGTCTTGCCGACTCCCGGCGGTCCCCAGAGGAAGACCGACATCGGCTGTCCGGCGGCGAGCCGGCGCAGCGGTGACCCGGGGCCCAGCAGGTGCCGCTGGCCCAGGATCTCGTCCACCGTCGCCGGCCGCATTCGTACGGCCAGGGGCGCCCCGTCGTGGCTGCCGGTCAAGGACCCACCCGGTGGCGTCGGCTCCACCACCTCGCCGAACAGGTCCTCGCTCACCCGTCCCACCCTAGGCCCTGGGCATACCATCGGCGCATGCCTGATCTTCCCGGCCGCCGCCTGCTGCTGGTCCACGCCCATCCTGACGACGAGTCGTCGACTACGGGCGCGACCATTGCCCGGTACGTCGCCGAGGGGGCCCAGGTCACCTTGGTGACCTGCACCCTGGGCGAGCTGGGTGAGGTCGTCGACGACACCCTCGGTCACCTGGAGGCCGGCGACTCACTGGCCCGGCACCGCCTCGACGAGCTCTCCCAGGCGGCTGCGGCGCTGGGGCTGCGGGACACCGTGCGACTCGGTGGTGACGGGCGCTACCACGACTCGGGGATGGTCTCCCACGACGACCTCGGCCCGGCTCGGCCGCCGGACCAGGTCGCCGAGACCGCGTTCTGGAGGGCCGACCTGCTGGAGACGGCGCTGGCGCTGGTGCCGGTGCTCCGGGACCGCCGCCCCCAGGTCCTGGTCACGTACGACCCGTTCGGCACGTACGGGCACCCTGACCACATTCAGGCTCACCGAGTCGCCATGTACGCCGCGCAGCTAGCGGGCTCGCCCTACCGGCTCGACCTTGGCCAGCCCTGGACGGTGGCCCGGGTGCTCTGGATCACGTTCGGCGCTGACGACCTGCGCACCCTTCTGGACCGGGCCGCGGCTGCCGGGCTGGAGCTGGACTTCCAGCTCGACCCCGAGGCGCTGCCTGCGATGGTCTCACCCCAGGACCGCCTGGCGGCCCGGATCCCGGTGGCCCCCTGGGTCGAGGCGAAGCGCCAGGCCCTCGCCAGCCACCGGTCGCAGGTCGACCTCAGCGACCCGTTCTGGACTCTGATGACCCTGGGCGACGAGAGCCAGGCCGAGTGCTACCTGCTCGGGGCTGGTGTCCCGCTGCCCGGGCCCGGCCCGGCCGACGACCTCTTCGCAGGCCTACCCGTTCAGGGCTGAGCCTCACTCGCCTGGGCCGGCGGTCAGCCGTATCTCTGGCCCAGACGGCCGCGCCCTGTCTCGTCCGTACGGTCCGTACGGCTGCGCCCGGACCTTCCCTGAGGCGGTCCAGCTCTCCCCCGCCCACCTCTTGACATCGAATAGATCGCGATATATCGTAGGAGCATCGACGAGGTTGGCGGGTCACCCGACTCGCCCGTCGCCTACGACTTGCCGAGGAGGCACACCATGAACCGCTTTTCCCACTCCGGGCGAGGCCACGGCCCTGCACCCCGTGGCCGTCGCCGTCGAGACGAGATCCCGCCCGACCCCGAGGCCTTCGGCCGCCACCCGGGCCACCACGGCCCAGGCCCGGCGCCCGACGATGACCCTCACTTCTTCGGACCGGCAGGCTTCGCCGGACCCTTCGACCCGGGCGGCCCACTCGAGCCAGGCCGACCCTTCGGCCCCTTCGGACGCGGCCGGGGTGGCCGCCGGCGCCGGGGGGACGTCCGAACGGCCGTGCTCCAGCTGCTGGCCGAGGAGCCGCGCAACGGCTACCAGGTCATCACAGCCCTGGACGAGCGCACCGATGGTGCATGGCGCCCAAGCCCGGGCGCGATCTACCCCGCCCTGTCCCAGCTGGAGGACGAGGGCCTGATCGAAGCCGTCGACCGCGACGGGGGCAAGGCCTACCAGCTGACTGCGGCCGGTCGCGAGGCCCCCGAGGTGGCCGAGGCCGCGCAGCGGACCTGGGACCAGATCAAGCAGGCCAGCGCACCCCGGCACCCCGGCGGTGACCACGCGGTCTGGCGCGAGTTCCACCAGCTCGCCCAGGCCCTCAAGGCCGTGAGTATCTCTGGCAACGAGCACCAGCACGAGGCGGCCGCTGCCCTGCTGGCCGAGACCCGCCGTCGGGTCTACGGCCTGCTGGCTGAGCCGCCAGCCGAGGCCTGACCCCAGCACTCCCGTCCGCCCCCGCGCCGTCTGCGGCGCGGGGGCGGCTGTGCCGGGAGCCCCGCCGTCGCCCTAAGGTCCCGGCCGGGTCCCGCTACCAGGTGCCGACGGGCGCCGTGCTGCCTGAGGCTCTAGGCGCTGGCCGGCTTGCGCTCCGGCCTCGCGTCGACGCCTGCCTCCTTGCGCTGCTGGGCGGTGATCGGGGCCGGGGCGGCGGTCAGCGGGTCGTAGCCGTTGCCGGTCTTGGGGAAGGCAATCACCTCACGGATCGACTCGTACTGGCCCAGCAGGGTGACCACCCGGTCCCAGCCGAGGGCGATCCCGCCGTGCGGCGGGGCGCCGTACTGGAAGGCGTCGAGCAGGAAGCCGAACTTCTCGTGGGCCTGCTCGGCGCTCAGCCCCATCACCTGGAAGACCCGCTCCTGGATGTCGCGGCGGTGGATTCGGATCGAGCCGCCGCCCAGCTCGTTGCCGTTGTAGACGATGTCGTACGCGTACGCGAGGGCCGAGCCCGGGTCGGTGTCGAAGCTGTCCAGGCACTCCGGCTTGGGCGAGGTGAACGCGTGGTGGACCGCGGTCCACTGCCCGCCGCCGACCGCCACGTCGCCCTCGGCAACCGCCTCGGCGACCGGCTTGAACAGCGGCGCGTCCACGACCCACACGAACGCGTGCTGCCCGGGGTCCAGCAGCCCCAGTCGCCTCCCGATCTCGAGCCGCGCCGCACCCAGCAGGGACTGGGCGGCGGCCTTGGTCCCGGCCGCGAAGAAGACGCAGTCACCCGGCTGAGCACCGGTCGCCGCGGCCAGCCCGGAGCGTTCTGCCTCGGACAGGTTCTTCGCCACCGGGCCACCCACCTGGCCCTGCTCGTCGTACGTGACGTAGGCCAGACCCTTGGCGCCGCGCTGCTTGGCCCACTCCTGCCAGGCGTCGAAGGTCCGCCGGGGCTGCGAGCCGCCGCCGGTCATCACGACCGCACCCACGTACGGGGCCTGGAAGACCCGGAAGCCAGTGCCGGCGAAGTAGCCGGTCAGGTCGGTCAGCTCCAGGTCGAGGCGCAGGTCCGGCTTGTCCGAGCCGTACCGGTCCATCGCCTCGGCGTACGTGATCCGGGGGAACGGCGCGCCGACATCGATCCCCTTGAGCTTCCAGATCTCGGTGATCATCTCCTCGGTCAGCGCAATCACGTCGTCCTGGTCGACGAAGCTCATCTCGATGTCGAGCTGGGTGAACTCCGGCTGCCGGTCGGCCCGGAAGTCCTCGTCGCGGTAGCAGCGGGCAATCTGGTAGTAGCGCTCCACCCCGGCCACCATCAGCAGCTGCTTGAACAGCTGCGGCGACTGCGGCAGCGCGTACCAGCAGCCCGGCGCCAGGCGGGCCGGGACCAGGAAGTCACGGGCCCCTTCGGGGGTGGAGCGGGTCAGGGTCGGGGTCTCGATCTCAGTGAAGTCGTGGCGCTCCAGCACCCGCCGGGCGGCGGCACTGACCTGGGAGCGCAACCGGATCGCCGACGCCGGCTCGGGGCGGCGCAGGTCCAGGTAGCGGTAGCGCAGCCGCGCCTCCTCCCCCACGGTGACCCGCTCGTCGATCTGGAACGGCAGCGGGCTGGACGGGTTGAGGACCTCGATGCTGGCAGCCGCTACCTCAATCTCACCCGTAGCCAGGTTCGGGTTGGCGGTGTCGGCGGGGCGGATCTCGACCTCGCCGACCACGCTGATGCAGTACTCGTTGCGCAGCGCGTGGGCGTTCCCGGCGGCCAGGACCTCGTCGCGGACCACGACCTGGCAGATGCCGCTGGCGTCGCGCAGGTCGAGGAAGGCCACCCCACCCAGGTCTCGCCGCCTGGCCACCCAGCCTGCCAGCGTCACGCGCTGCCCGGCGTGCTCGGCTCTCAGGGTTCCGGCCTGGTGGGTACGGATCACGGTCGTCCTCTCTGCGGTGCCTGCTGCTCGGCATCCTAGGGCTCCAGACCGCCTGGGACCGACTCTGCTGGGCCTCTCTGCCTGGACCTGGCCGCTTTGACTGGCCGTGGTGGTTAGGGTGTGCGACGGACCGTACAAGGAAGAAGAGGACCATGCCGCGTCGCGACGACATCCACAAGGTGCTGATCATCGGGTCCGGACCCATCGTGATCGGGCAGGCCTGCGAGTTCGACTACTCCGGCACCCAGGCCTGCAAGGCGCTGCGCTCCCTCGGCTACCAGACCGTGCTGGTGAACTCGAACCCGGCCACGATCATGACCGACCCGGTGATGGCCGACGAGACCTACATCGAGCCGCTGACGGTCGAGTCGCTGGAGCGGATCATCGCCCGCTCCCGCCCCGACGCGCTGCTGCCCAACCTTGGTGGGCAGACCGGGCTCAACCTGTCGCTGGAGCTGGAGGCGGCCGGGACCCTGGAGCGGTACGGGGTGACCATGCTCGGGATCTCGCCGGACGCGATCCGCCGCGGCGAGGACCGTGAGCAGTTCAAGCAGACCATGGCCGAGCTGGGGATCGAGATGCCCCGCTCCACCACCACCACCAGCGTCGACGACGCGGCCCAGGTGGCGGCCGAGCTGGGCTACCCGGTGGTGCTGCGCCCGGCGTACACGATGGGCGGCACGGGCGGCGGCCTGGTCCACGACGAGACCGAGCTGCGCACCGTCTGCGCCCGCGGGCTGCAGGCCTCCATGGTCGGCCAGGTGCTGGTCGAGGAGTCGGTGCTGGGCTGGGAGGAGCTCGAGGTCGAGGTGGTCCGCGACAGCGTCGACCAGATGATCTCGGTCTGCTTCATCGAGAACGTCGACCCGATGGGGGTCCACACCGGCGACTCGTACTGCAACGCCCCGATGCAGACCATCTCCGCCGAGCTCACCGCCCGGCTGCAGGAGGTCGCGCACCGGATCGTCTCCTCGATCGGCGTCATCGGCGGCACCAACGTCCAGACCGCCCACGACCCCGCCACCGGCCGGGTGGTGGTGATCGAGATCAACCCGCGGACCTCGCGCTCCTCAGCGCTGGCGTCGAAGGCGACCGGCTTCCCGATCGCGTACGTGTCGGCGCTGCTCGCCGCCGGGATGACCCTCGACGAGCTGCCGTACTGGCGCGACGGCTCGCTGGAGCGCTACACCCCCGACGGTGACTACGTCGTGAGCAAGTTTGCCCGGTGGGCCTTCGAGAAGCTGCCCGGCTCGGTGGACCTGCTCGGCACCCAGATGCGTGCCGTCGGCGAGGTGATGAGCATCGGCAAGTCGTACTCGGAGTCCTTCCTGAAGGCGATCCGGGCGCTGGAGAACGGCCGCTGCGGGCTGGGTGACGCCCCGGCCCTGGCCGGGCTGGACGCTGACGGGCTGCGGGACCGGCTGCGCCAGCCGAGCAGCGAGCGGCAGTACCTGATGTACCTGGCGCTGCAGCGCGGCGTCACGGTGGACGAGCTGGTGGCGCTGACCGGGATCAAGCGCTGGTTCGTCGAGCAGCTGGCCTGCCTGGTCGAGATGGAGGCCCAGCTGGCCCAGGCCGGCTCGGTGGACCGGCTGGACCCGGCCCTGCTGAAGCGGGCCAAGGTCGCCGGCTTCGGGGACCGCCGGATCGCCCAGCTGCTGGGCTGTGACCAGGCCGAGGTCCGTCGGCTGCGGCACCAGCACCAGGTCCTGGCCCGCTTCGAGGCGGTCCCGGTGAGCGGAGTCGCGGGCGCCGAGTACTACTTCTCGACCTACGCCGACCCGCGCCCGAACCCGCTGCCGGAGCCGCAGCCGGTCGACACCTCGCGCCCGACGGTGATGGTGCTGGGCGGTGGCCCGAACCGGATCGGTCAGGGGATCGAGTTCGACTACTGCTGCGTGCACGCCGCGTACACGCTGCGCGAGCAGGGGTACGCCACGGTGATGGTGAACTGCAACCCGGAGACGGTCTCCACTGACTACGACACCTCGGACCGGCTCTACTTCGAGCCGCTGACGGTGGAGGACGTGCTCTCGGTCGCCGACCGCGAGCGCCCCGCGGGGGTGATCTGCCAGTTCGGCGGCCAGACCCCACTGACGATCGCGCAGCGGCTCAAGGACGCCGGGCTGAAGATCATCGGCACCTCCCCGGAGACCATCGACCTGGCCGAGGACCGGGACCGGTTCCGCGAGATCATGGACCGGCTCGGAATCCCGATGCCAGCCGCCGGGATGGCGACCACCGTGGACCAGGCGGTCGCGGTGGCCGACCGGATTGGCTACCCGGTGATCGTGCGGCCCAGCTACGTGCTGGGCGGTCGGGGCATGGAGATCGTCTTCGAGCCCGAGGCGCTGCGCCGCTACATGGCCGCCGCCCAGGGGGTGACGCCCGACCGGCCGATCCTGATCGACCGCTTCCTGGAGAACGCCCTGGAGTGCGAGGCCGACGCCCTGTGCGACGGCACCGACGCGTACGTGCCGGCGGTGATGGAGCACATCGAGTACGCCGGGATCCACTCGGGCGACTCGGCCTGCTTCGTCCCGTCGGTGACCATCCCGGCCGACCAGCTGCGCCAGGTCGAGGAGTACACCCGCCGGATCGCGGTCGAGCTGGGGGTGGTCGGGCTGCTGAACGTGCAGTACGCGATCCCCGAGGACGGGACCGTGTACGTGCTGGAGGCGAACCCCCGCGCCAGCCGGACCGTGCCGCTGGTGTCGAAGGTGGCCAACATCAACATGGCGGCCCTGGCGACCCGGCTGATGCTGGGCGAGCGGCTGGCGGACCTCGACCTGAAGCCGCGCGAGCTGGCCTACCAGGGAGTCAAGGAGGCCGTCTTCCCGTTCCCGATGTTCCCCGAGGTGGACCCGCTGCTCGGCCCGGAGATGCGCTCGACCGGTGAGGTGCTGGGCCTGGCTGCTGACGCGGGCGCCGCGTACGCCAAGGCGCAGGCCGCGGCCGGGTCGCCGCTGCCAGCCATGGGTGGGGCGCTGCTGTCGGTCGCCGAGCGGGACCGGACCGGCAGCGCCGGGGAGACCTTCCTGACAGCCGCCCGGGACTTCGCCCAGGCCGGCCTCCGCCTGTACGCGACCAGCGGCACCCGGGCCTTCCTGGCTGGCCACGGCATCGAGGCGACCGCGGTGAACAAACTCCACGAGGGATCCCCGACGATGGCCGACCTGATCAGAGACCACACCGTCGACCTGGTCGTCAACACCCCGGCGGGCTCCACGTCGGAGTACGACGACTCGTACATCCGCAAGGCGGCGATCCGGGCCAAGGTTCCCTACATCACCACCACCCCGGGGGCTCGTGCCGCCGCGGCCGGAGTCCTCGCGATCCAGCGCGGCAAGGCCGAGCCGGTCTCGCTGCAGGAGTACCACGAGCGCTGAGCCGAAGCTCTGAGGATTCTCCAAGCACGCCGCGCCAAGACCAGGCTTCGCCTTTTCATGCCTCGGCTTCATTCCGTCGATGATCTCGCTCGCGCGGCCCGTGTCGTCAGAGAGGTAGTTTACGAACAGCACTCAGAATGGCACTCGACAGGGAGGCCCCTCACGAATAAGCAGGTTCTCAGCAGGCCCGTCAAGCTCACACTCGTGCTTACGGATGCTGGACTGCTCCTGTACTGGGTCGCCATCATCCTCGCCCTCATGCCCGACGAGATGAAGTTCCGAGACTACAGCAACAGCATCGTTCAGGCGTGGAACTGGTCCTTCTTTCCTCTCGACCTGCTGGCATCCGCCAGCGTCTTTCTCGGGGTCTTCCTGATCGGCCGCAGGCCAAGGATCGCGGACATGGTCGTGATGGTGGGTCTCACGCTGACCTTCTGCGCTGGGTTCATGGCCATCTCCTTCTGGGCATTTTCTGGAGACTTCGATCTCTTCTGGTGGAGCTCAAACAGCTGGCTCATGGCTGTGGCCGTGCTGGGGTTCATCAACATGGCAAGGCAAAGAACTGGTCCGGCTGGCTCGGCCGACCGCAACTCCTCTGCGGTGCCGCGATCGACGGAAGGCACGTAGGGTGCAGTCGCAGATGTCCCGTCACCCCAGGCGGTCCTTCAGCTCGTCGAACCGGGGGCAGGGATTCCAGCCAGGTGATTTCGGAGAACCGATTGAACTGGGGAGTGCTCGGGTGCGCCATCCTGCTGGAAGTCGCGGGGACTTTGTCGCTCCAGCAGGCCTCGCGCTCACGGAAGGCAGCCTGGTACGGCACCACCGCTATTGCCTATGTCGGGGCTTTCGGCGTACTGGCACTGCTCCTGCGCCGAGGTTTTCCTTTGGGCGTTGCCTGCGGAGCGTGGTCGGCGGGTGGAGCTGCCGTCACAGCGCACTACCTGTATTCGAGAGGAAATCACCAAGAGGATGCTGGCCGGAATAGTCCTGATCATGGTCGGCGTGTTTCTAGCTGAAAGCACCAGGGAGCACTTGTGAGTCGGCGCTCTTCTTCAGTAGTGCAAAGCCCAGTTACCATACGACCACAGGGCATTGGGGAGTGAGAGATGAGTCAGCCCGAAGACCTCGGGGCTGCGTCTGCCACACTCTCAGGAGGCGGCCTCACCCTGCTCCCGCAGCGCCCGGGCCATCCCTGGTGCCAGCGGCAGCCGAGGCACCAGGCAGGTCTGGGTGGTGTGGTACAGGTCGGGCTTGCCAGGCCAGATGCTGTGACTGAGCTGGTTGCTCGGGTCCAGCTCGTGGTGCCAGCCGCCCAGGTCCCGGTCCAGCAGGTGGTCGGCGGTGTAGTCCCACCACAGCTGGTACCAGTCGGCGTACGCCTGGTCGCCGGTGCGCCGGTACAGGCAGGCGGCAGCGTTGACGGCCTCACAGACCACCCACCACAGCCGGGTCCGGATGATCGGTCGGCCGTCGAAGTCGGTGGTGTAGACGAAGCCGTCCGCGCCGTCGGAGGCCCAGCCGTCGGCGACCGCCCGCTCGAACAGGCCCTGGGCCGCCCGGGCCAGGTCGTCGCTGGGCAGGCCGGCCGCCTCCAGCGAGGCTTCCAGGTGCAGCAGCAGCCGGCACCACTCCAGCCCGTGGCCGATGGTCGCCCCGTACGGCTTGAACTGGTCGTCGGGACGGTCGATGTTGAAGTCGTCCCAGATCGTGGCGTCGGGGTGGTAGTGCTCCGGCAGCCGCCAGCCGAAGCGCTCGGCCGCGGGCATGAAGAAGTCAGCGATCCGCCGCCCACGCTGCAGCCAGCCCGGGTCGCCGCTGGCGTCGTACGCGGCGAGTGAGGCCTCCAGGCCGTGCATGTTGGCGTTGGCCCCGAGGTAGTCCACCGGCGCTGTCCAGGCCCGGTCGAACTCGTCGCGCAGCAGCCCCCGCTCGTCGTCCCAGAAGCGCTCACCGACCAGCGCGGCGGCCTCGGCGAAGAGGTCGTCGGCCCCGGGCAGAGCGGCCAGCCGCGCAGTGCTGGCGCCGAGCAGGACGTGGACGTGGTCGTAGCAGTGCTTGCTGGCGTCGAGGGCCGGCTCACCCTGGTGGAACCACCCGGGGTGCTCGGGGTCGCGCAGCGCCCCGCCCGGCTGCAGGGCGGCCATCACCTGGACCGCCTTGCTGCGGCAGCCGGGGACTCCGGCGAGGGCGCCCAGGCCGAAGACGTGCACCATCCGGGCGGTATGGTACGGAGCCAGCGGCTGCTCGTGGTCGGGGGTCCCGTCGTCGCCGAGGTAGCTGGCGCCTCCGCCGGGACGGACCGCCCGGCGGCCGAAGTCCAGCAGCGACAGGTGCTCGCGGTGCAGCCAGGAGTGGTGCGAGGGCAGGTCCAGCCACGTGGTGCTCATGACCCAACCCTAGACGGCTGCTGCGGCCACGGGACCGGCAGGGCTGCGGCACGATGGGCGGGTGCTGGCTCTGGGGATCGATGTCGGGACCACGAGTACCAAGGTGGTCGTCGCCGCAGCGGACGGGCCGCTGCTGGTCCGCAGCCGCCCGACACCCCGCGACGCCGGGCGCCTGGTGGCTGACGTTCTGGCGCTGGTCAGCGAGGTGGTGGCAGCGTCCCCGGCCCCGCCGCAGGCGGTGGGGATCGCCTCGATGGCCGAGTCCGGCTGGCTGCTGGACCGGTCCGGTGAGGCGCTGGGCCCGATGGTCTCGTGGACTGAGTCCCGCTCCGGGCAGGAGGTTCAGGCCCTGGTCGAGCGGGTCGGCTGGGATGCCCTCTTCGAGGCCACCGGGGTCCGGCCCGGGCCAAAGCCGCCGCTGGCGTACTGGCTGGAGCTGCGCCGCGAGCAGCCGGACCTGGTCCGGCGGGTGCGCTGGGCGGGGGCGGCCGACCTGGTGCACCTGGCCCTGACCGGGCAGCTGGTGAGCGACCACACCCTGGCCGGGCGGAGCCTGGCCTACCGGCTGCCGCCGGCGGGGCAGCCCTGCGCCCCGGTCTTCGACCCGGAGCTGCTGGCCGAGGCCGGCATGACTCCCGACCAGCTGCCGCGGGTGTACCGGCCGGGCGACCCGCTAGCCCGGGTCCTGCCAGGCCGCCCGCTCGCTGGGTGCCCGGTGCTGGTCGCCGGGCACGACCACCAGGTGGCGGCCTGGGCGGCCGGGGTCCGGCAGCGAAGTCAGGTGGCCAACTCGGTCGGGACTGCCGAGGCGGTGCTGAGCCTGACCGAGCCGGTCACCGACCGGGCGCGGCTGGGGCGTGACGGGATGAGCGTGACCCGGGCCGTGGACGGGGTGACCGAGGCGGTGGTGGCCGGCTCACCTAGCGCCGGGGCCTTCGTCCAGCAGCTGGCCGAGGTGTACGCGAACGGCGACGTCGACCGGCTCCTGGCCGGTCTGCCGGAGTCCGGGCTCGCGTCAGGATCGGGCCTGCTGCCGTACCCGCGCGGCCGCCAGGCCCCCGACCCGGACCCGCAGGCCCGGGTCCGCAGCTGGGGTCCGGGGCCGCTGCCGGCTCCGGGAACCAGGGCTCTGGAGGCGGTCTGCTGCCAGGCGCAGTGGCTGGTGCAGCGGCAGGCTGAGCAGGTCTCGGCCTGCGATGACCTGGTCGTGATCGGCGAGGCGGTCCGGCGCAGTCTCGTCTGGCAGCGGGTCAAGGCCAGCCTGGCAGACCGGCCCGCCCGTCTGGTTACAGCCCCCGAGCCGGTGGCCTGTGGTGCCGCGCTGCTGGCCCTGGTACGGGCCGGGCTGGCCGACCCGGACAGCACCACCCTCCCCACGGTGGGCCTCGAGCCGTACCCGGGGCTCAGTCAGCCGTACCGCCACCACCTGCGGTCCTTCATCGCCGCCGCCCGGCAGCGGGTCTGACCCCACCAGAGGGCGGCACAGCACGACCGGGCCCGGCGGCTGGTCCCACCGGGCCCGGTCTGCGGGGTTGTCGTCAGCCGATCAGGTGCCCCAGCGCCAGCTGGTACAGGTGGGCCAGGTGGTAGTCGCGCTGTGCCAGCTCGTCCGGGTCGACCACCTCGTCGCTGGCCAGGAAGTCGGCCACCGACTCCCCCGGGGCCAGGGTCGGCTCGCCCAGCTCGAAGACACCGGCCACGGTCATCGCCTCGGTGACCACCGGGTCGGCTCGGAAAGCCCTCGCCTTCTCGGCCAGCATCAGGTACATCTCCATGTTCGCCGAGACCGTCTCCCAGGCGCCCTCGTAGCCGTCGGTACGCGACGGCTTGTAGTCGAAGTGCACCGGGCCGTCGTAGCGCGGGCCGCCGTTCGGGAAGCCGTTGACCAGCAGGTCGACGGTGAAGAAGGCGCTCAGCAGGTCGCCGTGGCCGAAGACCAGGTCCTGGTCGTACTTGAGGCCCTTCTGCCCGTTCAGGTCGATGTGGAAGAGCTTGCCGCAGTGCAGCGCCTGGGCCAGGCCGTGGGTGTAGTTGAGGTTGGCCATCTGCTCGTGGCCGACCTCGGGGTTGAGGCCGACGATGTCGCCGTTGTCGAGGGTCGAGATCATCGCCAGGGCGTGGCCGATGGTGGGCAGGAAGATGTCACCGCGCGGCTCGTTCGGCTTCGGCTCCAGGGCGATCCGCAGCTGGTAGCCCTGACTCTTGATGTACCCAGCAACCGTGTCGAGACCCTCGGCGTAGCGGGCGTGCGCCGCGTACAGGTCCTTGCTGGTGTCGTACTCGGCGCCCTCGCGACCACCCCACATCACGAAGGTGGTGGCACCCAGCTCGGCGGCCAGGTCCACGTTGCGCAGCAGCTTGCGCAGCCCGAACCGGCGGACCCGGCGGTCGTTGGCGGTGAGCGCGCCCTCCTTGAAGACCGGGTTGCTGAAGGTGTTCGTGGTGACCATCTCGATCACGATGCCGTGGTCGTCGCAGGCCTTCTTGAACGTGTCGAGGTCCTTGCGGCGCTCGGTGTCGCTGGCGTCGAACGGGTACACGTCGTTGTCGTGGAAGGTGACTCCCCAGGCCCCGCGCTTGGCGAGCTCCTCGACGTAGCGGGCCGGGGCCAGCGACGGACGGGTCGGCTCTCCGAACGGGTCGCCCGCCGGCCAGCCCAGGGTCCACAGACCAAACGAGAACTTGTCTGACGGCTGGGGTGCACGAACCATGGGTCCTCCTCGACTACCTTTGTTTGATGAAGAGACTAATAATCTGGAGGGCTAGAGTCAACCCGTGGCCGACACTCCTGACCAGGGCCTGGCGCCGGTCGCCCCGCAGCAGGGAGCCCGCCAGTCGACGCTGCGCGAGCTCAACCTCGGCCTGGTGGCCCGGCAGGTCTTCGCTCAGCCGGGGGCGCTGACCCGCGCCGGCATCGCCGCCGCCACCGGCATGACCCGCTCCACCGTGTCGCGCCTGGTGGACACGCTGATCGCCGTCGGCCTGCTGACCGAGGGGGTGGCCGAGCCACGCAGCCGCCGGGGCCGCCCCGGCACCCCGGTCTGCCCGGCCTCCGACACCTACCTGGCCCTCGGTCTCGAAGCGAACGTCGCCCACCTCGCGGCCACCGTGGTCGACCTCACCGGCGCCGTCCAGGGCCGGGTCGTCGTGCCTTCCGACAACGCCGGGAAGGAACCGGCGACGGTCCTGGCCCAGCTCGGCGGCCTGGGCCGCGAGGTGCTGCGAGACGCCCCCGGTGAGCTGCTCTCGGTCCGGGTCGCCCTGCCCGGGATCATCGACCACACCCGTACGGTGCTGCTGCGGGCACCGAACCTGGGCTGGTCGCAGGTCAACCTGGCCGCCGGGCTGCGGGCCGGTGGCCTCGACCTGAGCGCCGGGCTGAAGGCGGGCAACGAGGCCGACTTCGCGGCCCTCACGATCGCGATGTCCGCCCCGGGCCGGCTGACCGGCCCGGAGACCTTCCTGTACGTCTCGGGCAACGTCGGCATCGGCTCGGCCACTGTCCGCCAAGGACAGGTCTGGTCCGGGCCGCACGGCTGGGCCGGCGAGCTGGGCCACCTCTGTGTCGACCCTGACGGACTTCGCTGCGGCTGCGGCGCCCGGGGCTGCCTGGAGACGGTGGCCGGCCGGGCGGCGGTGCTGCGAGCGGCCGGCTGCTCCGGCTGGAGCCAGCTGCTGCAGGCCCTCGAGCGGCGTGACCCGACCGTGGTCGCTGCCGTCGAGACGGTCGGGCGAGCACTCGGGATCGCCCTGTCGGCCGCGCTCAACCTGCTTGACCTGCCGGTCGTAGTTCTCGGCGGGCACCTGGCCGACCTCGGCCCCCAGATCCTCCCGGTCGTCCGCACAGAGCTCGCGGAGCGGGTGCTGGCAGCACCGTTCGCCCAGGTCCAGGTGGAGCTGCGACGCCTGGACGACGAGGCGCCAGCGGCCCTCGGAGCCGCGTACGCCGGCGTCATCGACCTGCTCGCCGATCCCTCCGCGGTGGTCGAGGCTCACGGGCACGAGGCCGACAGCCTCGGGAGGCAGACCTCGGACCGCTCGTCCTGACGTCTCGCCTGCTGGGCAGCAGAGGGTCAGAAGAGCACCCGGTCTGAGGCAGGATGGATCCTGCGGCCCTGGTGCTCGGGGCCACCTGCACACCCCACTGAGCACGGAGGAGCTCTTATGCCCCGTCTGTCCCGTCGAACCTTGCTCCTGACCGCCGGCGCTGCCGGTGCCGCGGCCCTGGCGGGCGCTGAACCGGCCCTGGCCGACGCCAACGACTACGCCAAGGACATCACTGTTCAGGGGGGCCAGTCGGTCGATGCCGCCCAGGCGGTCACCCTGGGCGCCGACCAGACCGCCACCTCGACCTTCACGGTCGACCTGGCTGCCCTCGACGCCCCGCTCTACTCCAGCGTCTACGTCCGGGCTGCGACCAGCCGCGGCGGCAACCGCTACAGCGCCTCCCTGGTCAACCGCAGCGGCTTGGCCGTTCTTGAGCTGGTCCGGGTCGTCGACCAGGCCTCCACAGTCCTGGGCAGGAGTGCGTCGGCCCCGCTGTCACAGCTGCCCGGCGGCGAGGCCGAGTGGACGATGACGCTGACGGCGACCGGCCCTGCGCTGACCGCCCAGGCCCGCTGCGGGCAGGTCACCCTCACCATCGAGGCGCGTGACGAGGCAGTACCCGACGGGACCTGGGTGGTGCAGAGCTTCTACCTCGGCAAGTCGGGCTCGTCGGCCACGGTCCGACGCACCCACCTGACCCAGACCTCCTCAGGCGGCCGCAAGGACGGTGTCGACCGCTCTCAGACCTTCTCCCGCCTGATCTTCAGCGACGACTTCAGCTCAGGCGCCAACGTCGACCCCGGCCGCTGGGCGGAGACGGTGGACCGCACCTCTCCGTACCGGCACATCGACTCGATCAGCTACCTCGCCTACGACTGGGGTGTGGTCAATGTCACCGCGCACGACGTGTCCGGTGGCTGCGCCCGGCTCTGGTGGCGGGTGCGCCGCAACCCGGACGGCTCGCTGAACCCGGTCACGAACTGGCCGAACTCGACCGACCAGGCGAACAAGGTCGCCACCCAGCGGTTCTACGACGAGGGGTACATCACCACCGAGGACACCCACGGCGCCGACGCCCTCAAGGGCTTCGTGTACGGCAAGGTCGAGGCCCGGGTCCGTTTCCCCCAGGACGTCGAAGGGCTCTGGGGCGGTGTCTGGATGCGCCCCAACGACCGCTCCGTCGGCGGGGAGATCGACATCGCCGAGGCGTACGGCGGCGGGGACGCCACCGGGGTGGTCGGGGCCACGGTCCACTTCTCTCAGACTGACGGCTCCCGCAAGCGGCCTCAGGACGTGCTGCCCCGACCGGACCTGAGCGGCTTCCACACCTACGCGGTCGAGAAGACCCCCGGCCGGATCACGTTCTTCTTCGACGGAACCCGGTTCCACGAGGTTCTGCGCGACCACGAGCCGCAGCTCTTCGATCAGTGCTTCGGCCCCGGTACCGAGTACCACCTGCGGATCAACGCCCAGACCGGCTGCAAGTCCTGGGACCAGCGGCCCGACCCGGCGACCTTGGAGGAGGCCTGCCTGGAGGTCGACTACGTCCGGGTCTGGGCGATGGACTGAGCGGACCAGACCTCGCTCAGACCGGGCTCAGGAACGGTCCCCAGCCTCCGGCTCCCCCCAGCGCCCCTGAACAGTGACCTTGAGGTCCGCCTCCGGCGGTGACCACTGGTCGGCATCGGCCGGAACCTGCTCACCGGAGCGGATGTCCTTGACCTCACCGCTGCGGCCACCGAACCAGACGTACGGGATCTGACGCCGGTCAGCGTAGCGAATCTGCTTGCCGAAGCGGTCAGCGCTGGGCGCCACCTCGGTCGGCACACCCCGGGCCCGCAGCGCGCTGGCGACCGCCACCGCCTCGGCGCGGGAGTCCTCGTCGGTGACGGCGACCAGGACCGCGGTCGGTACCGGCCGGGACGCGACCAGACGCCCCTTGGCCAGCAGCGGCACCAGCAGCCGCGACACCCCGAGCGAGATCCCGACCCCCGGGTACGTGGTGCGCCCGTCACTGGCCAGCGAGTCGTAGCGGCCCCCGGACGAGATCGACCCCATCGACTCGTACCCGACCAGGGAGGTCTCGTACACGGTGCCGGTGTAGTAGTCGAGGCCGCGGGCGATCGACAGGTCGACCACCAGTCGCCCGGGGCGGTACTGCCCGGCCGAGCGGACCACCTCGGCCAGCAGCTCCAGGCCCTCGTCGAGCTGCTCGTGGCGAACTCCCAGCGCCCGGACCTCGTCGACGAAGGAGTCGTCCTCGGAGCGGACCGAGGCCAGCCCGATCACCTTGCCGGCCGCCTCCGGGCTGAGCCCGCACTCCTCGGTCAGCAGTCGGGTGACCTGCTCGGCTCCGATCTTGTCCAGCTTGTCGACCCGCTGCAGCACCGCCGCTGGCTCGTTCACTCCGAGCCCGCGGTAGAACCCCTCGGAGAGGTTGCGGTTGCTGACCCGCATCCGCACCGGCGGCAGCCCCGTCTCGGTGTGGAGACGCTCCAGGGCGTCCAGCATCACCAGCGGGATCTCCACGTCGTGGTGGGCGGCCAGCTGGTTCTCCCCCACGATGTCGATGTCGGCCTGAGTGAACTCCCGGTAGCGTCCGTCCTGGGGCCGCTCCCCCCGCCAGACCTTCTGGACCTGGTAGCGCCGGAACGGGAAGGTCAGGTGCCCCGCGTGCTCCAGCACGTAGCGGGCGAACGGCACGGTGAGGTCGAAGTGCAGCCCGAGGTCGTCGGAGTCAGCCCGGCCGGCCTGGAGGTTCTGCAGCCGTCGTACCAGGTAGATCTCTTTGTCGATCTCCCCTTTTCGCGACAGCTGGGCCATCGGCTCCAGGGCCCGGGTCTCGATGCTGGCGAAGCCGTACAGCTCGAACGTCTGGCGCAGCGTGTCCAGGACGTGCTGCTCCACCGCCCGCTGCGCCGGCAGCAGCTCGGGGAAACCAGAGATCGGACGGGGACGGCTCACCGCAGCAGCTCCTGACGTCGGCACTATCACGAGGGACGCGGGTCAGGCTACGCGGCCCGGTCCCACGCCCGCCACTGAGGCCGCGTCCGCATCACCAGAGTGCTCCCGGTTGCAGGTACGGGTTCGTGGCTCGTTCCCGCTCCAAGGTGGTGACCGGGCCGTGCCCAGGCAGGACCACCATCTCGTCCGGCAGCGACCCCACCACCTCGTCCAAGGTCCGCCGCATCGTCTCCGGGTCCCCGCCGGGCAGGTCGGTACGCCCGATGGAGCCAGCGAAGAGAACGTCCCCCGTGAAGGCCAGGGAGAGCTCCGGGTCGTCGACGACAGCAATCACGCAGCCCGGGCGGTGCCCCGGGGCGTGGCGGACCCGCCACCGCAGCCCCGCCAGCTCCAGCTCCTGCCCGTCGGTCAGCTCGGCCACCCGGGCAGGCTCGGCCAGCCGGTCGCCGCCCAGCAGCTGGACAACCAGAGGTCTCATCTCTTCCCCCAGCCCGGCCACCGGGTCGCTCAGCAGCTCCCGGTCCGCCGGGTGCACCCAGACCGGCACCTTCCAGGCATCGGCCAGCTCGGCAGCGTCCGCCATGTGGTCGAGGTGCCCGTGGCTGAGCAGCACCGCTTCCGGACGCCGCTGGTGCTCGGCGAGCAGCCGCTCCACTACCCCAGCCGCTTCCATGCCGGGGTCAACCACCACGCAGCCGGGACCCTGGTCGGGTCCGACCAGGTAGCAGCTGGCCTGCCACGGGCCAGAGGGAAACGCAGCGGTGAACACGCCTCGACACTATCGGGCAAGATAGGCCGCATGAGCGAGGCATCTCCGAGCACCTTCGGGCGGGTCGACGAAGACGGCAGCGTGTTCGTGACCACCTCAGACGGGGAGCGGATGGTGGGCCAGGTGCCCGGCGCCACTCCCGACGAGGCGCTGGCATTCTTTACCCGCCGCTTTGACGCCCTGCAGACCGAGGTTGCGCTGCTGGAGGAGCGCGTCAGGCGTGGTGCGCTCGGCCCGGACGAGGCCCGCAAGAGCATCGCTGCGGTCCGTTCCAGCATTGAGGGTGCCAATGCGGTAGGCGACCTGGCTGGGCTGCTGACCCGGCTGGAGTCGCTGGCACCGGCGATCGCCGAGGCCAGTGAGGCCCGCAAGGCGCAGCGGGCCCGGGTCAGCGAGGAGACCCGGCAGGCCAAGGAAGCGATGGTCGCCGAGGCGGAGCGGATCGCTGAGAGCAACGACTGGCGCGGCGGGGTGAACCGGTTCCGGGCGCTGCTCGACGAGTGGAAGCTGCTGCCCCGGATCGACCGGACCACCGACGACGAGCTGTGGCACCGCTTCTCGGCCGCCCGGACCACGTACACCCGGCGCCGCAAGGCCCAGTTCGCCGAGCAGAACGAGCGTCGCGAGCAGGCCCGCCAGCTCAAGGAGCAGATCATCGCCGAGGCCCGCGAGCTGGCCCAGTCCACCGACTGGGGAGCCACAGCGGGAGCCTTCCGGGAGCTGATGGGCCGCTGGAAGGCAGCCGGGGTCGCGCCCCGGGCCGTGGACGACGCCCTGTGGGCCGAGTTCCGTGGCATCCAGGACGACTTCTTCGCCCGCCGCCACCAGGTCTTCAGCGAGCAGGACACCGAGTTCCAGGGCAACCTGGAGGCGAAGCTGGCGCTGCTGTCGGAGGCTGAGGCGGAGATCCTGCCGGTGGAGAACGCCCAGGCCGCCCGGCAGGCCTTCCGGACCTTCCTGTCGCGCTACAACGAGCACGGCAAGGTTCCCCGCGACAGCGTCCGCGGGCTTGAGAGCCGGGTCCGGAGCCTGGAGACCGCGATCAAGAAGGCTGAGGACGAGGAGTGGCGCCGGACCGACCCGGAGACTCACAAGCGCGCCGCCGGCACCGCGTCCCTGCTCACCGACCAGATCTCCAAGCTGGAGGCTGACCTGGCCCGGGCCGAGAGCCGGGGCGACCGGTCCAAGGCCAGCGAGCTGCGGCAGTCGATCGAGACGTACCGGTCCTGGCTGGACCAGGCCAACAAGACCCTGCGGGACTTCGAGGGCTGACCCCTCGCCCTCAGCGGTGAGCAGCCCGGCACCGCGGTGCGGTGCTGCTCAGGCGCGGACCCGGCGCACCTCGTACACGCCGGGCAACCGGTGCAGACGCTTCATCAGGTGCTCCAGGTGCGCCGCCTCGGCGGTCTCGATGGTCACTGTGCCCCGGAAGACCCGGTCCTTGCCGGCCTGGAAGCTGGCCGACAGGATCGATACCCGCTCGTCGGCCAGGGTGTTGGACAGCTCAGCGAGCAGCCCCGTGCGGTCGAGCCCCTCGATGTACAGCGAAACCACGAAGGCTCCACCGGCCTGCGCCGACCAGGCGACCGGAACGATCCGCTCGGGGGACTTCATCAGGCTGGTCACGTTGGTGCAGTCGCGGGCGTGCACGGAGACCCCCTGGCCCCGGGTGACGAAGCCAAGGATCTCGTCGCCGGGGACCGGCGTGCAGCAGCGAGCCAGCTTCACCCACATCGACGGGTCGCCCTGCACCTCGACCCCCAGGTCACCGGCGGCTGGACGTCGGGTGCTGCGGTAGACGGGCTGGTCCTCGTACGTCTCCTCGGCCGTGGCCTCTGCGCCGCCCTGGGTCGCGATCAGCCGCTCCACTACGGCCTGGGCACTGACCTGGCTCTCCCCGATCGCCGCGTACAGGGCCTGGACGTCGGCGAAGCGGAACTCGGTGGCCAGCGCCGTCAGGTTCTCGATCGTCAGCAGCCGCTGCATCGGCATCCCGGTCCGGCGCAGCTGGCGGGCCAGGGCGGACTTGCCGTGCTCGATCGACTCCTCGCGGCGCTCCCGGGTGAAGTACTGCCGGATCTTCTGCCGAGCCCGGGGGCTGGTGACGAACTCCAGCCAGTCTCGTGACGGCCCGGCGTCCTCCGACTTGGAGGTCATCACGTCCACCGTGTCGCCCTGGTTGAGCTTGGTGTCCAGGCTGACCAGCTTGCCGTTGACCCGGGCGCCGACGCAGCGGTGCCCGACCTCGGTGTGCACCGCGTACGCGAAGTCGACCGGGGTGGCGCCCTCCGGCAGGGCCTGGATGTCACCCTTCGGGGTGAAGACGAAGACCTCGTTGGAGCGCAGGTCGAAGGTCAGCGAGTCCAGGAACTCCTTCGGGTCCTGGGTCTCGCGCTGCCACTTGGTGAGCTCGTGCAGCCAGGTCAGGTCCTGCCCGTCGCTGCGGACCTTGCCGCTGACCGTGTTCGGGCTCTCCTTGTACTTCCAGTGGGCGGCGACGCCGTACTCGGCCCGCCGGTGCATCTCCTCAGACCGGATCTGGAACTCGACCGGGCGCCCGCCCGGACCCATCACGGTGGTGTGCAGCGACTGGTACATGTTGAACTTCGGCAGCGCGATGTAGTCCTTGATCCGGCCTGGGACCGGGTTCCAGCGCAGGTGGACCACACCCATCACCGAGTAGCAGGTCGCCTTGTCAGGGACGATCACTCGCAGCCCGAGCAGATCGTAGATGTCGGAGAACTCGCGGCCGCGGACCACCATCTTCTGGTAGATCGAGTAGTAGTGCTTGGGCCGCCCGTAGACCCGGGCCGGAATCTTGGCCGCGGCCAGGTCGGCGGTCACCTGCTCGATGATCTCCGTCAGGTAGCGCTCCCGGCGGGGCTGGTTCTCGGCCACCAGGTGCACGATCTCGTCGTACACCTTGGGGTGCATGGTGCAGAAGGCCAGGTCCTCCAGCTCCCACTTGATGGTGTTCATGCCGAGCCGGTGGGCCAGCGGCGCGTAGATCTCGAGGGTCTCCTTGGCGATCCGGTTCTGCTTGTCGGGGCGCAGCGACCCCAGGGTTCGCATATTGTGGAGCCGGTCGGCGAGCTTGATGACCAGAACCCGGATGTCGTGGCTCATGGCGATGATCATCTTGCGCAGCGACTCGGCCTGGGTGTTCTCGCCGAAGACCACCTTGTCGAGTTTGGTGACCCCGTCCACCATGCCCGCGATCTCAGGACCGAAGTCGCCGGTGAGCTCCTCCATCGTGTACGCGGTGTCCTCCACCGTGTCGTGAAGGAGGGCGGCGCACAGGGTCGGCTCGGTCATGCCCAGGGTGGCCAGGATCGTGGTGACCGCGAGCGGGTGGGTGATGTACGCATCGCCGGACTTGCGGGTCTGCCCCTGGTGGTACTGCTCAGCGGTCCGGTAGGCCCGCTCCAGCAGCGCCAGGTCCGCCTTCGGGTGGTTCTCCCGGACCACGTTGAACAGGGGCTCGAGCACCACGGACTGGGTGGACCGGGGCGCCATCCAGCGACTGAGCCGCTGGCGCATCCGTAGTCGCGGCTGCTCAGGCCCGGTCGACGTCCGTCCCGGCCCGAGTGGCACGGGCGAGACTGGCGAGGCGGCCAGGACCGGCTCTGCAGCTGCTCGCTGGTCCGTCACCGTCACCTCCCCTGATGGGAGGCCAGTGTAGGACGAACCGGGCGTCCTGCCTACCGACGCCCCCGGGGCAGCGGACGAGCAGAGCGTGCCTCAGACCGTGATCAGGGCACCGACCGAGCCGATCCCCATCGCCTCCAGCGTGGCCCGACCTCCGAGGAAGCCGAGCTCCATCACCACCGAGACGTGGACCAGGTCGGCTCCGAGCTGCTCGACCAGCTTGGCTGTGGCGCCGATGGTGCCGCCAGTGGCCAGGACATCGTCGATGATCAGCACCTTGGCGTGGGGCTTGATCGCGTCCCGGTGAACGGTCAGGGTGTCGGAGCCGTACTCCAGGGCGAAGGACTCGGAGAAGACGTCGCGGGGCAGCTTGCCGGGCTTGCGGACCGGGACGAAGCCGCACCCCAGGGCCAGAGCCACCGGCCCGGCGAAGACGAAGCCCCGCGCCTCCATCCCGACCACGACGTCGATCCCCGGCGGCGCCTCGGCCACCAGCGCGTCGATCGCGGCCTGGTAGCCGGCGTGGTCGCCCAGCAGCGGGGTAATGTCCTTGTAGACCACCCCTGGCTGGGGAAAGTCCGGGACGTCCACGATCAGCGAGTGGACAAGCGCAACCCGCTCGTCCTGGGTAGCCGGGGCCATGTGCTGCTCCTTCTGCTGGCTGCTGGGTCGGCTGGAGGCTACCGCCTACCGCGCTTGCGGGCCTTCTGGCGCCTCTGAGGCCGCGCCGGGCGGGGCTCGCCGCTGGCCGGGGAGGACCCGCCGTCCTCCACCGGCTCGGTCTTGGTCGCGCTGGTGGTCTGCCCGCCGACGGTGACCACCACCGGGGTGGCTGACGACGCGCGGGGGGTGGTCGAGGTGGGCACGTCCACCAGGGTCTGGGCCGCACCCTTGCGGGCGTCCGCCTTGCGGCGCCGCTCGACGCGCTCGCGCCAGCTGCGCATCCCCGGCTCCCGCTCCCGCATCTGGGCCAGCAGCGGGGTGGCGATGAACACCGATGAGTACGCGCCGGCGATCATGCCCACGAACAGGGCCAGACCGAGGTCCTCCAGCGGGCCGCTGCCCAGGACCGCGGCGCCGGCGAACAGCAGTGCCGCCACCGGCAGAATCCCGATCACGGTGGTGTTCAGCGACCGCACCAGCACCTGGTTGACGGCAGTGTTCGCGGCCTCGGAGTAGGTGACCCGGTGCTGCTCCATCTCCGCGACGTTCTCGCGCACCTTGTCGAAGACAACCACCGTGTCGTAGAGGGAGTAGCCCAGGATGGTCAGGACGCCGATCACCGTCGACGGGGTGATGGTGAAGCCGACCAGGGCATACACCCCGACCGTGACCACGAGGTCGTGGCCCAGGGCGACCAGGGCGGCGACCGACATCTTGGCGTCGCGGAAGTACAGCCCGATCAGGAGCCCGACCAGCCCCAGGAAGACCACGAGGGCGATCCCGGCCTTCTGGGTGATCTGCTCGCCCCAGGAGGCGCCAATCAGCTGGTAGGCGACCTGGTCGCTGTCAATCCCCACCTGCTGGGCGATCGCGGCCCGGACGGTGGTCTGCTCGGCCATCTCGAGCGAGCGGGTCTGGACCCGGACCCGGTCCTGGCCGATGGTGGTGACCGTGGTGCCGAGGTTGGGGACCCCCGAGCTGTCAACAGCGGAGCGGACCTCGGCTACCGTGCTCTGGGTGACCTGGGCCGGGGCCTGGAAGTCAGACCCGCCGCGGAACTCGATCCCGAGGTCGAGCCCCCGCAGCAGCAGCCCCCCGATCGAGACGGTGAGCAGGACGGCCGAGACGATGTACCACACCCGGCGGTGCCCGACGAAGTCGTACGAGATCTCACCGGTGTAGAGCCGGTGGGCGATCCCGCGCCGCTTGGAGCTGGACGGGGCGGTCTCGGCGGTCGTGTCGCTGGTCCTCGTGGTGGTTGTGGCCACGGCTCAGGCCTCCTTGGTGCGCACCGGGCGCCGCAGCGGTCGGTCCGACGCGACTCCGAGGTGACTGGCGTCCAGCCCCGAGCCGGGTCGCCCGCCCCCGAAGAACGAGGTCCTGACCAGGAGCGACATCAGTGGTTTCGTGAAGAAGAAGACGATCGCGACATCAATCAGCGTGGTCAGCCCCAGGGTGAAGGCGAAGCCGCGGACCGCGCCGATGGCGACGGTGAAGAGGATCACGGCGCTCAGCATCGAGACGGCGTCAGCGGCCAGGATCGTGCGCCGAGCCTTGTACCAGCCGGTCTCTACCGCGGTCCGGATACTGCGGCCGTCGCGGACCTCGTCCCGGATCCGCTCGAAGTAGATCACGAAGGAGTCCGCTGTGACACCGATCGCGACGATGGCCCCGGCGATGCCCGGGAGGCTGAGGGCGAAGCCCATGGAGGCGCCCAGCAGGACCATCAGCACCCAGGTCATCGCCGCCGCCACCGTCAGCGAGGCGACCACGACGATCCCGAGCCCCCGGTAGTAGAGAAAGGAGTACCCGATCACCAGCGCGAGCCCGACCAGACCGGCGATCAGGCCGGCCCGGAGCTGGTCGGCGCCCAGGGTCGCCGAGACGTTGTCGACGCTGGAGACCTCGAACGCCAGCGGGAGCGCGCCGTACTTCAGAACATTCGCCAGGTCAGTAGCAGACTTCTGGTTGAAGCTGCCGGAGATCTCGGCCCGGCCGCCGGTGATCGGCTGCGAGACCGAGGGCGCCGAGATCACCTTGCCGTCGAGGACGATGGCGAACTGGTTGCGCGGCTGCTGCTGAGACGAGAAGTACGTGGTGGCATCGGTGAACAGCTGCCCCCCGAGGTTGTTGAAACTGAGGTTGACGACCCAGTTCAGCTGGTTCTGGGGGACTCCGGCGGCGGCCTCGGTGAGCAGGTTCCCCTCTAGCAGCGCCGGCCCCAGAAGGTACTTCGCGTTGCCCCGGGCGGCTAGGTCGGAGCGCATGCAGGCCAGCAGAGGCTGATCGCGGACCGACGGGAAGGCGTCGCCGCACTGGTAGGAGGCGAAGTCGCTCTGGTCGGCTTCTGACGGCGTCCACTTCAGCTGCTCGGCAATCAGCGCCTTGCGCTCCGCCTCGCCCTCAGGCAGTGGTCCAGCGGGTTCGGTCGGGCGGGAGGTCACCGGCGGGGGGATGCTCGGCAGGCCCCGGGCCTGGTCCTCGGGGGCAGCCCCCTGCTGGTCCTGGACCGCGTAGACGGCTCGGAACTCCAGCCGCGCGGTCTGCCCCACCATGGCGATCAGCTCGTCTCGCTGCACGTTGGGGACCGAGACCTGGATCTGGTTCCCGCCCGAGGTGGTGACCTCGGACTCCCCGACGCCCAGCGAGTCCACCCGCTGCTGGATGATCGAGCGGGCCAGCTCCAGGCTGCTGGAGTCAACCGAGCCCTGACCGGAGGTGTTGGCCGCAGTCAGGGTGATGGTCGTGCCCCCGCGCAGGTCAAGCCCCAGCTTCGGCGAGTAGGTCTTCGACAGCACCATCAGCCCGTACAGGCCGATCACGACGACGAAGAAGACGATCAGCGTACGGCCGGGGTGACCGTGCCGCGATGCGCTGCGTGCCACAGCCGCTCCTTCCTACTGCTGTCGTGCGTCCGAGCTGCTCTGTGCCTCGGAACCGGCGCTGGGGCCGGCGTACCCGGGCTCGCTGTACGAGGGCTGGGAGTAGCTCGGGCCCTGGTAGCCGGGCTCTGGCTCAGCGGCCACGTCGGGCTCTGGCTCAGCCGCCACCTCGGGCTCTGGCTCAGCCGCCACCTCAGGCTCTGGCTCAGCCGCCACCTCAGGCTCTGGCTCAGCCGCCACCTCAGGCTCTG
>CALBCJ010000011.1 GCA_937926975.1 uncultured Propionibacteriaceae bacterium | reverse complement strand
CCGGGTCCCGCCACATGCCCGTCGGCGAGCTCCAGTCCGTCATCGTCCCCAACCGACCCCGGCCCAGCTAGCCCCAGCGGGGGTCCACTACCACCGCGCCCCGCACAGCACGGACAGCACGCTCCACCGTGACCACTGGCGGCCGGCCACTCAGGGTCCTCCGCTAGCGTCGGGGGTTATGACGATCTCGGTGGCGCAGGCCTGCGACTGGTTCGACCTGGACGCTGCTGACACCGCCGAGGTGGTCGAGGCGGCCCAGGGGATCGCCCGAGACCCGGGGCTGGCCCGGCAGCGCGACGAGCTGGCTGGGCGGGTCCGCCAGCAGATGGAGGTGCCGCGTGGCTTCGGGCTGGTCGACCTGCCGGAGCGGTTCGACCCGCTCCGCGACCGGGACCTGCCAGCCACCGAGCGCTGGTTCTACGTCGTGGTCATGGCCGGGGTCCTCGCCGACACGCTCGCTGCCCACGCCCGGCGCGGGATCGACCCGGACATCTCACGAGCCACGATGGCTGACCTGGGCCGCCACGTCCGGATCGCCTACCGCTCGTACGGGCTGCGCTGCTTCGAGCGGCAGGTCTGGTTGCAGGCCCACCTGCGCGGAGTCCTCTTCGACCAGGGCCGCCTGCAGCTCAACCTGCACACCCTGACCCAGCCCGCCGAGCTGCTGCGGGCCGCCGGGCTGCCGGCCACCACCGGGAGCGTGGTGCTCGACACCCACATTCCCGAGAGCGGGCCGCTGACCCCCGAGCGGGTCGACGAGTCCCTGCAGCGGGCCGCCGACTTCTACACCCGGCACTTCCCCGAGCACGGGCCGTACCGGGTGGCGGTCTGTGACTCCTGGCTGCTCGACCCGCAGCTGGCGACGATGCTGCCGGGCTCCAACATCGCCCGGTTCCAGCAGCGTTTCACCTTGCTGGACCAGTCCCGTCCGTGTGACCAGGCCGCGCTCGACTTCGTGTTCCGGGCCCCCGGCACCGACCGGTCCCGGCTCCCCCGCGACACGGCCCTGCAGCGGGGGATGCTGGACCTGCTGGACGCCGGAGGCCACATCGAGGCCCGCGTCGGCTGGCTCCCGCTGCCGCCGCCTAGCTGACCCCGGCTACCGCGGAGCGTGCCGCCCCGGCCGAGACTGCCAGGCGGCCAGAGCCCAGAACCCCGCCGTACTCAGCGCCCAGCCCAGCGGAAACACCCACCAGGACTCGGCGTACCAGGGCGCGGGCCGGTTGGCCTCGGCACTCCCGAAAGCCACTCCCCACGACCAGAAGGTAAGCACGACCGACAGCACCTGGCTCACCAGCAGCCCAGCCAGCACCCGCCGCTGACCGACCTGGGTGATCACGTACACCTGCAGCAGCAGGAAGAGCAGCGGGTGAAACCAGGTCACGAGCACCAGCGGCAGGCACAGCAGCCAGGCGACAACCCCGCCCAGCGCGCTCCGCCTGAAGAACAGCACCTGCCCGAGCCACCGCACCCGCAGCCGGGACGCGGTCGCCAGCGCCGCCGAGTCGACCTCCCGGACCGCGATCCCAAGCTCGGGCGCCTCTGCCCGGTTCGACTGCCACTCCTCCCGGTAGCGGTCCCGCTGGTCGGCGGGAACCAGTGTCTCCACGAACCGGCTCACGAGACCGCCCAGTCTCTGTCAGCCGGCTCCAGCCGGGGCTGCAGGAGCGCCCGCCCTGCTGGAGTCAGGAAGTACAGCCGTCGTCTCGGGCCGTCCGGGCTCTCCTGCCAGCAGGAGCCGGCCAGCCCCGACAGCTCGAGCTTCTCCAGGGCCCGGCAGACCACCTCCACCGGCCAGCCGGTGTCACGGACCAGGCCCAGCCCCCAGCACGGCTCGCCGGCCCGGCTCAGGGCGTGCAAGACATCCGTCATCGGCTGCGCGCGCTGTGAAGAAACCATCGCTGGCAGCCTCCTTCCCCTGCGACGTCGACGGGCTAGATCGGCAGCTTCTTGAAGATCGGGCGCGGGATGTGCTTGAGAACCAGCATCACCAGCCGGAACGCCGGCGGTGCCCAGACCAGCTCCTTGCCGGCGGTGGCGGAGCGCACCACCAGCTCGGCCACCTCCTCCTTGTCGACCGTCAGCGGCGCCTCCCTCATGTGGGCCGACATCCGGGTCCGGACCATCCCCGGCCGCACCACCAGCACCTTCGGCCCGTACGGGGCCAGCGCCTCACCGAGGTTGAGGTAGAACGAGTCCAGCCCGGCCTTCGTCGACCCGTACACGAAGTTCGAGCGCCGCACCCGCTCCCCCGCCACGCTCGACATCACGATGATCTGCCCGTGGCCCTGCTGCTTCATCCGCTGACCGAGCAGCACGCCGATGCTGACCGCGCCGGTGTAGTTGACCCCGACGAAGTCGACCGCCATCCGCTGGTCCTGCCACAGCCGCTCGGCGTCTCCGAGCAGCCCCCAGGCGACGATCGCGACATCCACGTCACCGTACGACCAGGCCTGCTCGATGATCGACGGGTGCGACGCGCTGTCGGCCGCGTCGAAGTCGACCCGCTCCACCGCGGTGGCGCCGGCAGCCGTCAGGTCACCCGCCGCCCGGTCCCGCTCCGGGTCGCCAGGCCGGGTCGCCAGGATGACCCGGGCCGGGCCCTGCTTGAGGTACTCGGTGACAATGGCGAGCCCGATCTCCGAGCTACCGCCCAGCAGCAAAATGGTCTGAGGATTCCCCGTGGCGTTGATCACAGCAGCTCCAGTCGTCGGGCCAGGTCTGAGGCGAACACAGCGTGGGGGTCGACCCGGCGCCGGACCGCGCGCCACTGGTCGATCTGGGGGTACATGGCGTGGAAGGTCTCGGCGCTGGTCCGGGAGTCCTTCGCCACGTACAGCCGCCCGCCGAACTCGAGCACCCGGGCGTCCATCCGGTTCAAGAAGGTCGACAGGCCCGGCTTGATCGGGAAGTCGACGCAGACGTTCCAGCCCGGCATCGGGTACGACAGCGGGGCCCGGTTGCCCGGACCGAAGAGCTTGAAGACGTTGAGGAACGAGTAGTGCCCGCTGCGCTGGATGTCACGCACCAGGGAGCGGAACTCGTCGACCGCGGCCGGCGGCACCACGAACTGGTACTGCAGGAAGCCGGCCGGCCCGTACGCCCGGTTCCACTCGCCGAACAGGTCCAGCGGGTGGTAGAAGGCGGTCAGGCTCTGCACCTGGCTGGTGTAGCTCCCGCTCTTCGCGTACCAGAGCGAGCCGAGCACCGAGAAGGTCAGCTTGTTCGCCAGCCCGTTCGGGAAGATGTCGGGCAGGGTGAGCAGCGGCTTGGCGTCGAAGTGCAGCGGGTCGCGGCGCAGCCTGGCCGGCAGCTCGTCGAGGCTGGCGATGTGCCCGCGGCTGATCGCGGCCCGGCCCAGCTTCGGCGGCGCCGAGATCGCGTCGAACCAGGCCGAGCTGTACGGGTAGCGGGCCTCCGAGCCGTCGGAGTGGACCTCGATCGTCTCGTCCAGGGACCGGGTCACGACCCCGTCGGCGACGAAGTACGCCGACTCCACCCGCTCCAGCCCGAGGGTGGCCTCCAGGATGAAGCCGGTCAGCCCGGCGCCGCCGACGGTGGCCCAGAAGATGCTGGCGTCCGGGTCGTCCGGGGTGCCGTCCGGGGTGAGGTCCAGCACCCGCCCGTCGGCGACCAGCAGCCGCATCGAGCGGACGTGGTTGCCGAAGCTGCCGGCGCTGTGGTGGTTCTTGCCGTGGATGTCGCAGCCGATCGCGCCGCCGACGGTGACCTGCCGGGTGCCGGGCAGCACCGGGATCCACAGCCCGTACGGGAGGACCACCCGGATCAGCCGGTCGAGCGAGACCCCCGGCTCGACCGTGACCGTGGCCGCGTCCGGGTCGATCTGGAGCACCCGGTCGAGCCCGGTGGTGTCGATCACCATCCCGCCGCAGTTCTGGGCCACGTCACCGTAGCTGCGGCCCAGCCCGCGCGCCACGACCCCGCGGCGCAGCGGCCCGCTGCTAGCCCCGGCGACCGCCGCCACCGCGTCGATCACCACCTCGGGCTCAGTGGGACGAAGCAGGTGGGCGCCCGTGGCGGCCGTCCGTCCCCATCCAGACAAGCGCTGCGATCGCGTGGAGATGCTCACCACTCAATCCTAAGGGCGACCAAGCGGAACCGGTCAGTTCTGGGGGCGCCCCCAGGCCACGTCGTACGGCACGTCACCCCCGCCGAAGACCGACACTCCACCGAGCCGCTCGGCCATCTCGGGGCACCGACGAGGTGCCTAGCCCTGTCAGCCGGCTCGCCCGGCTGGGGCTTGGGCAGGTTCCCCAACTGGGCCACGATCACCGCGGCCAGCATCAGGGCGCAGCCGGTGACGCCCCGCAGGTCCATCCGCTCGGCCAGCCACAAGACCCCGGCGACAGCGCCGAAGACTGTCTCCAGGCTCATGATGATCGCGGCGTGGGCGGCCTTCGCGTCGCGCTGCGCGATGGCCTGCAGGGTGAAGCCGACCCCGGTCGACAAGAAGGCGGTGTACGCCAGCGGGACCGCCGCCTCGACCAGGCCGCTGAACGGGTGGGTCTCGAAGACCAGCGCCAGCAGGGTGCTGATCGCCGAGCAGGTGGCGAACTGCACCACGCACAGCCGGATCGAGTCGACCCGGCTGCCGACCCGGTCGATCACCAGGATGTGGGCGGTCCAGAAGAAGGAGCAGACCAGCACCAGCAGATCGCCGGTGTTGATGTGGAGGCCTTCCCGGATGCTCAGCAGGTACAGCCCAGCCAGGGCCAGCACCACCGCCACCCAGGTCCAGCCACTGGTCCGTACCCGCAGCAGCACCGACGCCAGCGGGATGAAGACCAGGTACAGCCCGGTGATGAAGCTGGCGTTGCCGGCCGTCGTGTACTCCAGGCCAGCCTGCTGCAGCAGGGTGCCGCCGGTGAGCACGCTGCCGGCCAGCACCCCCGGCTTCCAGGCCTGCCGCCACAGCGTACGGCGCTGCTCCCGGCCCACCTTGCCGACCCGGTCGAAGCCGATCACCACCGGCAGCAGCGCCAGCGAGCCCAGCAGGTTGCGGGCCGCGTTGAACGAGGCCGGGCCGGTCTCCTCGGCGCCCAGCCACTGCGCGACGAACGCCGAGCCCCAGATCGCGGCGGTCACCAGAAGGAGCAGGTTGGCCCGCAGGGTACGACTCACGGCGGGAGACTCTAGCCAGAAGTCACGCACCACCCGGCCGGAGGGACCGACCTTCCCTCGGCTGCTCAGCCGTCCTGGGCCAGGAAGGCCAGGACCGCCCGGACCCGGCGGTTCTCCTCGTCGGGGGTCAGTCCCAGCTTGGTGAAGATGTTGGACACGTGCTTGGCCACTGCGGCCCCCGACAGCACCAGCCGGGCCGCGATCTGGGAGTTCGACTCGCCCTGGGCCATCAGCTCCAGCACCTCCAGCTCGCGGCGGGTCAGGTCCCCCAGCCCGCTGCGGGAGGTCGTCATCATGGCGCGGGCCACCTCTGGGTCGATCACGACCCCGCCGGCCACCACCAGCCGCAGCGAGTCGATGAAGTCGACCACGTGCGAGACCCGGTCCTTGAGCAGGTAGCCCGAGCCGCCGGCGCCGGGCGGGCTGGGCAGGGCGAACAGCTGCTGGGCGGCGGCCGGCGCCAGGTACTGCGACAGCACCATCACCGACAGACCGGGATGGGCGGTCTTCAGGTCGATGGCGGCGACCAGCCCGTCGTTGGCCATGCCCGGCGGCATCCGCACGTCGGTGACCAGGCAGTCCGGAGGCGGAAAGCGTCGCCGGCCAGGGGAATCTCCCCGCGGGCCACCAGCTCGGTGACCGTCTGCCGGGTGGCGTCTGGCGACGACCTCGAAGCCCTGCCGCTGCAGCAGCCCCAGCCCTTCCCGCAGCAGGGCGGAGTCGTCGGCGACCACCAGCCGGGTGGTCACAGCCGTACTCCCGGCTCGCCCCGGTGCAGCAGCAGCGGGATGGTCGCCACCAGCTGGGTCGGCCCGCCCGCCGGGGACGCGAGGTACAGCTCGCCGCCGAAGGCCGCCAGCCGCTCGACCAGCCCAGCCAGCCCGTGACCGGCCACCACCCGGGCCCCGCCCGGGCCCTGGTCGACCACCGAGATCCGCAGCCGCTCGTCGGCACCCAGCAGCACGCTGACCGGCGCCCCGGGCGCGTACTTGGCGGCGTTGGTGACCGCCTCACAGGCCACGAAGTACCCGACGGCCAGGACGGCCTCGGGCAGGTCCGGCAGCGGGTGCGGGCAGACCACCCGTACCGGGCTGGCGGCCGTGGCGGCGACCTCGGTCAGGGCAGCCGCCAGGCCCTGCTCGCTGAGCACCTGCGGGTGGATGCCCCGCACCGTACGGCGCAGTGCGGCGAGCCCGTCGGCCAGGCTCTGGCCGGCCTCGGCCAGCAGCGTCGCGAGCCCCGGCTCGGCCTGGACGGCCGGCGCCAGCCGGGCCTCCCCCAGCTTCAGCGCCGCCGCCACCAGGTACTGCTGGGCGCCGTCGTGCAGGTCGCGCTCAATCCGGCGCCGCTCCACCTCGTACGCCTCGACAACCCGGCGCCGGGAGGCCGTCAGCTGCTCGATGGTCCGGGCCGCCTCACTCTCCCGGGACTGCCCCGACGTGGCCCCGGACCGTCCCCACCGCACAGCCAAGACTGTAGCGGCCAGGGATGATGCCTCCGGTAGTGCCAGCACTACCATCACTGCCGTGCCAGCCGGCTGGGGCCTGGGCGACGGCCGCGCTGAGATGGCCCCATGAGTGCACCTGAGCCGCAGCCTGTGCTGCAGACCCACGACATCACCTGGTCCTTCGGCCAGGTACCGGCCCTGCGGGGGATCTCCTTGACGGTCGCGGCCCGGGAGTCGGTCGCCGTCATGGGCCCGTCCGGCTCAGGCAAGTCGACCCTGCTGCACTGCCTGTCGGGGGTCCTGGTCCCGCAGAGCGGCACGGTCTGGTGCTGCGGCCAGGAGATCTCGGCGCTGAGTGACCGGCAGCGCTCCCACCTGCGGCTGGCGCAGACCGGCTTCGTCTTCCAGGACGGGCAGCTGATCGGCGAGCTCAGCGCCCGGGAGAACGTCGCCCTGCCGCTGATGCTGACCGGAACCGCCACGGCGGCTGCCTTCGCCGCCGCCGACACGACCCTGGACCGGCTGGGGCTGGCTGACCTGCGCCACCGCCGGCCCGGGGACATGTCCGGCGGCCAGGCGCAGCGGGTCGCGATCGCTCGGGCCATGGTCGCCCAGCCTCAGGTGATCTTCGCCGACGGACAGGCTCCCCGGGGACTGGCCAGGCTGGCGCTGCGGCTGACCCGGGCCCGGCTCGGCGCCCGCGAGGGCGAGTCGCTGCTGTGGCTGGCCGCTGTCGGCGCGTACGGGGTGGTCTCGCTCACCGCCTTGACGGTGGCCGCCGGGACGGTGATGTTCTACAACCGCTGGCAGCACCCGTACGGGCTGGTCAGCGAGGTCCTGGAGGCCGACTCGTCGTTCCTCGTCGTCCCGAAGGCCTACTTCATCCTGGCCCTGGTCGCCTGTGCCCTGGTGGTCCCGTCAGCGACCAACCTGATCGCTGGTGCTGCGGTGCTGGGGGCTCGCGGCCGGGAGCGGCGGCTGGCCAGCCTGCGGCTGCTCGGGCTGTCGTCGGGGGACGTGACCCGGATGACGCTGGTCGACGCCAGCATCCAGGCTGGTCTGGGCACCCTGGTCGGCTTTGCCGGCTACTGGGCCAGCCACGGCCTGTGGCGGCGGCTGACCATGCTCGGGATGCCGGTCACCGCCAGTGAGATGCGGCTGCCGTGGTGGCTGCTGGTCCTGGTCCCGGCCGTGGTGGTGCTGCTGGGGCTGCTCTCGTCGTGGTGGGGGCTGCAGCAGGTCCGGATCTCGCCGCTGGGGGTGGCCCGGCGCTCCACCCGGCGGGCGCTGGGCTGGTGGCGCCTGGTCGGCTTCGTCGTGGTTGTGGGGACCGGGTGGCTCGGCTGGTCGCGGTTCGACCCCCAGGCCGCCAGCGGCACCGTGCTGGTCGCCGTCGCCGCCCTGGTGGTGCTGGTCCAGTCGGTGAACCTGCTCGGGCCGTGGCTGCTGCAGCAGGTCTCCCGGGCGCTGGCCCACCTGCCGAGTCCCGTCCTGATGTGGTCGGCCCGGCGGGTCCAGGCCGAGCCCCGGCTGACCTGGAAGCGGGTTGGGGGGATCTCGGTGCTGGCGCTGGTCGGCGGCTTCACCTCGCTGTCCCCGATCCGGCTCACCTCCGACGGCCCAGGGGCGGTCGGCTCCCTGACCAGGGCCGCGCAGCAGGACTTCTCCAAGGGAGCCCTGATCGCCTTGCTCTTCGCGCTGGTGCTGACCTCCGTGTCGGTCTTCATCTCGCAGGCCTCAGCGGTCCTGGAGCGGGCCGAGCAGTCGCGCGCGATGCACCGGCTGGGCGCGCCGGACGGCTACTCCCTGAAGGTGATGTGGCTGGAGACCGTGGGCCCGATGGGAGTCTCGATCGTTGTCGGAGTGGGGATGGGCATGGCTCTGGCGTACCCGGTGCTGCAGCAGGCCGCTGCCGCGAGCCTCCGTACGGACCTCGCCACCGGGAGCACCATCATGGGTGGCGTGCTGGTTGTCGGGCTGGTCCTGACGGTGCTGGCGCTGAGCGCCTGCCACCCGCTGCAGCGGCGGGTGCTGGCGGTGCAGCACCGGGTCAACGACTGAGGACGCGCTCCAGGGACCCCGGCGGGTTCCTGGGCAGCGGGACATTTGTACGGTGGACAGCATGAGAAGGACCGTGACTGCCGCTCTGGCAAGCCTGCTCACGCTGGCCTGGATGCTCGTCGCAGCACCGGCCGCCCACGCCGCCGGCGCGCCGATCACCCGGATGGACATCCAGGCCAGCCTCGACGCTCAGGGCCGGATCAGCGTCACCCACACCCTCGACATGCACTTCACTGGCAGCAACGACCACGGCCCCTACCTCTTCTTCACCACCCGCCACGAGGTTCCCGACGACCCCAGCCGCTGGCGCGTCCTGCGCTACACCGTGCAGGACGTCACCTCCCCCACCAACGCCCCCGCTCAGTGGAAGACCGAGGCCCGCAGCGGCACGCTCGCCATCCGCATCGGCAGCCCCAACCGCACCGTCCGCGGCACCCAGACCTACGTCCTGCGGTACACCATCGACGGCGTCATCAACCCCAAGGTCGCCAGCAGCGGCTTCGACGAGGTCTTCTGGAACGTCGTCGGCAAGGAGTTCACCAGCCAGATCACCAACCTCTCGGTCCGCATCGACTCACCCAGCCCCGTCTCCCAGACCCAGTGCTGGACCGGGTCGAACCTCGACCGGCCCTGCACCAGCAACGCCCACCAGAGCACCGCCGCCACGTACCAGCAGAGCTCGCTCAGCCCCGGCGAAGGACTCACCGTCGTGGCCGGCTGGCCGGCCGGCACGTACCCCGTCGAGCCGATCTACGAGCCGCGCAGCAGCTCCAGCTCAAGCAGCGAGCCCGTCGTGCTGGTGCCCCGGACGCCGTGGACCATCGGCGGTACCGGGATCGCGACCCTGGCTGTGGGGAGCGTGTTCTGGGCTCTGGCCCGCCGACAGCGGGACATGACGTACGAAGGGCTGACGCCCGGGCTGCGCCCCGCGCCGGGCGAGACCGCCGCCACGGTCCCTGCCGGCAAGCCGGTGGTGACCGTCCAGTTCACCCCGCCCGAGGGCGTCGGACCGGGGATGATGGGCACCCTGATCGACAAGAAGGCCGACCTGCGAGACGTCACCGCCACGATCATCAACCTCGCGGTCCGCGGCTACCTGCGGGTCGAGCAGACCGGGCCGGGCCGCAAGGACTTCCAGCTGGTCCGGACAGGGAGCCCCGACGGGCTGCTCCCCCACGAGGCGGCCCTGTTCACCCGGCTGTTCCCCGGCGAGGCCACGGTGATGACCTCAGCCCAGCTGCAGGACAAGTCCTTCGCGTCCACGGTGCAGGAGGGCAAGACCATGCTGTACCAGGCGGTCACCGCGTCCGGCTGGTTCACGAGTGACCCTTCACGCAGCCGCACCGTCTGGTTCGTGCTGGCGGCCGTGCTCGGAGCGGTGACCGGGCTGACGCTGGTCCTGCCACCGTTCCAGCGGGGCCTGTGGGTGGTCGGGGTGCCGGCCGCCGTGGCCGCGGTCGGGGCCCTGGTCTGCGCCAACCGGGCCGGGCCCCGGACCGCCGACGGCACCGCCGTGTACCTGCAGTCGCTGGGCTTCCGGCAGTACCTGACGACCGCCGAGGCCGACCAGATCCGCTGGGAGGAGGGCCAGGACATCTTCTCGCGCTACCTGCCGTACGCGATCGCCTTCGACTGTGCCGACCGCTGGGCCTCGGTCTTCCGCGAGCTCGCCGCCCGCGGGGTCGACCTCCCCGAGCCCACCTGGTACATCAACCCGTACGCGGCCGGGCACGGGTTTGGCTTCGCCAGCTCGGTCGACTCCATGATGTCGAGCCTCACCGGCTTCAGCGAGTCCGCTGCCACCGCCCTGCAGGCCGCCACCTCCGGCTCGTCCGGCGGCTCTGGCTTCTCCAGCGGCGGTTTCTCCGGCGGCGGAGGCGGCGGCATCGGCGGCGGGGGCGGCGGCAGCTGGTAGGCGTCAGTCCTCCCCCCAGAACAGCCGGTCCACCACCAGCTTGGAGCGGCGCGCCACCCGGCCCCAGTCCTCCATCAGGTGAGAGGCGCCCCGGCGGCCGTACCCGAGGCTCTGGGCGACCTGACCCAGCTCGCGGACATCGGTGGGGACCTGGTCAGACGGCTTGCCGCGCACCAGCATCGCCCCGTTGCGGATCCGGCCGGCGAGCAGCCAGGCCGCGCGCAGGGCGTCCGCGTCAGGCTCGCACACCAGCCCCGCCGTGACCGCCGCCGCCAGCGCCGGAAGGGTCCTCGGGGTCCGCAGCCCGGCCACCTCGTGGCCGTGCTGCAGCTGCAGCAGCTGCACCGTCCACTCCACGTCGCTCAGCCCGCCCGGGCCCAGCTTCAGGTGCCGCTTCGGGTCCACCCCGCGCGGCACCCGCTCGGTCTCCACCCGGGCCTTGAGCCGCCGGATCTCCACGACCTGCTGGGGGCCGAGCCCGCCCGCTGGGTAGCGCAGCGGGTCGACCGCGGCCAGCAGCCGCCTGGCCAGGTCCTGGTCGCCGGCGGCCGCGCTGGCGCGCAGCAGGGCCTGGGCCTCCCAGGTCGCCGACCAGCGCTGGTAGTAGGCCTGGTAGGAGCCAAGGGTCCGCACCAGCGGCCCGTTGCGTCCCTCGGGGCGCAGGTCCGGGTCCAGGGTGATCGCCACGTCCCCGCCCTGCTTCAGCAGCGACCGGAGCCGGGTAGCGACGGTCACCGCCTGCCGCTGCGCCTCCGGGTCATCGTGGTCGTCGATCACGAGCATGGCGTCCAGGTCCGAGCCGTACGACATCTCGGACCCGCCCCAGCTGCCGCAGGCGACGACCCCGACCGGCGGCGCCTGCGGCACCTCTCGCCGAGCCAGCTCTAGCAGCGCCTCGCAGGTGGCGCTGGCGATCTCGCTGAGCGCCAAGCCGACTGTCTCGGGGGCGGTCTCCCCTAGCAGGTCAGCCATCACTACCCGGAGCAGCTCGCGCCGCCGCAGGGCCTGGACTGCTTCCAGGGCGGCGGCCGGGTCGCTGTGGCGGGCCAGGGCCGAGCTCATCGCGGCGCTGGTCTCCGACCGGGCCGGTACGGTGATCTGCTCGTCGCTGGTGAGCAGCTCTACCTGCTGCGGGGCCCGGCGCAGCAGGTCCACCGCGTACCGGGAGCCTGACACGATCCGGGCCAGGCGCTGCGCCACGGCGCCCTCGTCGCGCAGCGCCCGCAGGTACCACGGGGTGGAGCCGAGGGCCTCGGAGATCTGCCGGAACGCCAGCAGCCCGTGGTCGGGGTTGCAGCCCTCGGTGAACCAGCCCAGCATCGCCGGCAGCAGCTGGCGCTGGATCTCGACACCCCGTGACATCCCCGTGGTCAGGGCCTGCAGGTGCCGCAGCGCAGCCGCCGGGTCCGCGTACCCGAGCGCCAGCAGCCGGGTCTGGGCGGCCTCGGTGGTGAGCCGGATCTGCGCGGTCGGGATCCGGGCCACCGCCTCCAGCAGCGGCGAGTAGAAGACCCGCCGGTGCAGCCGCCGCACCACCCGGGTGCTCTGGTGCCACTGCTCAAGGACCTGCTCTGGGCCCGGCAGCCCGGTCGCCCGGGCCAGCAGCCGCAGGCCGTCCGGGTCGTCGGGCAGCAGGTGGCTGCGGCGCAGCCGGTACAGCTGGACCCGGTGCTCCAGCAGCCGCTGGAACCGGTACGCCTCGCCCAGGCGGCGCCCGTCATCTCGCCCGACGTAGCCGTGCTCGACCAGCTTCTCCAGCGCCGACAAGGTGCCGGGCAGCCGGATCCGCTCATCGGCGCGGCCGTGCACGAGCTGCAGCAGCTGGACGCTGAACTCGGTGTCGCGCAGCCCGCCGGCGCTGAGCTTGATCTCCCGGTCGGCGTGGCTGGCCGGGATCAGCGAGATCACCCGCTGCCGCATCGCCTGGGCGTCGTGAACGAAGCCCTCCCGCTCCCCCGCCTCCCAGACCAGCGGACCGACCAGGTCACAGAAGTCCTGCCCGAGGGTCCGGTCGCCCGCTGCCGGGCGGGCCTTGAGCATCGCCTGGAACTCCCAGCTGGTGGCCCAGCGGGCGTAGTAGGCCGACATGCTGGCCATGGTCCGCACCAGCGGCCCGGCCTTACCCTCGGGGCGCAGGTTGGCGTCGACGGTCCAGATCGTCCCGGCCGCGGAGCGCTGCGAGCAGACCCGGCTCAGCGCCGACGCCAGGCGGGTGCCGATGGTCACCGCCTGCTCCGGGCTGGCCAGCGGCTCCCCGTCGGGTCCCAGGGCCGGCTCGGCGACGAAGAGCACGTCAACGTCGGAGATGTAGTTGAGCTCGCCAGCCCCGGTCTTGCCGAGCGCCACCACCGCCAGCCGGCAGCGCTCGTGGTCGCGGGTCTCGGCCCGGGCCAGGGCCAGCGCTGTCTCCACAGTGGCGTCGGCCAGGTCGGCGAGCTCGGCGGCGATGCCGGGCAGAGCGGCCAGCGGGTCGGGCGCGGTCAGGTCGCGGGCCGCGATCCGGTACAGCTCGCGCCGGTAGCCGTAGCGCAGCTCGTCGGACGGCCCGGTCGCCACCGGGACCGGGGCGGCGGGGTCGGCCCCGACCGCCCGCAGCAGCCGCGCCCGGAGCTGGTCGGCGTCTACCCGTACCGGGTCGCCGGCCAGCACCTCGACGTCGAGCGGGTGGGTGACCAGGCTGCGGGCCAGCTCGGTCGACCCGCCCAGCACCGCCACCACCCGGGAGGCGAAGGCGGGCTGCTCCACCAGCGAGTGCACCCGGGGCGGGTCAGCCTCCAGCAGGTCCACCAGCCCGGCCAGCGCCAGGTCAGGGTCGATCGCCTCGGCAGCCAGCTCAACGAACCGCCAGGTGCCCTCCTCGTGCCGCTCACTGAGCCGGTCGACCAGCGCTGTGGCCCGGGCCAGGTCTCGAAAGCCTCGTCGGGCCAGGTCTCCTTCGGTGGTCACGAGCCGCACAGGCTCAGGCTAGCCACGCTCGACCTGCCTGGCTGCCCAACCCAGCAAGGCCGGACCGCTCGGGACCGGGTGAGACCGCGGAAATCCGGCCTAGACTCAGGCGCCGGGAGGTCGAGTGATCATCACGCGGGGCGAGGCCACGACCTGGGGGCAGCGGTGACGCCCACCAGTCGTCGGCTGCAGCAGCAGGTCGAGGCGGCGCTGGCCGGTCTGGGGGCCGGCGGCCCCGGGTCACCGGCCCGCCGGCTGGCGGTCGCGGTCACCGCCCTGGCCGCACCCGAGCGGACGCTGGTCGCGCTGGCCGTACGGGCTGGCGCTGCCCGGCTCGGCGAGGTCGCCGGCGGCCGTACGGTCGAGCTGCGGGTCCCCCCGTACGCGGCTGTTCAGCTCGACGACGGCTCCGGCGGCCCGACCCACACCCGCGGCACCCCTCCGGCGGTGGTGGAGACCGACCCCGAGACCTTTCTCGCTCTCGCCGCCGGGACGCTGACCTGGGCTGAGGCGGTCGCCGACCGGCGGCTTCGGCGCAGCGGCGTCCACGTCGACCTGTCGGCCCGGTTCCCCCTCGCCTAGCCGCGCCCGGGGTCAGGCACCCGCGCCCACCGGGTCACAGCGCCTGCAGCAGGCTCCTCAGCTCCCACGGCGTGACCTGGCGGCGGTACTGCTCGTACTCGTCGGTCTTGTTGCGCAGGAAGTAGTCGAAGACGTGCTCGCCGAGCGTCTCGGCGACCAGCTCGGAGCGCTCCATCCGCCCGATCGCCTCTTCCAGGCTCCTCGGCAGCGGCTTGATCCCGAGTGCCCGGCGCTCGTGCTCGCTCAGGGTCCAGACGTCGTCCTCGGCGCCCGGCGGCAGCTCCATCTGCTGCTGGATCCCGTCCAGCCCGGCCGCCAGCACCAGCGCGTACGCCAGGTACGGGTTGCAGGCCGAGTCCAGCGAGCGGACCTCGACCCGGGCCGAGGCCCCCTTCGAGGGCTTCAGCGCCGGCACCCGGACCAGGGCCGAGCGGTTGTTGCGGCCCCAGCAGATGTACGAGGGGGCCTCCTGCCCGGCCGCGAACCGGACGTACGAGTTCACCCACTGGTTGGTGACCGCGGTGATGTCGCCGGCATGGTGCAGCACCCCGGCCACGAACTGGCGCGCCACCTGCGACAGGTGGTACTCGGCGGAGGCGTCGAAGAAGGCGTTGCGGTCCCCCTCAAACAGCGACACGTGGGTGTGCATCCCGTTGCCCGGCCACTGCTCCAGCGGCTTGGGCATGAACGAGGCGTGGATCTGCTGCGAGGCCGCCACCTCCTTCACCACGACCTTGAAGGTCATGATGCTGTCGGCCATGGTCAGGGCGTCGGCGTAGTGCAGGTCGATCTCGTGCTGGCCGGGGCCGGCCTCGTGGTGGCTGAACTCGACCGAGATCCCCATCTGCTCCAGCATCGCGATCGACCGGCGCCGGAAGTCCGAGCCCTCACCCAAGGTGGTGTGGTCGAAGTAGCCGCCCGGGTCGAGCGGTACCGGTGGGGTCGCGTCACCGGTGAGCCGGTGGAAGAGGTAGAACTCGATCTCGGGGTGGGTGTAGAAGGTGAAGCCGAGGTCGCCGGCCTTGCGCAGGATCCGCTTCAGCACGTACCGCGGGTCGGCGTACGAGGGTGAGCCGTCCGGCAGCCGGATGTCGCAGAACATCCGGGCGGTGGGCTGCGCCTGGTCGCGCCAGGGCAGGATCTGGAAGGTGCTCGGGTCGGGGTGGGCGACCATGTCGGACTCGTAGCGGCGGGCGAAGCCCTGGACCGCGGAGCCGTCGAAGCCCACCCCCTCGGCGAAGGCGCCTTCGACCTCGGCCGGCGAGATCGCCACGGACTTCAAGAAGCCCTGGACATCGGTGAACCAGAGGCGTACGAAGCGGACGTCTCGCTCCTCCATGGAGCGCAGGACGAACTCAGTCTGCTTGTCCATGCCGCGATTCTGCCCGGTGGATGTTTCGGCCAGGTAACAGCAAACGGCAGGTCCAGGCGCTCCGGACAGCTCCTCACCCCGGGCTTGTGGCGGCGGCGGTGGTTTTCACTCGCGGACCCGTACGGTTCCCGCCGACCCGTCGACGTCGATCACGGCTCCGTCGGGCAGGTTGAGGGCGCCCGCCATGCCCAGGACGGCTGGGATGCCGTACTCGCGCGCGACGATCGCCGCGTGGGACAGCCGGCTTCCGGTCTGCGCAACGACGGCGACGGCGCGGGCGAACAGTGGGGTCCATGCCGGGTCGGTCGCAGGACAGACCAGGACGTCCCCGGGCTGAAGCCGGTCGAAGTCCTCGGGCCCACGGACGATCCGCGCCGGACCGGTGGCCCGGCCGGGGCTCGCGGCGACGCCGCCACCAGACCCGCTGCTGTGCGAGGCGATCCCCGCCGTCCACGCTGCCTGAGCCCGGTGCCGCTGGGCTCGGCGGCGGTCCACGACCGGCCGGACCTCATGACCGCGGGTCACGGCTCCGGTGAGCTCCTCGAAGGTCAGGTAGACCACCTCGTCAGGGGTGAGACCCAGCCGGCGCCCGGCCTCGTGTGCGAGCCGTCGCAGCTGGCAGCCGAGCTCCTCGAAGGCCAGCACCGAGGCCTCGCGCATCACGTGGCCGGCCCGGTAACGGGCCAGGAGCCGCTGGGGGACGATCCACGGGACCGCGGGCGGTACCGCCGGGGCCGGGGGCTGCCCTCCGAGGAGTGACAGGAACCCTGGGAGGTCCTCACGCCAGCTGCGGCTGGAGAACACCTGGTACATGCGGGTGGTGCGGGCGCCGAACCGGTCCAGAAACACCTCCAGGTCCCCCCACCAGGCGGTGCTGCGCACGGCGGCGACGTCGACGGGGCGTGCGGCCAGGGCGGCGCGTACGTCGTCGTCAGCGGAGGCGACGAGGTCAGCGATGGCGCGGTTGACGTCAGTCGAGACGTAGCCGACGCCGGCGAGCAGGTCGAAGGGTTCGAGCTTCGACCGGCTGAGCTTCAGCAGAGCCCCCAGCAGCACACCGCGCAGCCCGTACGGGCGCAGGTTGCGAGCCCGCGTCTGGAGCAGGTCGGCGGCCTGGTCCATGGCGTGGCGCAGCAGGGCCACCAGCTCGGCGTCCGGCAGCGCAGCGACATCGGTACTGGCGACCCAGTCGGTGAGCTCGCGGAACGGGGCCATGCCCCAGTCGGCCGAGTCCGGGCAGCGATCGGGCAGTAGAGCGCTCAGCAGCCGCCACGGCCGGCGGAGCCTGAGGTGCGGCGGGGTGAGGCGGGCCAGGCCGTCGCCGTCGACCTGGACCAGCTCGCGGCCGCCCTCGATCTCGATCCCGGCACCGGCGAGGGTGCCGCGGACCACGTTCAGGGTTCGCTGAGTGACCTCGGTGTCCAGGGGGTAGGGCGCGGGGAAGTGCTCGATGATGTCGTCGTGAATCCACTGGCCGGCCTTCGAGGGACGCTGCCCGACGACCGTGACCGGCCTGGCCTGGAGCAGCCACAGCCGGTCGCCCTCGACCGCCCACTCGATGTCCATCGGTCTGCCGTAGTGGCGCTCGACCTTGCGGGCCAGCGCTGCGACCCGCTTCGCGGTCGCCTCATCGATCGACGGTGCGGCAGGGTCACAGACGGCGGTGGTGATGGTGCTGCCGTCGGCCCGGAGGTCGATCCGGGTGCGCTTGTCGCCCAGGCGAGTCTGGACCCGGCGGCCGACCCGGTACGAGTCGGGTGTGACGGCACCGGAGACCACCGACTCCCCGAGCCCGAGCGTCGCCTCGACCGTCACCTCGCGCCGACCGGTGACCGGGTCGACGGTGAACGCAACGCCCGCCGCGTCGGCCCGCACCATCGTCTGGACCACCACCGCCAGCGCGACGTCGTCGCCGTAGCCCTGGGCCTTGCGGTAGGCGACGGCCCGCTCACCCCACAGCGAGGCCCAGCAGCGGCGCACCGCGTCGGGCACGTCGTCTCTGACGACCCCGAGGAACGTCTCCTGCTGGCCAGCGAACGACGCATCGGGCAGGTCCTCGGCGGTGGCCGACGAGCGTACCGCGACCGGGCCGCCGATCCGGGCGACAGCCTCGCGAAGCTCGTCCGCCATCCCGGGCGGCAGCGGGGCGTTCGCCACAGTGTCGGCGGTCAGCTCGTCGAGGCCTGAGACCGCGGCCCGGTAGGCGTCGACGGTGACACAGAACCCGTCGGGCACCGGCAGGCCGGCCCTGAGCATCTCCCCCAGGTTGGCTCCCTTACCGCCGACCAGGGCGATGTCGGCAGCGCTGACGCAGCTCAGGTCGATAATCATGACATTGCCTTTCTCGACAGCAGGAACCCAGCCAGCGCGGTGACGGTGATCGTCGCGAGCAGGCAGCGCAGAGCGAGGGCACTGGACAGGCCGTACCAGGACTGGGCGTCGAGGTCAGTGACGATCCGAGGCGTCGCGTTCGCCAGCAAGGTCTGGGTGAGCGCCGAGATGCCCGCCCCAGCCCCAACCAGGACTCCACGTCGGCTCACTGCAGGCCGCGGAAGAGCAGGTCGACGGCGGTGGTCATGCGCTCAGCGAGGCTGGGCCCCTCGGGGTCGGTCACCCAGCCCATGAGGGTCAGGAAATAGGCGCCCTGCAGCAAGGTCGCGGCCTGGACCGTCGGTAGGTCGGCGCGCAGCTCACCGGCGGCCACGCCGTCGGCCAGGACCTCGGTCAGCGCACACCCCATGGCCTGCTGGTTCTCAGAGCCGAAGTCGGTGAGACTGACGGTGCGCGCCGCCAGCATCATGCGGGTCAGGTCGGCGTGCTCCTCATGCCAGACGACCATCGACTGAAGCATTCGGGTGACCTTCTCGCGGGCGGTTCCTGGCTCGGACCGGGCGGCGACCAGGGCCTCGAGCGCCTCGGCTCCCACGTAGCGGAAGACGTCCTGCTTCGTGGGGAAGTGGGTGAAGAACGTGCCCTTGGCGACATCGGCGGCCTCGGTGATGTCGGCGACGGTGACGTTGTCGAACCCCCGCTCCTGAAACAGGCGCATCGCCTCGGTGAAGATCCGCCGCCTGGTCTCGGCACGCCGTCGAGCCACTCGATTAGCCATGACCACAGTCTAAACATGACCCTGGTCATTTTGGAGGCTGCTCGGACCTCCGGCAGGGACGACGAGCCCGAGACCGCTGGAGCGACCGTCCACGGCTGCTGGCATCATCGTGGCGAGACGGCGAGAAGAGGTGCGATGCGGCCTGGCTGGTACCCAGACCCGACCGGCGACCCGGCCTGGCGGTGGTTCGACGGGAGCCACTGGACCATGGTGGCGGTCGCCCGGACCGGCGACCGCCCGCCCACCGGCTGGCCGCCGCCTGGGCAGCCCCGCGGACCGGTTCCGCCCGCGCCCCGGCAGAGTCGAGGGACCGGCTGGCTGGTCCTGGTCCTGACCCTGGTCCTCGGTGCCGGGCTCCTGCTGCGGCTGCCGCCCCGGGTGAACGAGGCCCGCCTTGAGCTCCCGCCGACCGGTCCGACAGCCGCCTCCGGGGCGCCCGAGCCGTCCCGACCGGCCAGCCTGTGCCAGCGGGGCACCCCCAGCGACCGGTCCTTCCACCCGGTGGACGGGTCCCTGTACGGCGGGCGGCTGCGCCTGCTGCGCAGCCACGCCCCCTACCACTCGGGCCCCGGTTCCATCACGGTGCTGCGGTCCACGTCGGATGCCGCGTCGTTCTACCAGGTCGGCGCGGCGGGAACCCGGGCGGCCGAGCTCTCGCTCGGCGAGATCCGCCGCACCGAGACCTACCCCGACCCCGAGACCTCGGCCCGGAGGCTGGCCGGTTGCCTGGCTGCCGACGCCCGTCTGTACTCGACGCCGGCGCCCCTGAGCATCACCACCCAGCGGGCCCACCCGGTCGGGCAGCGACCCGGGGCGCTGCTGGTAGCCAGCCTGCCTCCCGGTCCCAGCGGCCGCCCGGGCCTGTCGAACCTGGTGCTGCTGGTGGTCGACGACGGGCGCCCGGACCGGTGGTCGGTGGCCTGCGCCACCACCCACCAGAGCGCCGACCTCGACCGGGTCCTGGCCGCCATCGGCCACGTCGACGTGGTCTGAACCGTTCTAGACGGCCGGACGACGAGGAGCGGCTGGCCGGACCACTGCCCGTCGCCCATGACCTTCCTCAAGGCTGCTCGGTATCATGCGCTCTCGTGACCCGCGTCGAACCCTATCCCGTGTCCCCGCTACGACCGGTGCCGGAGTCGATTCCGCGCCCCGAGTACGTGGGGAAGGCACGGGCGGCCCGGTACACCGGCTCGCACGTCCAGTCGGCCGAGACCATCGAGCTGATGCGCGAGTCGGGCCGGATCGCGGCCCAGGCGATGGCCGAGGCCGCCAGCCGGATCCAGCCGGGAGTGACCACCGACGAGCTGGACGCGGTCGCCCACGAGTTCATGTGTGACCACGGCGCGTACCCGTCGGCGCTGCGCTACCCGGGCAGCGCCGGGGCGCCGCCGTTCCCAAAGGCCATCTGCACCTCGGTCAACGAGGTGATCTGCCACGGGATCCCCGACGCCCGCCCGCTGGAGGAGGGTGACCTGGTCAAGATCGACGTCACGGCCTTCAAGAACGGCGTGCACGGCGACAACTGCGGCACCTTCGCCTGCGGCGAGCTGGACGAGGCCTCGCGGCTGCTCATGGAGCGCACCAAGACCGCCATGGAGCGGGCCATCAAGGCCGTCGTCCCGGGTCGGCAGATCAACATCATCGGGCGGGTGATCGAGTCCTACGCCCACCGCTTCGGGTACGGCGTGGTGCGCGACTACACCGGCCACGGGGTGCACACCGCCTTCCACTCCGGGCTGGTCGTCCTCCACTACGACGAGCCCCGCCATACCACCGTGATCGAGCCCGGGATGACCTTCACCATCGAGCCGATGCTGTGCCTGGGTGACTACCACTCGCACCAGTGGGACGACGGCTGGACCGTGGTCACCAACGACGGCTCCCGGGTCGCCCAGTGGGAGCAGACCCTGGTGGTCACCGAGACCGGCGCCGAGGTGCTGACCGTCGCCTGACCCCGTACACTCGTCACCGGACGAGCCGGCCGGGTGACCGCGGCCCGTACGGGTCGAGGAAAGTCCGGACTCCGCAGAGCAGGGTGGTGGGTAACACCCACCCGGGGCGACCCGCGGGACAGTGCCACAGAGAACAGACCGCCCGCCTCTCGGGGCGGGTAAGGGTGAAACGGTGGTGCAAGAGACCACCAGCACCCCAGGTGACTGGGGTGGCTCGGTAAACCCCACCCGGAGCAAGACCACAAGGGCCTTCGGGCCTGCGACAGCGTTGGAGGGCTGCTCGCCCGAGCTGTCGGGTAGGTCGCACGCGCGGCTGCGCGAAGGCCGCTGGCAACAGCGGTCGCAGATGGATGGTCACCGGCCCCTCGGGGCCACAGAATCCGGCTTACAGGCCGGCTCGTCCCCTACGCTTGGCCCTGTCTCACCACGCCCGAAGGAGCACCGATGGCCCGCTACGACCTGTCCCGCACCACGCTCGGCGAGCTGCTGCGCGACCCGGAGGTGGTCGCCATTCTGGACCGCCACGCCCCCGGCCTGAGCAGCAACCCGGTGCTGCAGATGGCGAGCGGGATGCCGGTTCAGCAGGCCGTCGCGATGGGAGGCGAGCTGGTGAGTCCCCAGACCGTGGCGGCGATCACCGCCGAGGTCGACCAGCTGGCCTGACCGGTCACCGGCTCGGGGGCGGAGCCAGGAGCCTGGCCAGGGAGTCAGGCGGTGGCGAACCGGACCCGGCCCTGCCCCGGGTCGGCCTCGACCAGTCGGACCCTGATCTCGGCGCCCAGCTCGACCTGGCCCTCGACCCGGGCCTCGACCGGCGGCTCGCTCAGCACCACGGTGCCGCTGCGCCCGTTCCGGTCGACCTCGACCACCACGGCCGGGAAGGTCTGCCCGACCTGCGGCTGCAGCACCAGGGTCTCTATCAGGTCGACGATGCCGCGCTCGTACTTCTTGGCCCGGGAGTCGGACTCCGCCATCACCTGCGGCAGGCTCGGCAGCGCCTGGCGGACCCAGCCCGGCACCTCCTCACCGGCGACCAGTGCCCGGCAGGCCTCCAGCACGTACCGGTCGACCAGCCGCCGCAGCGGCGCGGTGGTGTGGGCGTAGCGCATCGCCAGCGCCCCGTGCTGCAGGTTCTGGTCGGGCACCTCACCGTCGAAGGGCAGGTAGCCGGCGCCGCGGAACAGCCACGTGCAGGCCTGGGTCATCGCCTGGTGGGCGGGGATGGCCGGGTCGAGCGAGCGGACCATCTCGGGGTAGCTCATCGAGCCTGGCCAGCGGATCTGGAGCCCCTTGGCGGTCCGGTACAGCTTGTCGACCGAGGCCTGCTCGGCCGGCGGCAGGGTACGGAGGATCCCGACCTTGCCGGCGACCATGATCTCGGCGGCTGCGGCCCCGGTGAGCAGGGAGACCTGCGCGTTCCAGCCCTCAACCGGCAGCCCGGCCCGGTAGTGCAGCCGCCACTGGCCCTGGTCGGTCACGACCTCCTGCTCCGGGATCGCCAGGCTGACCCCGCCACGGGCCACCTCCTGCGCCTCCCGCAGCCCCCCGATGGTCTTCAGCAGCTGCAGCGACTCGCTCGCGGTGCCGGCGTTGATCTGAGCCTGAACCTCCTCGTACGTGAGGCGGGCCCGGCTGCGGACCGCCGCCCGCTCGACCCGGGCCGAGGTCTGCAGCCCGTCCGGGTCGAGCTCGACGGTCCACAGCAGAGCCGGCCGGGCTCGCCCGTCGGCCAGCAGCGAGGCGGCGTCCTCACTGAGCCGGGGCGGGTGCAGCGGGGCCCGCTGGTGCGGGGAGTAGTAGGTCTGCCCCCGGCGCCAGGCCTCCTGGTCGACCGGGTCGCCGGGGGACACCCAGGCCGCGACGTCAGCGATCGCGTAGTGCACGGTGAAGCCGCGCCGGCTGCGGGCCAGGTGGAGCGCCTGGTCCAGGTCCATCGACCCGGGCGGGTCGATGGTCACCAGCTCGATGTCGGTCCGGTCCAGCTCGGGCAGCGGGCGCGGCTGGGCGGCACTGGCCTCGGCCGCTGCCAGGGCTGCTGCCGGGAAGGCGTCGGGGATCCCCAGGCCCTGGCGCAGCCGGGCCAGGCCGTCGGCGATCGGCGCCGGGACCTCGACCGGGGCGACGATCTGGCGGGCCGGCACTACCGCTCCGTCCGGACCAGGACCGCGGAGCACTCCTCGCAGCGCAGCACCTCGTTCGCGGGTGCGGCCTGGTAGCGGTTGTAGTCGGCGGGGGTGGCCTCCAGCCCGCAGCCGGTGCAGCGGCGGCCCTTGAGCTCGGCCGCTCCGTACCCGGAGCGGGCCCGGACCTTCTCGTACAGGTCAACCAGCCCGGCCGGCAGGTCCTTGACCACCTGCCCCCGGCGGCCGCGCTCGGCGGCCACGTCGGCCGACAGCTGCGCCACCGCCTGGTCCCGGGTCGCGATCAGCGCCCGCATCTGGTCCTCGACCTCGGTCTTGCGCTGGCGGACCTGGTCACGGGCCTGCTCGGCGTCCTCGAGGGCCTGCATCAGCTCCAGCTCGCTGTCCTCCAGGGTGGCGATCCGGCCCACGAGGTGCTCGATCTCGTCGAGCATGCTCCGCAGCACCTTGGGGTCGGTGACGCCGCCGTCGTCCACCATCTGCTGGTCGCGTACCAGCCGGGCCCGGACCGGCTCCAGGTCGGACTCGGCGCGCTTCTGGGCGGCGGTGGCGTCGCTGACCACGGTCTCGGCAGCCACCAGCTCCTGCGCCAGGGTGGCCCGGACGGCCTGGTGCTGCTTCAGCTGGGCGTGCTCGGGCAGGGTCTTGGCCCGGTGCTCCAGCTGGCTGATCGCGGTGTCGATCCGCTGCAGGTCCAGCAGTCTGAGCTGTGCTGACGGGTCGGCCTGCATGGCGCACCTCCTGTGGTTGTGGCCCCGTACTCTACCGGGCCGCCCGGCCTGGCCAGGGCCGATCAGCGAACCGAGCAGGCCCGCCGGCCTCAGCCGCCCTGCCTAGACTGCCGGGAGAGAGCAAGGAGTACCTGTGAGCACCCAGCAGCCCAAGCTGCCGAACCGGCAGATCCCCTTCAGTGACGCCTTCAAGGCCTTCATCTGCCAGGACTGGGCCCCGTACGACGACACCGTGCCGCAGCCGCTGCCGGCGACCGCCTACACCGCGGCCCGTCGCGCCCGGCTGTCGGCGCTGTTCCCGGGCGAGCGGCTGGTGGTCCCGGCCGGTGGGCTGCAGGTCCGCTCCAACGACACCGACTACCGGTTCCGTCCCCACACCGCCTTCGCCTACCTGAGCGGGCTCGGCTGCGACCGGGAGCCGGACGCGGTCCTGGTGCTGGAGCCGACGGCCGACGGCCACGCCCCCACCTTGTACTTCTCGCCGCGGGCGCCCCGAGAGGACGAGGAGTTCTACTCCAGCCCCCGCTACGGCGAGATGTGGGTCGGGCAGCGTGAGTCACTGGCTGAGATGAGCGCCTGGACGGCGCTGCCCTGCGCCCACGTCCGGACCCTGCCGGAGGCTCTCGACCCGGCTGTCCCCACCCGGGTGCTGCGGGCCGGGGCCGAGGTGGTGGCGCTGGTCGACCAGCGCCGCGGCGGCGAGCAGCTCGACCGCGACGAGGAGCTGGAGGTGGCGGTCAGCGAGCTGCGGCTGGTCAAGGACACCTTCGAGGTCGACCAGGTGCGGCAGGCCTGCGTCGCGACCGCTGCCGGGTTCGAGGCTGTGGTCCGCTCCTTCCCGGAGGCCGTCCGCCGGGGCCGCGGCGAGCGCTGGGTCGAAGGGGTCTTCGGCCTGTACGCCCGTCACGCCGGCAACGCGGTCGGCTACGACACCATCGCCGCCAGCGGCGACCACGCGAACACCCTGCACTGGATCCGCAACGACGGCGACCTGCGCAACGGAGACCTGCTGCTGCTGGACGCCGGGGTGGAGCTCGACTCCCTGTACACGGCGGACGTCACCCGTACGCTGCCGGTGAGCGGGCGCTTCACGCCCGAGCAGCGCCAGGTGTACGAGGCGGTGCTGGAGGCGCAGCGGGCCGGGATCGCCGCCGCCAGGCCGGGCGTCACGTTCTCCGCCGTCCACGACGCCGCGGTCGCCGTGGTCGCCCGGCGGCTGGCCGAGTGGGGGATCCTGCCGGTACCCCCGGAGGAGTCGCTGAGCGACCAGGGCGGCCAGCACCGGCGCTGGATGGTGCACGGAACCTCCCACCACCTGGGGCTCGACGTGCACGACTGCGCCCAGGCCCGCCGGGAGGTGTACCGCGAGGGGACCCTGCGGCCGGGGATGGTGATCACGGTCGAGCCGGGAATCTACCTGCGCTCCGCCGACCTGATGGTTCCCGAGCCGCTGCGCGGGATCGGGGTCCGGATCGAGGACGACATCGTGATCACCGAGGACGGCTGCGAGGTGCTGTCGGACCAGCTCCCGACCGACCCCGACGAGCTCGAGGCCTGGATGGCCCCGCTGCTGGCCGGCAGCGCCTGAGCGGCCCTTCGCCACCGGTCGTCGACGCGGGCCGGCACGGTTGTGCCCGGCCCGGTCCCGCCCGCCTCGAGCCGTACGGTCGACAGCCTCGCCCCTGCCACCCAGGCTCCAGACCACTCCTCGTCCAGGCTTGTCACGGCGGCTACAGTCGCTGCCTCTCGCGGGGTGATACTGACCTCGGGCCGGGCTCTGCCCAGCCGCTATCGTCGCGGGAGTGACCGAAGACCTGACGCACGTGGTCCTCCCCGAGTCGGAGATCCCCACTCACTGGTACAACATCGTCGCTGACCTGCCCACCCCGCCCCCGTCGCCGCTGTCCCCGACGACCGGGGAGCCGCTGCAGCCCGACGAGCTGAGTGCGATCTTCCCGCCCGGGCTGATCGAGCAGGAGGTCACCACCGAGCGCTGGGTTGAGATCCCCGAGCCGGTCCGCGAGCTGTACAAGCTCTGGCGCCCGTCCCCGCTGGCCCGGGCCCGCCGGCTGGAGCAGGCGCTCGGCACCACGGCCCGGATCTACTACAAGTACGAGGGCGCATCCCCGGTCGGCAGCCACAAGACCAACTCGGCCGCAGCCCAGGCGTACGCGAATGCCCAGGCCGGGATGACGAAGGTGGTCACCGAGACCGGGTCCGGGCAGTGGGGCTCGGCCCTGGCCTTCGCCGCGGAGGCCTTCGGCCTGGAGTGCGAGGTCTTCCAGGTCCGCTCCACGTACGACTCGAAGCCGTACCGGCACGTGCTGATGGAGACCTTCGGGGCCACCGTCCACCCCTCCCCCTCCGACCTGACGGGCGCTGGCCGGGCGCTGCGGGAGCGCTTCCCCGACACCCCGGGATCGCTGGGGATGGCGATCTCCGAGGCGGTCGAGGTAGCCACTGAGGACCCGGCCTGCAACTACTCGCTGGGGTCGGTGATGAACCACGTGCTGCTGCACCAGTCGGTGATCGGGCTGGAGGCGGTCAAGCAGCTGGCTCTCTTCGGCGAGACGGTGGACTACCTCTTCGCCTGCGCTGGCGGCGGGTCCAACCTGGGCGGCATCGCCTTCCCGTTCGTACGGGAGAACCTGGCCGGCAGGGCGGCCACCGAGATCTGGGCCTGCGAGCCGCAGGCAGCCCCCAGCCTCACCCAGGGCGAGTACCGCTACGACCACGGCGACGCCTCGGGAATGACGCCGCTGCTGAAGATGTACACGCTGGGCGCCGACTTCGTCCCGGACCCGGTCCACGCCGGCGGGCTGCGCTACCACGGGATGGCGCCGCTGGTCTCTCACGCCTACCACGAGGGGCTGCTGAAGGCCACCGCGATCGGGCAGCTGGAGGCCTTCCAGGCCGGCACCCTGTTCGCCCGGGCCGAGGGGATCGTGCCGGCGTCGGAGTCCAACCACGCCATCGCGGGGGCGGTCCGTCAGGCCCGTGCCGCGGCCGAGGCGGGCGAGTCGCCGACGATCCTGATCGGGGTGTCGGGGTCGGGCCAGCTCGACCTGCCCGCCTACCAGGAGTTCCTGTCGGGCCGGATGACCGACGCCTGACCCGCCTCATGGAAACTGACCCGCCCCATGGAAGAATGACCTGGATACTCATTACTGACAAGGGGAGACATGGCAGGGCGACCACGACCTGAAGGGGCGCAGCGCGAGCCGCTGCCCCAGCACCTCTGGGGACTGGTGAAGGCTGCCGTACCCCCGATCCACCCCGAGGGACGCCGCTTCGCCGCGGTCCCGGTGGTGGTGGGGCTGCTCGGCTGGCGCTACGGCTGGCTGCGGCGGGCCTCTCTGCTGACAGCCGGTGCGATCGCGTACTTCTTCCGGCACCCGGACCGGGTCCCACCGACCCGGTCGGGCGCGGTGGTCGCGCCGGCCGACGGTGAGGTCACCCTGGTCGACGAGGCGGTCCCACCGCCGGAGCTGGGGCTGGGCGACGCCCCGCTGCCCCGGGTCAGCATCTTCTTGTCGGTGCTCGACGTCCACGTCCAGCGGGCCCCGCTGGCGGGCCGGGTCGCCGAGGTGGTCCACACCCCGGGCCAGTTCCTGCCCGCCGACGTCGTCGAGGCGTCCACCCAGAACGAGCGCTGCTGCCTGCGGCTGGAGACCGACGACCAGACCGCGGTCGGGGTGGTCCAGATCGCCGGCCTGGTGGCCCGCCGGATCCTCTGCGAGGTGGCTCCCGGCGACTGGCTCCAGCTGGCCCAGACGTACGGGCTGATCCGGTTCGGCTCTCGGGTCGACACCTACCTGCCGGCCGGGACGACCCTGCTCCCGCAGGTCGGGCAGCACGCGGTGGGCGGCGAGACCCTGCTTGCCGTGCTGGGCTGAGCCGTGGCTGGCTCTCGACGCCCGAAGCGGCACCGCAGGGACGACCTCACCACCGAGGAGGTGGAGGAGGCCCTTGACGTGCTGGAGGCCCACGACCAGCCTCGGCAGCGCAACCGCGGGATCCTGCTGCTGCCGACAGTGGTCACCCTGGCTGCGCTGGCCTGCGGGCTCAGCGGCGCCCGGTACGCAGCTGACGGCAAGCCGCTGCTAGCGCTGGGCCTGGTGGGCCTGGCGGCTGTGCTGGACGCCCTCGACGGGCGGCTGGCCCGGCTGCTGTCGGCGACCTCGAAGATGGGAGCCGAGCTCGACTCCCTGTGCGACGCCATCGGCTTCGGGGTGACGCCGGCCCTGATCACGTACTTCATCGTGATCCACCCCCACAGCGGGGCGACCCGCGACTGGGGCTGGATCGCGGTGGTGGTGTACGCGGCCTGCATCGTGCTGCGGCTGGCCCGGTTCAACACGCTGCTGGACGACCCGAACCGGCCCGCCTTCACCAAGGAGTTCTTCGTCGGGGTCCCGGCCCCGGCGGCAGCGCTGCTGGCGCTGGTCCCGGTGCTCACCAAGGTCCGCTTCGGCGACGGCTGGTGGTGCAGCCCGGTGACGACCTCGCTGTGGCTCGTGACGATCGCGGCGCTGGCCTTCTCCCGGCTGCCGACCTTCTCCGCCAAGACCGCCAAGGTCAGCCCCGGCCGGGTCCCGTTCCTGCTCCTGGCTGCGGTGGTGCTGCTGGCCGCGCTGATGACCCAGCCGCTGCTGACCGTGCTGGTCATCGACGCCTTGTACCTGCTGCACATCCCGTACGCCTGGTACTCGTACCGGTGGCTGGCCGCTCACCCCGACGCCTGGGAGGCTGCTGGCCCGGAGCGGCGGGCGCTGCGCCGCAAGAGCCGGCGGTGGAGGCTGCGGATCTAGGTACTTTGTCACGGCCCCTGACTGGTCAGACATAATGCGGGCATGTCTGATGCTCATCCCCAGCCACCACTGTGGCCGCTGTACCTGGGTGGTTTCCTCGGCCCCTTCGGAGGGGCCATCGTGTCCACGATGCTGCCCGAGATGGCCGAGGCCCTGCAGGTCTCGGTCCCCTCGGTGAGCACCTCCCTGTCGGCCTACCTGCTCCCGTTCGCGGCCGCGATGCTGGTCTCGGGGACCCTGGCCGAGCGGCTCGGCCGGCGGCGTACGGTTCAGGTCGGCTACATCGTCTACGCCCTGTCGTCGATCGGCTGTGCCCTGGCCCCCAACCTGCAGCTGTTCCTGCTGCTGCGGGTCGTGCAGGGCGTCTCCAACGCCTTCACCACCCCGGTCCTGGCGGCGGCGATCACCGACCAGGTCCCGCCGCAGCGACTGGGCCGCTCGCTGGGGATGTTCGGCGCCACCCAGGCCGTCGGGCAGGCGATGTCGCTGCTGCTGGGAGGCCTGGCGGCCAGCTTCAGGTGGCAGTCGGCCTTCATCGTGATCGGGGTCCTGTCGGCGGTGCTGGCCCTGCTGCCGCCGGCCGACGCCCCGGCCCGGGCCGACCAGCGCCCCGGGCGGTGGCGGGCTCTGGCCACCCGCCAGCTGCTGGTGGCCAGCACCATCGCGCTGCTCGCCTTCCTGACCACGATCGGGATGGCCGTGGTCGGCGCCCTGTACGTGCGCGACGAGTACCACCTCTCCCCCTTCGCTGCCGGGCTGGTGGTGGCCTCGTTCGGCGTGGCCGGGCTGGCCACCGGACGCTGGTCCGGCTCGCTTCTGGACCGCCACCCCCGGCTGCTCGTCGGCAGCGCCGCCCACGCCCTGCTCGGCGGGCTCTGTGTCCTGGCCGGGCTGTCGACACTGGCCGGGCCGGTGCTGGGGCTGGTGCTCGCGGTCGTGCTGATCGCCCTGGCCGGTGTGGCCTCGGCTGCGGCCCGCTCGATGGCCCAGACCCTGTCGGTCACCGCGGCCCCCGAGAACCGCTCCGGCGCCTCCTCGGTGATGCTGGCCTGCCAGTACACCGGCGGCGCCCTGGTTCCGTTCACCTGGGTCCCGATCTACCACCTGCACACCGCCACCAACCCGCACCTGCTGGCTCTGTCCCTGGCGGGTGTCAGCTCGCTGGTGGCCGGGGCCCTGCTGCTGGTGCTCTGGCGCCGCGGCTTCGCCGCCAGCCCGGCTAGCTGACGCTGCGGGCCAGCAGCTCGCGGGCCCGGTCAGCGACCGTGTGCTCGCAGAGCACCTCGTAGCGGGTGGCGATGATCTGGCGGGCCGAGCTGAAGTCTCGCCGGCCCTGGCCGACGTAGGCGAGCGCGGCCAGACCGGTGCTGACGACCAGCCCGATCCCGAGCGCCGTCCCCACTACCTGGAGCCTGGAGCTGCCTGAGGGCATGAACAGCCACAGCACCGCTGCCAGCAGGGTGCCGGTCACCAGCCCCTGAATGATGCCCCGGATCAGCACCGAGGCCCAGGTCTTGCGCGCCAGCACCCGCTCCACGCTGCGCAGGTCGGTGCCGACGATCGCCAGGTTCTCGACCGGGAACTGCTGGCTGGCGAGGTGGTGGACCGCCGCTGCTGCCGCGGGGTAGCTGTCGAAGATCGCGACCGACTGCGGGTACTTCAGCGGCTGCGGGGCGCCCCCGCGAGGCCGGGCCGGGTCAGCAGTCATGGCAGGTTCCCGGGCAGCTGGCCGGCCCGTGCCAGCTGGGCCTCGGCCAGCTTCAGCCCGGCCTCGTCGACCATCTCGTCGTCGACGACGATCGCCCCGACCGCGCCGCCGGCGGCCGAGGTGGCCTCCCGGTACGCGGTCACGATCCGCCGGGCCCGCTCCAGCACCGCCTCGGCCGGGGTGAAGACCTGGTTGCCGACCACCACCTGGTCGGGGTGCAGCACCCACTTGCCGTCGTAGCCGAGCGCCGCGGCGCGGGTCGCCGCCTCCCAGAAGCCCTCCCGGTCGCGGATCGCGACGTACGGGCCGTCGATCGCCTGGAGCCCGTGCGCCCGGGCCGCCAGCAGGATCGTCATGTGGATGTGGTGGTACGCGTCGGCCGCGTACCCGGCCGGCTGAGCACCCACGTTCAAGGTGGCCATCCCGATCGAGGCCATGAAGTCACCCGGCCCGAAGACCAGGCTCTGCAGCCGTGGCGAGGCCTGCGCGATCGCCGCCACCGCCAGCGCGCCCCGGGCCTCCTCGATCTGCACCTCGAGCCCGATCCGGCCCGGCTCCAGCCCGTTCAGCCGCTCCAGCTGGGTCAGCACCAGGTCGGTCGCCACCACCTGCTCCGGCCCGGTGACTTTCGGCACCACGACCGCGTCCAGATGCGCCCCGGCCCCGGCCACCACCTCGCTCAGGTCGGCCACCGTCCACGGGGTGGTCCAGTCGTTGACCCGGACCGTCACCAGCCCGGCCCGCCAGCCCTCCCCGGAGGTCAGCGCGCCCACCACCCGCTGGCGGGCCTCGGCCTTAGCCGGCGGTGCGACCGCGTCCTCCAGGTCCAGGAAGACCGCGTCCACCTCCAGCCCGCGGGACTTGGCGATGAAGCGGTCCGAGGAGCCTGGGACCGCAAGAACCGTACGGCGTGGAAGAGTTCTCACGTATGCGACTCTAAGGCCCGTCACGGTGCATTCGACAGCGGCCAGCGACTACGCTGCCACCGTGGCCGGCACGACGATGTACATCACCCGCCTGCGCGGGCTCCCCGTCATCGACGCTGACGGCGACCGGATCGGCAGGCTCAGCGATGTGGTGGTCCAGGTCCGCGGCCGGGGCCGGCCGCCCCGGGTCAAGGGACTGGTGGTGGAGCTCTTCGCGCGGCGCAAGGCGTACCTGCCGATGGAGCGGGTGTACTCCATCGACGCGGTCCAGATCGTGGTCTCCGGGGTGGTCAACACCCGCCGCTTCCACCGCCGCGAGGGCGAGACCCTGGTCGTCGACGAGCTCATCGGGCGGCGGGTGGTACGCCACGGCGCCAGCCAGGCCACCACCATCGTGGACGTGGCGATGCACGCCGGCCGGGCCGGCGACTGGGAGGTGTCCCGGGCAGCGCTGCGCGAGTCCACCAAGTCGTTCCGGCTCAGCTCCCGGGTCCCGATCACCGTGGTGCCCTGGAATGAGGTGCCCGACCTGGAGCTGGCCGCCGGCGACACCCGCGACGCCCAGATCGCCGACATGATCGACAAGAAGGCCGCCGACGTTGCCCGCGAGCTGCACGACATGGCTCCCGACCGGCGCGCCGAGGTGGCCCACGCCCTGGACGACCGGCAGCTCGCCGACGCCATTGAGGAGCTGCCCGAGGACGAGCAGGTCGACCTGATCACCTTGCTGGACCCGGAGCGGGCCGCGGACGTGCTCGAGGAGATGGACCCCGACGACGCCGCCGACCTGATCTCGGAGCTGCCCGACGACCTGGCCGACGCGCTGCTCAACCGGATGCGGCCCGAGGACGCCCAGGACGTGCGGGACCTGCTGCTGTACGACGACAACACCGCCGGCGGCATGATGACCCCCGAGCCGATCATCGTCGCCCCCGACTACACCGTCGCTGACGCCCTGGCCCGGGCCCGGGTCGAGGACGTGCCGCCGGCGCTGGCCGGGATGGTCTTCGTCTGCCGCCCGCCGCTGGAGGCGCCGACCGGGAGGCTGATCGGCGGGGTGCACCTGCAGCGGCTGCTCCGCGAGCCTCCCTCGACGCTGGTGTCGGGGCTGATCGACCACGAGCTGCGGCCGCTGCTGCCGACCGCCGACCTGGCCACCGTGAGCCGCTACTTCGCCACGTACGACGTGGTCGTGGTCCCGGTGATCGACGCCGAGCAGCGGCTGCTGGGGGCGGTCACGGTGGATGATGTGCTCGACCACATGCTCCCCGAGGACTGGCGCGGGCTCCAGATGGAGGGTGTGGTGACCCCGGAGGAGAACCAGCGTGGCTAGGACCAGGAAGCGGATCAACGCCGACCGGCTGTCGAGCCCGGGCCCGGTGAAGCGGTCGCTGCTGCCCGAGGTGAAGCTGGACTCGGAGGTCTTCGGCGCCTTCGCCGAGAAGTTCGCCCGCTGGATGGGCACCGCCAACTTCCTGATCTGGATGACGCTGTTCATTGTCGTCTGGATCGGCTGGAACATCGTGGTCCCCGACGGCTGGGAGGCGGAGCGCTTCCCGTACGTCTTCCTCACGCTGCTGCTCAGCCTGCAGGCCTCGTACGCAGCCCCGCTGATCCTGCTCGCCCAGAACCGGCAGGAGGCCCGGGACCGGATCGCCCTCGAGGACGACCGCAAGACCGCCGCCCAGGCCCGCGCCGACATGGACTTCCTGGCCCGCGAGATCGCCTCGCTGCGGATGCGGGTCGGTGACCTCGCCACCCGGGACTTCATCCGCTCCGAGCTGCACGACCTGATGGAGGAGCTGGACGCCCGGGCCGACGACCTGCGCCGCCGGGAGCAGGAGCTCCAGGCCCGTGCTGCCGGCACCAGCCAGGACGACGACTGACGCCGCTCGCCTCCTGGCGCGCCCCGGGCCGCGCCCGGCGCCCCGGCTAGGCTTGCGCCCATGTCTGAGCACCCGCTGCTGCCCAAGGTCCGGGCTGCCCTGCACACCGTGGAGGACCCCGAGATCCACCGCCCGATCACCGACCTCGGCATGGTCGACGAGGTCAGCGCCGACGAGCAGAACCGGGTCTTCGTCAGGATTCTGCTCACGACCGGAGGCTGTCCGCTGCGGGACCGGCTGCGCAACGACGTCACCGCCGCGGTTCAGGCGGTGGACCAGGTCAGCGAGGTCCGCGTCGAGCTCGGCGTGATGGACGACGAGCAGCGGGCCGCCCTGCGGGCCCAGCTGCGCGGCGGGGTCCCGGAGCGGGAGATCCCGTTCGCCAAGCCGACCAACCACACCCGGGTGGTCGCGGTCGCCTCCGGCAAGGGCGGCGTCGGCAAGTCCTCGGTGACGGTCAACCTCGCGGTCGCCCTGGCTGCGCAGGGGCAGAAGGTCGGTCTGCTCGACGCCGACGTGTACGGGCACTCGGTGCCCGACATGCTGGGGGTCTCCGAGGACGAGGGCCCGACCCCGCTGGAGGATGTCGGGATGCTGCTGCCGGTCGAGAAGCAGGGCATCAAGGTGATCTCGGTCGGGATGATGAAGCCGTCCCGGGACCAGGTGGTGGCCTGGCGGGGGCCGGTCCTGGACCGGGCCCTGACCCAGCTGCTGGCTGATGTGTACTGGGGTGACCTGGACTTCCTACTGCTGGACCTGCCGCCCGGGACCGGTGACATCGCGATCTCGCTGGGGCAGAAGCTGCCTAGTGCCGAGGTGCTCGTGGTCACTACCCCGCAGCCGGCGGCGACCGAGGTGGCAGGCCGGGCCGGGACCATCGCCAGCATCCTGCACCAGCAGGTGATCGGGGTGGTGGAGAACATGTCCTACCTGGAGACCACCTGCCCGCACTGCGAGCGGACCCACCGGGTTGAGGTCTTCGGCTCCGGCGGCGGCCAGGAGGTGGCCGCCGAGCTCACCGAGCGGCTGGGCTACGAGGTTCCGCTGGTCGCCCAGATCCCGCTGGAGCCGGACCTGCGGGCGGCCGGGGACGCCGGCACCCCGCTGGCCACGCTCGACCCGACCCGGCCCAGCGCGGCCGCGATCGTCGGCCTGGCGCAGCGGCTGGCCGGCTCGCGGCCCAGTCTGGTCGGGGTGCCGCTCGGGCTGTCGCCGGTCGGCTGAGACCGGGATCGCGGTGCTGATCAGGTAGCTGTAGGAGGCCGCCACCATCACCCAGGCGGGCTGCCGGGGGTTCGTCGACTCATCGCGCCGACGGGTCGCCGGTCCGGGTTCGGCTCCCGGGCCCAGTCTCGGTAGGCTCGCCGGTCGTGCGTGCGAGCGAGGACGACCTGGAGCCGAGGGACCTGATCCATCGCTGCAACCTGGTTCTCAAGGCCGGGATCCTGATGCTCGGCGCCGGGACCAGCTCACTGCGGGTCCGGGACCTGATGCGGGCGGTGGCCCGAGACCAGGGGATGGACGAGCTGCGGGCCCAGATCACCTACACCGGGATCGTGCTGACCGTCACCCGGCGCGGCATCTTCCGTACCCAGACCTCCGAGGTTCGAGGCAGCGGGGTGAACGCGCACCGGATCGAGATGCTGCACGACCTGACCAAGCGGCTGCGGGCCGGTGAGGAGGTCGACGTTGAGCGCCGGCTCCGGGTGATCGAGCACACCCGCCCGCTGCACCGGGCCCGCTGGCTGGCGGCCCTGGTGGCGCTGGCCTGCGCCAGCATCACCGTGCTCAGCCACGGTGGCTGGCGGGAGGTCCTGGCGGTGCTGCCCGCCTCGATGATCGCGTACGGGCTGCACCGCACGCTGATCGCGGCCCGGCTGAACGTGATCGCGGTGATGCTGACCTCGACCGTGGTCGCCTCCGCCGGGTACGTCGGGTTCGCGGCCCTGCTGGCCGCGGTGACCGGCAGCCCGAGCAGCGCGTACGGGGTGGGCCTGGTCAGCGCCTCGATCTTCCTGATCCCCGGCTTCCCCCTGGTCACCGCCGGGCTCGACATCACCCGGCTCGACATGTCGGCCGGGATCCCCCGGCTCGGCTATGCCGCGGTCGTGCTGCTGGCGATGGGGATCGGGGTGTGGGTGGTGGCCACCCTGGCCGGGGTCTCCCCGCAGGAGGTGCCGGTCCAGCCCTGGCACCCGCTGCTGCTGTGGTCGGTGAGGCTGCTGGCCAGCTTCACCGCCGTCTTCGGCTGGGCGATGATGTTCAACTCCCCTACCAGCGCGGCGGTGGCCTCCGGCACGATCGCCGTGATCGGGAACGCGCTGCGGCTCACCCTGCTCGACCACCAGGTCAGCAACCACGTCGCGACCTTCGTCGGCTGTGTCCTGATCGGGCTGCTGTGCGCGGTGGCCGGGGCGGTCTTCGACCTGGAGAAGATCATCATGACCGTTCCCACCCTGCTGATCTCGATCCCTGGCGGGGCGGCGCTGCGGACCCTGCTCTACTTCGACACCGCCGACACCCTGCGGGCGCTGCAGAACGCGGTCGCGGTGGTCCTCGCCGTGATCGCCATGGTCGGCGGGCTGTCGGTAGCCCGGATGGTGACCGACCCGGAGTGGGCCTTCACCCGGCCTGACCCGCCGCAGCTGCGGCTCGGGCTGCCGGGACTGCGGCGCCGGCGCTGACCTAGGTGGCCTCGGAGTCGTACGGGGAGCCGACCGGGACCGGTTCCGGCCCGGCAGCCGCGTCACTGGCGCTGTGGACCGCCTCGGTGACGTCCTGGGCGCCAGACTCCAGTGCCGCCCGGGACTCCTGCAGCGCGGAGCGCACCTCGGCCACCTCGCTCGAGTCCAGCAGGTGACGCTGGACGAAGGTCTTCGGGTTCAGGTCGCTGAGCTCGAAGCCGTCCCACTCGGGCCCCAGCTCGGCCTGCAGCTGCCCCTTGGCGTCGTTGGCGATCGCGCTGATGTAGCGCACCACCCGGGCCGCCTTGCGGGCGAAGCCGGGCAGCTTCTCCGGGCCGAACATCAAGACAGCCAGGAAGGCCAGCATGATGATCTCCGGCGCCCCAAGGTCCACGGGCTGAAGGATAGCCGCTCCGTCGGCCGGGCCAGTCCCCGGTCAGGTCAGAGCCCGGCGGCGTCCAGCAGCGCCACGAAGCGGGCGGTCTCAGCCTCGGTGGCGTCCAGCAGCGGGCGCCGTACCGAGCCGACCGGGCGCCCGCGAGCCCTCAGGGCGGCCTTGACCAGCATCACTGCCTGGGTGGCGAAGACCCCGGTGTACACCGGCAGCAGCTCGCGGTAGATCCGCAGCGCCTGCTCCAGGTCACCGGCCAGCCAGGCAGCGATGCAGTCGGCGGTCCGGGCACCGGTGACGTGGGTGGAGGTGCCGACCACCCCGACCCCGCCGACCGCCATCAGCGGCAGCAGCATGGCGTCGTCACCGGCGTAGTAGGCCAGTCCGCTCTGCGCCATCACCACGGCCGAGGCGGCCGGCTGGCCCTTGGCGTCCTTGACCGCCACGACCCGGGGGTGCTCGGCCAGCCGCAGCAGGGTGTCGCTCTCCAGCGCTACCCCGGCCCGGTGCGGGATGTCGTACAGCATCAGCGGCAGGTCCGAGGCGTCGGCGAGCGTCCGGAAGTGCTCGATGATCGCGTCCTGCGGCGGGCGGGAGTAGTACGGCGTGACCGCCAGCAGCCCGTGCGCCCCCACCTCGGCGGCGTCGCGGACCCGTCCGACCGAGTGGTACGTGTCGTTGGTGCCGACCCCGGCCAGGACCTGGGCCCGGTCCCCCACCGTGGCGACCACGACCTCCAGCAGCCGACGCTTCTCCTCGTCGGTGGTGGTCGGCGACTCGCCGGTGGTGCCGTTGATGACCAGCGCGTCGTTGCGCTGCTCGTCAACCAGGTACGCGGCCAGCGCGGCGGCCGCCTCAAGGTCCAGCTCCCCGTCCGCGGTGAACGGGGTGACCATGGCGGTCAGCAGCCGCCCGAACGGTGCTGTACTCATCTCAAGCCTCCCAGTGCCAGGGATCCCCGACTCGTCCTCGCCCCCAGCACCAGATCTTGGCACTCGTCGGGTGAGTCATGCAGTCATGGTAAGGGGTGTGGGTAGGGTGAGCAGCGTGAGCTCCACCACGTCAGGCAAGTACGCTCCCAAGCCCGCCGCATGGGCCTACTGCGAGGACTACGTCCCCGACAGCGAGACCAGCACCCTGGCCCGCCGCGCCGCCGCGGACCTGCGGCTCACCCCCCCGAGCCGGGGGGCGGCTCAGGTACTGACCTTCTTGGCCCGGGTGGTTGACGCCCGGTCAGCGGTCCAGGTCGGGACCGGGACCGGGGTGGCGGCGCTGGCGCTGCTGACCGGGATGCACGCCGACGGGGTGCTGACCACGATCGACCCCGAGCCTGAGCACCAGAACATCGCCCGCCAGATCATCACCGGTACCGGGATCCGGCCGCAGCGGCTGCGGACCATCGCCGGCGCCCCGCTGACCGTGCTGCCGAAGCTCAGTGACGCCGCGTACGACCTGGTCCTGATCGACGGTGACCCGCTGGAGGCCCACGAGTGCCTGGAGCAGGCTCTGCGGCTGCTGCGCTCGGGCGGGGTCCTGGTGCTGCACCACGCCCTGATGGGCGGCACCGTGGCCGAGCCGACCAACCAGAGCGACGAGGCAGTGATCACCCGGGAGGTGCTGCAGGCGGTCCACGAGACCAGGGCCCTGACCCCGGTTCTGCTGCCGGTCGGGGACGGGATCCTGGCCGCGGTCAAGAACGCCTAGCCACCCGGGGCCCGGTCGAGCCAACGCACCGGGGCTCCCTGGCGCCCGCAGCGGCACCGGGCCCAGCGGCACCAGACTCAGCGGCACTGGGCCGGGGCCTGGTCACAGGGCCTGGTCCCGGCCGCAGCCTCACCACTCCTGCGGCACCTTGGTGTTCTTGGTGACCACGGTGATCCCGGAGTCCGTGACCACGTAGCCGCGGGCCCGGTCGTGGTCGTGGTTGATGCCGATCTCGGCACCGTCGGGCACGATCACGTTCTTGTCCAGGATGGCCCGCCGGACCTGGGCGTTGCGCCCGATCCGGCAGCCGGAGAAGAGGATGCTCTCCTCGATCTTGGCCCACTTCTCGATGTACACGTTCGGGCTCAGCACCGAGCGGTCGACGTCACCGCCGGAGATGATGCACCCGGCCCCGACGATCGAGTCCTCGGCGTTGCCGCGGAGGGTGAACTTGGCGCCCGGGGCCTGGGCCTGGGAGGTCCAGATCGGCCAGTGGCGGTTGTACAGGTTGAAGTCCGGGTCGACGCTCACCAGGTCCATGTGGGCCTCGTGGTACGCGTCCAGGGTGCCCACGTCGCGCCAGTAGTTGCGGTCCTTGTCGGTCGCCCCGGGAACCTCGTTGGTGGTGAAGTCGTACACCTGGGCGCTGCCGGCACCGACGAAGGCCGGGATGATGTTGCCGCCCATGTCGTGCTTGGAGTCCTCGCAGGCCGCGTCCTGGTGCAGCATCTCGACGAAGGCCTCGGTGGTGAAGATGTAGTTGCCCATCGAGGCGAACGACTCCTCAGGCGAGTCCGGCAGCCCGGGCGGGTCGGCCGGCTTCTCCAGGAACTGGCGGATCTTGCTGTCGGGGGCGGCGTCGATGATCCCGAAGGCGCTGGCCTCGTGACGCGGCACCCGGATCCCAGCGACGGTGCAGTCGAGCCCGGAGTCGATGTGCGCCTCCAGCATCTGCTCGACGTCCATGCGGTAGATGTTGTCGGCGCCGAAGACCACGATGTAGTCCGGCCCGTCGTCCTCGATCAGGTTCAGCGACTGGTAGATCGCGTCGGCGCTGCCCTGGAACCACTGCTTCCCCGTACGCTGCTGCGCCGGCACCGAGGTGACGTAGTTGTTCAGCAGCACCGACATCCGCCAGGTCACCGAGATGTGCCGGTCCAGCGAGTGCGACTTGTACTGGGTGAGCACCGCGATCTTGCGCAGGTCGGAGTTCACCAGGTTCGACAGGACGAAGTCGATCAGCCGGTAGGTTCCGCCAAACGGGACAGCCGGCTTGGCCCGGTCAGCGGTCAGCGGCATCAGGCGCTTGCCCTCGCCACCTGCTAGGACAATCGACAGGGCATTCGGTCGGGTCACCATGGACTGACCCTATGCTCCCGAGGGCCGGCTGGGGGCAGATGCCGGAAGTTTCCCTATATTTCTGACACCGGCCGTCGTGGTGTGCAAGCATCCACCCATGGCCCTACGCGTCTCGATCCTCACCCGTGAGTACCCCCCCTTCATCTACGGCGGAGCCGGCGTCCACGTCGGCCAGCTCGTCCCTCAGCTGCGCCCGCTCTGCGACTCGGTCGAGGTGCAGGCGATGGGCGAGCCGCGCGAGGGGGCGACCAGCCACCCGGAGACCTACCCCGAGGGCGCCAACGCCGCGATCCGGACCCTCGGTGCGGACGTCGCGATGGCCGCGGCCATCGGAGAGGTCGACGTGGTCCACGCCCACACCTGGTACGCCCAGTTCGCCGGCATCATCGCCGGCCACTACCACGACGTACCGCTCGTGGTGACCGCCCACTCGCTGGAGCCAGACCGGCCCTGGAAGGCCGAGCAGCTGGGCGGCGGCTACCGGGTCAGCTCGTGGATCGAGCGGACCGCGTACGCCGAGGCGGACGCCGTGATCGCGGTCAGCGAGGCGATGATCGCCAACATCCAGCAGGCCTACCCGTTCGTGAAGCGCTCCAAGATCCACGTTGTCAAGAACGGGATCGACCCTGAGGAGTTCCGCCCCGACCCGGCCACCGACGTGATCGACGGGCTGGGGGTCGACCGGTCCCGGCCGGTCGTGACCTTCGTGGGCCGGATCACCCGCCAGAAGGGCCTGGTGCACCTGGTCCGGGCGGCCCAGCGCCTCGACCCCGAGACCCAGCTGCTGCTGCTGGCCGGCGCCCCGGACACCCCCGAGATCGCGGCCGAGTTCGACCAGGCCTTCGCCGAGCTCAAGGCGGCCCGGGGCGGCGGCGTGGTCTGGGTGCAGGAGATGCTGCCGCGCGACTCCGTACGGCAGGTGCTGACCCACTCCACGGTCTTCGCCTGCCCGTCGGTGTACGAGCCGCTCGGGATCGTCAACCTGGAGGCGATGGCCTGCGAGACCGCGGTGGTGGCCTCGGCGGTGGGCGGCATCCCGGAGGTCGTGGTCGACGGCGAGACCGGCCTGCTGGTCCCGTACGACCCGGAGCAGGCCCACGACCCGGCCGCGGTGGCGGCCTTCGAGCAGGGCTTCGCCGACCGGATCAACGAGCTCACCCGCGACCCCGAGCGGGCCCGGCAGATGGGCCTGGCGGGCCGGTCCCGGTGCATCGAGGAGTTCTCGTGGCGCCGGATCGCCGAGCAGACGGTGCAGGTCTACGAGGCCGCGATCGCCGCCCACCGCGCAGCCGGCTGACAGAACCAGCGAGCACCCGTCCCTGAGGGGCGGGTGCTCGTACGGGTCAGGACCGGATCAGCCAACAACGCCTCTCAGGGCCTCCAGCAGGTCGGTCGCCTCCTGGGCGTTGAGCTCGACAACCAGGCGTCCGCCACCGTCGACCGGGACTCGCATCACGATCCCCCGGCCCTCCTTCGTGACTTCCATCGGGCCGTCTCCGGTGCGGGGCTTCATGGCAGCCATGCGCGTTCTCACCTTCTGTGGTGTGGTCTCGTCGGGGACATTATTCCAGGTTCGCCCTCACCGGTGACAGTCGGGCACCGCTTTCCCAGCCCCCCTGGGCGGTACCCTGCCGGGTTCAGTCCTCGACGTTCTGGTCGTCGGCTCGGGCACCCGTCTCAGGCTCCGTCACCGACCGGGTCCCGGCCGGCAGCTGCTCGGCGACCTGGGCCAGCAGCTCGTCCACCTGCTCCATCGAGTACCCCCGGGCGACAACGGCGAACTCGACCTGCTCCAGGTCGTCCTGGGTCACCGGCCCGGGACCCAGCTCGGGCCCTACCCGGTCATCGACCAGATCGGGCAGCTCCCCCAGCCAGCCAGTGGTGGCACAGGCAGCAACCCCGATCACGACCACGGCCAGCGCGGCCAGCAGCCACTCCACAGCGTTCTCCCTGCCGGCTAGGCCGGGTCGCTCGGCGGTGTGGTCGGCACCGGCGCCAGCATCCGGTCCACCACCTCGCCGACGTCGTCGGTCACCGACAGCATGTCCAGGTCGGTCTGGCTCAGGGAGCCCTCGGCCATCACCGTGTTCTCCAGCCAGTCCAGCATCGGCTGCCAGTAGCTGCGCCCGAACAGGACCACGGGGAAGGCGGTGACCTTGTTGGTCTGGGCCAGGGTGACGGCCTCGAAGAGCTCGTCGAAGGTGCCGAAGCCACCCGGCATCACCACGAATCCCTGCGAGTACTTGACGAACATCGTCTTGCGGGCAAAGAAGTAGCGGAAGTTGATGCCCAGCGTGACGTACTTGTTCAGGCCCTGCTCGAAAGGCAGCTCGATGCCGAGGCCGACCGACGTTCCGCCGGCCTTGTGAGCGCCCTTGTTGGCGGCCTCCATGATTCCTGGGCCGCCGCCGGTGATCACCGCGAAGCCGGCCCCAGCCAGTCGCTGCCCGATCCGGACTGCCGCCTCGTACATGGGGTGGCCGGGCTTGGTCCGGGCCGAGCCGAAGACGCTCACAGCAGAGCCCAGCTCGGCCAGGGTCCCGAACCCCTCGACGAACTCTGACTGGATCCGCAGCACCCGCCAGGGGTCGGCGTGCACCCAGTCGGTCGCGCCGGCGTTGCTCAGCAGCCGCTGGTCGGTGGTGGTCGGGGTCCGGGCCGCCGCGCGGCGGATCACCGGCCCCTGGTTCTGGGTCTTGCTCTCGCGTGCCACACCCGCAGCCTATCCCGGCGCCCGCCGTGAGCGGGTGTGCCGGTACCGGTCCAGTGCCTGCATGCGTCGTCCTTGATGGCCGTCCCCGCTCATATGCTGATCCGGGGTGGGAGCCCGGTCGGTGCCGGTGGGGCTCTGTGGGTCTGTGACGGGTCGTTCGGTCTTTCGAGGGTGGTGGATGTGCGAGATCTTTCCTGGGACGGCTACCCGAACTGCCGCGACCTGGGCGGGCTGCCCACCGCTTCCGGTGCCCGAACGCAGTACGGCCGGATAGCCCGTGGCCCCCGCCGCGAGCTGCTCAGCCCGGCCGGCTGGGCGGCGGCCCGGGCCTGGGGCCTGCGGACGGTGGTCGACCTGCGCTGCCCGTACGAGACCGGCGCCCAGCCCGGCGACCCGGAGCAGACCGATCCGGGCGAGGTGGCAGTCGTCTCCAGCCCCACCGAGGACCACACCAACGAGGAGTTCCGCCGGGTCTGCTTCCCGATCCTGGACTCACCCGCGTACTGGCCGCACCAGGTCGAGATCCTGCCCGGGATGCTGCGCGACACCCTGGTCCGGGTCGCCCAGGCCCGCCCCGGGATTCTGGTCCACTGCAGCGCCGGGCGGGACCGGACCGGCCTGGTCTGCGCGCTGCTGCTGGCCACAGCCGGAGTCGCTGCCGAGCTGATCGCCGACGACTACGCCACCTCGGTCCGGGTCATGGCCCAGGTCGCCTCCCACTCCCCCACCGCCGACCAGCACCAGGGCCGCAGCCCCGAGCAGGTCGAGCAGTGGGTCGGGCAGACCCGCCCGCTGGTGCTGGACTTCGTCGCCGCGACCGACCGGCACCTCGCTGCCATCGGCCTGCAGCCGGCCGTACGGGACCGCCTGCGCACCCTGCTGCTTGCCCCGGCCCCCCGCCTAGACGAAGCAGTAGTGAAGAACGGCTGGCTGTACCCGACTCAAGTACCTCTTCACCGCGAGGAGGAAGACCGGGGTTATAGCGAAGCGGCCGAGCCGCCGCGCAGGCGGCGGCGGTCAAGCACGCCCCAGCCAGCGCTCCAGCGCTGAGCGGCAGCTCTCCAGGTCGGCGACCGGGCAGTACTCGTCGTCGGTGTGGGCCAGCGCCGGGTCGGCCGGGCCGAAGTTGACGGCCGGGACCCCCATCGCCGAGAACCGGGCCACGTCGGTCCAGCCGTACTTGGGGCGCGGCTCGCCGCCTACTGCCACCACGAACGCCGCCGCGGCCGGGTGGTCCAGCCCCGGCCGGGAGCCGGGAGCGAAGTCGAGGAGCTCGACCTCGTAGCCGGCGAAGAGACGCTCCACCTCCTGGCAGGCTGCGGCCTGGTCCCGGTCGGGGGCGAAGCGGAAGTTGACGACCACCTCGCAGCGGTCCGGCACCACGTTCCCGGCGATCCCGCCGAGGATCGAGACCGCGTTCATGCCTTCCCGGTAGCGCAGGCCGTCGACATCGACCTGCCGCGGCTGGTACTCCTCGAGGCGCCGCAGCACCTCCCCCGCGGCGTGGATGGCGTTGCTCCCCAGCCAGGAGCGGGCCGAGTGCGCGGCCCGGCCGCTGGTCCGGACCGCCACCCGCAGCGTGCCCTGGCAGCCGCCCTCGATCCCGGCCGCGGTCGGCTCCATCAGCACCGCGAAGTCCCCGGCCAGCAGCTCGGGCCGGGTCCGGGAGAGCCGGTTCAGCCCGTTCAGGGTGGCGTCGACCTCCTCGTGGTCATAGAAGATCCAGGTGATGTCGCGGACCGGCTCGGTCAGTGCCTGGGCCAGGGACAGCGCCACGGCTACCCCGCCCTTCATGTCGCAGGTGCCCCGCCCGTACACCCGCTGCTCACCGTCGACCGTACGGACGCTGGCCGGCAGGTTCCCGGCGACCGGCACTGTGTCCAGGTGCCCGGCGATGACCACCCGCTCGCTGCGACCGAGCCGGGTCTGGGCGACGACGGTGTCCTGGTCCCGCTCCACCACGAGGTGCGGGCAGGCCCGCAGCGCCTCCTCCACCAGGTCGGCGAGGGCCCGCTCGTGGCCGCTCACGGACTCGACGTCCGTGATCGCGCACAGCAAGGTCACCAGGTCGGCTCGAAGGTCCAGCATGGGGCCAACCTAACGAACCGGGCCAGAGTCTGTGGGCCTGCTGCCGGGAGCCACGCAGGTGTCCCAGGCTGCGTCCCGGTAGGCTGCGCCCCATGGCTGAGCGGGTGGCATGGGGCTGGGGCGTGGCAACCGTCCACGAGTCGGGGCAGGTACTAGACACCTGGTTCTGGCAACCCGTTCTGGGCCCGTACGACGGTTCCCCGGAGCCTTCCGGCCTGAGCCTGGCGCCGGCCCCGGCCCGGCAGGTCAGCCCCCAGCTGCTGCGGGTCGAGATCGACCTCGACCAGGCCCCCGCCAGCGTGCCGGACGCGTACCTGCGGCTGCACCTGCTGTCGGCCCGGCTGGTCCAGCCCCGCCAGCTCAACCTGGACGGCATCTTCGCGGTCCTGCCGAACGTGGTCTGGACCTCGGCCGGCCCCTGCCAGGTCGAGACCTTCGAGCAGGTACGCCGCCAGTACCGCTGGCGCGGCGACCAGATCACCGTGTACGGGGTGGACAAGTTCCCCCGGATGGTCGACTACGTGGTCCCGAGCGGGGTCCGGGTCGCCGACGCCGACCGGGTCCGGCTGGGCGCTCACCTGGCCGAGGGCACCACCGTGATGCACGAGGGCTTTGTCAACTTCAACGCCGGCACCCTGGGCGCGTCCATGGTCGAGGGCCGGATCTCGGCTGGGGTCGTGGTCGGCGACGGGACCGACATCGGCGGTGGTGCCTCCATCATGGGAACCCTGTCTGGGGGTGGCAAGGAGATGGTCACGATCGGCCAGCGCTGCCTGCTCGGGGCCGAGGCCGGGATCGGGATCTCCCTCGGCGATGACTGTGTCGTCGAGGCCGGCCTGTACCTGACCGCCGGCACCAAGGTCACCCTCCCCGACCAGCGGGTGGTCAAGGCCCGCGACCTGTCCGGGGCGTCGAACCTGCTCTTCCTGCGCGACTCTGTGAGCGGGCAGGTCCAGGCGCGGCCCCGCAACGGCCAGGTCGAGCTCAACGCCGTCCTCCACGCCAACTGACATGGCCGGCAGACGAGGCGGCGTCGCGTACACCCTGGTCGGGCTGGTGGTGTGCCTGGTGGTCCTGGGCGTCGGGGCCTGGGTAGTGCTGCGCTGGTACCGCGGGCGACCGGTCCCGGCCCCGGTCCTTCCGTACCAGCGCTGCGTGGCCACAGTGAACGGGCAGAGCGCCGAGCTGAACCCAGAGCAGGCCCACAACGCCGCGATCATCGCCGGGGTCTCCGTCCAGCGTGGGCTTCCGGCCCGGGCCGCCTCGATCGCGCTGGCGACCGCGCTGCAGGAGTCCGACCTGCGCAACATCGACTACGGCGACCGGGACTCAGTCGGGCTGTTCCAGCAGCGCCCGTCCCAGGGCTGGGGCTCGGTGGAGCAGATCATGGACCCGCACTACTCGACCGGCAAGTTCTACGACGCCCTGGTCAAGGTGAAGAACTGGCAGAACGGCGACATCAACGACGTGGCCCAGGCGGTCCAGCGCTCCGGCGTGCCGGACGGCTATCGCAAGCACGTGGAGCGGGCGAAGATCCTGGCCAGCGCCCTGAGCGGAGAGACCGAGGCGGGGTTCACCTGCCTGGCCCGGGACCCGAAGCCGGCGTCGCCGGAGGCCTACCAGACCCTGCTGCGCAAGACGTACGGCGGCACGGCCCAGGTCGCGGTAGCCGCGGACCCGCCGGTCCGGGCCGAGGTCGCGGTAGCCAGCCCGCAAGCGCTGTGGTCGGTGGCGGCCGCCTCGCAGGCCTGGTCACAGGGGCACGGGGTCGTCAGTGTCCAGACTGCCGGGAGGACCTGGCGGGCCTCCGGCTCAACGCTGCCGCAGTGGGCCGCCGCCACCCCGGCCACTGATACCAGTCATGTGGTGGTTCTTTTCGCCGGCTGACCTGCCGGCGGTGACGGGCGCCCTCGGGCTCCGGCTCCTCCCGCGCACCCCAGCCCCCGGTCAGGGCTCTCAGTGCGCCGCGGCGAGCAGCCGGTCAGCCGCGGCAGCGACCCGCTCGTCGGTGGCGGTCAGCGCGATCCGTACGTGCTGAGCGCCGGCCTCTCCGTAGAAGTCGCCTGGCGCGGCCAGGATCCCCAGGTCGGCCAGCCACTCCACGGTGTCGCGGCCCGGCTCCCCCCGGGTCGCCCACAGGTACAGCCCGGCCTGGGAGTGGTCCACCTGAAAGCCGCAGCCCTCCAGCGCCCGGCGGAGGCGGTCCCGCCGGGCCGCGTACCGCTGCCGCTGCTGCGTGACGTGGTCCTGGTCGCCCAGCAGCACCGTCATCGCGGCCTGGACCGGGGTGGGGACCATCATCCCGAGGTGCTTGCGGACCCCGAGCAGGTCACTGACCACGCCCGGGTCACCGGCCACGAAACCGGCCCGGTACCCGGCCAGGCTCGACCGTTTCGACAGCGAGTAGCAGCCGAGCAGACCGGTCGGGTCGGCGTCGTTGACCCGTGGGTCGAGCACCGAGACCGGCTCCGCCTCGTACCCGAACTCGCCGTAGCACTCATCGGCCGCGAGCAGTGCTCCCCGCTGCCGGGCGTAGTCGACCCAGGCCCGGGTCTCGGCGAGGCTCAGCACCCGCCCGGTCGGGTTTGACGGCGAGTTCGTCCAGACCAGGGCCGGCGTCTCGTCGGCGACCTGGTCGGGGCTGTCGGCCCTCACCACCCGGCAGCCGGCCACCTGCGCTCCGACCAGGTACGTCGGGTAGGCCGTAGCCGGGATCACGACCGTGTCGGCGGCGCCCAGCCCGAGCAGGGTCGGCAGCCAGGCCACGAGCTCCTTGGTCCCGATCACCGGCAGCACCCCGGCATCAGGCAGCTCGACCGCCTGCCACCGGCCGGCCAGGTAGCCGCGGATCGCGTCGCGCAGCTGCGGGGTGCCGGCCGTGGTGGGGTACCCGTGCGCGTCAGCCGCCTCCGCCAGCGCCTGCTGCCCCGCTGGTGGTGCCGGGTCGACCGGGGTCCCCACAGACAGGTCGCACACCCCGTCGGGATGTGCCCGGGCCCGGGCCGCCGCGCCAGCAATCGTGTCCCAGGGGAAGTCCGGCAGTCCGAGCGGGCGGGCGAAGCCGCCGGTCACGGTCAGCCGGCCTGGGGCGGGAGCGCGGCCACCGTCGGGTGGTCGTCGTCGATGACGCCGAGCTTGGCCGCCCCACCCGGGGTGCCGAGCTTGTCGAAGAAGGCGGCGTTGATGTCGAGGTACTCCGACTGCTCGGCCGGCAGGTCGTCCTCGTAGTAGATCGCCTCGACCGGGCAGACCGGCTCGCAGGCGCCGCAGTCGACGCACTCCTCAGGGTGGATGTAGAGCATCCGGTTGCCCTCGTAGATGCAGTCGACAGGACACTCGTCAACGCAGGCCCGGTCCTTCACATCGACGCACGGCAACGCGATGACGTAGGTCACTTCGACTCCTCTACGAAAGGTCCAGGTGGGCGCTTGAGCGTCCGGCTAAGGATCTTAGCCCGACGAGTCCCAGGCGGGCGGGAGGTCTCAGCGCTTGCAGACGATCCGGTCCTGCGGCGCGTACCGCCAGAAGAACTTCTCCTCCCGGACCGTCTGGCCACCCTTGACGAAGATCCGCGAGTAGTTCACGTCGAAGCCGGTGTTCGAGCCCTGCGGCTCGCACGTGGGCGAGCTCGAGGTCCGGGTGGTCGGCGAGGTGTAGTTCGAGCGGACCAGGTCGCTGGAGCGGACCTCGTCGTAGGTCTTGGTCGACCACATCCGTACGGTCACCGAGCCGGTCGTGCCCGACGAGGAGGGGCTGATGAAGGCCTGCACCAGAACCCCGTACTGGGTGTCGTTCTGGAACCGCAGGTCGAGGCTGCCGTAGTAGACGGTCGCCTCCCGCCCGGCCGGGTAGCGGTCGATGTAGAACATGTGCGGGTGGTGCTCGATGTCCTTCAGCCCGGCGAAGAACATGGCGTTGTAGATCGTGGTGGCGCTCTGCGAGATCCCGCCGCCGGACTCCTTGACCAGGGCCCCGCCCTGGATCACGTACCCGTCGACATAGCCGTTGGCCGCCGTCCGGGGGCCCAGGATCTTGTTCAGGCTGAAGGTCTCCCCCGGCTTCAGCAGTGTGCCGTTGACCCCGGCCGCTGCCCGGCCGATGTTCTTGTTGCGGTAGTCGGCGTGCGGCCAGCTGGTGGTGAACTCGCCGATGACTTCCTTCACTCCGAGCGCCTGGGCCTGCTCGGTGGTGAGTGCCGCCTTCTTCAGGGTCACCTCGACCGGCCCCTTCTTCTCCCCGGCCGGCTTGCTGAGCAGCGGGGCCACCGCCTCGGCGAACTTCTCGACGGTGATCGCGAGCCCGTCCTTCGACGGGGTGATGGTGGGCTTGCCGTCAGAGCCGAAGCTGAACTTCGCGTCCACCGGGTCCCCGAGCTGCAGGGCCTTCATGGCCGCGGTGGTGGACGTGAAGAGCTTCGGGTAGTCCACCTGCGGCGACAAGGTGCCGTCCTTGACCGGGAAGCTGAGCGCAGACGCGACCGCCTCGGGGGCGACGGCGAAGCTGCCCTTGTCGGTGTCCAGGGTGATCGGGCCGGACAGGGCCGTCCGCAGCCAGCCGTCGGCTACGGCCTGGGCCTCCTCGCTGGTCACCTCGGGCTCGGAGGTGTCCGTGGCCGCGGTGACCTCGCTGCTGGTCGGGTACGCGGCGCTGACCGCCTTCGCGACTGCGGCCTGGTCGACCCGGGTCCCGGTGACCGCCGGGGTCACGGTGGGCTGGGTGCCGTTCAGGCTGATGGAGGCGTTCGCTGGCTGGGTCTCCAGCTCAGCGGCGGCCGCCGCCACCGCCGCGGCCAGCTTCGGCTGGTCGACGTCCAGGACCGGGCTCACCGGGCCACCGCTGGTCAGGACCCGCCAGATGTGGACCGGTGACCAGCTGCGCCCTACCCCGCTGGCCTCGACGGTGGCGGCGTAGTCGACCGCCAGGCCGGCCTGGGCAGGGTCGATGGTGGCGGTCTTGCCGCCAGCGTGGACCTGGACCGGCGCGGAGGCCTTCTGCTCCAGCTGGGTCTGCAGAGTTGCCACCGCCTGCTCGCGGGTCTGGCCCCCGATCGTCACTCCGGCCACGGTGGCCCGCGACGGGACGGTGTCTCCGGCCATCAGGTACCCGGCGACGTACCCGCCGCCGGCGACCACGAGCACCAGCCCCAGCAGGTACGGCCAGGCGGCCCGCCGCTTCGGCTGCGGCTCGGGCTCGGGAGCGGGGCTGGGGGCCGGTGGAAGGTCTTCCGGAGCGGCTGGCATCACTGCTGTCGTCTCGGGTGGTTGGGGATGAACCACAGTGGCGTCGTCGTCTCGGGGCACAGTCACGCGTAGAACCTCTCGGCGGCGGGCAATCCGGGTTAGTCTACCCCACGGGGTGTCGCCGCGCGAGCCCGTCCGCGAGACGTCCGCCAGCACCTCATTTCTCGTGGCGTGTCGTTCACATGCGTTGATGAGAAGTCCGTGATCCAGGCCCTCGATCGGACCCTGGGGCAGGTCGCCCGCACCTACCCCCGACCAGAACCTCCACCTCGTCATGGACAGCTACGCCACCCACAAGACAGTCGAGGTCCGCCACTGGCTCGACCAGCACCTCGGACCACGTCCACTTCACCCCGACCAGCGGCTCCTGGCTCAACCTCGCCGAGGTCTGATTCTCCATCATCGACTGCCAGGCCATCCGACGCGACACCTTCGCCCCAGTCCGTGATCTGAACGCCAAGACCCGCACTTTCCCCAACGGCTGGAGCAAACGCTCCCACCCCATTCGTCTAGACCAAGACCGCCGAGCAGGTCCTCACGAAGTCAACCCCCAACAGCTTCAAGCGCGAGCCACTACGTAGTCCGCTACTCCCGCGCAGAGTAGTCGCGCGGGTCGCGGACTGCTTCGTAGTCGGACTCGCTGAGGAAGTGGCACCAGGGGAGCTTCTGATGACCGATGTGGAGCCGGGGAGCACCGCACCAGGCAGCGACCTCGACATGCGCTCCCGGCAGGTGGGCCACGGTCTCGACAGCCGGCAACAAGTCCTTGTCAGACGAGAAGACGATCGCTGCATCGCAGCGCCCCTGGATCGCTAGTGCAACGACATCCACAGCCAGGGCAACATCAATGCCCTTTTCGGTGGCGGGCGAGTGAGGCCAGGTAGGCGGGTACTGGAGGTTTCTTCGTATCACGGTGACCCGCTCAGACCGTTGCCACGCAGCGGTCTGCCGATCATTGGCCCTGGTCGCACCCTCCTGACGACTAGGGTTCGGACGACCACGGTAGACGCGGACTTCTTGAAGAACACTCGGGCGCTGCCGCCTGGATACCAAGAGCTCGCCGAGACGAAGAGGGTCCACGTGGGTGCTAGCGGCATCCGCTCCCACTCCGAAGAACTGGCGTTGTGCCCAACCGTGCGCGTTCTGATAGTCGAGATAGACGATCACCCGGTCCACGCCGACCTCCCACGAAAATACCCCGCCAATCCAGAGAGGACGACGGGGCGGAATTCCGTCAGTATAGCGCTGACCCACTGCCCACGCAAGAAGGCGTGTGCCCTCAGCCGGGGTCGGCAGCCCTCAGGCGTCGGCGCTGACCACGTTCCGCGGCTCGGCAACATGGCAGGCGGCCAGGTGCTTGCCGACCCCGTCGGGGTGGTCGACCAGCTGCGGCTCGGTCTGGGCGCACTCCGGGCGGGCCTTCCAGCAGCGGGTGTGGAAGCGGCAGCCCGACGGCGGGTTGGCCGGGCTCGGGACGTCACCGGTGAGCATGATCTGGTCGCGCTGGTGGCGGGTGGTCGGGTCGGGGACCGGGACCGCCGACAGCAGCGCCTGGGTGTACGGGTGGGTCGGGCGGGTGTAGATCTGGGTCTCGTCGCCGATCTCGACGATCTTGCCCAGGTACATCACCGCCACCCGGTCCGAGATCTGCCGGACCACCGCCAGGTCGTGGGCAATGAACACGTACGCGAGGCTCAGCTCGGTCTGCAGGTCCTCCAGCAGGTTCACCACCTGTGCCTGCACCGACACGTCCAGCGCCGACACCGGCTCGTCACAGATCAGCACCTTGGGCCGCAGCGCGATCCCGCGGGCGATCCCGATCCGCTGCCGCTGGCCGCCGGAGAACTGGTGCGGGTAGCGGTTGATGTGCTCCGGGTTCAGACCCACCTGCTCCAGCAGCTCCTGCACCCGGCGCCGCCGGCCACCCTTCGGCACCGCGTCGGGGTGGATCTCGAACGGCTCCCCCACGATGTCGCCGACGGTCTTGCGCGGGTTCAGCGACGTGTACGGGTCCTGGAAGACGATCTGGATGTCACGCCGCAGCCGCCGCATCGCCGCGCCGCGCTGGGTGTACATGTCGACCCCGTCGAACAGCAGCCGGCCGCTGGTGGGCTCCTCCAGCCGCATCAGCAGCCGCCCCAGGGTCGACTTGCCGCAGCCGGACTCTCCCACCACGCCCAGGGTCTCGCCCTTGTGCAGCTCGAACGAGACCCCGTCCACGGCCCGGACCTGGCCCACGGCGCGGCGCAGCACACCGCCGCGGACCGGGTAGTGCTTGACCAGGCTCTCGGCTGAGAGGACCACCTCACTCACCGAGCACCTCCTCGGTGACGTGGCAGGTCGAGAACCGGCCTGGCCGGACCTCCACCAGGGCCGGCGCCTCACCGGCCCGGCAGACGTCGCGTACGTACCGGCAGCGCGGGTGGAACGGGCAGCCGGCGGGGATCCGGGCCAGGTTCGGCGGCAGCCCACCGATCGCGGACAGGCGATCGCCCTTCTGGTCCAGCCGCGGGATCGAGTCCAGCAGGCCCTTCGTGTACGGGTGGGCCGGGCGGGCGTACAGGTCGTACACGTCGGCGGTCTCGACCAGCTTGCCGGCGTACATCACCGCGATCCGGTCGGCGACATCGGCCACCACCCCCAGGTCGTGGGTGATCAGGATCAGGCCCATCCTCCGCTCGCCCTGCAGGTCCTTCAGCAGCTGCATGATCTGGGCCTGGACGGTGACGTCGAGGGCCGTCGTGGGCTCGTCGGCGATCAGCACCGCCGGGTCCAGCGCGATCGCCATCGCAATCATGACCCGCTGCCGCATCCCGCCCGAGAACTGGTGCGGGTAGGCGTCGAAACGCTGCCTGGCGGCCGGGATCTTGACCCGCTCCATCAGCTCGATCGCCCGCTCGCGGGCGTCGGTCGTGCTCAGGCCCCGGTGGGTACGGAACATCTCGGCGATCTGCCAGCCGACCCGGAACACCGGGTTCAGCGCCGACAGGGCGTCCTGGAAGATCATCGAGATCTGGGCGCCGCGGACCTGCTGGCGCTGCTTCTCCGGCATCGTCAGCAGCTCGGTGCCGCAGTAGCGCACCGAGCCCGACGGGATGAAGGCCGGCGGAGTGTCCAGGATCCCCATCACCGCCTGCGCGGTGACCGACTTGCCGGACCCGGACTCGCCCAGGATCGCCAGAGTCTCCCCCTCGTCGAGGCTGAACGAGACCCCGTTGATCGCCTTCGCCACCCCGTCACGGGTCCGGAACTCGACGTACAGGTCCTCGACGTCCAGCAGCCGGCCGTCGACCGGCTCCCAGCGGGTCTGGTCCAGGGTGCTCTCGGAACGTGGCATCGGCCTCACCGCAGCTTCGGGTCGAGCGCGTCACGGACCACCTCGCCGAGCAGGATGAAGGCGAGCACCGTGAGCGACAGGAACAGGGACGGGAACAGGAGCATGTGGGGCGCCTGCAGGATGTAGCCCAGGCCGGACGCCTCCGAGATCGCGATCCCCCACGAGATCACCGGAGCCTGCAGCCCGATCCCGAGGAACGACAAGGTCGCCTCGACCGCGATGTACAGGCCCAGGTTGATGGTCGCGACCACCGTCACCGCGGCGATCGAGTTGGGCAGGATGTGGGAGGTGATCACCCGCCACGGGGAGGCGCCCAGGGCCTTGGCGGCCAGCACGTACTCCTGCGGCTTCACCTGCAGCACGCTGCCGCGCATGATCCGGGCCACGCTGGGCCAGCCCAGGACCGCGATCGCCATCACCACCTGCAGCACCACCACCAGGTACGGCGGGGTGACGCCCGGCTTCTTCAGCGAGTAGAGGATGACGATCCCGCCAAGCAGGGTCGGGATGGCGAAGAAGATCTCTCCCAGCCGTGACAGCAGCGCGTCCAGCCAGCCGCCGTAGTAGGCGGAGACGGTCCCGATGAAGCCGCCGACAAGGGTGGTCAGGGTGACCGTCAGCAGCCCGACCAGGACCGATGAGCGGGCGCCGTAGATGGTCCGGGCGTACACGTCGCAGCCTTGGATGTCGGTCCCGAACAGGTGCGCCGCCGACGGGGTCTGCCGGGCCTCGGTGAGCAGGCAGTAGCCCGGGTCGCGGGAGGTGAACAGGCCCGGGACGGCGGCCATCGCAACCACCAGCACGATCAGCAGCGAAGCGGTCCAGAAGACCGGGCGGCGACGCATCTCGCGCCAGGCGTCCGACCACAGCGAGCGGACCGGCTCGTCGCCGGCGTCGCCTGGCAGCTCGGTGGCGGTGACCAGGTCGTGGGGCTCAGTCATGGGAGATCCTCGGGTCGAGGACGCCGTACAGCACGTCGACGACCAGGTTGGCCAGCAGGTAGACCAGCACCAGCACGGTCACCGCGCCGACCACCGAGACCCCGTCCAGCTGGTCGATGCTGCGGAAGATGAAGCCGCCGATGCCGTTGATGTTGAAGATCCGCTCGGTGACCACCGCGCCGCCCATGAGCTGGCCGACGTCGTAGCCGATGAAGGTGATCACGGGGATCAGTGAGTTGCGCAGGGTGTGCAGCCCGACCGTACGGGCCCGGCTCAGTCCCTTCGCCTTCGCGGTCCGGACGTAGTCGGCACGCAGGTTTTCGACCAGGTTCGCCCGCGTCAGGCGGGCCACGTACGCCACCGACAAGGACCCCAGCACGATCCCGGGCAGGACCAGCTGGTTCATGGTGCCGGCGCTGGCAGTCACCGGGATGATGTCGTTGAGGTTCAGCTGGAGGACGGTGAACTGGGCCAGCGAGCCGATCACGAAGACCGGGACCGAGATCACGACCAGGGTCGAGACGGTGACCAGCGAGTCGATGAAGCTGCCACGGCGGACCCCGGCCAGCACCCCGGCCAGGATCCCGACCACGGTCTGCACCGTGAGCGCCACCAGCGCCAGCTTGATGGTGGTCGGGTAGCGCACCAGCAGCTCGTCGGTGACCTGGTTGCCGTAGTAGTTGGTGCCCAGGTCGCCCCGGACCAGCTTGCCCAGGTACAGCCCGTACTGCACCAGCACCGGCTGGTCCAGGTTGTAGTCCTGCTTGAACTTCGCGATGTACGCGTCAGAGCAGGGCCGCTCGCCGCACCGGCCCTCCCAGGGCTCACCCGGCAGGGCGTAGACCAGCATGAAGATGAAGAAGGTAGCCCCGATGACCACCGGGATCATCTGCAGCAGGCGTCTCAGGATGTATGTACCCACAGTCCCCTCCCAGCACCACCGGCGGCAGCCGCCCCAAGGCCGTGGCCTGGCGCGGCCGCCGCCGACGCTCAGACTCCTACTTGACGCTCATGCTGGCGATGTCGGGAACCCCGAAGGCGTTGTACTGCACGTTGGTGATCTTGTTTGAGTACGCGCCCGGCTGGACCCGGAACCACATCGGTGCGGTCGGGAAGTCCTTGCCCAGCATCGACTCGGCCTCCTGGTACAGGGTGTTGGCCTGGGCCACGTCCGTGGCCGCTGCGGCCTCCTTCAGCTTGGCCTCGAAGGCCGGGCTGTCGTAGCGGGAGTAGTTGGATCCGGCGCCCTTGGCGTAGATCGGGGTGAGGAAGTTCTCGATCGACGGGTAGTCCATCTGCCAGCCGTTGCGGAAGGCACCCTTGAGCTCGCCGGCCTTGGCCTGGTTGAGCAGGGTCCGGAAGTTCGGGGTCTGGTTGACCACGCAGTCCATGCCCAGGTCGTTCTTGAGGTTGTTGCACACGGCGTCGGCCCAGGCCTTGTGCCCGCCGTCCTGGTTCACCGACAGCATGAACTGGCCCTGGTAGCCGCCGGCCGCGTCGTAGGCGTCCTTGGCCTTGGCCTTGTCATAGGTGCAGGCGTCACCGCAGGCCCCGGCCTTGTAGCCGTCCACCACCGGGGAGACCCAGCCCTGGGCCGGGGTGCGGGTGCCGTTGAAGATCTGCTTGGTGATCGTCGGCCGGTCGATGGCCTGCGAGATCGCCTTGCGCAGCTCCGGGTTGTTCTTGAGCTGCTCGTCGGCCGGCGAGAAGGTCAGCACCTCGATCACACCGGCCTCGCGGGTGAGCCAGCGGCCCTCGCCGACCTGGGCCTTCCAGGCGTCCCCGGCCAGCTGGTCGGTGGGAATGGCGTCGGTGAAGTCGATGTTGTTGGCCACCACGTCGGTGAAGGCGGCGTTCGCGTCGTTGTAGATCCGGTAGGTCACCTTGTCGACGTGGCCCTTGTAGGGGCCGTTGTAGGCGGCGTTCTTCTCCAGCACGATCTCGGTCGCGGTGTTCGAGACCACCTTGTACGCGCCGGAGGCGGTCGGCATCTTCCCGTACGCCTCGTCGGCCGGGTTGGCCAGGTAGGTGTCCGGCTGCGGCATGAAGGTGGCGTAGCCCAGCCGCACCGGCAGGTTCGAGGTCGGGGTGCTGGTGGTGATGGTGAAGGTATAGTCGTCCTTGACCACCAGGCCTGACATCTCCTTGGCCTTGGGCGGGGCCGTGGCGCAGTCAGCCTCCCCCGCGGCGCTCGTGCCGCACTGCAGGTCCTCGTAGCCCTTGATCGGCTCGAAGAAGTGGCTGCCCTCGTGCCCGTTCGGCCCGTACGCGCCGATGTTCCAGGCCTGGACGAAGTTCTTGGCCTTGATCTCGGTGCCGTCAGCGAAGGTCCGGCCCTTCTTCAGGGTCACGGTGAAGGTGGTGGAGTCGTCGGTGGTGATCGACTCGGCGACGTCGTTCTCGGGGGCCGCGGTCTTGGTGCTGTAGTGCACCAGCCGCGAGCTGGTCCAGTCGAGGATCCAGCCGCCGCAGACCTCGCCGGTCATGCTGCCAATCAGCGGGTTCTGCGGGGTGCAGCCACGGATGATGATCTCGCCACCCTCCTTGGCCGCACCGCCCGTGGTCTCTGACGTTGAGCCACCACAGGCGCTGGCCACGAGGGCGAACGCGACAGCGGTAGCGGCAACGAGTGAGCGGCGAGCTCGCATGACGTGCCTCCTTGTGTGCCGTTCCCGGCGGTCGCCGGGCTGGGCGCTCCGCCGCGCCCGCGTGCAGGGCCACAACCTAAGGTCTCGGGGCCTCGGCCGTGCCGCCGTGCCCACAAAGCGATACGAGTTCGTGATGCGGCTCGGGCCGCGCCGTGACAGCGGACCAGAGCAGCGCACAGGCCCCCAGCCGTGCCGGTGGATCCCTTAGAGCGCAGCGATGATGTCATCCACTCGCTGCTTGGCGTCGCCGAACAGCATCTGGGTGTTCTCCCGAAAGAACAGCGGGTTCTGCACCCCGGCGTAGCCGGTGTTCATGGAGCGCTTGAAGACGATCACGTCGCGGGCGTTCCAGACCTCCAGCACTGGCATTCCCGCAATCGGGCTGGACGGGTCGTCCAGCGCGGCCGGGTTGACCGTGTCGTTGGCCCCGATCACCAGCACCACGTCGGTGTTCTCGAAGTCGTCGTTGATCTCGTCCATCTCGAGCACGATGTCGTACGGGACCTTGGCCTCGGCCAGCAGCACGTTCATGTGCCCCGGCAGCCGGCCGGCGACCGGGTGGATCCCGAACCGGACCTTGACCCCCTTGGCCAGCAGCCGGCTGGTCAGGTCGGCGACCGGGTACTGGGCCTGGGCCACCGCCATCCCGTACCCGGGGGTGATGATCACCGACTGGGACCCGCGCAGCAGCTCAGCGGTCTGCTCGGCGCTGATCTCACGGTGCTCGCCGTAGTCCTTGGCCTCCCCGGTGACGGCGCCGTCGGAGCCGAAGCCGCCGGCGATCACCGACCAGAAGGAACGGTTCATGGCCTTGCACATGATGTAGGACAGGTACGCACCGGAGGAGCCGACGAGGGCGCCAGTGATGATCAGCAGGTCGTTGCCGAGCATGAAGCCAGCCGCGGCCGCGGCCCAGCCCGAGTACGAGTTCAGCATCGACACCACGACCGGCATGTCACCGCCACCGATCGAGGCGACCAGGTGGAAGCCGAGGGCCAGCGCGATCACGGTCATCACGACCAGCAGCCACAGCGACGGGGACACCACGAACCAGACCGTCATGGCGAGGAAGACCACCAGCGCGCCCAGGTTGAGCAGGTTGTGCCCGGGCAGCATCAGCGGGGCCGACTTCATCCGGGCGCTGAGCTTGAGGAAGGCAACGATCGAGCCGGTGAAGGTGACCGCACCGATGAAGACCCCGACGAAGACCTCACCCAGGTGGATGCCGTCGGAGTGGTCCGGGGTGACCAGGTACGAGTTGTAGCCGACCAGCACCGCCGCCAGGCCGACGAAGCTGTGGAGCAGGGCGATCAGCTCGGGCATCCCGGTCATCTCGACCCGCAGCGCCCGGATCACCCCGATCACCGCGCCCACCAGCATCGCGGCCAGCATCAGGCCCAGGGCCCAGGTCCCGGCGCCAGGCCGGTCGCTGGCCTCGCCTGCGGCGTCGATCCCGACCACCCCGGCGGTCACGGTGACCACCAGCGCCAGGCCCATCCCGATGATCCCGTACAGGTTCCCGGCCTTGGCGCTCTCGTGCTTGCTCAGCCCGGCCAGGGCGAGGATGAACATCAGGCCGGCAACGATGTACGAGCCCTGCAGCAGCGTCAGTGTCATCGCTCAGCCTTCCGGAACATCGACAGCATCCGCTGGGTGACGGTGAAGCCGCCGAAGATGTTGATGCTGGCCAGCAGGATCCCGGCCAGGGCCAGGACGGTCACGACCAGGGGGGTCGAGGCGGTCCCGACCTGCAGCAGGGCGCCGACCACGATGATCCCCGAGATCGCGTTGGTGACGCTCATCAGCGGGGTGTGCAGCGCGTGGTGCACGTTGCCGATCACGTAGTAGCCGATCACCACCGACAGCATGAAGACCATGAAGTGACCGAGGAAGGGCTCCGGGGAGACCCAGAAGACCAGCATCGCGGCCACGGCGCAGAGCGCCATCAGGGCCAGGTTTCGCCCGGTCCGTGGCGGTGGCGGTGGCTGCTGCTCGGCAGGTACGGCGGGAGCCGCTGCCGCGGCGGGGGCGGCCGAGACCTGCACCGGTGGCGGCGGCCACATGACCTCCCGGCCCCGGGCGACGGTCATCCCGCGAACCACCACGTCGTCGAGGTCGAGGACCAGCTGCCCGTCCTTGCCGGGGGTGAGCAGCTTCATCAGGTTGACGATGTTGGTCCCGTACAGCTGGGAGGACTGGGTCGGCAGCCGACCGGCGAGGTCGGTGTAGCCGATGATCTTGACCCCGTTCGGCGTGACCACCAGCTGGTCGGCGACCGATCCCTCGACGTTGCCGCCGTTGGCCGCGGCCATGTCGACGATCACCGAGCCGGCCTTCATCGAGGCCACCATCTCGGCGGTGATCAGCCGGGGTGCAGGCTTGCCGGGGATCAGGGCGGTGGTGATGATGATGTCCACCTCGGGGCACTGCTCGGTGTAGAGCCGGGCCGCGGCGGCGTTGTAGTCGGCCGAGGTCTCCTTGGCGTAGCCGTCGCTGGAGACCTGCTGCTGGCCGACCTGGACCGCCAGGAAGTCAGCGCCCATCGACTCCACCTGCTCGGCGACCTCGGGCCGGGCGTCGGTGGCCCGGACCACCGCGCCGAGCGAGCGCGCGGTCCCGATCGCCGCCAGGCCCGCGACCCCGGCCCCGACGACGAGGACCTTCGCGGGCGGCACCTTGCCGGCGGCGGTGACCTGGCCGGTGAAGAAGGAGCCGAACTCGTGGGCGGCCTCGACGACCGCCCGGTAGCCGGCGATGTTGGCCATCGACGACAAGACGTCGAGGGCCTGGGCCCTCGAGATCCGGGGCACCGCGTCCATGGCCAGCACGGTCAGGTCGCGCTGGGCGAGCTCGGAGACCAGCTCGGGGTGCAGCGCCGGTGAGATCAACGAGACCAGGGTGGCGCCGTCGCGCAGGCTGGCGATCTCGGGGCTGGTCGGCGCGTTCACCTTGCAGACGATGTCGCTGCCCCAGACCGAGCCGGCGTCGACGACCTCGGCCCCGGCCTCGGCGTACGCGGCGTCGGGGTAGCTCGCTCGCAGCCCGGCCCCGGACTCCACCTGGACCTGGTAGCCCAGCTTGATCAGCTGGGCCACGGTCTTGGGTGTTGCCGCGACCCGGGTCTCACCCTCCAACGACTCCAGCGGAACGCCGATCTGCATCTCGACCTCTCCTTGACACCAGGCCGCGGAACTCGCGATGGCATCAGCCTAACGAAGACCTCCCCCTCAGGGCACGCAGGGTGACGCTACGCTTCGGCTATGGCAGATCTGCGCTCCCTCCCGGGCATCGGGCCCCAGCTGGAGCAGGCCTTGCAGGCCGCCGGGATCACCGATGCCGAGACCCTGCGCCGGCTCGGCGCCGAGGCCGCCTGGTGGGCGGTCCACCCTCGCTTCACCTGCCTGCACTCGCTGCTGGCCCTGGAGGGCGCGGTGCGTGGGGTTCCCAAGCACGACCTCGACCCGGCCACCCGACAGCGGCTGCGGGCCGTGGTTCGCGGCGACTGAGCCCCTAGCGGTCAGCGGATCTGCAGCCGGTACGGCATGGTCAGTACCCCGGCAGTCTCCAGGCCGAGCAGGTGGCCCAGCCGGCGGGCCAGGCCCTCGGGGGTGGCCAGGTCCAGGCTCGCCGCTGAGCTCAGCCCGCCCGGCTGCTCGGAGGACTCGGCCGGCCGCAGCCGCTCCAGCACCCCGACCAGGGGAACCGGCTTCAGCTGGACCTGGTCCCGGTTCAGCCCGGCCAGGGCGCAGGCCCGCTCGACCGCCAGCTCCCGCCCGCCGAGGTGGTCGACTAGGCGGCGCTGCACCGCGTCCGCCCCGGTCCAGACCCGGCCCCGGGCCAGCGGCTCCAGCTCGTCCAGCTCCATCCCCCGGTCGGTAGCCGCCTTGCGGGTGAAGTCGGCGTAGACGTCGTCCAGCCAGGCGTCGAGCAGCCGCCACTGCTCCTCGGTGAAGCCCCGGTTGCCGGCGAACATCCCAGCGAGGGCGCCGCTGTGCACATCCTCGCGGACCAGGCCGAGCTTGTCGTACAGGCCCTGGGTGACCATCTTGCCGGCGAAGACCCCGATCGAGCCGGTCAGGGTGGAGGGGTTGGCGACGATCTCGTCGGCGCCCATGGAGACGAAGTAGCCACCGGAGGCGGCCATGTCACCCATGCTCGCCACGACCGGCTTGCCGAGCTGGATGGTCCGCAGCACCTCGCGGCGGATGGTGTCTGAGGCGGTGTACGAGCCGCCGGGCGAGCTCACCGTCAGCACGACCGCCTTGACCTGCGGGTCGCGCTGGGCCTGGCGCAGGTGGTCGCAGACCGTCTCCGAGCCGGCCCGCCCGCCGAGCGGGGAGCTGGGCGTGGCCCGGCCGGTGACGATCGGTCCGAAGACGTCCACGAGCGCGACGGCGTCCTTGTGGGAGCCCACCTTCTCGACCAGGGCCGAGGTCAGCGAGCCGGCGTACCGGCCGGCGTACTGCAGCCGGGTCTGCTCGCCCCACCGCTCCCGAACTGTCTGGTACACCTCGTCGCGGTAGCCGATCTTGTCCACAAGCCCCAGCTCGACCGCCTGGTCGGGCTTGATCGGGCCCTGGTCGACGGCCTCGCGGACCGTGTCGCTGCTCAGCCGGCGGCGCTGGGCGACCACGGCCACCGTCTCGTCGACCACCGAGTCGGCGATCCGCTGCATCATCTCCCGGTTGGCGTCGGAGATCTCGCGGGCCGCGTACTGCTCGGCGGCGGTCTTGTACTCCTTGCGCCAGGAGAACTCCGGCTCCACCCCGAGCTTCTCCAGCCCGCCGCGCAGCAGCACCAGGTCGAGGTGGGCCCCGCCCAGCACCAGCGAGCCCGAGGGCTGCAGCCAGATCTCCTGGCAGGCGGTCGCCAGCCGGTAGGCCAGCATGCCGCTGGCCAGCTCCCCGAACGACTCCGCGTACGCGATCGTGGGACGGGTCTGCGAGAAGGTGCTCAGCGCCAGCCCCAGCTCGTCGACCTGGGCCGCCGACAGCGGGCAGGAGCCGATGTGCAGCACCAGGCCCTTGACCCGGTCGTCGGTCGCGGCCTGACGCAGGGCCCGGGTCAGCACCCCCATGGTTGGCGCGTTGATCGCCTGCAGCGCCTGCAGCGGGTTGTCGGGCACGGACCGGAGGACCCCCCGGTCGAGGTCGATCTCCAGGACCACGGGCTTGCGTCCCGGGTCACCGAAGAGCGTGCTGCAGAGCCTGGTCAGGTCGAGAGCCATGCTGCCTAGCCTAGGGACCAGCGCAAGGCAGTGCCTGGCTGCCGCCTTCGCGGCGGCTGGTCGGCTCGCTCTCACCCCGGATGAGGCTGACAGCAGGCGCAGCACCCGGTGCGTCGGTGCCACCCACTGGGTGGGGGGCTCACCAGGTCTGGTCGACTGGCTGCGGCTCGCGAGGCTGGTCGAGGTCGATCACCTCGACGCCCTGGGGTGTGTACGTGACCAGGGCGCAGTTGCGCTTCACCAGCTCCTCGCCGACCCGCTCCCCGGTGCGCCGGTCGATCCGCTCCCGCCAGATCTCGTTGCGCCGGAAGATCTCGCCGTCCTCCTTGAGGAACTGCTCGTCTCGCGCGAAGACCTTGTACGAGTAGGCCGGCGGCTCGTCGGTGCGCAGCTCGCCCTCCAGGTACCGGTCGCCCACCGAGGTCAGAAGCTGGTACGTACGGTCGGTGTCGTTGCGTACCACCAGGTCGACGTAGTTGTAGACGATCGAGCAGCCCACTCCCCAGGGCAGCACCCGACCGTTGTCGGGGAACGGGTCGAAGGAGTGCTCGGAGCGCTCCGTCACCACCAGGTCGGAGTGGAGCACCATCCAGTGGATCAGGTTCGCCAGCTGGCAGATCCCGCCGCCGACCCCGGGATGGGCCTGCCCGTTCGACAGCCGCATGCCCTCGACGAAGCCGCGCCTGGCCGTGCAGTTGCCGACGACCCGGTTGAAGGACATGGACTCGCCCGGCCGGATCAGGACACCGTTCGTCCGCTCGCAGGCCAGGCGCAGGTTGACCACCTTGTTCCGCTGCAGCCACATCTCGGACTCGCCCAGCTGCCTCATCAGCAGCGACTTGTGCTGCTTCACCCGGTTCGGCAGCGGGTCAGTCTGCTGGCTCGTGGCCCACCGCGTACCCGAGGTCAGCCAGCGCAGCCAGCGGCGAGCCTGGTGGTACCGTACGGCTGCTGGGTAGACCCAGGGGTGCCGCTCGCTGAAGGGGGCGCCAACCTCGAAGCGCGTCGGCAGGTGGAGGGTGGCGTCGGCCGAAGACCGCTCGTTCATCCCTCATCCCTACCTCACCGATGGGTCATCACCAAGCACCGTCTGCGGCGTGCCCTATTTCTCACCTCGGCATCGAGAGCCTTGCCAGCCCCCGTTTGGCGGCGGGTACTGGCTCGTCCTCGGGTCACGGCTCTGCCCCGGTCCACTCCCCGAGCAGCGGCAGAGGCTCGCGGCTTCCCCGTCCGCGAGCCTCTGCCGGGTCTGTGTGGTGCCCTACCCCAGCAGGGCCTTGGCCCGAGCGGCCAGCGCCTCGGCGGTGATCCCGAACTCCCGGTACAAGGTGGCGGCGGAGGCGGAGGCGCCGAAGTGGTCGATGCCCAGGGCGTCGGACCTCGGGCCCAGGAACTCCTTCCAGCCGGTCGGCTCGGCGGCCTCGATCGCGACCTTGGCCACCCCGGCTGGCAGCACCTGGTCCCGGTAGGCCTGGTCCTGACGGGCGAACCACTCCTGGCACGGCATCGAGACCACCCGGGTGGCGATCCCCTCAGCCTCCAGCAGCTCACGCGCGGCGACTGCGATCTCGACCTCGGAGCCGGTGCCGACCAGCACCACCTGCGGGCTGCCACCACTGGCCTCGACCAGGGTGTACCCGCCCTGGGCGACGCCCTCGGTGCTGGCGAAGCCGGTACCCTCGCTGCGGTCGAAGACCGTCAGGTCCTGCCGGGACAGGATCAGCGCGGCCGGACGGTCGGTGGTGGCCAGGATCTGGGCCCAGGCCGCGGCGGTCTCGTTGGCGTCACCTGGCCGGACCACGTCCAGCCCGGGGATCAGCCGCAGCGACGGCACCTGCTCGATCGGCTGGTGGGTTGGCCCGTCCTCGCCGACGCCGATCGAGTCGTGGGTCCAGACGAAGACCGTCGGGACCTGCGACAGCGCCGCGAGCCGGGCGGTCGGGCGCATGTAGTCGGCGAAGACCAGGAAGGTCGCCCCGTACGCGCGGGTCAGGCCGGACAGGTTGATCGCGTTGAGGATGTTGCCCATCGCGTGCTCGCGGATCCCGAAGTGCAGCACCCGGCCGTTCAGCCCGCCGACGAAGTCGTGGCTGGAGCGGTCCGCGGGCAGGAACGACGGCTTGCCCTTCATGGTGGTGTTGTTCGAGCCGGCCAGGTCGGCCGAGCCGCCCCACAGCTCGGGGACCGCGTCGGCGATCGCCGACAGGGTGTCGCCGGAGGCGGCGCGGGTCGACTTCTTGCCCGGCGCGAAGGTCGGCAGCGCGTCGGCCAGCCCCGCCGGCAGCTGCTGGGTGGTGACCCGCTCCAGCAGCGCGGCCTGCTCCGGGTTCGCCTGCTTCCAGGCGGCGAGCCTCAGCTCCCACTCGGCCTTGGCGGCGGCCGCCCGCTGGGCGGCGTTCTCGCGGGTGTGCTGGAGGACCTCCGGGTCGACCTGGAAGCTCTGCTCCGGGTCGAGACCGACCACCCGCTTCAGCCCGGCGACCTCCTCGGCACCGAGCTTGGCGCCGTGGACCGAGTGGTGACCGGCCTTGGTCGGCAGCGGCCAGCCGATGACCGTGGTGACCTTGATGAACGAGGGCTTGTCGGTGACCTGCTGGGCCGCCTCGATCGCCTGGTACAGCTCGGCGACCTTCTCCTCGTACGCGGTGCCGCCGCTGGTGAAGTCGACGTGCTGGGTGTGCCAGCCGTACGCGGCGTAGCGGGCCTCGACGTCCTCGGTGAAGGCGATCACGGTGTCGCCCTCGATCGAGATCCGGTTGTCGTCGTAGATCAGGATCAGGTTGCCCAGCTTCTGGGTCGCGGCCAGCGACGACGCCTCGGCGGCCACACCCTCCTGCAGGCAGCCGTCACCCGCGACGCAGTAGACGAAGTGGTCGAAGACCGACTCGCCCGGGGTGGCGCTCGGGTCGTACAGCTGCTGGGCCTTGCGGGAGGCCATCGCGAAGCCGACGGCGTTGGCGACCCCGGCCCCCAGCGGTCCGGTGGTGCACTCGACGCCGGCGGTGTGGTGGACCTCCGGGTGGCCCGGGGTCTTCGAGCCCCAGGTCCGCAGCGCGGCGATGTCGTCGGCCTCCAGCCCGAAGCCGGCCAGGAAGAGCTGGTTGTACTGCAGCAGCGAGGCGTGACCAGCCGACAGCACGAACCGGTCCCGGCCCAGCCACAGCGGGTCCGCCGGGTCGACCCGCATCACCTTCTGGTACAGCAGGTAGGCGACCGGGGCCAGGGAGATCGCGGTGCCCGGGTGGCCGTTGCCGACCTTCTCCACCGCGTCAGCAGCCAGGACCCGCGCCGTGTCGACGGCCTTCCGGTCGAGGTCGGTCCAGGTCAGTGAGGTCACAGAGCACCCTTTCGTCGGCGTCGTCGGTCGGCACCTCTGCCGACTACCGCCACAGACTACGACCGCCAGCCGGTTTCACCAGGGCTGTCCGTCTGTTGCCCGGGCGTCAGGCAGCCGCCGTGACCAGTCAGGTGGCGAGCAGTACCCGCTGCCGACTACCGGCGTCGACCCGGTCATGGGCCTCGGCGCAGCGCTCCAGCGGCAGCGGCTCGCTGATGGGAAGCGTGAGCCGACCCGCCGCGGCCGCCTCGGTCAGGTCCCGTACCGCCCGGCAACGCGCCTCAGACGGAAAGTCGTCGCTGCCGCAGAGCCGGATCGTGACGTTAGCGAAGAGCAGGTCCCAGAACGGCAGCCAGACCTCGCCCGGGCCGGTGGCGTACGCGGCGATGATCGCCCCACCGGCTACCACGGCCGTGTTCAGGTTGATGTTGGCGCCGAAGGCCACCTCGACCACCCGGTCCACCCGCCCCTGAGCCAGGATCTCGGCCGCGGGGTCGGCGTCCAGCGCCACCACCTGGTCGCACCAGGCGTCAGGCACCTGGGCCAGGTCGGCGCTGCGCCGTACGGTTCCGACCACCGTGGCACCAGCGGCCCGGGCCAGCTGGGCAGCGATCGAGGCCACCGCCCCCAGCACCCCGTGCACCAGCACCCGCTGCCCGGCCAGGTCACCGTCGGCGAAGAGGCAGCGGTGGGCGGTGATCCCGGGGATCCCGAGGCAGGCGCCTAGGTCCTCGCTCACCGAGTCCGGCAGCGGCACCGCCTGTGCCGCCGGGACGCAGACCAGCTCGGCCGCCGTCCCGTACCGGCGGTAGGACTGGGCCCCGTGGACCCAGACCCGTTCCCCCACCCGGGAGCCGTCCACTCCGGGGCCGGTCGCGTCCACCCGACCGGCTCCGTCGCTGTGCGGCACGACGGTCGGGTACGGCATCGGCAGACCGAAGTACCCGCTGCGCTTCTTGGTGTCGCCCGGGTTCACCCCGGAGCGTGACAGCCGGACCCGGACCTCACCCGGCCCCGGCTCCGGGTCGGGCAGCTCCCCGACCACCAGCACATCGGCCGCCGGACCTTGCCGCTCGTACCAGACTGCTCTCACCGCACTCCTCGTCTCGGACCTACCGCGAGCCGGCTCAGAGCACCCGGGCGCTCAGCACCCCGCTGATGCCGCGGACGCTGGCCAGGACCTCGGCGCCGACCTCGCCCTCGACATCGATCAGGGTGTACGCGAGCTCGCCGCGGGACGTGTTGAGCAGGTCGGCGATGTTGAGCCCGGCCCCGGCCAGCAGGGTCGAGATCTGGCCCACCATGTTCGGCACGTTGGAGTTGGCGATCACGATCCGGCGGGTGCCGGGTGAGCGGCGCAGGCTGGCGCTGGGGAAGTTCACCGAGTTCGTGATCTCGCCACGCTCCAGGAAGGCGCGCAGCTGCTCAGCCGCCATCACCGCGCAGTTGTCCTCAGCCTCGGCGGTCGAGGCACCCAGGTGAGGCAGGGTGATCACGTCAGGGTGGCCGACCAGCGCCGACGACGGGAAGTCGCAGACGTACCAGCCGAGCCGGTCGGCGTCGAGGGCAGCCAGGACCGCGGCCTCGTCGACGATCCCGCCCCGGGCGAAGTTGAGCAGCACCGCGCCCGGCTTCATCAGCGCCAGCCGCTCGGCGCTGACCAGGTCCCGGGTGGCCTCGACCAGCGGTACGTGCACCGTGAGCAGGTCGGCGCGTGAGAACACGTCCTCGACCGTCGCCGCCCGCTCCACGTCAGCCGAGAGCTGCCAGGCGTGGCGGATCGTGATCTGCGGGTCGTAGCCCAGCACCCGCATCCCCAGCGCCTGGGCGGCGTTGGCGACCTGCACCCCGATCGCGCCGAGACCGACCACCCCGAGGGTCCGGCCCGGCAGCTCGAAGCCCACGAAGGACTTCTTGCCCTTCTCGGCGGCCTCGCTGATCTGCACGTCGTCGCCCTCAAGCCCGCCGGCGAAGTCGAGCGCCGGGACCAGGTTGCGGGCCGCCAGCAGCATCCCGGCGATCACCAGCTCCTTGACCGCGTTCGCGTTGGCACCAGGGGTGTTGAACACCACGACACCGCGGGCGCTGAGCTCGGCGACCGGGATGTTGTTGGTGCCGGCGCCAGCCCGGGCAACCCCGAGGACCGACGCCGGCAGCTCGGCCGCGCTCAGCCTCGCTGAGCGGACCAGCACCCCCTGGGGATCCGGCACGTCGGGCCCGACCTGATAACCGTCAAGCCGGTCCAGCCCAACCTTGCTGATGGCGTTGTACGTGCGGATCTGTCCCACTGCTACCCGTTCTTCTTGGCGAAGTCCTCCATGAACTGGATCAGCGTATCGACTCCCTCACGCGGCATCGCGTTGTAGATGCTGGCTCGCATCCCGCCGACCGAGCGGTGCCCGGCCAGGTTGGTCAGCCCGGCAGCGGTCGCCTCAGCCACGAACTGCTTGTCCAGGTCGGCGTTGGCCAGCAGGAACGGCACGTTCATGATCGAGCGGGCGTTCGGCGCGACCGGGTTGGAGTAGAAGTCGTGGCCGTCGATGAAGTCGTACAGGGCCTTCGCCTTGGCCCGGTTCACCTGGCCGATGCCCTCGGCACCGCCCTGCCGCTCGACCCAGGCCAGGATCTTGCCCAGCAGGTAGATCCCGAAGGTGGGCGGGGTGTTGACCATCGAGTCGGCCTCGGCCATCTTGGCCCAGTCGACGACCGTCGGGGTCTCGGTGCGGGCCTTGCCGAGCAGGTCCCGGCGGACCACGACGACCGCCATCCCGGCCGGTCCAAGGTTCTTCTGAGTACCGGCGTAGATGACGCCGAACTTGGAGACGTCGGTCGGCTGGGAGAGGATCATCGAGCTCATGTCCGCCACCAGCGGCACGTCACCGGTCTCGGGCACGTAGTCGAAGGCCACCCCGCCGATGGTCTCGTTGGGGGTGTAGTGCAGGTACGTGGCGCCCGGGCTGAGCGTGTACGAGCCAGCGGCCGGAACGGTGGTGTACCCAGACTCGGCCTCGTCAGCGATCACCTGGGTGGCGGTGCCGAGCTTCTTCGACTCCGCGATCGCCTTCTTGGACCACTGCCCGGTGTTCAGGAAGTCGACGGTGTCGCCGGGGGCGGTCAGGTTGAGCGGGACCGCGGCGAACTGCCCGGTCGCTCCACCCTGAAGGAAGAGCACCGCGTAGTCGTCGGGAATCCCCATCACCGACCGAAGCCGGGCCTCGGTCTCGGCGGCGCAGGCGACAAACGCCTTGCCCCGGTGGGAGACCTCCATCACCGACATGCCAGAGCCCTCCCAGTCGGTGAGCTCGGCTCGTGCCTCCTCCAGCACTTCGAGAGGCATCATTGCAGGACCAGCGGAGAAGTTGTAGACACGCACGGTGCCATCCTAAGATGGCTCCCCCTGCTCCGCTGGGGGGATCCCCCAGGTCAGGTTCCCGCCCGGACGACCAGGGCCGACGTCGTAGCCTCAGCCTCGTGAACGACAACCGGATCCGGGTCAGCGCCGTCGTGCTGTGGAACAGCAGCGGGCAGGTGCTGACCGTACGCAAGCAGGGCACCGGCCGCTTCATGCTGCCCGGAGGCAAGCCCGAGCCCGGGGAGACCCCGCGCCAGACCGGATCCCGGGAGATCGCCGAGGAGGTCGGCCTCGTGCTGGACGAGGCCCGGCTGGTCGACTGGGGCGACCACGAGGAGAGCGCCGCCAACGAGCCTGGGCACACCGTCTGCGGGCACGTCTTCGCCTGGCCCGAGCCGGTCCGGGACGTGTCGGCGGCCGCCGAGATCAGTGAGGTCCGCTGGCAGGACCCGTCCCAGCCAGGGCCAGACCTGGCACCACTGCTGGTGTCGCTGCTGCCCCGGATCGCCCGCGAGGCGCCGCGCTGACCGACGTACGGCGCTGCCCCCAAGCCAGCGCCCGTCTGACGGGCTGGTCCCTGCCGACCCGTCGCGCAGCAGCCGCCGCCGGCGGCCGGGACCGAGGCAGGCTGTCGCCCGGGCCTGGCTCAGCTGGTCCGGACCATCACCGCGCGACAGGCCGCGTCGGCCAGCGAGCGGCGGTACCGGCCACGGTCCAGCAGCGGCGACCAGAGCCCGACCAGCAGCGGCAGCCCCAGCAGACTGACCACGGCCCGCAGCAGCCCCCGGCGCCAGCCGATGCTGCGCCCGGTCCTCGCGTCCGCCAGGCGGATCTCGACCGTACGCATCCCCAAGGTCGCACCGTCGCCCCAGCCGCCGGCCAGGTAGGCCAGCCCCAGCAGGGCGGTACCCGCCAGGACCGCCCAGACCTGGGCACCACCCAGGATCCAGGCGGCACTGACGCCGATCAGGCCCACCAGGGCCAGGTCGATCAGCAGAGCCACCACCCGAGTGCCGACCGGGGCCACCGGCAGGCTGACCTGGACCTCCTTGGTCATCCCCGTCAGCGTCCAGGTCGGGACCTGCTCCGCTGTGCGGCTCTCCCGCCCCTGGTGCTGCGTGGGAGTGATCAGGTCGCGGATCCGCTCCACCTCGACGGTGAGCAGGTCGACCTGGTCCTCGGTGTAGGCGGTCCGCTGCTCGGCTGGCATCGCGACCAGCCGCTCCAGCCAGGCCACCTTCTCGCCCCGGATCTCCCGGGTCCAGGCGGTCCCGTCCCAGTAGCGCTCGATGTCGACCGGGTCGTGGTGACGGCGGTACCAGCCAGCCTCACCCGCTGCCGGCTCCAGCAGGCCCAGGTCCGTGCTGGCGCACAGTACCGGGTCCAGCCCGCAGCTCGGGCAGGCCTCCGGGTAGACGATGTGAGTGCCGCAGGCCCGGCAGGCCACCGGAATACCAAAGCGGCTGATCTCAGGTCGAGCAGAAGTCGTCATCGCGCCCATCCCCCCAAGTTGGAGCACGTTCATACAGCCCCCCGCTGTACGCCCAGCATGGTATAGGCCCCTGGCAAGGCTGTGCAATCAGACCGGCGCTCGGTCCCGGCGGGAGCGGTACAGGTCGACGGTCCCGTACGCGGCGAGCAGCGGCTTGGCCAGCGTCCACTCCCCCAGCCGGTAGGTCTGCCCGGCGCCGAGCCGGCGGGCCAGGTCGGGACGCTGCCGGCGCAAGTAGCGGCAGGCCTTCTCGACGTGGTGCGGCTGGGAGACGATGGTGACCTGGTCGGCGTCGGCCACCAGGTGCGCCAGGCAGGCCACGTTCTCCCAGGTCGACCGGGACACCTCCTCAAGCACGAGCTCGCCGCGGTAGCCGATCCGGCGGGCGTAGTCCGCCATCAGGGCCGCCTCGCTGACCGGCCCCGCCACCGGCCCCCCGCAGAGGACCAGGCGGACCTGCCGGGCGGTCGGGTCGACCGATCGCAGCCCGGCCCGGACCCGCCACCGGTTGACCGCGTTGGCCCGCTGCCCGCGGTTGCGGAAGCCCAGCACCACGACCGCCTGGAGCCGCGGCCCAGGGTGCCCGGGCGGCAGTCGGCGCGAGGAGCGCCAGCTGACGAGCTCGCCCCAGACCAGGACCCCGGCCAGGAGCCCGGCCGCCAGCCAGGCCGGGTAGCGCGGGCGGGGCGAGGCGACCAGGCTGGGCACGCGCTCAGGCTAGCCGGGCGGGCCCGGGATGCGGACCTTGAGTGACCGGGTCCGGGAGCCGCCGTCAGCCGACGCTCAGCTGGGTCCCCAGCTCGGCGGTCGACGAGCCGCCGACCCAGACGTCGATGGTGGTCGCGTCCTGGACCCAGTCCCGGGAGCGGGCCGACCAGTACCGCAGCTGCTCGGGGCCGAGCGGCAGCCGGACGGTCCGGGTCTCGCCGGCGGCGAGGGTGACCCGCTGGAACCCCTTGAGCTCACGGACCGGCCGGGTGGCGTCGCCGTAGCGCTGGTGGGTGTACAGCTGGACCACCTCGTCGGCCTCCCGGTCCGAGGTGTTGGTGACCTCGACCGAGACCGTCGTGGTCTCGCCGACCGCGACCGAGGCCGGCTCCAGCCGGAGGTTCTGGTAGCTGAAGCTGGCGTACGACAGGCCGTGCCCGAAGCAGAACAGCGGCGTGGACGGGGTGTCCCAGTAGCGCTCGTGCTGGGCCTCGGGCTGGAAGGTGCGGTAGTGGTTGTAGACCATCGGCAGCTGCCCCACCGAGCGCGGCCAGGTGAACGGCAGCCGACCGGCCGGGGAGACGTCCCCGTACAGGGCCGCTGCGACCGCCTCGCCGCCGCGGACCCCCGGGTACCAGATCTGCACCACCGCCGCGGCGTTCTCGGCAGCCCAGCCGACCTCGAGCGGGCGCCCGCTCATCACCAGCACCACGGTCGGGGTCCCGGTGGCGACCACGGCCTCCAGCAGCTCTGCCTGACGGCCCGGCAGCTCCAGGGTCGAGGCCGAGGCCCGCTCCCCGATCATGTTCTGGCTCTGCCCGACCACCACCACCGCGACCTCGCTGGCACGAGCGAGCTCGACCGCCCGGGCCAGCTCGGCGTCCTCGTCGAAGCCGTCGGGCCAGGTGACCAGGCCGTGGTCCTGGATGTCGAACATCGACGGGTAGAGCCGCTCTCCGGGCAGCACGCCCGGGGCGTAGCGGACCTCGACCCCGTCCCCGGCCCGGCGCCGGATCCCCTCGACGAGGGTGACCGACTCGGTCTCGTCGTGGTCGAAGATCCACGGCCCGAGCAGGTCGCGCTTCGAGTCCGCGAGCGGGCCCAGCACCGCCACCGAGGCGGGGGCGGCCAGCGGCAGCACGCCGTTGTTGGTCAGCAGGACCAGGGTCTTCTCGGCGGCGGCCCGGGAGGTCTCGCGGTGGTCGCCCCGGTTCAGGACCTGCTCGGCGGCGGCCTCGTCCACGTACGGGTTCTCGAACAGCCCGAGGCGGAACTTGATGCTGAGCACCCGGCGGACCGCCTGGTCGACCTGCTCCTCGGTGACCAGGCCCTGCGCCACCGCTTCTGGCAGCCGGGAGTACGCGGCGTCCTCGAAGCACATCTCCATGTCCAGCCCGGCCGACAGGGCCCGGGCGCCGGCGTCGGTGAGGTCCCGGGCGAAGTGCTGGGTGTGCAGCGAGCGGACCGCGCTGGCGTCGCTGACCACGAAGCCACCGAAGCCGAAGGCGTCGCGCAGCACCTCGGTCAGCAGCCAGTGGTTGCCGCTGGCGGGAACCCCGTTGAGGTCCATGTAGGCGCTCATGATGTTCTCGGCGCCGGCCGCGACCGCCGCCTGGAAGGGCGGCAGGTAGAGGTTCCACAGCTGGGAGTCGGAGATGTCGGAGTCGTCGTAGTCCCGTCCGCCGAGCGCCGCCCCGTACCCGGCGAAGTGCTTCGGTCCGGCCAGGACGCGCTCCGGGCCGAGGTCGCCCTGGAAGCCGCGGACCTGGGCCGCGGCGACCGCGGCCCCCAGGCAGGGGTCCTCACCGGCGCCCTCGCCGATCCGGCCCCAGCGCGGGTCCCGGGCGATGTCGACCATCGGTGCGAAGGCCCAGTGGATGCCGACCGCCCGGGCCTCGCGGGCCGCGACCGTCTGGCCGGCCTCGATCGTGTCCGGGTCCCAGGTGGCGGCCAGCGCGACCGGGACCGGCAGGGCGGTCCGCAGCCCGTGGATGACGTCGTACCCGAAGAGCACCGGCACGCCGAGCCGGTGGCCCTCGACCGCGGCCCGCTGGAGGCGGTTGGTCTCGGCTGCGGTCCGGACGAACAGCAGCGACCCCACCCGGCCCTGGGCGATCGCCTCGTCGACCGCGGCCAGCCGGGCCTCGTCCTCGCCGGGCCCGGTCTGCTCACCGGGGTGCACCGGAATGTAGAAGTACTGCGTGAGCTGGCCGGCCTTCTCCTCCAGGGTCAGCCTGGCCAGCAGGTCGTCGACCCGCTCGGCGGTCGACAGCGTGGGGTCCTGGTACGGCAACGACGTCATCGGTGTGGCCTTTCTCGCGACGGCTAGCACGACCTTACGGCTCACCGTCTAAGCACCGGAAGGCCTGGGCCGAGATCGCCGCGGTCAGACCACCATGAGCAGAGCCACGACCGCTGGAAGGGGCAGGCAGACCAGGACCGCCGCTGCGAGGTGCCAGCGGCGGTGCCGGTGGAGCAGGGCCACGAACTCCCGGAGGAAGGCGTTGACCCGGAAGTAGAGGGCCGACCGCGCGGGCGCGACCTGGACATCGAAGCCCAGGTCCCGGGCCAGGGACGCGGTCCGCAGCACGTGGTAGTCGCTGGTGACCGAGATCCCACGAGCCTGGCCGCCGAGGCGCTCCTGCAGCAGGTCCCGGCTGAAGGCCAGGTTCTCCTCGGTGGTCCGGGAGCGGTCCTCGATCAGGATCATCGACGCTGGAACACCGTGGGCGACCGCGTACTCGGCCATGGCTGCGGCCTCGGAGCGGGGCTCGTCTGGCCCCTGCCCGCCCGACATCACCAGCGGGACCTGGCAGCCGGCCCGGCGCCACCAGGAGATCCCGGTGTCGATCCGTGAGCCGAGCAGCCGGGCCACCTTCCCCTGCACCAGGCCCGAGCCGTGGACTATGACGAAGTCCGGCCGTGGCCGGCGCCAGAGCCAGGGGTAGACCAGCGCGTACAGCAGGTAGGCGGTGAGCAGGAAACCCACCCAGCCGCTCCCGAAGACCACGACCAGCGCCGCCACCACCAGTCCGGGCACCGCCTGGCTCAGCAGCACCGCGGCCAGGCAGAAGCCGACCACGGCGACGATCCCGAGCCCGGCCAGCAGCGACAGCAGGTTGGCCAGGCTGCGGCCCTCATGGCGCCAGGTGACCACCCCGTTCACCACTAGGGCGATCACCAGGACCAGCACCAGCAGCGGCGACACCATCACCAGGAGGACCGCCAGCGGGGCGAGGTGCAGCAGGAGAGCAGTCGCAATGCCGACCACGATGACCGCTGTCATCAGCCAGAACGGGTTGCTGGCCCGCCGCGGGTCACTGCAGATCCGGGTGACAGCGGCCACGGTGACACTGCCCATCACCGCGAGCATCAGCCAGACCACGGGTCACATTCTTCCAGCCAGCAGAAGCGCCCCCAGGAGCCTGCCCCCTCGGCCGGCCAGGGGCGAGGCTTGCACCCGAGGCAGCCAGGGCCGTTGTCCAGGTCGAGCCGCTGGCGCGCCGTGACCTGCCGGCAGCCCCAGCGCCGCGGCGGCGCGGTAGCAGAGACCTGACCGTGGAGCCGAGGGCCTGCCACGGCCTTCCAGACACCAGTGACGCTGGTCGAGGACCTGGCGCTGATGCGCCCTGCTGGTCCTGGCTGGGGTGACTCAGCGGCGACCGCGACCGGGCCAGCCCCTGTCGCCCCCGGCGCCGCCGCCGCCCGCGCCACCGCCCCCGGCGCTGAGCTGGCTGGCCGAGGTGATCTCGGTGCCGTTCGCGGTGACCTTCGCCCCGGTGAGGGTCACGGTGCCGTTGGCGTCGACCGGCTCGGTGCCGCCGCCGGTCCCGCTGGTAATCGTGACAGTGCCGCCGCGCAGGGCCACCCCGCCGTTGGAGTCGATTCCGTCGCCTCCGGCCCTGATGGTGGTGGTGCCGCCCGAGATCGTCACCATCGAGCCGTCGTCCTGCTCGGTGCCGCCGGTGACCGTCCCGGCCGTGCCGTTGATCCCGTCGTCGGTAGCGGTGATGGTGACCGTACCGCCGCTGATGGTGACGCTGTGGGCCTCGAGGCCCTCCGCTGACTTCTCGACGGTGACGGTCCCGCCAGCGACCGTGATGGCGCGTACGGCGTCGATCCCGTCACTGCCGGCCGTGAGCCTGACCTCTCCGGCGGAGACCTTCACCCAGCCGCGGTCGGCGTCCTCGGCGTTGTCTGAGGAGATGGCGTCTCCACCGGCCTGGACCGTGACCGTACCGTCGAGGATGTCGACATAGTCCTTGCCCCGGATCCCGTCGTCGACCGCGGTGACCGAGACCGAGCCGGAGGCGATCACCAGGCCGTCCTTCGTGCTGATGGCGTCGTTGGTCTTGCCGTTGACGGTCAGCGAGCCACGGCCGGCGATGGTCAGGTCGGTCGCGGAGGCGACCGCCGCGACCGGGGTGGCGTCGTTGGCGACGGTGTAGCCGGTGCCGTCGGTGAGGGTGCTGCTGGTCCCGTCGGCCAGGTACAGAGTCACCTCGTCGGCGCTGGTCACCGAGAGGGCCGGGCCGGTGCCGCTGGTGATGGTGACTCCGTCGAGGATCACCACCACCGCCTGGTCATCGGGGGCGGCGACGACCAGCTGCCCGTTGCTCAGGCTGCCGGTGACCCGGTAGACGCCACCGGCGGTGATGGTGACGGTGTCGCCCGAGACGGTGACCCCGGCTCCGCCGCTGGAGGCGCCGTTGGCGAGGGCGACCTTCACCTCGTTGGCCGCGTTCCAGGTCAGGTCGCTGGCGTCGAGGTGAGTGCTGAAGGCGACCTGGGCGCCACCCGCACCGGTAACTGCAGTGGCCGACGCGGCCGCGCTCGGGCTACCGGTGGTGAAGGTGGTGGCGCTGCAGGCCGAGAAGCCCAGCCCGAGGGCAAGGGCGACCGCGGTGGTGGCGGCGAGGTGGGCGATCCGGCTCATCAGGGTCCTTCGTGGGCGAGTCGTCGTTGCTTACTCTCCAAGGAAAAGCGGGGTGGCTGTGAGGCGGCTGTGACCTGCGGGTCGAGGTCCTGTGGATCTGGGTGGGCTGACCAGGGCTGAGACAGGTACGGTCGACTCAATACATACCACCTCGACGACAGGAGGCACCGTGCAGAGCCTGACCCTGAACAACGGCGTCACCATGCCACTCATCGGTCTGGGCGTGTTCCAGATGGATGACGCCCAGGTCGCCAGCACCGTGCCGCGGGCGATCGAGATCGGCTACCGGCTGATCGACACCGCTTCCCGGTACTACAACGAGCAGGCGGTCGGGGCCGCCATCAAGGCGTCGGGGGTCGCCCGTGACGAGCTCTTCATCACCACCAAGCTCTGGTTCAAGGACCACGGCCCGAAGGCCACCCGGGAGGCGTTCGAGACCTCCCTGCGCAACCTCGGCCTCGACTACCTGGACCTGTGGCTGGTGCACCAGCCGTTCGGCGACTACTACGCAGCCTGGCGGGTGATGGAGGAGCTGCTGGCCGAGGGCCGGGTCAGGGCGATCGGGGTGTCCAACTTCTACCCCGACCGGTACCTCGACCTGGTCACCCACCTCGATGTGGCTCCGGCCGTCAACCAGCGGGAGACCCACCCCTTCTGCCAGCAGACCGAGATCCAGGAGCAGATGCGCCCGTACGGGACGGTGCTGCAGGCCTGGGGCCCGCTCGGTCAGGGCAACCAGGAGCTGCTCTCGCACCCGGTGCTGACCGGCATCGCCCAGGCGCACGGGGCCACCGTGCCGCAGGTGATGCTCGCCTGGCTGGCCCGCCGCGGGGTGGCGATGGTCGCCAAGAGTGCCTCGCCGCAGCGGCTGCAGGCCAACCTGGCGGCGGTCGAGATCGCCCTCACCGATCAGGAGCTGTCGGCGATCGCGACGCTGGAGCGGCACCAGCCCAATGCCGGATTCACCCACCAGGACCCGCGGATGCTGGAGCGGCTGCTGACCTTCGCCTGACCAGTCCCGCCGCCCCGGCTCGTCAGCCCGGAGTCGTCCGCGGGCCTGCGCGAGGCCGGGACCACCGGCCTGCGCTGGGCACTGATGGTGGCATTGTTTCCTGTCACCGGCGAGCCCGGTAGGCACCCGGTGGCGCCGGTAGGATCAGGCCCGCTCCCCACGAAAGGCTCCTGTGTACGCGCTCCTGCTTGCGATCATCTACCTGGCCTTCATCAGCCTGGGGCTGCCCGACTCGCTGGTCGGCTCCGGGTGGCCGGTGATGCACCAGGACCTGGGGGTTCCGGTCTCGTTCGCCGGCTTCCTCACGGTCCTGATCGCCAGCGGCACCATCGTCTCCAGCCTGGCCTCAGAGCGTCTGACCCACCGCTTCGGTGCCGGCAAGGTGACGGCCGTCAGTGTCGCCATGACTGCCGCTGCGCTGCTGGGGTTCTCGGTCACCGACTCGTTCTGGGTGCTGCTGGTGTGGACGGTCCCGTACGGGCTGGGCGCCGGCGCGGTCGACGCCGCGCTCAACAACTACGTCGCCCTGCACTACACGGCCCGGCACATGAACTGGCTGCACAGCTTTTGGGGCGTGGGCGCCTCGGTCTCACCGTTCATCATGAGCTACGCGATCGGCTCGGGGCTCGGCTGGAGCGCGGCGTACCGGACCGTCGGGGTCCTGCAGCTGGTGCTGACGGCCGCCCTGGTCGTCAGTCTGCCGCTGTGGACCCGGGTCCACCCGGTCCAGGCGGTCTCGGCTTCCCCCCCGACCGACGACTCCGCCCGACCGGCCGGGCGAGTGCCGCTGTCGCGGGCGCTGCGGATCCCGGGGGTGCCGTCGATCCTGATCGCCTTCTTCGCCTACTGCGCCCTGGAGTCCACCTCGATCCTGTGGGCCGTGACCTACCTGGTCTCCGAGCGCGGGACCAGCCCGGCGACTGCGGCGGCCTTCGGGTCGCTGTTCCTGCTCGGGATCACCGCGGGCCGGTTCCTGGCCGGGTTCTTCGCCGACCGGGTCGGGGACCGGGCCCTGATCCGCGGGGGCTTCATCGCGATCGGGGCCGGGGTGGTGCTGCTCGCGCTGCCGGTCGGCTGGCTGTCGCTGGGCGGGCTGGTGCTGGCCGGTCTGGGGGCAGCCCCGGTCTACCCTGCGATCATCCACTCCACCCCCGCCAACTTCGGCGCCGAGAGCTCCCAGGCGATCATCGGCATCCAGATGGCCGCTGCGTACACGGGGTCGACCCTGGCGCCGCCTCTGCTGGGAGTGGTCGCCGAGTGGAGCGGGATGTGGGTCCTGCCGCCGTACCTGGGACTGCTGGCGGTTCTCGGGCTGGTGATGTCAGAACGGCTGAACCGGCTGAACCACCGCTGGTCCCTGACCTAGCCGACTCCCCGGAGCGCCGGAGAGACCACTGTGGCTGCTCCCGCCCGGTACAGCCGTGCCGGGCGACCCACCCCACCCTCCGTCTCGCCGGTGTCGACCACGAAGCCCGGCACCGCCAGCACCTTGCGGCGGAAGTTCCGCGGGTCGAGCCGTACCCCCCACACCGCCTCGTACACCTGCCGCAGCTCGGTCAGAGTGAACCGCGGGCCGCAGAACCGGCAGGCCACCGTGGTGTACTCCAGCTTGGCCCGGACCCGGGCAACGCCGTCGCGCAGGATCTGGGCGTGGTCGAAGGCGAGATCGGCCGCCAGGGCCTTCTCCACCGGCCACCACCGGGCGTCACGGGCGTCGGTGCCGGCGGCAGCCTCGGGCAGGTCAGGCAGGAAGGCCAGGTGAGCCACCGAGACCACGCGCTCGGGACGAGGGTCCCGCCCAACGTCTCCGTACGTGCGCAGCTGCTCCAGCGCTCCGGCCGGGACTGTGATGCCGGTCTCCTCGCTCAGCTCACGCTCTGCTGCCTGCTCCAGGGACTCATCGGGTCGGACGAACCCGCCGGGAAGCGCTACCCGCCCCCGGAAAGGCTCCTCGCCACGCTCGACGAGCAGCACGCTGAACACTCCTGAGCGCACGCTGACCAGGCACAGGTCCACTGAGACAGCGAAGACGGGGTACGCCGACCGGTAGGCCATGCCCCTACTTTACGTCGAGTTGACACGAATGGCGAGCAAGCGCCATCCTTTTTACGTCACACTGACGCATACTAGGAGCTGCCATGGACTGGACCGAGATCGCCGGCTTCGCCACCGGAGCGCTGTGCGTGTGGCTGACGGTGCGCCGCAGCATCTGGAACTTCCCGGTCGGGCTGGCCAACAACGTCTTCTTCCTGGTCCTGTTCACCCGAGCAGGCCTGTACGGGGACGCCGGGCTGCAGGTGCTGTACTTCGGGCTCGGCTGTCTCGGCTGGTACTGGTGGCTGCACGGCGGCAAGGCGCACGGACCGCTCGTCGTCCGGCCCACGCCCCGCTGGGCCTGGCCGGTCGCCGTCGCCGGCGTCGCCGTCCTCACCCTGGGCCTGCGCTGGGCCCTCGCCACCTGGACCAGCTCGACGGTCCCCCTGGCCGACGGCTTCACCACCGCCCTGTCGCTGGTCGCCCAGGTGATGCTCAACCGCAAGCTGATCGGCAACTGGCTGGTGTGGATCACCGCCGACATCACCTACATCTGGCTGTACGCCTACAAGGACCTCTACCTCACCGCGGTGCTGTACGCCCTGTTCCTGGGGATGTGCTGCGTGGGACTTCACCAGTGGCGGGCCGCCCGCCGCGCCGGAGTCGAGGAGGTGGCGGCATGAAGCGCTTCCGCCGCGGCTTCGTGATGGGCAAGTTCTACCCGCTGCACGCCGGGCACCAGAACCTGATCCGGCACGCCCAGGCGCTGTGCGAGCAGGTCGAGGTGCACGTGTACGAGTCGTCGGTCGAGTCGGTCCCGGGTGCGGTCCGGGCTGACTGGGTCCGCCGGGAGCACCCGAGCGCCGTGGTGGTCCTCGGCTTCGACGACCTGCCCATCGACTTCACCTCCGCCGCCGCCTGGGACGCGCACCTGGCCATCACCGAAAGCCTGCTCACCGGCCCGGTAGACGCGGTCTTCACCAGCGACGCGTACGGCGCTGAGCTGGCCCGGCGGCTGGGGGCCACCTGGGTGCAGGTTGATGCCGGCCGGACCCAGCTCCCGGTCTCGGGAACCGCGGTACGCGCCGACCCCGCCGGCTACTGGTGGGCGCTGCCGCCGACCGTACGGGAGTGGTTCTGCCGCCGGGTGGTGGTGCTGGGGGCCGAGTCGACGGGCAGCACCACCCTGGCCGAGGACCTGGCCGGGCACTTCGGGGTCCCGGTGACGCTGGAGTACGGGCGGGAGTGGAGCGAGGTCCGCCCCGGCGGCCCGTGGGCGCCGTGGGCGTCGGCGGAGTTCGACCTGATCGCCGCCGAGCACCGCCGCCGGGAGCGCCAGGCACTGGGCAGCTCACCGAAGCCCCTGGTGATCAGCGACACCGACAACCTCGCGACCGCGGTCTGGCACGAACGCTACCTGGAGGCGCCCTCCCCCACCGTGACCGCGGCGGCCGCAGCCTTCCCGCCTGACCTGTACCTGCTCACCGGTGACGAGATCGCCTTCGTCCAGGACGGCTGGCGCGACGGCGAGCACATCCGCCACACCATGCAGCAGCGGTTCCGAGAGGTCCTGGCCGAGCAGCCGGTGCCCTGGGTCGAGCTGCGCGGCTCCCGCGACCAGCGGCTGGCCCGAGCGGTCGAGCTGGTCGACGACCTGCTGCGTCGCGACTGGAACCTGGCCGACCCCCACGGGTAGCCGCCACTACCTCAGCACAGCGTCCCGCCGGCCGGAAGCCAGAGGGCAACGACCGGGAGCTCGTCCAGGCAAAGCCCCGGGCTGCGGGTGCAGAGGGGCCCCTGGCGGGCTCTGTGGGCCAGCGTCCTCACCCGGGCACGGGCCCTGCGCTCCGGCGCGCTGAGGCGCACTCACGGCCAGGGTCAGCCACTGATGAGCGGCAGTCCTGCGAGCACCTGGCTCAGGCCCAGCAGCTCGCGGGGCACGAGCTCGGCCACGGTCAGGCCCACGACATCAGCCGCCTGCCCCAGGTCCTCCACGACCCGGTGCGCCTGGGCCGGGCTCAGCCCACCGGGGACGAGCCCTAGGCGGGCAGGTGGGCCAGAACCTCGGCGTCGCCCTGACCGGCCAGGGCGGTCACGGCCATGGCGTGGTAGCCGTCGTAGCCGGTGTCAGGGGTGTCGACGTCGGGGTGGGAGTCGAGCCAGACCACCGCCAGGTCCTCGGGGTAGCGGCTGGCCAGCCAGGAGAAGGGGGCGACGGACACGGAGCACTCCCCTCCGATGGTCAGGATGCGCTCGGTGCCCGGGTGTGCTGATCGCCTTCAGGGCGCGGTCGATGCCGGCCAGGACTGCCGAGCGGGACTCGATGCCGCCAGTGGAGCCCTCGGCGCCGTCGGGTCCGGCAAGCTCGGCAAGGTCCACGGCACGACCTCGGTGGGGCCAGCGGCGGGCGGCGGCCAGTGCCAGATGAGGCGCAGGGTCGCGGTGAGGTTGCCCCCTGGGAGTGGGGCCGGTCAGGACGTCCACGACAAGGGCAACCCTTCAAGCCCTCGTTCTTGCCTTCGAGCGTGCTCGAAGTCCTACGGTCACCACCATGGTGAACGACGCTGCGCTCCCTGAGGACCTCCCACCGCCCCTGCGTGAGGCCCTCCTGCCACCTGGTCCGCTGCCCGCCCGCGCCCTGGCCGGCCTGGTCGACGACTCCCCGCAGTCCTGGAGCGTGGCGGAGGCGGCCGCGCGGCTGGGGGCCAGCCCGCACACCCTGCGCTACTACGAGCGCGCCGGGCTCGTGACCGTCCCGCGGGACTCGGCGGGCCGACGTCGGTACGACGCCCCAGCCATGAGGCGCCTCGTGTTCCTCGTACGCATGCGCGCCTCCGGCATGCCGGTCGCCGACCTTCGCCGCTACATCAGCCTGGTTGAGGCCGGGCCTGGCACCGTCGCCGAGCGGGCCGCGCTGCTGCGCGCCCACCGGGAGGACCTGGCCCGCAGGATCGAGGAGCTGCGGCTCGCCCTGGCCGTCACCGACTACAAGATCGCCACCTACGAGGAAGGACCTCAGCCGTGACCTCAGACATGACCTCTTCCGTCGCACCGCCGCCAGCGTCCGCGCCCCAGCACGACACCACGACGCCCACTGCCCTCGCCCGGCGCCGTCGGGGCCTGGAGGTGATGCAGAAGATCGACGGCGAGCAGGGGCGGGCCGTCATGGACGCCCTGGCGGACATCAGCCCGGACCTGGGGCACCACGTCCTCGCCTACGGCTTCGGCGACGTCTACGACCGGCCCGGGCTCGACGCCCGTAGTCGCCAGCTCGTCACCCTGGGCATGCTCACGGCCATGGGCGGCTGCGAGCCGCAGCTGAAGGTGCACGTGGGCGCGGCGCTCAACGTGGGCCTCACCCGCCAGGAGATCGTAGAGGCCTTCCTGCACGCCTCGGTGTACTGCGGCTTCCCTCGGGCCCTCAACGCCACCTTCGTGGCACGCGAGGTCTTCCGCGAGCGGGACACGGGCGGCAGCCAGGCCCAGGTGACGTGAGTCCAGGGGGTGCCGAACCCCCTCCGCTGAGACCGGCTACTGGGCATCGAGACCGGTCCGGACCTCCATGTGGTGGTCGGTCTCGGGCCACCTGGTGTGGATCACCGTCCCACCGCGCTCAGGGCTGTGACTGGCGTCGGACGACGCCGGCCGGTACGGCTAGAGCTGCTCGCGGACCCGGGCCAGGATCTGGCGGGTGGCGGTGGACCGGTTCTGGGTGAAGAAGTGCAGCCCTGGGGCGCCGGCGCGCAGCACCTGCAGCGAGAGCTCGGTGGCGATCTCGACCCCCACCTCGCGGACCGCCTCGGGGTCGCCGGCGACGCGCTCCAGGCGGGAGGTCACCTCGACTGGCAGCTCAGCGCCGGAGAACTCGGCGAACCGCGTGATCTGCCCGATCTGGGTGATCGGCATGATCCCGGCCAGGATCGGCAGGTCGCAGCCCAGGGCCCGGACCCGGTCCACCAGGGCTGTGTACGAGTCGGCCCGGAAGAAGAGCTGGGTGATCGCCATCTCCGCCCCGGCCTGGGCCTTCGCCACCAGCAGCCGAGCGTCCAGGTCGGGGTCGTGAGTCTGCGGGTGCGGGTCAGGGAAGGCCGCCACCCCGACGCAGAAGTCACCGGTCTGCTTCACCAGCTGCACCAGCTCGGTGGCGTTGGCCAGGCCCTCCGGGTGCGGCACCCAGGGCTCGGTGGGCCCGCCCGGCATGTCCCCGCGGACGGCCAGCACGTGGTGGACGCCGGCGTCCCGGTAGTCCTCGACCGCCCGGACCAGCTCGGCCCGGCTCTGCGAGGCGCAGGTCAGGTGACCCATCACCCGCAGCGACGACTCCCGCGCCAGCCGCTCGGTGATCGCCAGGGTCCGCTCCCGGGAGCTGCCGCTGGCGCCGTAGGTCACCGAGACGAAGTCCGGCTCCAGCGGCGCCAGCCGGTCGATGGTCCGCCACAGCCGCTCGGCGTCCTGAGGACTCTTCGGCGGAAAGAACTCGAACGAGAACGTCGGCCGGCCCGACTCGGCAATCAGACGGGCGACGGTGGGCTGGCTAGTCACGCAGAGCACCCTAGTGCCGCCGGGCCCTCAGGTGTCACGCCTGACCGCCAGTCGGCCCAGAGTCTCCAAGGCGGTCCGGGCCTCGGGGTGAAGCCGGGCCTCGGCCAGCGCCGCCAGCGCCGCGGCGTGGTCGGCGGCGATCTCGGCCTCGACCCGCTGCACCGCCCCGGTCTCGGTGATGATCTGGCGGGCCTCGTCGACCCCGTCCAGGTCCAGGTCCGGGTCGCCGAGCAGCCGCGCCAGCCGAGCCGCGGCCGCCGGGGTCGCCTGCTCCATCGCGTACGCCACCAGGACGGTCCGCTTCCCCTCCCGCAGGTCGTCACCGGCTGGCTTGCCGGTCAGGGACATGTCCCCGTACACCCCGAGCAGGTCGTCGCGCAGCTGGAAGGCCCGGCCCAGCGGGGATCCGAAGCGGCCCAGGGCCTCCACCAGGCCTGGCTCGGCGCCGGCTAGCAGCGCCCCCAGCTGAGCGGGGCGGGCCACGGTGTAGCGGGCCGACTTGAACTCGTTCACCCGCTGGGAGCGCTCCAGCGAGACCTCGGCGTGCTGGGCGACGATGTCGAGGTACTGGCCGAGCATCACCTCGGCCCGGACCGCGTCCAGCGCCGGGCGGGCCCGCTGCAGCACGTCGGGGCTCAGCCCGCAGCCTCCCCACAGCTGCGCCGACCACACCAGCAGCAGGTCGCCGAGCAGGGTCGCCCCCGCCTGGCCGAACTGCTGCGAGGAGCCCCGCCACCCGGCCTGCCGGTGCAGCTCAGCGTTCAGCAGGTGCGCTGCCGGAGCCCCGCGGCGGGTGTCGGAGCCGTCGATGAGGTCGTCATGGACCAGGGCTGAGACGTGCAGCAGGTCCAGGCTGGCGGCCGCCGCCAGCACCGGCTCGTACGGCTCTGGCTGGCCGGTGACCGCCACGTACCCCCAGTAGCAGAACGCGGGCCGGAACCGCTTGCCCCCGCCGAGCAGCCGCCGGGCCTGGTCGAGCAGCGGCCGCACCTCGGGGCCGACCTGGTCGACCAGGGCCTGCTGCTGGTCCAGGAAGGTCGTCAGAACCGCCGAGACCGCGCCCCGGAACGAGTCGGACAGCGGCTGCCCCGGGTCAAAGCTCATGGCCGCTCAGCCTATGCCTCGGCCAGGACCAGAGCGAAGGGTACGGGCCCGGCGCTCGCCTGGCGCAGCACCAGCAGCAGCCGCGACCAGGTCGGCGGGTCACCCAGCGCCGCGTCCCCCCACCCCCGCCAGACCACCGCGGTCGGCTGCTCCAGCTCAGACAGGCAGTCGGCCAGAGCGTCCAGGTTGGCGCCGTAGTACGCAGGGAAGCCCAGCGCCGGCCCCACCTCGGCCAGAAACCCACGCGGCTCTTTGGACCGCAGCGGGGCCACGGACCAGCCGGCCTCGGCCAGGGCCTGCTCCAGGCCCGGCTCCGGCCGCACCCGGTACAGTCCTCCTCGCAGCGGCTGGTCCAGCAGGCCCGGGGTCATCGCCGGATCCTGGAGAAGGAGGCGTAGTGGTCGCCGGTGTAGAAGTACCACTGCTTCTCGCCGCCGGTGACGATCCGGACCGGCCCCCGACCACGGTGCGACGCCGTCTTGACGGTGTACTCGCGGTAGAAGCCGTGCGGACGCTGCGGCAGGCGCTGCTCGTAGTTGCCGAAGACCTGCCCGTCCTGCCGGTACGGGAAGGGGCCACCCTCGTCGATCAGGACCAGCACCTGGCGGGCCTCCGGCGCGAGCTGGCTCGCCGGGACCCAGGGCAGCCGGGTCTCCGGGTCGACCTCGCCGCTGGCGGCGCTGCTGCCCGGGGCCGGTCCGGCGGCGCTGCTGCGTGAGGCTGGCCCGGCGCTGGGCCCCGCCGAGGCTGAGACCAGCCTGGCAGCGCTGGCGCTGGTCGTGACCGGGAAGGTGGCCGGGGCCTCGCTGGTCGTGGTGGCGAGCTTCTGGAAGTACCACCACCCCAGGACCAGGGCCACCACCAGCACCGCCACCAGGGCGGGGGTCGTGGTCGAGCGCCGGGTCACCACGGGGTGGGCTGGGGGGCGAAGAGCAGGCTGGCGCTGGGCGTGCCCATCCCGAAGACCTCGAAGGCGAAGCTCTTCAGGGCCGGGTCCTGCACCCAGGCCAGGCGCAGCGCGTCCGCGGTCTGCTTCACCGCGGCGGTGTCGTCGGGTGAGTCGACGGCGATGCTGACCCGCCGGGCACCCGCCTCGACCACCTCGCCCACGGTGCCCGGGTCGATCCCACCCGTGGCGAACCAGGGGGTGCCCTGGGTGTCAAAGACCGGCATCCGCTGCGCCGCCTCGCGGACCAGCCCCAGCCCGGGCGCCGGGAACGGGGCGCCGGCCGGCAGGTACACCGGCCCGACCAGGGCGAAGTTGACCTCGTGGTCCGCCGCGGCCGCGGTCAGCCCAGCCTCGTCGTGAACCGACTTGCCGACCAGGGCGTACTGGTGCAGCCTGGCGTGCGCTAGCCCTGGGTCTGTGCTCCTGGCCGGCAGCACCAGCAGGTCAGCACTGACGTCCCTGGCGAGCTCTAGGTCCGAGGTGACGGCCACCGACGCATTGCGTGGCAGGGCCACCGCCTGGGCCGCCGCGAGCGCCTCCCGCAGCACCGTCGGAGAAGCCTGCGGGTCGCGGACCTGGACGATGTCGGCGCCCGCCTCGAGCAGGTCGGCGACGTGCCGGGAGAAGGTCTCACCACCACCGAGGGTCCCGGTCACGACGATGGTCCGGGCCAGCCGGAGCTTCGCGTCTAGGCTCATCAGTGCAGTCACCGACTCAGACTATCGGTGGCGTCAGCAACGATCTCGCACCGCACCGGCGCGCCGCTCGCGCTCACTTCCCTCCCCTCCGTACACTCGTCACAGCCATCGCACGGCTTTCCTTCCCCAACCGTGTCTGGAGCAGATGTTGAGCGCGCCCGCTGTCAGCGACCCCCTGGGGGGTCAGCTGTACGGAGGTCGCTATGCACTGGGCCGGAAGGTGGCCCGAGGTGGCATGGCGACCGTCTTCGAAGGTGTCGACACCCGGCTCGACCGGGTGGTGGCCATCAAGCTGATGCACGAGGGGCTGGGCGACGACGTCGACTTCGCCGCCAAGTTCGACAAGGAGGCCCGGGCCGCCGCCCGGCTGTCGCACCCCAACATCGTCGCGGTCTTCGACCAGGGCGTGGAGGGCGACCGCCCGTACATCGTCATGGAGTACGTCCAGGGCTGCACCCTGCGGGCTCTGATCCGTCGTGAGGAGCGGCTCTCCCCCGCCTCAGCGCTGAGCTACCTGGAGCCGGTGGTCCGGGCCCTGGCCGCCGCCCACGAGGTCGGCCTGGTCCACTGCGACGTGAAGCCGGAGAACGTCCTGATCTCCGAGCAGGGTGAGGTCAAGGTCACCGACTTCGGTCTGGCCAAGGCCGTCACCGGCCAGACCAACACCGCCACCCAGGGGATGCTGATCGGCACTGTGTCGTACATCTCCCCGGAGCGGGTGACCACCAACAAGGCCACCTCCCGCTCCGACGTGTACTCGGTCGGCGTGATGCTGTACGAGCTGCTCACCGGCAAGAAGCCGCACGTCGGCGACTCCCCGATCCAGGTGGCCTACAGCCATGTCCACAACGACATCGGCGCGCCGTCGGCAGCCCTGTCCCCCAGGGCCCGGCGCACGATCCCGCCGTACCTCGACGCCCTGGTCCGGGCCTGCACCCGTCGCGACCCGAACGAGCGGCCCGCCGACGGCCGGGCGCTGGCGCGGCGGGTGGCCCTGGCCCGGCGAGCCCTGGCCCAGCACATCACCGACGACCCGGAGCTGGTCCAGCGCCTGGGCGCCGGCCCAGAGGCCGACCTGGCCGACCCGGCATCGGCCGGTAGCCCAGCCTCCCCCCAGACCGGGACCTTCCCGGCGGTACGGGACACCTCGACCACCAGCGCGCCCAGCGAGCCGTCGAACCGGAGCTGGACCCTGCGCTCCCCGGGCACCTCCCACCCGGCCAGCTCGCGGACAGCGACCCCGGTCTCCCCGGTCGACCTGGAGACCACGGCCGACGATGAGGCGCCCCATCCCACCGTCTCTGAGCGTCCGGCCCCGGTCCGCCCGCTGGTCCGGGTCTCCCAGTCCAAGATTCACCGGCGCCGCCGCGGGCTGGTGGCTCTGGCACTGCTGCTGGTCCTGACCCTGGCCGGCGTCACCAGCGGCTACTTCTACTACCTGAGCGAGGACCGCTGGACCAGCACTCCGAACCTGGTGGGGATGAGCGAGCAGGAGGCCCGGGCCACCACTGAGGCGGCGCTGATCGGCTTCACTGCGACTCAGGAGCACTCGGAGACGACGCCGGCCGGTCGGGTGATCCGGATGGACCCGGCGGCTGGCGCCCGGATTCGCAAGGACGGCCAGGTCACGGTGACCGTCTCGCTCGGTCCGGAGCGGTTCGAGGCTCCCCAGCTGGCCGGGCTGAGCCGGGAGAAGGCGGTTGCCGCCCTAGCCCAGAGCAACCTTGCGGTCGGAGACGTGAGCGAGGCCCACCACGAGTCGGTGGCCGCCGGCGTGGTGATCCAGGCGTCGGTGCCGCGGGGCACCCAGCTGAAGCGGGGCGACCGGGTCGACCTGGTGGTCTCCCAGGGTCCGCGGCCGGTCCCGGTCCCCAGCTACGTGGGCAAGAGCGGGCAGCAGGCTCAGCAGGAGCTGCAGGCGGCCGGCTTCCAGGTGAGCGTCACCCAGGAGCACTCCAAGACCGTGGCCGAGGGGCTGGTGATCAGCCAGACCCCGGCCGACGGCTCCGGCAAGAAGGGCGACAAGGTGACCCTGGTGGTCTCCCAGGGACCGGTGCTGATGGTGGTCCCGACGGTGCGTGGAATGAAGAAGGACCAGGCGGTGACGACTCTCAAGAACGCCGGCTTCGAGGTGGCCACCAAGACCATCGTCCCCGGCACGGACGCTTTCGGGCTCGCGTACGGCACTGACCCGGCCGCTGGGGCCAAGGTCCCGGAGGGCTCGACGGTCACCGTGCTCGTCGGCTGATCCTGGCTCGGCTAGCGTGATCCTGTGACGCTCTCGGTTGCTGCCCATCCGCTGGACGGCCTGAACTGTCCGCCGTTCGGCTCGGGAACCGGCCGGCGGTACTCGGGGCAGGTGGTCGGGTACAGCGACTCCGGCTTTCCCTACCAGGCCTTCGACTACGACTGCTCGACGTACTCTGACTACGGCTCGGTGGCGACGCTGCGGATCCCGTACCCGCTGCCGCCGTTCTTCGCCTCCCTGCCGAGCAACCCACGCCCCGGAATCGTCGGGCTGCAGGTCCCCAACGACGCCGGGCTGCTGCTGGTGACCGAGGAGGAGGAGTACGGCTGGGCGATGGTGGAGAGTGTCTTGCCCGCCTTCCGGGAGTTCGCCCGGCGGCGGCCGCTGGACGTAGCAGTCGACGGCGACTCGCTGACGGTGGTCAGGGTTCCGACCGGGCCGCCCTCGATCCACGCGTACATGAACGACCTGAGCATCATCGCGCAGGCCATCGCGGCTGCCCCGGCGCTGCAGCGCTTTCAGCGCCCGAAACCCCCGGGGATGTCGTTCTACCGGCGACCGGGCTGGGCGTACGTGCCGCGCGACGACCGGCTCCTGGCCACGGCCCCGGTCACCTGGGACGGTGACGAGCACCAGGCCCTGGACGTGGTGGCAGCCGCCCCGGACCGCGGCCTGCAGACTCTCGGTTTTCGGCACCAGTACCAGGTGATGCGCTATGACGGGAACTCCCGCACCCCCCATACCGAGGAGGAGTACGTGGTTCAGACCGCGCTCCCGTTCCGCTTCGGCCGGGTGGCGATGGACTGGCGGGGCTTCGCCCAGCCGCTGATCTTCCACATGGCGGCCTTCGACGACCAGCACACCGTCTATGCCGACGACCGGCCGTTCGCCACCGAGGTCTTCCGGCCGCTGCTGCCTTTCCTGGTCGAGATGGGCCCGCCCCCGTTCGCGATCCAGGACCAGTTCCTGTGGATGCGTCCCCAGCAGCCGCCCACCGAGGAGATCGTCGCCTGGTGCCAGGCCTTCGCCGTGGAGTTCTTCTCGCAGGTGAGTGACAAGGTCTGGAACCACCTGGGGCAGTCGCAGAACCCCCTCCCCCGCTCCCTGCGCTGACCACGCCCCGCCCCACGCTGAGGAGGACCCAGCGCGGGGCTCCTCGGTCCGGCCTGCCTGAGACTTCGGCACGGTCAGCCTGCTCCCGGGGGCTCGGGTCACACGACGTACTCTGCCCCGGGCCTGACCGCTTCTGCCGGCTGGGCAGACGAGCTGGGCTGGTGGTGGGTGTGGGGCCGGGAGACGGGTCGGCTCAGCCTCGGGCCCGCTGCGCGCGCAGCTCGTCATTGGCTCGTCCGACGTCGAGGCGCCACAGCAGAAGCAGAATGATCGCGTTAGCGATCGCCGGGACCCACAGGTACATGAAGTAGAGCATCGAGATGACTGACGAGTCCTGCTCGGCCGCATTGGCAGCGTATCCGGATGCGGCGAGCAGCCACCCGGCTAGGGCAGTCCCCAGGCCGCTGCCCACCTTCACGCCCAGCGACGTGCAGGAGAACATGAGCCCGTCGACTCTCTTCCCGAAGCGCAGGAAGGTGTTCTCCGAGGCCTCCGCGATGAGGGCATTGAGGGTGCCCTGCAGAGGAGCCATGCCCAGCGACGCCACACCGGAGCAGATGAGCATCACCGGGACACTCTCAAGGTACCCACCCGCAATGACCCCGACTCGCCCTAGCACCGCGACGGCATAGCCCACCAGGTTGACCTTGTACATGCCGCCGAGCCTGCTCACCAGCACCGGCGCGAACAGCAGGCCGAGGATGAGCGGGACGTTAATGGCCCAGGCGAAGCTGCCCAGCAAGCCGGGATCCCCCAGAATATAGGTCATGAAGTAGATACCCATGTTCAGGGTCGCCGTGAACATCTGGGTCATGATGAACACGACCAGGATGATCAGGTAGTACTTGTTTCTGCCGAGCAGCCTGATCGACTCACTCAGAGGAACTTTCTCCGCCTGCCCAGGATCGTCCTGGAGGTCCTCAGCAAGCTCCTCGTCGGACAGCTCTCGGACCGACATGACCGAAAGGGTGTTCACCGCCAGCCCGACCAGGGCGTAGATGATGGCGATCGCTCGCCAGCCCTGCGCACCGCCACCCAGCAGCCGCACTCCCTCGACCGTGATGGTCTGGACGACCAGGTTGGTGCCGAAGGCGAACATGAAGCGGATCGAGCCCATCTGGACCCGCTCGCTGGGGTTCTTGGTGATCAGCGCAGTCAGCGCCGAGTAGGAAATATTGTTGGCGGTGAAGAAGACCGCGTTGAGCAGGGTGTAGGCGATGAAGAACCAGGCGTACTTCGTCCACTCCCCCAGGGTCGGTGGAATGGTGAACACAGCCACCAGCGTCACGGCACACCCGACGAAGGCCCACAGCATCCAGGGACGGGCCTTGCCCAGGCGGGTCCGAGTGCGGTCCAGCAAGGTCCCGAAGGTAATGTCTGAGACCCCGTCGAAGAGCTTCGAGAGCATCATCAGGGTGCCGACGACGCCGGCGTTCAGGCCGACGGTGTCCGTGAGGTAGATCATCGCGAACGCCGACAGCAGGGCGTAGACCACGTTGCCGGCTACGTCACCCGAGCCGTACCCGACCTTGTTGTACCACCTCAGGTAGGTCTTTTCTCTCATGCGCTGCTAGCCCACCTCACCGGGAACAGGCTGCAGCCGCAGCGACATCCTCAGCTCGTCGTCATCGACCCGGTACCGCTCCAGAAGAGCCGGGCCACAGCTGCTGGACCCGATCCCGGCCATGGCAGCATCAAGGCACAGCACGGTGTGCCCTGAGGCGACCAGGTCCACGTCATGGGTGGTGGCGGTGAGCACTTCCTGGGTGTAGCGGGACGCGTTGAAGGAGAAGGGAGCGGCACTAGCGACGACCAGCCCACCGTCGTTCCCGGTCAGGACGACAACGTCGCAGTCCCCGCGGCTGCCGTTCTCCTGCGGCCTGGTGTAGCTGACGGCAAGGTCGTCCACCGGGCTCGTGAACCAGCCGTGACGACTGGCTCGTCGCTTGTCGGGGTAGTTCTCGCCAGGTCCGAGCCCGAAGTACGCGACCTGGTCAACCGTCTCGGGCAGGAACATCCTCAGCCCGAAGCGTGGCAGGCACGGGTACCCCGGTGTGCGGTGCGCCGTCAGCGCCAGGCTGATGGTTCCGTCGCCGGAGACGGTCCACTGGGCGTCGATGCTCATGATGGGCTGGATGGTGGGTGCCACCACGGCCAGGCTCGCGGTCACCTGGACCTCGCTCCCGTTCGCTGTCGCGGTGCACGAGTACGCGCGGGTGCTGGTCTGGTGGTAGCGGGCGCGCTGCCACTCCTCCTGGACAGCGCGGTCATTGTCCGTCGGGGCCCGCCAGGTGTTCACCTCCACCGGACGGTCCAGCAGCTCGACTGCCCCCACTCGCAGGCTGGCGGGCAGCCCCGTACGGGTATCGAAGGCGTAGGCGAAGCCGTCACCGCGGACCGAGACCAGTGGGGACTGGTCCTCCACCGTGAGAGTCCCCGGGCCGGGGACCCGGTCGAGCAGGGCGGCAGCCCGGTGGTGGCGTGCGTCTGCGGTGGGGACCGCAAGCTCGTCAAACCCGACCGCGTGGCCGGCCGTCAGCAGCGGCTGGTCCCGACGGAGCCGGTAGCTGATGATGAGGAAGCAGCGACCCTTCTCCGGCACCACCAGCGGCAGCGGTACGGAAGTCGTCGTGTGCGGCGCCACTGGCTCCAGCAGCGGCAGCGGCCCAGAGGCGACGACCTCCCCGTCACAGGTCAGCTCATAGCTCACCGTGACGTGGTCCCGCAGGTCAGTGAAGTCGAGGTCGTTGCGCAGGACCAGGCTCTGAGCCTCAGTGTCGAGGCTCACGACCCGGGCTGGCCGCAGCACGTTGGCCAGCTCGGCCAGCCCCGGGTGCGGGATGCGGTCGGGGCCGACCAGTCCGTCGACACAGAAGTTTGAGTCGTGGACGGTCTCCCCGTGGTCTCCGCCGTAGCGGAACACGGTGCGGCCGTCGTGGGTCTGGGCCTGGATGGCGTGGTCGCACCACTCCCAGACGAAACCACCGCACAGGCGGTCGTCACCGTTGATCAGCTGCCAGTAGTCCTCCAGGTCTCCCGGGCCGTTCCCCATGGCATGGCTGTACTCGACCAGGATCAGCGGCTTGTCCGGGTCAGCGTCGAGATAGCTCTGGATCTCGCCCAGGCCCGGGTACATCCGGCTGTAGAGGTCAATGCTGGAGTAGTCGTAGCGGCGGTCTCCTGAGCGGTAGTAGGCCGACTCGTAGTGGGTGACCCGGGTCGGGTCGAAGCGCTTCACCCAGGCCAGAGCAGACTCGAAGGTCACCCCGTAGCCGCACTCGTTGCCCGCGGACCAGGAGATCACCGAGGGCCGGTTCTTCTCTCGCTGGACGCACAGGCTGACGCGGTCCAAGGTTGCCTCGACCCAGTCGGGGTTGTTCGCGATCCGCCGGTTCCAGTGCTCGACAACGTTCGGCCAGGAGTCGTCCTCAAGGTACTGGGTCTGCGTCCCGTGGGACTCGTTGTCAGCCTCGGACATCACGTAGAAGCCGTACTCGTCACAGAGCTGGTAGAAGCGCGGGTCGTTCGGGTAGTGGGAGCTTCGAACCGCGTTGATGTTGCTCTCTCGCATCATCCGAAGGTCGCGGCGCATGTGCTCTAGGTCCACGACCGGCCCGGTGACCGGGTCAGAGTCGTGGCGGTTGACTCCACGAATCTTGATGGGGGCACCGTTCAGCCTCAGCACGCCCCCGCTGGCACTGACCTCGCGGATCCCGACCCGGTCCCGGATCACCTCTGCGGGACAGGTGATGGTCAGGTCGTACAGGTACGGGTCCTCCGCGGTCCACAGGTGAGGGTCGGTGATCTCAAGGACAGCGCGGTGGGAGTAGCTCGGGTCGCCGTCGAACGGGGTCAGGGACCCCCTGGCCACGCTGGCTCCGCTCGCGTCCGTCAGCTCCAGGTGAGCGGGAACCTCACCGCCGCGGAAGGAGCCCCGTACCGTGACCTGCGCGCTGCCCTGGCCGGTGCTCGTGGTGGTGAAGTAGTCGAACAGGACCGCCTCGGGCCGCTTGAGCAGGTAGACATCGCGGATGATCCCGCTGGTCCGGAACTTGTCCTGGTCCTCCAGGTAGGTGCCGTCACACCACTTGAGGACCAGCACCGCGAGCCGGTTGGCCCCGGGCACGAGCAGGTCGGTCACGTCGAACTCGCTGGTGGCGTGCGAGACCTGGCTGTAGCCGACATAGCTGCTGTTGACCCAGAGGTAGAAGCAGGAGTCCACCCCCTCGAAGCACAAGGTCACCGACGGCGCGCCTGGGACCGGCTCGTACGAGAAGTCCGTCAGGTAGACCCCGGCAGGGTTGTCCTGGGGCACGTACGGTGGGTCCAGCGGTATCGGGTAGCGCACGTTCGTGTACTGGTGCGCGTCGTAGCCCTGGTGCTGCCAGGTGCTCGGGACCGGGATGCTGGCACAGCCCTCGGCCTCGTACCCGGGCCTCCAGAACTCGTCGGTCAGCTCATGGATGCTGGCGTAGTAGCGAAAGCGCCAGCTCCCGTTCAAGAGCTGGAACCGCTGCGAGGACTCGCGGTCCACGACGTCGGAGCCGGTCCCGGGCACGTAGTAGGCGCGAGGGGGCAGTGTGTTCTCGTGAAGGACCGTGAGGTCCTCATAGAGACGGGGAACGATCATCGTCGGCGTTCCTAACTCTCAGCATGGCCACCGTGGCCTGTCGCCAGGAGAACCTCTACTCGGCCGAGGCCCATCATGGCGACGTCGCCATTCTTCTCAAGAGCTCCGGTAATGTCAACCAGCAGGAGCAGCACATGGTCTAGCACCCCAAGGATGGTGACGATGCCATTGAGACGTCCCCGCGTCAGAGCCTGGACCGCCCGTGGCAACCCCTTGCCCACAAGGCGAGTTGGTATCGTCGCTGCATGGCGGCAGGACCTCGTGGGGGCAGGACGCCGTCTATCAAGGACGTCGCCCGGCTGGCTGGTGTCTCCGGCCAGACCGTCTCCCGGGTGGCTCGCGGCTCAGACAAGGTGCGCCCCACCACCAGAGACCGGGTGCTGCAGGCCATGAACCAGCTGGGGTACTCGCCGAACCGGGCCGCCCGGGCCTTGCGCAACGGGGCCTTCAACGTGATCGGTGTCCTGACACAGGCCATCCAGCGCACCGGCGAGGCCCACACCACGAGCGGCGTGCTCGACGCAGCTGACCGGCTCGGGTACGGCGTCACCCTGGTGCAGGTTCAGCACCCCGAGAGCGAGCAGGTGCACGACGCGGTCGAGCGCCTGTCCCACCAGGCCATCGACGGTCTGGTGATCGTCCAGTCCGGACGCGCCAGCTACCGCCACCTAGCCTTGCCTGCCGGGCTCGCCGTGGCTTCATCGGACTCTGCTCTCGTCGGTTACTACCCCTCGGCATCAGCAGACCAGGTTCAGGGGGTCCGGGAGGCAGTGGAGCACCTGCTCGGCCTGGGGCACCGCACCGTCCACCATGTCACCGGCCCTCAGGACTCCCAGTCGGCAGCCATCCGCATAGCCGCCTGGCGCCGACGGCTGGAGGAGTCAGGAATCTCGGCTCCCGAGCCGGTACTGGGCGGCTGGGAGGCCAGCGACGGCTACCGGGCTGGTCAGCAGCTAGCCGACGACCCCACGGTGACCGCGGTCTTCTGCGCCAACGACGAGGTGGCCTTCGGGCTGGTTCGAGCCATGCACGAGAGGGGGCGCCGGGTCCCCGACGACGTATCCGTGGTGGGCTTCGACGGACTGCCGCTGGTCGAGTACACCTTCCCGCCCCTGACATCGGTGCACCAGGACTTTCACCGGGCGGGAACCACTATGGTCGACCTCGTCGTGGAGCAGCTGGCCGGTGGGCCGCGCGACGGGTCCCGCCGAGTCATCATTCCTACCCGGCTCGTCGTACGCGGCAGCACCGCGCGGCCGCGAGCGTGAGGCGGCCAGGCCCCTGGGCCTGGCCGCGCGGTGACCCGCTACTGGGGCTGGCGGGCTCTGACCGTGAGCACCATCGGCCCGTAGAGCATCAGGCCCCCAGCCCCGGCAGCACGTCACCACAGAGGTGGACCTGCAGGCCCATCGCCTGGAGCATGGCGGCCTTGGCGACCAGCGCCCGGTCGGCGGTACCGGCGTCCGGCGCGTACACCACGTTGAGGTGGTTCGCCTTGTGGCGAGCCATCAGCTGGTCGCGGGAGACCCCGTGCAGGATCGCGTTCAGGATCGGCCACTCCCGGTTGGTGGCCTCCAGCCGGCGCCGCACCTCGGCCTCGGGCATCTCGATGCTGGTGCCGCGGCCCAGGTCGGCGTGGAGCCGGCCGCCCTCGAGGAAGACCCGCGACCAGACCAGCTCGCCCGGCTTGGAGACCCCGGAGAGGGTGCCGCCGCCCTTCGGGAAGAAGTAGTACGACTGCCGGTAGGAGTGGGCGTTCTGGTACCCGCCCAGGTGGGACGCCGGCACCGAGCCAGAGATCTCCAGCACCCAGACGAAGTTACCCTCCCAGTCATCGCCCCACCGGATGTCGTGCAGGGTGGTCGAGGGGTCGAGGCCCATCGCGGTCCAGACCCGGTTGGTGACCAGCGCGTCCACCGCGACCCCCTGGTCGACCTCGTTGAAGTGCGGTAGTGCTCGGTCCTGGTAGAGCACCCGGGAGCCGTCGCGGGAGGTGACCGGCGGCCGGTTCGGGTCGTTCAGCAGGCCCTCGGCCAGGTCAGAGGCCGGGACCACGTCCTTGAGGCCCTGCTGGTACTGGATCCCGACCAGGTCGGCGCCGAAGTCGTCGGCGATCCGCACCGCCGCGATGTACATCTTGAGCTGCCAGGTCAGCTGCTCGTCGGTGAGGCACTCCTTCCAGTCGCCCTGGTTGTCGACGTGGAAGGTCATCCCGCGGGCCTCCAGCCAGGCCCGGACCGCGGCGGCCTCCTCGTCGGTGACGGTCAGCATCTCCGCGTACAGGGCCGACTGGCTGAGCCGCTCCTTGTAGATCCCGGTCGGGTTCAGCAGCTCGTCGTCGAAGATCGCGTTGTACATGCCCATGCAGCCCTCGTCGAAGACCGCCATGATGGCCTTCTCCCGCCGCAGCTGCTCGGCCAGGGCCTCCCCCAGCCGGCGCTCCTCGCTGTCCGGCAGGGCCGGCAGGTCCCGTACGTGGGAGGTGTCGTGGACGATCTCGCCGGTCTCCAGCCAGGCCTTGAGCTGCTGCTTGGCCCAGTCGTCGGTGAAGTCCTTGCTCCACAGCGCGGAGTGCTTGATCCCGGCCTTGGTCATCGACCCGGTCAGGTTGAGCAGCCCCACCAGGCCCGGGAAGTCACCGGCGAAGTTGGCGACCACCAGGATCGGGCCGCGGTGGTCGCGCAGCCCCGCCAGCACGTGGTGGCTGTACTGCCAGACCGCCTCCACCACCACCAGCGGCGCCTCGGACGGGATGGTGGCGAAGACGTCCATCCCCCGGCGCTGGCTGTCGATGAAGCCGTGGCCCTTCTCCGGGTCGACGCCGTGAGCTCGAACCAGCGACCAGCCCAGCTCCTCCACCGCGGCGGCAAAGGCCTGCTCGACCTGCTGCTGCATCGCCCAGGTCTTGACGTTAGCGGTCAGCCGCAGGTCGCCGCTGGCAACGGTGTAGATGGTCTTCTCAGCGGCCTTCGGGCGCTCGGTGAGGGTCGGGAAGGTGTATCCGGTCATGAGTTCTCTCCTTCTGTGTGGTGAGACAAGGGGTCGCAGCGCAGGACCCGGTGCCGGGCCGGGCCCCGGAAGCCGCGGATCCGCTCCAGCAGCAGCGTGGCGGCGGTGGCGCCGATCTCGCGGGCGGGCAGGGCGGTGGTCGTCAGGCCGTCGGGCAGGCGCAGGACGAAGGGCAGGTCCCCCACCGAGGCCACTGGGACCCGGGCGGTGTCGAGGCCAGCGTCCCGGAGCTGACGGACCAGCCCGACCGCGATCCGGTTGTTGGCGGCGACGATCGCGTCCGGGGGCTCTGGCAGCTCGAGCAGGGCCTGGGCCCCGGCCCGGCCACCCTCAACGGAGTACGTGCCGCGGACCACCAGCTCCGTCGGCGGTGGCGCGCCGGTGACCTCCTGCCAGGCCTGGACGTAGCCGGCGCAGCGCTCGTCGGCGGTCATCACCTGCGGCGGTCCCGAGACGCAGGCGACCCGGCGGCAGCCGGTGTCGAAGAGCCGGCGGGTGACGTCCCGGGCGATCTCGGCGTTGTCGGCCACGACGGTGTCGACGGCGCTGCGGGGAGCGTCCCGGTCCACCGCCACCACCGGGACCTTCCGCCTGGCAGCCGGGCTGTAGTCGGCCCGGTCGTGGGAGGGGGCGACGATGATCCCGGCGACCGGGTCGGCGACGGCAGCCGTCACCAGCGCTGCCTCCAGGTCAGGGTCGTCATCGGTGTTGCCGAGCATCACCGAGTAGCCGGCAGCCCGGGCGACATCGGTCACAGCCCGGGTCATCGCGGTGAAGAAGCTGTTCTCAATGTCGGGGATCAGCATCGCGACGATCTGGGACCTGCCCATCCGCAGCCGCCGGGCGTTCCCGTTGGGCATGAACCCCAGAGCCTGGGCGGCGTCCCGGACCGCCTTCTGCTTCGACGCGGAGACCCGGGCCCCGTTGAAGACCCGCGACACCGTCGCCGGGGACACTCCGGCGCGCCGGGCCACGTCATAGATCGTCGTCACTGGCTTCCCCCTCCGACCCCCCTGCCTCCGTACGTGGCAGGGCCAGCCGGCTCCGCCCGGCTGGTTGTCCCTATCCTGCCCAGCCCGGCTCAGAGCACCGCGGCCGCCCCACGACATCCGGTGGTCAGTGTGGCACCGGCACTGGCTCTGTCGGGCCGGCCGGGCAGCGTCAGAGCCGACCGGCCAGACTCGGTCGGAGCCGGCCACCGGGCGGCGTCTGCCACCCCGGCGGCCGGCTCCTCGAGGTACTGCCGTCGAACGGGCTGCTAGTCGTACAGGGCGGCCTTGATCTTGGCGTCGTCCATGTTGGTCTTGTCGTACCAGTAGTAGCCGGTGTCGATGGTCTTGGGCAGGCTCTCCCCGTTGATAGCCTTCACAGCCGCCTGGACTGTGGCTGCACCCATCCCGACCGGGTCCTGGGTCACCGCGCCGGTCATCAGGCCGGACCTGATGGCATCCACCTGGGCCTTGCCCGAGTCGAAGCCGACGATCACCAGACCGGTCCTCTTGGACTCCTGGACGCCCTTGACGACTCCGGTCGCCGAGCCCTCGTTCGCGCCGAAGAAGCCAGTCAGGTCCGGGTTGGCGGCGATGATCGACTTGGCGATGTCAGCCGACTTGGCCTGGTCGCCCTCGCCGTACTGCGGGTCCAGCACAGTCACTGCGGGGCAGTTCTCCTTCATGCCCTCCAGAAAGCCGTCACGGCGCTCCTGGCCGGTCTTGGAGACCTGGTCGTGGACGATCACGCCGACCTTGCCCTGGCCGCCGGTCAGCCTGCACATCTGCTTGGCTGCCTCGCCGGCAGCGGCCTTGTTGTCGGTGGCCGCGGTGGTGACCGGAAGGTCGGAGTCCACGCCCGAGTCGAAGGCCACCAGCGGGATACCGTCCTTCTTGATCTGGGCCAGAGGCCCGGCGGCGGCCCTGGTGTCGAGGGCGGCGAAGGCGACCGCGCTCGGCTTCTTGGCGACCGCGTTGGTCAGCATCGTGACCTGGGCGTCGACCTCCTTCTCGCTGGACGGGCCGTCGAAGGAGATGGCGTAGCCCTGCTTCTGCGCCTCCTCCTCGGCGCCCTTCTTCACCGCCTGCCAGAACTGGTGCTGGAAGCCCTTGGAGACGAACGCGATCATCTTCTGCCCGCCCGCCGCGGCGCCTGCCGGACCGGTGCTGGCCGAGCCGGCCGGAGTGCCCCTGGAGCAGGCGGTCAGCGCCAGTAAGGCCGCAACCGCCGCCACTGCCATGACCTTCGCCGGTGAACGCATGGTGGGTGTTCCTTTCGTGTGTGGTGTACAGGTGGGGACGTGTCTTAGCTGACGGCCTCGCGCCGGGTCCGCAGCTGGTCGGCGAAGACGGCCAGCAGAATCACCACGCCGAGGATCACGTTCTGCCACTCCTGAGGTACGGAGCTGATCTGGAGACCGTTGTTGAGGACCGCAATGATCAGGGCGCCGATCACGGTGCCCATGATCGAGCCCTTGCCCCCGGCCAGGGACGTACCGCCGATGACCACCGCAGCGATCGCCTGCAGCTCGTAGCCGGCGCCGGTGGCGGGCTGCGCCGAGCCCAGCCGGGCCGAGATCATCACCCCGGCCAGACCGGTAAACAGCCCGGCCACGGTGTAGATGATGATCAGCCACTTCGGGACGTTGACGCCCGACAGCGCGGTGGCCTCCGCGTTGGAGCCGATGGCGACATCGTAGCGGCCGAGCAGGGTCCGGTTGAGCAGCACCGCGGCCACCACCACGGCCAGGGCGAAGACGATGATCGCGTTCGGGTAGTTGCGCGGCAGCGGGACGCCGGCCAGGAGGTGGTCGTCGATCAGCGTGCCGGTGGAGATGGTCGTGTAGCCCGACTCAGGGTCGAAGTAGATCGGCTTGGTCCCCGACACCACCAGTGCCAGTCCCTGGCAGACCAGCATCATGGCCAAGGTGGCGATGAACGGCGGCAGCTTGAGGATCGCGATGTTGAAGCCGTTGACCGCCCCCAGCACACCGCCGCACAGGATGGCGAGCGGGATCCCCAGGGCGACGGGGATGTTCCAGGTCACGATGAAGGTGGCCGACATCACCGCGCAGAACGCCATCCCGGTCCCCACCGACAGGTCGATGCCGCCGGTGATGATCACCAGAGTGGCTCCCAGCGCCAGCAGCCCGACGACGACAGCCGAGAACAGGATGCTGGTCAGGTTGCTGAGAGTCGCGAAGGATTCCTCCTTGAGGACCGCGAAGACCAGGTAGATCACGATCAGTCCACCGAAGGCCAGCAGCTGCTGCAGCCGCTGCCGTGCGGTTGTCGGCTGAGGCGCCTGAGGGCCGGGCGCGGCGGCGGGAGGCTCGGTGGTCTCAGTGGTCTCGGTGTCCGGGTCAACCGGGAACTGGTCGGTGGTCATCGCAGGTCCTCGTGGGTCGTGGGGTTGTCAGCGGGAGAGTCCTCGTCAGGGTGGGTGGCGAGCGCCATGATCGCCTCCTGGGTGGCCTCGGCGGCCGGGAGGATGCCGGTTAGCCGGCCCTCCGCCATCACCGCCACCCGGTGTGACAGTCGCAGCACCTCCGGCAGCTCGGAGGAGATCATGATGATCGACTTGCCCTCCCTGGCCAGGCGGTTGAGCAGGGTGTAGATCTCGTCCTTGGCGCCGATGTCGATGCCCCGGGTGGGCTCGTCGAAGATCAGGATGCCGCAGTTCTTCACCAGCCAGCGGGCGATCACCACCTTCTGCTGGTTGCCTCCGGAGAGGTTCTTCACCAGCTGGCCGGTGCTCGGGGTCTTCACCCGCAGCGCGTCTCGCTGCTCCTGCGACACCTGGGCGATGCTCCGGAAGTCTACGAAGCCGACGGTGGAGAACTTGTCGGCCAGCGACGAGATCACGATGTTGAACGAGACCGACTGGCTCAGCATCAGTCCGTACCGCTTGCGGTCCTCCGACAGGTAGCCGATCCCCAGCCGGGCCGCCTGGGCGGCGTTGCGCGGGCTGACCGTCTGGCCCCGCAGCCGGATGGTCCCGCCACTGTGAGGGTCGGCGCCGACGATGGCCCGGGCCACCTCGGTCCGCCCGGCCCCCATCAGGCCAGCGAAGCCGAGGATCTCCCCCTCGTACAGGTCGAAGCTGACGTCGCGCAGCAGGCTCTTGGTCGACAGTCCCTCCACCGACATCACCACCGGCCGGTCAGTGCGGACGTTCTCAGGGCGGGCGCTGGTGTCGATCTGGCGGCCGACCATCCGGGAGATCACGTGGCTCATGGTGGTCTCGGAGGTCGTCAGGGTGTCGATGTACTGCCCGTCGCGGATCACGGTGATCCGGTCCGCGATCCGCTTCAGCTCTGGCATCCGGTGCGAGATGTACACGACACCGGTCTCGGGGGTGACGAAGCGCCGGATCAGGTCGTGCAGGGTCTCGACCTCGACCTCGTTGAGCGCCGCCGTCGGCTCGTCCATGATCAGGACCTTGGAGTCGTACGACAAGGCCTTGGCGATCTCAACCATCTGCTGCTTGGCCACGGTCAGCGAGGAGACCAGGGCGTTCGGGTCCAGCGACAGCCCGAGCCGGTCCAGCAGCTCGCGGGCCTGGTGCTCCAGCCGCCGGGGCTGGGTGAAGAAGCCTCCCGTGAGCGGCTCGCAGCCCAGGAAGATGTTCTGCGCCACCGTCAGGTGAGGCATCAGGTTGAACTCCTGGTGGATGATCGACAGCCCCCGCTCCTGGGCCTCCTTGGGGCTGCGCACCTGCAGCGGCTCACCGTTCAGCCAGACCTGGCCGGCCTCCATCGGGTAGATCCCGGTGAGCAGCTTCATCAGGGTGGACTTGCCGGCCCCGTTCTCGCCGACCAGTGCCAGCACTTCGCCCTTGCGCAGGTCGAAGCGCATCTCGGACAGCGCCTTGACACCGGGGAACGTCTTGCTGATGGCCTCGGCTTGGAGCAGCAGCTCCGGTCGGGCGCGAGCTGAGCAACCTCAGCCTCCGTGTGAGGAACTGGCATCTTTGCCTTCTTCCACTCGATTGCGAAATCGATTTCAGAAAGAGTAGGCGCCCACCCCGAGAGCTGTCAACACCGGTCGCTCGACCCAGACCAGCGCCACGCCCCGGCTCCCGCCGGCTGCGAACCGCCCGACCGGCGACCAGCCGGTAGCGGTCTCACTCATGGTCCCGAGAGGCCGTCTGGTGCCCCCGTACGGTGAAGGCCCTCGTGGCGTACGAGAGTCTGCTCGGCCAGCGCCCGCCGCCGAGCCGGGTCGGGCTCGGCCACCGCTACGACCTGCCCCCTGGTCTGGGTGCTCAGCCAGGTAGTCCGCGTACCGCCACCCGCGGCTGCGGAGCCGCAACCAGCTCAGGCGACACTCCAGGGCTCTCCCGCCGTCAGCTCCTGCAGGGTGGTCGCCGTCAGCTGAGGCACCCGCCCCGCAATCAGGGCCTCGCCGCGCTGGTTCAGCAGGCCCTGGTGGATCAGGAAGCCCTGCGGGGCGGCGACCTGGCGGACGAACTCGATGGTCTCCTTCATCGCGGCCCACGGCCCGTACGCCGGGATCGCGACCACGTCAATCCCCTGCGGGATCGCCGTCAGGCTGTCACCGGGGTGGAAGAAGACCGGCTCACCACTGGCGTGCACCACCAGCCCCACGTTGCCGATCTGGGGGATGTCGGCGTGGATCACCGCGTGCAGGCCGCCGACCGCGCTCACCGTGACCGGCCCCAGGTCGACCGAGGTGTCATTGGTGATCCGCTCAGCGCCGGGCAGGTCGATGCTCTCGAGGACCTGCGGCTCGACCAGGACCCGGGCCCCCGGGTTGGCCGCCAGCAAGGGCGGGACGTGCTGCGGGTCGATGTGGTCGGGGTGCTGGTGGGTGACCAGGACCGCGTCCAGGTCAGTGAGGGTGTGCCAGTCGTCGCTGAAGCTGCCCGGGTCGATCAGGATCCGCCGGTCGGCGACCTCCAGCAGCACTGCCGCATGGCCGAGGTGGGTGATCTGCATGCCTGCCAGCCTGTCACACCGTGAGGGTCGCCGCGACAGAGTCCCAGTAGCCTGCACGGGTGCGGATTGCGACCTGGAACGTGAACTCGGTACGCCCCCGGCTACCCCGGCTGCTGGCCTGGCTGGAGGAGCGCCAGCCGGACGTGGTCTGCCTGCAGGAGACGAAGGTCACCACCGCCACCTTCGACGACCTCTTGGGCGCCGACCTGGCACGGCTCGGGTACGGCTTCACTCACCACGGACTAGGTCGCTGGAACGGGGTGGCGGTGCTGTCCCGGGTCGGCCTCTTCGACCCGGTCTGCGGCCTGCCGGACGAGCCGGGCTTCCCCGAGCCCGAGGCCCGGGCGGTCTGGGCCACCTGCGGCGGGATCCGGGTCGGCAGCGTGTACGTCCCCAACGGGCGCGAGGTGGGCAGCGACCACTACCACTACAAGCTGGCCTGGCTCGGTGCGCTGCGGGCCCAGGTCGTGGCCACGGACAGCGACCTGCTGGTCTGCGGCGACGTCAACGTCGCGCCGGGTGACGCAGACCTCTTCGACCCGGCCGCGTTCGCCGGCCACACCCATGTCACCCCCGCCGAGCGGAAGGCGCTGGCGGGCCTCGGCCTGGCCGACGTGGTCCGCGACCACTGGCCCGCGGCGGAGCGGCTGTTCAGCTACTGGGACTACCGGGCCGGGATGTTCCACAAGGACCTCGGGATGCGGATCGACCTGGTGCTCGCCTCCCCCGGCCCGGCCGGGCGAGTTCAGGCCGCCTGGGTCGACCGGCAGGCCCGCAAGGGCTCCGGCACCAGCGACCACGCCCCCGTGATCGTCGACCTAGACCAGGCTCCCGACGGCGACCTGGGCCCGGTCGTACCGCCGGCCTCGGCCACGGCGCCACGTTCTGGCACCCGGCTCCCGCAGGACCGCTGAGCCCCCTCAGTCCCTGCTGACAAGGTGGTCTGGGCTAGCCGAGCAGCAGGCCCAGCTCCTCACCGGCCGCCACTGCCTCGGCCTCGCTGACCCCGAGGTGGGTTACCGCGCGAATCGTCCGCGGCCCGACCACCGACACCGCCACCTGGCTGGCGTAGGCCTCGGCGGCCACCACGGTCGCCGGGCGCTCACCGGTCCCGATCACCACGATATTGGTCTCAACCTCGGACAGCACCGCCCCCGGGGCCCGCTCGGCCAGGACGGCCGCCAGCCGCTGAGCCGACCGGTGGTCGTCGGCAAGCCGGTCCAGCTGGTGCTCCAGGGCGTACCGGCCGGCCGCGGCCAGGATCCCCGCCTGCCGCCAGCCCCCACCGAGCCGCTTGCGCTGTACCCGGGCCAGGGCGATGTTCTTCGCCGACGACACCAGCACCGAGCCGACCGGGGCACCCAGCCCCTTCGACAGGCAGAGGCTGACGGTATCGGCCTGCTCAGCCCAGGCCCGCATCGGAACCCCGGTCGCCACCTGGGCGTTCGCCAGCCGGGCCCCGTCCAGGTGGACCCGGACACCCCGCTCGTGGCAGCCGGCGGCGACCGCCTGGACCGCGTCCAGCGGCTGAACGGTGCCGCCGCTGAAGTTGTGGGTGTTCTCCAGGGCCACGACCTGGGTCTCCACGATGTACGGGCGGGTGCCGAGCGACAGCATCCCCAGCACCTGGTCCGGGTCAACGACCCCTCGCGACGAGTCGAAGGTCCGCATCGTGACCCCGTGGAGGGCGGCATGGGCGCCCATCTCGGCCCGGACCACGTGGGCCTGGGCATCGCAGAGCACCTCCCCGCCTGGCTCGGCCAGGCACCAGATCCCGAGCAGGTTCGCCATCGAGCCCGTGACACAGAACAGCCCCGCCTCGTGCCCGAGCAGCTGGGCCACCTGGTTCTCCAGCGCAGTGATGCTCGGGTCCTCGCCGTACACGTCGTCGCCGACCTCGGCCGCCGCCATCGCCTGCCTCATCCCGGGAGTCGGCGTGGTCACAGTGTCGCTGCGCAGGTCAATCATCACAGGTCCGGTGCCTCAAAGTCGTGGGCGGCGCTGCGGCAGGTCGCCGCATTCACCCGCAGCCGCTCGGCCACGAAGAAGGCCAGCTCCAGTGACTGGCGACGGTTCAGCCGCGGGTCGCAGACCGTCTCGTACCGGTCGGCCAGCTGCGCCTCCCGGACGTCGACGCTGCCGCCGACGCACTCGGTGACGTCGTCACCGGTCAGCTCCACGTGCACCCCGCCAGGCCAGGTGCCCAGCTCCTGGTGGACGTCGAAGAAGCCGTCCAACTCGGCCACCACGTCGTCGAAGGAGCGGGTCTTGAACCCGGTGGCCGACGAGTACGTGTTGCCGTGCATCGGGTCGCACACCCAGGCCACCTGCCGCCCGGTGCCGGCCACGGCCTGGATCAGCGGTGGCAGCAGGTCACGAACCCGGTCCTTGCCGAGGCGGGTGATCAGGGTCAGCCGTCCGGGCTCCTGGTCGGGGTCCAGCTGCTCCGCCAGGGCCACCACCTCAGCCGGGGTAGTGCTCGGTCCCAGCTTGCAGCCGACTGGGTTGCGCATCGCCCGGACCAGCTCGACATGGGCCCCGCCCAGCTGGCGGGTCCGCTCCCCGATCCAGATGAAGTGGCCGCCGACGTCGTACGGGGCCTGGGTGCGCGAGTCAATCCGGGTCAGGGCGTGCTCATAGTCCAGCAGCAGCGCCTCGTGGCTGGCGAAGAAGTCGACTGTACGGAAGGCGTCATCGTCTACCCCGCAGGCCACCATGAACGCCAGGGCCCGGTCGATCTCCTCGGTGAGCTCCTGGTAGCGCCTGGAGACCGGCAGGTTGCGGACGAAGTCGGCGTTCCAGGAGTGCATGCTGCGCAGGTCGGCGAAGCCACCGGTGACGAAGGCCCGGACGAGGTTCAGCGTCGCTGCTGAGGCGTTGTACACCCCCAGCAGCCGCTGCGGGTCGGCCTCCCGGGCCTCGGCGGAGAAGTCGAAGCCGTTGACCGCGTCACCCCGGTACGCCGGCAGGCTGACCCCGTCGCGAACCTCGTAGTCGCGGGAGCGGGGCTTGGCGAACTGCCCGGCCAGCCGCCCGATCTTGACCACCGGCACCTGGGCGGCGTACGTGAGCACCACCGCCATGCTCAGCAGCACCCGTAGCCGGCCCCGGATCGAGGCGGCGTTGATGCCGTCGAAGGTCTCGGCGCAGTCGCCGCCCTGAAGGATGAAGGCGTTGCCTTGGGCCACCTGGGCGACCCGGCCGCGCAGCTCGTCGCACTCACCGGCGAAGACCAGCGGCGGCAGGGACCGCAGCAGCGTGAGGACCCGAGCCAGCTCGGCCTGGTCACGGTACCGCGGCTGCTGGGGCGGGTTCAGGGCGTGCAGCGCGTCAAGGGCCGGGATGTCACTCACGCGGGTCAGGCTAGCGGCACCTGACGGCCGACCCCGCTACTCTTCCGGGTCCTGGTACCCGCGCTCGATCGCGTACAGCGTCAGCTCCACCCGGTTGTGCAGCTGGAGCTTGCGCAGCACGTTCTGGACGTGGTTCTGGACCGTCCGGTGCGAGACGAAGAGCTCGTCGGCGATCTCCCGGTAGGCCTTGCCCTTGGCGACCCGGCGCAGCACCTCGGTCTCCCGGTTGGTCAGGATCGGCCCCTCGTCGTTGAACTTGTGGGCGTCGGTCACCATCCGCCGGAACTCACCCAGCACCAGCCCAGCCAGCCCGGGGGTGAAGACCGCGTCGCCGTCGGCGGTCCGGCGGACCCCCTCCAGCAGCTCGTCGGGGGAGGCCGACTTCACCAGGTAGCCCTTGGCGCCGGCCTTGACCGCCCGCAGCACGTCGTCGCGCTCACCCGAGGCCGAGATCACCAGCACGTGCATGCGGGGAAACTCCTTGAGCAGGATCTCGGTGCAGGTCGCTCCGTCGGGGTCGGGGATCTGCAGGTCCATCACCAGCACGTCCGGCCGGGTGGCTCGGGCCCGCCGCAGTGCCTCCTGGCCGGTGGCGGCGGTCGCGACGATCTCGAAGCCGTCGTCGGCGAGGTCACTGGAGAGAGCCTCGATCCACATCGGGTGGTCGTCAACCAGCATCACCTTGCGACCGCGGCCCTGGGGCTCGTCACGCATCGGCGCCTCCTTCACTCCGTCGGGACTCGCAGCTCCCATTCAACCCCGCGCCCCGGCGCGGCGCGAACCACCGCCTGCCCGCCCAGGTCGCGGATCCGCCCCAGGATGGAGTTCTTGACCCCCACGTGGCCGTCGGCACCAGCCCCGGACAGCTGCTCCTTGGTGGCGCCGACCCCGTTGTCGCGGATCGACACGATCATCTCGCGGCCTTCCCGCTCCAGCAGCAGCCAGGCCTGGGCGCCGGGCCCGGCGTGCTTGGTGACGTTGGTCAGGATCTCACTGACGATGGCGTCGACCTCTCGGACCAGCTCGTCGGGCAGCACCATCTCGTCGGCCATGGTGGAGATCGTGACGGTGCTGCTGGCGTGGCGGTCGAGAACCGCGATCAGGTCGCGCCGCTTCGGGTCCGGGTCCACATTCACCCGCCGGTCCTGCAGCATCGAGCGCAGCTGGCTCTCCTGCTCCTTGGCCAGCGCAGCCAGCCGGGCCCCACGGGGGCCAAGGCCGGGGCCTTCCCGCTCCATCAGGGCCAGCACCTGGAGGACCCCGTCGTGCACGATCCGGTTCAGCCGCTCCCGCTCCGCCAGGGCGGCGGTGGCGGCGAAGGCCCGGTCTCGCTCTCCTAGCGAGTCCAGCAGAAAATCCACAACCAGGCCGAATCCCACGCTCACCAGGGAGTACACGACGACTGCACTCCAGGCGCCGGGTTCCCAGGAGGGGTAGGCCAGCACCTGGGTCAGCCCGATCACCGCTCCCGCCACGGCCCCGAGCCAGGCGCTGTGGCCCATCGCCACGGCGAGCGGCGCACACACCGCCCAGAAGCCGGTGACCGGGATCGCGCTCGGCAGGTAGGCCGGCCCGAGCGCCCAGGGCGAGACCCCGGTCAGGACCGCGGCCACGGTCACGTCTGCTGCAGCGAACCACAGCGCTCTCCCGCTCCGGCGGGAGTAGGCATAAGTCGACGCTCCCGTCATCGCCGCCATCACCAGCAGCAGGGCCGCCACGACGCCCTGGTGGGCGGTGTCTGGCAGGCGCACCACCGCGACCGCCAGCGCGTGCAGCAGCAGCGCGATCCGTACCCACTGCACCACCCGGAACAGGGGCGCTAGCAGCACCTGGGAGGCGGGGCTGTGCCGCCGGGCCGCCGGCAGCAGCCTCATCCGGCCGGCTCGGCTGGTGGCTCGCCCGGGGCGGGCTCGGCCGGTACACCGGGCTGGCCGCCGGCGGCCGTCCTCGCGGCCCGGGCCGTCCCGGCGTACGCGTCCACGTACTCCTGGCCGGTGAGCTTCTGGATCTCCCGCATCACCTGGTCGGTCAGTCTGCGGTAGACCGACCCGTCCGGCTCGATCCCCTGGTACGCGTCGAGGGTGATCGGGCGGCCGATGCGGATCACCGGCCGGTGCATGGTGGGGACTCCGAGCGGTCCCTTGCGGAACTCGGTGCCGTAGAAGCCGACCGGGACAACGGGCACCTGGGCACTCAGCGCCAGCCGGGCCACCCCGGTCCGCCCCCGGTGCAGCCGGCCGTCGCGGGACCGGGTCCCCTCGGGGAAGATGCCGACCAGTCCTCCGGCCCGCAGCACCTCCATCACCGGCTCCAGGCCCATGGCCGAGGCGCGCCCGCCCGAGCGGTCCATCGGCACCTGCCCGACCGCCTTCAGGAACCAGGCGACGACATGGCTTGGCAGGTCGTGACCGGTGAACAGCTCGGCCTTGGCCGGGAACGTCATCCGGCGCCGGATCATGGCCGGCAGCAAGAACGTCTCCCCGGCCGAGGTGTGGTTGGCCGCGAGCACCGCACCCCCCCGGGCCGGGATGTTCTCCTCCCCTTCCACGGTTGGGCGGAAGCCGTACCTGCAGACGGGCCGGAAGAGCAGGTACTTGAACAGCGTGTAGAGCATCGGATCCTTCCCCTCCACCGGGCCCAGACCTTACCGCCCGACTGGTCAGCAGCCGTAGCATGGCCACGTGACGACGCCCGCCGCTGCGACCGGTCCGCTGGACCGGGTCTCGTCCCCGGCTGTCGCGCACACGGCCCAGCTCGCCCGGGAGCACGCGCGATGAGCCAGGACGAGGTTGACGCTCGGTTCCGGTCCCTGATCGAGACCGAGTTCGGCAGCACGCGGCTGGACGCCCTCAGCGCAGCGTCCCCGGTCGAGCCCGAGCCGAGGCCGGCGGACCCGGAGCCAGCGCCGGCGCCGCCGCGGTCCTGGACCCCTGCCGAGGAGCTGGACGACGGCTCGGGCTACAAGCCCGACCCGCTGCCGCCGGCCGGGCGGCTGTCCTCGACCGCCTGGCTCGGGATCGGCCTGCTCGGGGCAGGGCTGGTGGTGATCGTCGGGATGCTGCTGGACCTGCTCGGACGCTGGTGGGGGGTCTGGGCTGGCTTCGGTGGGGTCGGGCTGGGGATCCTGGTGCTCTTCTCCCGGCTGCCGCGCGACCGCGACGATGACGACTCCGGCGGCGCAGTCGTCTGAGGACGCTCAGTCGGCCAGGAAGGTGCCGCGCAGCCGACGCCGGCGCTGACCGCGAGGCGTACGCCGCCAGGGCCAGAACGCCGAGGTCACCCCGGGCGGCTCGGTAATCGCGTGCCGAGCCAGGTCCGCGGCGCCGATCAGCCCGGCGTCGTTGCGGAAGTGGGCCAGCGCCAGCCGGGCCGTGGGACGGTAGCCGCGGCCGGTCAGAGAGCGCTCGAAAGCGACGATGGCGGGGCGGATCAGCAGGCCCCCAGCCTCGCTCACCCCACCTCCGACCACAAACAGCTCCGGGTCCAGGGCCGCTGCCAGGTTCGCCATCCCCCGCCCCAGCCACGTGCCAACGTCGGCGATCAGCTCGGCGGCCGGCTGGTCTCCCTCCAGAGCGGCGGCCGTGACGTCCGGCCCGGTCAGGCGTCCGTTGCGCTGAACGACCTCGTGCAGCCGGGAAGCGGTCGGCGACCCCGTGTCGACCAGCCCGTGAGCCTCGCGGACCAGGGCGTTGCCCGAGGCGTACTGCTCCCAGCAGCCCCGGTTGCCGCAGGCGCACCAGTGGCCCTCGGGGACCACCGACATGTGCCCCCACTCCCCCGCCATGCCGAAGCTGCCCCGAAACAGCCGGCCTCCGATCACCAGAGCCCCACCGATGCCGGTGCCGAGAGTCAGGCAGACCATGACCGTGGCGCCCCGCCCGGTCCCGAACCGGTACTCCGCCCACGCCGCGGCGTTGGCGTCGTTGTCGACGATCACCGGCAGGTCGATCCGCTTCTGGAGCCGGGCGCGCAGCGGCTCGTTGCGCCACGCCAGGTGGGGCGAGAACCGCACCACTGCCTGCTCCGAGTCCACCCAGCCGGCTGCACCGATCCCGACCGCAGTGGCTGAGTGCCAGGTACGGAGCTGGTCCACCGCCCCGACGATGGCGTCCTCAACGGCGGCTGGGGTCGAGGCCGGGGTTGGCAGGACCACCTTCTCCAGCACTGCCCCCTCGGGCGTCACCACACCTGCGGCGACCTTGGTGCCTCCGATGTCAACCCCGATGCTGAGCACGCCTTTTCCTCTCCGCCTCGACCGGGCGTCATCCTATGTCGCCGGTCAGGCGGCCAGCACCGCCCGCAGCCGGCCCGCCACGGTGGCTGTGTCGCAGGTGCCAACCACGTGCTCCCGGCCAGCCAGCCCGGCGGCCCGGGCCGCCACCGGGTCCGCCAGGTAGCGCAGCAGGGCACCCGCCAGCAGGGCGGGGTCTGCCGGGGGGACCACCGTGCCGGTGAGCCCGTCCTGGAGCGTCTCCGGGGCACCGCCAGAGTCACCCACGACCACCGGCAGACCGCACGCTGCCGCCTCAGCGAAGACCAGCCCCCGGCCTTCGGTGTAGAGGCCGCCCAGCAGGCGCTGGACCGGGAGCGCAAAGACCCGAGCCGACTGGTACAGGTCGGGCATCCGGTGGTGAGGCTGGTCACCCAGGAACCGCACCCCGGTCAGCCAGGCAGCCTGCCGGCGCAGCCGTCCGGCGGCTGGGCCGTCGCCCACGATCAGCAGCCGGGCTGCTGGCAGCCCCGCCAGGACCGTCGGCCAGGCAGCCAGCAGCGTGTCGAAGCCCTTCTGGCGGACGAGGCGCCCGGCGGAGACCACTACCGGGTCCGGGGCCGGCTCTGAGGCTGGGCAGAAGCGGGTGGTGTCGACCGGGGGCGGCAGCTCCACCAGCTTGGCCCGGTCGGCCTCTGGCAGCGCCCGCGCGATCACCTGGTGGGTGTGACCCGAGATCACCCCCAGTGCATCCACATCAGCAGCCACCCGGCGCAGGGCGGTCGCAGCCACCGGGACGGAGGCCCACCAGACCTCGTGACCGTGAGAGAGCGCCACGATCCGCTCCGCGTACGGGCGCAGTCGCCTGGCCAGCAGCCCGAGCGGCGCGGAGGCTCCGATCAGCAGCCGGTCCGTACCGTAACGACGGGCCAGCTCCACTGCTCGCCGCTCGAGCCTCGGTGTGGGCAGCAGCGGCCCCGGGACCCGGTGGACCGGGAACGGCTGAGCCGCGTCGTAGCGCTCGGTGTCGAACCGCTCGTGACGGGTCAGCACCACCACCTGCTGGTCGAGCAGGTCGCAGACACTGCGGACGAAGGACTCGATCCCCCCGGTACGCGGGGGGAAGTCATTGGTGACGATCAGAGTGCGTGTGATGGTCGTCGACCAGGATCAAGCGACGCGCCGCCCGCCCATGAACGGCATCGAGGTGACGCTGTCTGTGACAACGCCCCGGCGGGGGTTCGCAGCGTGCACGATCTGACCGTTGCCGATGTAGATCCCGACGTGGCTGATCCCGCTGTAGTAGAAGACCAGATCGCCGGGCTGCAGGTTGGACATGCTGACCGGGGTCCCGACGTGGTACTGCGCTTGCGACGTCCGCGGCAGGCTGACCCCGACGGAGCGGTAGGCGGACAGCGTGAGCCCGGAGCAGTCGAAGGCGTTCGGACCGGTGGCGCCCATCACGTACGCCTTGCCCACCTTCGACAGGCCGTGGCTGACCGCACCGGCGCCGCGAGAGCTGCCGGAGCCGCCGCCAACCGGGGGCTGCTCGGGCTGCGAAGGGGTCGTGACCTTGGGCTGGGCCGGGGTGGTCGGGCGGGCCGAGTTCCGGTTCAGCTGGCTGGTCTCGGCCTGGCGGGCCGCCTCGGCCTGGCGGGCGGCCTCGGCGGCCCGGGCCTCCTCGAGGCGCTTGCGCTGCTCCTCAGTCAACCGGGCCAGGAGCCGCTCGGCAGCCTGCACCTTCTCGACCGACTGCTTCTTCAGCGCGGCCAGGTTCTGCTCCTCGGCACTGACCTGCGCCAGCTGGGCGGCGGCGGCGCGCTGGGTGTCGGCGAGGTTGGCCTGGGCCGACTGGTAGTCCTGCAGCAGGGAGTTGCTGTTGTCGTTGATCTTCTGCACCGTCGACAGCCGGCTGAGGAAGCTGTCGACATCATCGGTGACCAGCAGTGCCGTGGTGGTGTCGTAGGCCCGGCCGCGGTACTGCTGCAGCGCCACCTGCCCGACCTGGGCCCGCAGCTGGGCGACCTTGCCAGCCTGGACGTCAGCGTCGGCCCGGGCTGCGTCCAGGGCCTTCTGGCTCTGGTCACGCTTCTCCTGGACGGCCACGTACTGCTGGTCGATCTCGGTCTGCTGCTGCTCGAGCCGCTCCAGCTCCACCCGGGCCTGGTTGATGGTGTCCGGGTCGGCCACCGCCGCAGAGGAACCTGAGACCACCAGGGCCCCGGCCAGGGCCATCACCGACAGCGATCGACCCACCTTGTGCAGCATGCTCACGAAGCGACTCCCCTTCAGCCCAACGGACCGGCCTCCTCAGGCCTATCCTGAGAAAACGGTAAACGAAACCCGTGCTGATGCCAAGTCGGGACCGCTGGTTCCGGGGTTCCACTGAGCCAATCGTTACCAGAAAGGTGTCCAGACCGCGGCCGGGTCAGCCGGCCCGGCGCCGGGCGGCCCTGGGGCTGTGCTGAACCAGCCGCAGCGGAGGAACCAGCCCCGACGCCGACAAGGCCCCCAGCGCCCGCCGCTCGGCGGAGTCCAGCGTGACCTCGGACTCGGGTTCGAGCAGGACCGCCATCACGCAGTCGCCGCAGGCCGGCCCCCGGACAGCGCAGGTACGACAGTCGATGCTGATCGTGTTCATGCTCGCAGCCTGGCAGAGCCCTCCGACAGTGCCTGGCTGCGCTGCCCCTGCTCTCCTCGCAGATGAGGTGGCTCTCATCTGTTTTGACCACATTGACGATTCGGAGTTGACTTTCCTGGTCGTCGTCTCGAAAGGGTGGGCTCGGTGAGGTTCGTGCGAGAGCCAGCGATGCACCGCGCTGGGTGGGCGGTCAGGTCTCTGGCTGTCATCGCGGCGACCCTGCTCTGCATCCTCGCTGCTGCTCCCAGCGCGCACGCCCACACTATCCGTCAGGTTCCTAACATCCTCGGCGAGGTCGGCGGCACGGTCTACATCCCCAGGACCCCTGATGGCAGCACTGGGCAGTACTGGGCCAACGGGTCCTGGCACGACTTCAGCACGGTCCTGCCCGCCAACCCAGCCAGCCAGGACGGGCCCAGCGTCCCGATCGGCAACGGCTGGTACATCTGGTGGAACCACTCCTCGTACGGGGTCGGCTCGTACCAGGTGTGGCGCTACCCGGACAACGGCCAGGTGACCTACAGCGGTACCACGTGGCCTGGTTTCAAGGTCCGGCTCAACCGGATCGGGTACACCGTCACCGGGCAGCCGGTCGACGCGGTCATCGACTTCTCCCAGGTGTACGCCTGGCAGTTCGACGGGCTGCCTGAGCCGAGCTGGTTCACCCCCTTTGAGGTCTCTACCCTGTACGGGCCGCTCGTGCAGGCGTCGGCCAGCACGGACAGCGCGGCCATCGGGGCCGAGGCGACCTTCACGACATCGTTCGTGAGATCCGGGACCGACACCCTGATCGACGCGTCGAACGAGGTGGACATCCTCTACTGGGACATTGACCAGCCGGTCCACCACCAGCAGGGTGGCGGCTCCGTCAGCGACTTCACCTCCGCCTGGCGTGAAGGCATCCACCTGGTCAGCGGCTACAAGGATGAGGTGGTCCTGGGGACCAGCACGACCGTGGTCCCCAGCGACAACAACACCTGGTTCCGCTCCGGGGCCAACGACCCGTCGAGCGTCCCCACCAACTTCTCCTCGGTGCTCACCAAGGCCGGCCCGCGCTATGTCACCCAGTGGCGCGGCGAAGGCGCTAGCACTGGCATGGGCTTCGACACCACGGTTGTGAAGTACCCCACCTGGGCACCCCCGCTGAAGACTCCGCCGCAGCAGGTCAGGCAGCGCGGCGAGGTGGCCAGCTTCGACGTCGAGCAGACCCTCCCGTACGTCGTCAGCACCAACCAGGCCTCCTCGATCGTCATGAAGGACACCCTGGACCCGGCCCTCGACGCCTCCCGGGCCACGGTCAGGGTCTTCAAGGGGCCGAACGCCGACCAGGACGTCACCGCGAACTGGACCATCACGGTCAGCGGGCAGACCGTCACCGCCACCGCCAAGAACACCGGCCACGGCTTTGCCGAGGACAAGCACGTCTTCCGGATCACTGCCCCGGTCTCCGCCACCGCAGACCTGTCCGCCTATCCCCGGGCCGACAGCAGCGGCGACCGGTACTGGGCTGTCCCCAACCAGGCCTCGGTCAGCATCAACGGCACAGAGCGGCTCACCCCCCGGGTCACGGTCCTGGTGCCGTACGAGGCCAAGGGCACGATCGGGCTCACCGCCACAAAGAAGCTCCGCGGTGGCCAGCTGGTGCCCGGCCAGTTCATCTTCGACCTCACAGGACCAGCCGGGACTCTGGACTCCAAGACCAACGACGCCTCAGGCCAGGTCGCCTTCACCGAGCTCTCGTACACCCAGGCCGACATCGGCAAGACCTTCACGTACACCATCGCCGAGCGCAACACCGCCGTCCCCGGGTACGTGTACGACAGCCACGTCGCGACCGTCACCGTCGAGGTCCAGGACGACGGTCTGGGCAAGCTCAAGGTGGTCGCCACGTACAACGCCGACCAGGCCACGTTCACCAACGAGCAGCGGCAGCCTCTGGCAGTCGTCAAGCAGTCCAGCGACAACCACCAGGCGCTGGCCGGAGCCCAGTTCACCCTCTACCGCGATGACGGTGACGGGGTCTTCAGCGGCAACGACCAGCCCGCAGCCGTCTTCAGCGACCCGGCCCTGACCACCCCGGTCCCCGGTGGCGCGGTCACCACGGGCACCGACGGCAAGGCCGTGTACCACGGCCTGGCCCCCCAGACCAGCTACTGGCTGAAGGAGACCCGGGCCCCGAGCGGCTACCAGCTCGACCCCACCCCGTACCTGGTCACAGTCTCCGAGCAGGGGGTGCTGTCGACCGTCACCGCCGGCGGCACCCCGGTCGTGCTGCCTGTCAAGGACGCGGTGGCGACCATCACCATCGCCGACGACCCTCTTCCTGCGCTTCCCACCACCGCCGGCCCCGGCACCACAGGCCTGGTCTTCGTCGGCAGCTTCCTGCTGACCGGCGGCGCCGGCCTGCTGCTAGTACGCCGCCGACCCGACCGGCACCCCACCATCCTGCTCACGCCCGACCACAAGGAGTAGACCATGATCTCGGCACTCGCCCGAGTGTGCAGCCACACAGTCGCCGCGGCAGCAGCCCTGGCGCTCGCCCTGTCACCGGCCCTGGCCCACGCTGCCCCGAGCAGCCCCACGGATGTCGCCGACAGCGTCCTCACCATCAACGACGTCCACGACGGTGACACGGTGAGCGCCTTCCTGATCGCCGACGCCAACGTCGACGCCGCCAACAACCTCACCTACACGATGGCCCCGGGGCTGCCGCCACAGTACGACACGATCGAGGAGATCGCCCCCATCGCCAGCGACGGCACCACCTTCACCCAGGGCAGCGCCATGCAGCAGGCAGCCTCGGCGATCGCCGCCGCCCTGCAGACCCCCGCCACGACGGCGACAGCCCAGGGCACGTCAGCCCAGCTGACGCTCGGCAGCGGCTACTACCTCATCCGGGTGACCAGCACGAACGGCCAGACCCGGGTGTACCAGAACATGGTCGTGGACGTCACCCCGACTCCGCGCAACGGTGGCTACGTCGCCCGCGACCTGCAGCCCGTCACCGTGAAGAAGACCGAGGTGTCGGTGACGAAGACCGTCGGCGCCGACAACCGCAAGGAGACCGACCAGTACAGCGTCGGCGACACGGTGCCGTTCACGGTGACCACGGCGGTTCCCTCGTACCCAGCCGATGCCCGGGACGCGGTCTTCACCATCGGTGACGTGATGACCCCAGGCCTGGAGCTCGACGGGTCCTCGATCATGATCAACGGGGCGCCGGCACAGTCGGGCACCGACTACACCCTCACGACCACCCTGAACGGGTACACGATCGCGTTCACCAAGGGCTACGTCCTGGGCCACCCCGGGCAGGCGGTCGAGGTGAAGTACAGCGCCCGACTCACGGCAGCTGCCTTCTCACGCACCTCCGACGACCTGACCAGCAACACCGCCACGGTCACCTTCAACCCGAGCCCGTACGAGTCAGCGACCACCGGGCCGAAGGACACCAGCAAGGTCAAGACCTACGGCTACGTCTTCCGGAAGGTCGACCAGGGCCAGCAGCCCCTGCCCGGTGCGGTCTTCACGATCCGGCTGACCAACGGGACCACGATGACCGCCACCTCGGACGCGAACGGGTACGTCGCCTTTGAGGACCTGGCCGCCGGCAGCTACACCGCGGTCGAGACCACGGTGCCCTCGGGCTACCAGAAGGCCCCCGACCAGGTCTTCGAGCTCAGTGCAGCCACTGCCACCCAGGACAACCCGGCCACCCCGGAGGCTGAGAACAACTACCTGGTGGCACCGCAGGACGTCGTCGACCCCAAGCTCCCCGACCTGCCCATCACTGGCGCCGGGGGCATCGTGGCCATGGTCGGCGGCGGCGTGGTGCTGGTCGTGGGCGGCATCCTGCTCGGTGTCCTGCCGGGCCGGAAGAAGGCTCGGGCCTGAGTCATCATGACCGCTGACGGCATGCCGCAGGACGGACGGGCCGGCGGGGGCTCCTCGCCGGCCCTGCGCCGACGAGGCTCCTGGGTGCGTCGGACCGCTAGCCTCGTGGTCGTCGGGCTCGGCGCGTCCCTGATCGGCTACCCGTTCGTCAGCGACTGGCTCAACCAGCGGGCCCAGGACCAGGTGGCGGCCCGGCAGTACCAGGTCGTCACGGCCGCATCCCCTCCAGACCTAGAGGCCGAGAAGCAGGCAGCGAGGAGCTACAACAGCCGGGTCCGCAGCGGTGCCTCCCACGTCATCGACCCCTTCGACCCCGACGACGTCCGCCCTGGCAACGCCGAGTACGAGCGGGTGCTCAACGTCGTCGGCGACGGGGTGATGGCCCAGGTCGTCATCCCCAAGATCAAGGTCGACCTCCCGATCTACCACTACACCAACGAGAAGACGCTGCTGCACGGGGTCGGGCACGTGGTCAACACCTCGGTCCCCAGCGGGGGCACCTCCACCCACACCATCCTGGCTGGGCACACCGGCCTGCAGTCGGCCCGGATCTTCGACCGCCTCCCAGAACTGGCTCCTGGCGACTGGTTCGTCATCCGCGTCCTGGGCGAGGACCACGCCTACCGGGTGTACGGCACCAGCGTCGTGCTCCCCGAGCAGGTGCACAGCCTGATCATTGAGGACGGCCGAGACCTGGTCACCCTGGTCACCTGCACCCCGTACGGAGTGAACTCGCACCGGCTGCTGGTCCATGCCGAACGGACCGAGCTGCCCGCCGAGTGGACGGCCCGGGGCACGGTGGAGCGATCCATCGTCGCGCCGCAGAGCAACGACCGGGGCTCGCTGGAGATGATAGGTGCGCTGTGGGAGGCGGCGCCGCGGCTGTGGCTGTCGACACCGCTGGTTCCCCGGGCAGCGGCTGCCGGGGCTGCCCTGGCGGTGGTCCTGCTCGCCCTGGCCCTGCTGGTGCGCCGGCTGCGGGGCCGGCGGTACGGCTCCTGTGTCGCCAGGGACCAGGTCACTGGTTGTACTGATCAGCGCTGTGCCCGGTAGGCTGGCCCAGCACTGCGGATGTAGCTCAATGGCAGAGCCCCAGCCTTCCAAGCTGGTCATGCGGGTTCGATTCCCGTCATCCGCTCCACCAGCGGCCCTGAAGCCGTGGCTCTCGTGACGACGCTGGTCACACGCTGCCGCCCCTGCTGGGCGTCGGGCTTGCGGCGGCCGCCAGCAGGGGCTGGGTCGCAGCTCGTCGCGGGCCGGTGACCCCTTTAGTCTCGCTGCGCGAGGAGCAGCCGGTCCTGGTCTCCTGGGCTGGCGTCGGGGACCCTTAGTCCCGCTGCGCGAGGAGCAGCCAGGCCAGCACGTCAGGGTCGTCTGGGTACGCAGCCAGCAGCCGCCGTGACGCGATCTCGGCCGCAACCAGCACCGGTCCCGCACGCCGGTCGCCGGACTCGGGCAGCAGGGCGGTCGCTGCGACCAGGCGGGCAGTCTCGGTCGGCTCCGGCTCCGGGTGCAGCCGACCGGGCAGACCGCCGCCGAGCAGCCCCTCCCAGCGGCCCAGGACCTGCTGCTCGTGGCCGGAGCCGGTAAGCAGGTGGTGCTCGACCTGCGACACCGGGTCGGAGCCGGGCCGCAGCCGCTCCATCGCCGCCCGAACCACGTCCACCTCGGCCCCGGCACCCCACAGCGCCACCCAGGCCCGGCTCAGCGCCAGGCCCAGCCCCGGCTCGTCGGGCAGCACCGGCACCGCCTCCAGCAGCACAGCCTCGGCCTGGCCGTCGCCGCGCTGGACCTCGCCGGCCAGGGCCGCGATGGTGCTCGCCCCGGGCTGCCCGCCAGTCACCAGCAGGTGAGTGACCCCGTCCAGCAGCCAGCCGCGGACCAGGTCCTGCTCGCGGACCTGGGCCCGGGAGGCCTGCAGCACCAGCAGCCGCCGCGCGGTCCGCTCCAGGGCCTGGGCCCGTCGCTCGGGGCCGGTGCCGTCGCTCTGCAGGATCGCGCCCGGCACCTCCCGGGCCAGCCGGGCGAGCTGGCGGGCGAGGCTCTGCGCGGCGGTGCGTACAGAGGGGGCGAATGACAGCTCCAGCCCAACCTCACCGAAGGAGCCGCGGACCGCGACCTGAGCCCGGCCGCTGCCGGTGATCAGGGTGGCCCAGCCGTCCTCGACCACCTCGCAGTCCAGAGCGCTGACCGCCGCGTCCGGCAGGCGCAGCTCGACCGGCTGCGGCAGGGTCACCGCGTCCACCGGCAACCAGCTCGGCAGCCGGTCCCCGACCGACTCCCAGTCCAGGCAGCGCCGCCCGTCCAGGTCCAGCACCAGCCGCTGCCCCGGGTCCAGGCGGGTGCCGTCCGGCAGCCAGACCAGCCGGCCGGCGGTGTCGGTGAGCTGCCCGCGGCGCAGCACCAGGGCCCAGGGCCGTCCCGGCTGGTCGCTGCTCGCCAGGGCCACCAGGCCGGCCGCTCCAGCACCCCAGACCCGTACGAGTCCCTGACCGGGATCGAGCCGCAGGCTCACCGCCGACACGGTCACCGGCTCCGGGCCGGTGCTGTGGAGACTGGCCCGCAGCCGCCAGGTCCCGGCCACCACCGACTGCCGCAGGGTGGCCCGCAGCGACCCAGCCACCAGCTCGACGTAGACCTCGTCGTCGTCGGTGTCGCAGGTCCGGACCTGCCAGGTCAGGCTGTCGGCGCCGTCAGGCCCGACGGTGCACTGCGGCCAGGAGATCCCGAGCGCGGGCTCCCCTGGCCCGAGCCGAGCCACGCCGTCCGCCTCGACCACCAGGTCTGGCGCGATCACGTACCTGTTCATCGACCCCTTGCCCCCAGGGTACTGGCCCGGGGGTGCCGACGCCCCCGCCCGCCGACCGGCGGACGGGGGCGCTGGCAGGTCTACTTGACCATGCCCTTGGCCTCGTCGTACAGGCCCCGGGCCGCGTCGGCCGCGCTCTTGCGGCCGAACTGCACATCCTGGATGTACCGGTTCATCACCGTCTGGAAGGTCGCCACGCCCGGCGGGGGCGGCTTCGGCGCGTCGCGCAGGTCAGGCTCGATCACCTTCAGGTACTCGGCCGCCTTCTTGTCGGCGTCGCCCAGCTTCGGGGTGATGCGGGTCAGGATCTCCGTGTTCGGCGGCAGCCCGCGCTCGGCCAGCAGCGCGTCCCCGGCCTCGTCGCTGTTGAAGTAGAAGTCCAGGAACCTGGCCGCGGCCTCCTGGTTCTTCGACCTCGCGCTGATCGCCTGGTACTGGCCGGACTTGTACCAGAGGTTGGCGCCCTTGGCGGTACCGTCCATCGACGGGATCCGCAGGATCTGCAACGGCTTGCCGACAGCGGCCTGGAAGGCGGTCACCTGGTTCGACCAGCACAGCACCAGGGCGGTCCGGCCGGTCGAGAAGATGTTCTGGGCGATCGGCTTGGTGAGCTCCTCGGCGTTCTCGGCCGGGCTCGGGATCACCTTCGCCTCGAGGTACCTCATCATCAGCTCGAAGAGGCTCTGGAGGTCGGCCGGCTCCCAGCCCAGGCCCGACTCGGTGAACAGGGCCTTGCCCTTCTGGAACAGCCAGGCCCGGGCCACTGAGTCACCGAAGACCGCGCCGTTGATCGCGAAGCTGCCGGGCTTCTTGACCGCCACGGCCTTGCCCCACTCCAGGAACGACTCCCAGGTCCAGGTCTTGTCGTCAGGCAGGGCCACCCCGACCTCGGACAGGAAGGCTGGGTTGGCCACAAAGCACAGCGCGTTCACGCCAGCGCACAGGGCGGTGACCTTGCCGCCGACGGTCCCGGTCTCAACCAGGCCCTTGCTGAACTTGTCGGTCTTCACCGGCAGCTTGCTGAGGTCGGCCAGGGCGCCGCGCTTGGAGTAGTCCTGCAGGTACTGCTCGTCCATCTGGATGATGTCGGGGGCGTCCCCGCCTGCCATCTGGGTGCTCAGCTTGTCCCAGTACGCCGACCACTCACCCGGCTCGGGCTTGATCGTGACGCTGGGGTTGGCCTTCATGTACGCGTCGATGACGGCCTGGGTGTTCTTGTTGCGGACCTCGTTGCCCCACCAGGTGAACCGCAGCGTGACCGGACCACCCGGGGTGGAGCCACCGGCGCTCCCCCCTGAGCCGCTACCGCATGCCGCGAGTGCGCCTACCGCGGCTGTCCCCGCAGCACCGGCCAGGAACCTTCTCCGCGAAGTCGTCATGGAACCTCCATCGCCGTTGATGACCTCAGTGTGGCAACTGCGAGCACCGATGGGAAGCGCTTCCCGGTCACGATCCTGAAACGATATGGAAACGGTTGCGGTCCCTGCTCCCAGTCACCGCAAGCGGGTCTGGCCGGCCAGCCCGGATCAGTTCGGCGAGTCGGTTGCGGTGCTGGGGTCGGGATCGTGCGGCCTCGGCTGCTGGGCGCTCAGAGGGTCTCGACCCGGATCCGCTGGCGCACTGTATGGCTCTGCCCAGGCGCCAGCTCGACCGCCTGGTCGAGGGCGTTGACGGCCTCGACGCACAGCATCTGCGGCCACTCGTCGTCGCCGAAGTCCGGCATCGCCCGGGCCTTGTCGACCCAGGGGTTCCAGACCACGGTCTGGGCCGAGCCCTCCTTGCTGAGCCTGATCCGGCGCCCCAGCACCGGGTCAACCACCTCGACCTCGGCGGTGCTCCGGTACACCCGGTCGGTCTCAGCAGTGATCCGCAGCACCCCGGACTGCACCGCGTCAGCGCCGCCGCGGGCCTTGTCCAGGTACGAGGCCCCGTCCAGCCCGAGGACCTCGACCTGCCGTACATCGCCGCGAGGTAGGTGTGCAGGGCCTCCTCGTACGAGAACAGCTCACTGCCAGTAGCGCTCACCGTGAGCGCCAGCTCCAGCTCGGCCCCCACACGGACCTCGTAGACCGCCTCCCAGTCCCCCTGCGGGTCGGCGACCTCGTCGCTGGTCAGCCGGTAGCGAGCAGTGGTGGCAGCCCCGTGCGAGGTCTCGCCGAGGAAGGCCCAGGTGGCCAGCCGGGCCGGCCCGTGCGCCGGCTGCATCGTCGTGGTTCGGCCCGGGCCGAACCACGGCAGGCAGATCGGGACCCCGCCCCGGATCGGGTGGCCCGGCTCGTACGCGGAGTGCCGGCTCACCCACAGCACCGGCTGCCCGTCCAGGCTCCAGGCCGTGACATGGGCGCCGTGGTCGTAGACCGTGGCGGAGGCGGCAGCGGCGGTGAGAGTACGAGGCGGCGGCAGGCTCATGGCCTCAACCTAGGTCGATCCGGGGCAGACGGCACCGGTTGTCACGTCTTGCCTGGCTCCTGCTGGCAGCGAGGGCACCAGTACAGGTTGCGGGCGGCATGGGTCTCGCAGCGCACCGGGGTGCCGCAGACCAGGCACGGCAGGTCGTGGCGGCGGTACACGTACACCTCACCCCCGTGAGCGTCAGCCCTCGGCGGGCGGCCCATCGCCTCCGGGGTGTGCTCCGGTCGGACGGTGTCGATCCGGTCGTCGGCGACTCCCCGCGGCATCAGCTCCACCAGGTCGTCCCAGATCGCGTCGAAGGTCCGCCGCTCCAGCGCGGTGCCCGGCAGGTGCGGGTCCAGCCCGGCCCGGAACAGGACCTCGGCGCGGTAGATGTTGCCGACCCCGGCGAAGATCTTCTGGTCCATCAGCAGCGCGGCCACGGTCCGTGACGAGCGGTGCACCTTGGCCCAGGCCCGTTCCCGGTCGGCGGCCGGGTCCAGCGGGTCCGGCCCTGACGCGGCGGCCACCGCGTCCGCCTCGGCCCCCGTGACCAGCTCGCAGGTCTGCGGACCGGTCAGGTCGTACGCCCCGGTCTGGTCGGTGCCGATCCGCAGCCGCACCACCCCTGCCCCACCCGGCCACGGGTACCAGCGGAGCTTGCCGATCAGGCCCAGGTGGATGTGCACCACCCGGTCGCCGGTGAAGCCGACGAAGAGGTGCTTGCCGACCGCCCAGGACCGCTCCAGCACGGTCTGGTCCAGCAGCGCCGCCGCCTCGGCGAAGCGGCCCTGCGGGCTGCTCACCCGCACCGCCTGCCCGCTCCACAGCTGCGACAGGTCCCGGGCCAGCCGGTGGATGTGGTGCCCCTCCGGCATCAGCGCCCCCGTACCCGCTCAGCGGCGGCCCGCCGGATGAGTGCCGCCGCTGCGTCCGCCGCCTGCTGGACCTGCTCGTCGCTCGGGCGGGACACGTCCCGGGCCCGCAGCGCCCGGCCCTCGGTGACCAGCCCCGACACCCCGTCGCGGCCGGTCTCCCGGGGGCCGGTGCCCGAGCGCCGGCCGGTCAGGACCGCCCCTGCTCGTACGCGGTGATCTTCGCGATCCGCCGCTCGTGGCGCGGGCTGCCCGAGAACGGCGTGGCGAGGAAGGTCAGCACGATCTCCAGGGCCTCCGGCTCGGGGTGCATCCGTCCCCCCAGCGCCAGGCAGAGGGCGTTGTTGTGCTCCCGGCCCAGGCGGGCGGTCTCCGGGTCGTACGCCAGCGCGGCCCGCATCCCGACCACCTTGTTGGCCGCGATCGCCTCCCCGTTGCCGGAGCCACCCAGCACGATCCCCAGCGAGCCCGGGTCGGCCAGGACTGCCTCGGCGCACGGGATGATGAAGTCGGGGTAGTCATCGTCCGGGTCGAGGCTGCCGGCGCCGTGGTCGACCACCTCGTAGCCGCGCCTGGCCAGCTCGGTGACTAGGTACTGCTTGGTGTCGAAAGCCGCGTGGTCGGTGGAGATGTGCACCCGCATGCGCAGAGTCTGTCAGACCCCACCGACGGTGAGCACCCAGCGGGTCCGGGAGCGTCGCACCTCGCCAGGACGCAGCACCGTACTCGGGAAGTCGGGCCGGTTCGGGGCGTCCGGGAAGTGCTGGGTCTCCAGCGCGACCCCCGCGTACGGCTGGTACGGCCCGTCCGGGCCGACGGTGGTCTGGTCCAGGCCGTGGCCGGTGTACACCTGCAGCCCCGGCAGGTCGGTCGAGATCGTCATCTGCAGCCCCGACGGCGCGGTCAGGGTCGCCACCTCGCGGAAGCCCTCCCCGTCGAGGACAAAGCAGTGGTCCAGCCCTCCGGAGGTGGTCGACGCGGCCAGCCGCTGCGGCCGGCGCAGGTCGAGCGGGCCGCTGACCGGGGCCGGGGCCTCCGGCAGCGGGATCAGGGTCTCGCTGACCGGCAGGTAGCGCTCGGCCCGGACCTGCAGCCTGTGCTCGTGGACGGTCCCGCCGCCGGCGAGGTTGAAGTACGGGTGGGCAGTTACGTTGACCACCGTGGCGGCACTGGCGCGGACCTCGGTCTGGTACTCCAGCCACTGCTCGCCGAGCCAGTACGTCACCTCGGCCCGGACCGGCCCGGGATGGTCGCCGGTGGTGTCGGACCAGACCAGCCCCAGCCGGGCCTGGTCCAGGGTCTGCTCCAGCACCGTCCACTCGCGGCGGTGGAAGCCGTCGCTGCCCGAGTGGAGGCAGTGCCGGCCGGCGAAGTTCTGCTCCAGCCGGTGCTCAACCCCGTCCAGCGTGAACCGGCCCTCGGCGATCCGGTTGCCGTACGGGCCGACAATCTCGCCCAGGTAGGCCTTGCTGGCCAGCCGGGCGGCCTGGTCTCGGACCCCGAGCAGCACCGGCACCGGACCCGCCGGCCCGGGCACCACGAGCCGGTTCAGCGCCGCACCCAGGGTCCAGACCTCGGCCTCGGCCTGGCCGGCAGTGAGCCGTACGACCTGCATCAGTCCAGAATCGGGCCGACGGTCCGGGTCCGCTTCAGCTCGAAGAAGCCCGGGTACGCGGTCATCTTCACGAAGCCGTCGAAGAGCTCACCGGCCTGCTCCCCCTTCGGGGCCGGGGAGAGCACCGGGCCGAACAGGGCCATGCCGTTGACCCGGACCACCGGGGTCCCGACCTCGTCACCGACGGCGGCGATCGCCTCGCCGTGCGAGGCCCGCATCGAGGCGTCGAAGGCGTCGGTCTGGGCCCGGTCGGCGATCGTCGGGTCGGCTCCGACGTCGGCCAGCGCGGCCCGGACCGTCTCGACCGCCCGGGGCTCCTGGAGCTGGTGGTAGCGGGTGCCGAGGGCGGTGTAGAAGCGCGCCAGCAGCTCGGGGTCGCCGGTCTCGGCGACCCCGGCCGAGGCCCGGGCGCCGATCCAGGACTCGGTGTCGAGGAAGCGCCGGTAGTCCGGGTCGAGGTCACGGCCCTCGTTCAGCACCCCGAGGCTCATCACCTTGAAGACCACCTCGACGTCGCGGACCTGCTGCACCTCCAGCAGCCAGCGGGAGGTGGTCCAGGCCCACGGGCAGGCTGGGTCAAACCACATCTCAACGGTCATAGGCATGGGGTCCCCTTTCGGTCTCGCTTGGTCAGTCGGTACGCAGCCGGGCGTCCCAGGGCCGCTGCTTGGTGGTAGCCCGGACCGTGTCGGCCGAGCAGCCCAGCGTAGTCAGGAAGATCGCCATCCGGACCAGCAGACCGTTGTCGGTCTGGCGGAAGATCGCCAGCCCGGGCAGGTCGTCGACGCTGGCGGACAGGTCGTACGAGTCGTGGCGAGAGTCCCTCGGCAGGGGGTGCATGATGACGATCCCGGTCGCCTGGGCCTCCTCCAGCACCGCCCGGTCGAGCAGCGACCCGGTCACCGAGGCTGGCAGCTCCTGGGTGATCCGCTCCCGCTGGACCCGGGTCGCGTAGACGACGTCGGCGCCACGGACCGCGTCGACCACCGAGTCGCAGCTGGTCACCCGGTGGCCGCGCTGCTCCACGTACCGGGCCACCTCGTCGGGCAGCTCCAGGCTGGGGGGGCAGAACAGCCGGAACGTGATCCGGGAGAAGATCGACAGCAGCTTCATCAGCGAGTGCACCGTACGGCCGTAGCGCAGGTCACCCACGACCGCGACCGTGGAGCCGTCGATCCCGCCGCGGGCCTCCAGCTCGGAGCGCAGGGTGTACACGTCGAGCAGCGCCTGCGACGGGTGCTCCCCGGCGCCGTCGCCGGCGTTGACGACCGGCACCACCGAGGCGGCGGCGAACTGGGCCACCGAGCCCTCGTCAGGATGGCGGACCACCAGCACGTCGGAGTACCCCGACACCACCCGGGAGGTGTCGGTGATCGACTCCCCCTTCGCCATCGACGAGAAGGTGAAGCCGGTCGTGGTGGTGACCTCTCCGCCCAGGCGCAGGAAGGCCGACTCGAAGCTGAGCCGGGTCCGGGTGCTGGGCTCGAAGAACAGCGACCCCAGCACCGCCCCGTCCAGGACCGTGCAGACGCTGCGGCGCTCGGCAATCGGGCGGACCGTGTCGGCGAGCTCGAACAGGACGTCCAGACCGGCCCGGTCGAGCTGCTGGACCGAGAGCAGGTGGCGTCCAGGACCGAACAGCGGCAGCGAGGTCATGGAGTGTCCTTCGTAGTAGCGGTCCTTCCCGATCCTAGGTGCCGCCCGCCGCCCGGTGCGGTCAGCGCGCCCGCCGAGACAGCTCCAGCAGCTCTGCCAGCTGGCGCAGCACCTGGTCGACCACCGGCTGCGAGGCGGTCCCCAGCCAGGAGCAGACCGCGCTCACGGTCGCGGCGTCATCGGCACCGACCAGCCCGGAGACCTCCTCGGCCTGAGCGTCGTTGAGCGGCACCCCGTGACCGAGCAGGTGGGCGACCCAGGCCGCGACTGGGCGGGTCGCACCCTCGGGCAGGCTGCCCTGCTCCAGCTCCAGCTCCAGCACCGGTACGAACCGGATCGGGATCTTGACCGACCCGTCGGCGGCGATCTGGGCCAGCAGGTGCTTGATCGAGGGGTTCTCGAAGCGCTCCACCAGGGCGGCCCGGTAGGCCTGGACCTGGTCGGTGGGCAGCGGCAGGTGCGCCCCGGCCACGTCCCACCACTGCTCCACCCAGTCCCGGACAGTCGGGTGGGCGATCGCCTCACCGACGGTCGTGCAGCCGAGCAGTGGGGCCGCGTACGCCATCAGTGAGTGGGAGCCGTTCAGCATCCACAGCTTGCGGTGCTCGAACGGGACGATGTCGTCGACGATGGTGGCGCCGGCCTTCTCCCAGGCGGGCCGCTGGCCGGCGAAGTCGCCCATCAGCACCCACTCCGAGAAAGGCTCGGTGACCACCGGCGCGGCGTCGGCGACCCCGGTCAGCTCGGCCACCGCGGCCACGTCGGCGTCGGTCGGGTGGGGGGTGATCCGGTCCACCATGCTGGTCACGTACGCGACGTTCTCGCTCATCCAGCCGAGCAGCGACGGGTCGACCTGCTCGGCCAAGGTCTGCACCACCGAGCGCACCAGCGCACCGGAGTCGACGATGTTGTCGCAGGGGACGAAGGTGATCGGCCCGGCACCGGCGGCGCGACGGGCCAGCAGGCCGGCGACGATCTTGCCCGGCGCCGTGGTCACCACCGCCTGCTCCGGGTCGGCCTTCAGGGCCGCGATGTCGGCGACCACGGCCTCGTTGGCCAGGTCCAGCCCGCCGGAGCTGTCGCGGACGTACCCGGCCTCGGTGATCGTCGAGGTCACGATCTGCAGCTCGGGCGAGGCGAAGTAGCCGCGCCAGGCGCCCAGGTCGTTGCCTGGGTGGGCCGCGACGACCGCCGAGATCACCTCGGCCTCGAGGTGGCGGCCCTGCTGGAGCAGGGTGTACAGGCAGTCCTGGGAGCGCAGCTCGGCGACATGGGTGTCGGTACGGCCGGAGAAGGCCGCGATCCCCCAGTCGTCACCGCTGTGCTCGGTGTACCAGGCGCTGTGGGCCCGGAAGAAGCTGCCCAGGCCCAGGTGGACGGTCTTGACCGGGGCGGCGGGGCGCCCGTCCTGGGCGCGCGAGAGAGTACGTCCGCTCACAGCTTGAACACCTTCCGGGGCTGGGTGGCGACCAGGTCGTAGACGACCTCCATCGCCTCGTCCTCGGCGAGGCGGTGCTCCACGACCAGCTCGGCGAGATGGATGCAGTCGAGCCGGCGTGACATGTCGTGGCGGGCCGGGATCGACAGGAAGGCCCGGGTGTCGTCGATGAAACCGGAGGTCCGGGTGAAGCCGGCCGGCTCGGTGACAGCCTTGCGGAAGCGGCGGATCGAGTCCGGGGCGTCGATGAACCACCACGGCACCCCGACGTACAGGCTCGGGTAGAAGCCGGCCATCGGGCCGAGCTCGCGGCCGTAGATGGTCTCGTCCATGGTGAAGACGACCAGCGTGAAGCCGGGGTGGGTGCCGAAGGCGTCCAGCATCGGCTGCAGCGCCCGGGTGGCCTCGACCGAGATCGGGATGTCGGCGCCGACGTCCGCCCCGTACCGCTGGGCGGTCTCGGTGTGGTGGTCGCGGTAGACGGCCGGGTGCAGGGTCATCACCAGGCCGTCCTCGCTGGCCATCCGGGCCATCTCGAAGAGCATCGTCCGGCGCAGGGCGTCGCCCTCGACCGCGGTGATCTCACCGGCCCGGGCCTTCGCGTACAGCCGGGCAGCCTCGCCGGCCGGCAGCGGCTCGGTGCCCAGGTCGCGGTGGGAGTGGTCGGAGGAGACCGCACCACTGGCCTTGAAGTACGCCCGGCGGTTCTCCATCGCCGCGACCCAGCCGGCCCAGGTGTCGGTCGACTCGCCACTGACCTGGGCGAGCCTGTCGGTCAGCTCGTTCCAGCCGGGACGGGCCGGCTCCAGGTACTTGTCGGGCCGGAAGGTCGGCGACACGCGGCGGGTGAACGTGCTGTCGGCGGCCAGCTGCTGGTGGTAGTGCAGGTCGTCGCAGGGGTCGTCGGTGGTCGCCAGGAAGGCGATGTCGAAGCGGTCCATCAGGGCCCGAGGCCGGAAGTCCGGCTCGGCGATCCGGGCCGCGACCGTGTCGTAGATCCGGTCGGCGCTGTCGGCGCTGGGACGCTCGGTGACCCCGAAGACGTCGACCAGCACGTTCTCGAACCAGTACCGCACTGGCGTGCCGCGGAAGACCGGCCAGTGCGAGCAGAAGACCCGCCAGGCCCGGCGGGCCTGCTCGGGGGTGAAGTCGTCGCGGCTGGGCGGCACCCCGAGGTCGCTCAGCGAGACCCCCTGGGTGTGCAGCAGCCGGTTCACGTAGTGGTCAGGGCTGAGCAGCAGGCTGGTCGGGTCGGACCAGGCCTGGTCGTCGGCGATCCACTGCGGCGGCACGTGCCCGTGCGGCGAGATGATCGGGAGGTCCTTGACCGAGGCGTAGAGCCGCCGGGTCACCTGACGGGTTGCCGGCTCAGCCGGGAACAGCCGGTCAGGGTGCAGCGAGAGTTCAGCCATGCCGTCATCCAAACCGATGCGCGACCTGGGCAGGCAGATTGCCATGGGTTGCCCGGCCTCGACACTGTGCCGCCGGCAAGTCGGGGCAAGTCACCGGTGACCTGGGCTGGGCCGGTAGATTGCCGCCGCAGCCCAGGAACGGAGGCCCCATGACCACACCTATCCCGGTCGGCACCATCGGAGGACCGCACCAGCAGGTGAGCGACGCCGACCTGGCCCGGTTCGTCGAGGAGAACCTCGCCGGGGTCCCGCTGGACGGGCGCCGGGTGGTGCTGGTGGTCCCGGACGGGACCCGGTCGATGCCGCTGCCACTGGTGATGCGGATCGTGCACCGGGCACTGGTCGACCGGGTCGCCTCGCTGACGGCGGTGATCGCGCTGGGCACCCACTCGTACATGGAGCCGGACGAGATCGAGCGGATGCTCGGCGCCGAGCCGGGCGGTCTGGAGGCCCTCTACCCGGGCCTGACGGTCATCAACCACGAGTGGCGCGACCCGGACCAGGTCGTCGAGGTCGGCACCTTGTCGGCCGACCAGATCGAGCAGCTCTCGCGCGGCTCGGTGCGCCAGGAGGTGAGGGTCGAGATCAACCGGCACGTGGTCGAGGCCGACTACGCGATCGTGATCGGGCCGGTCTTCCCGCACGAGGTGGTCGGGATCTCCGGCGGCAACAAGTACTTCATCCCCGGCTGCGCCACCCACGAGATCATCGACCTGTCGCACTGGGTCGGGGCGCTGATCGGGGTCGAGGACATGATCGGCAGCACCGAGATCACCCCGGTCCGGGCGATCATCAACGCCGGCTCAGACCTGATCGACACCGAGAAGCTGGCGCTGTGCCTGGTGGTGCAGTCCGGGACCGGGGCGGTGGAGGCGGCTGCCTTCGGCACCACCGAGGACGCCTGGGCGGCGACCGCGCAGGTGGCGGCCGAGTCCCACACCGTCTACCTGGACCAGCCGGTCCAGCGGGTGCTGGCCATCATGCCGACCCGGTACGACGACATCTGGACCGCGGCGAAGGGCTGCTACAAGGTCCAGCCAGCGATGGCCGACGGTGGTGAGGTGGTCATCTACGCCCCGCACGTGACCGAGGTCTCCGAGACCCACCAGGAGATCTACCAGATCGGCTACCACTGCATGGAGTACTTCACCCGGCAGGCGGAGCGCTTCGACTGGGTCCCGAAAGGGGTCCTGGCCCACTCCACCCACGTCCGCGGGGCCGGGACCTTCGACCCCGAGACCGGCGTCGAGCAGAACCGGATCCGGGTCACCCTGGCCACCGGGATCTCGCCGGAGGTCTGTGCCAGCGTCAACCTGGGCTACCTCGACCCGGCCAGCATCGACCTCGACGCCTGGCGGGCCGACCCCGAGGTCATGGTGGTCGAGAACGCCGGAGAAGTACTCTTCCGTGTTGGACTGCCCGAGCTCCGCTCGGGCTCGGCCGCTCCGCTATAACCCCGATCTTCCTCCTCGCGGTGAAGAGTACTTCAGCCCGGGTACAGCCAGCCGTTCTTCACCGCTCCTTCGTCCAGATCGGGGGCTACGCGGCCGGACGTGGCCAGGATGGGTGGACAACCCTCGCAGCTGTGGCCCCGGCTGGGCGAGCATACCCGGCTCCAGCCAGTCGTTCTTCACCGCTCCTTTGGTCCGGAGGCCACGCGGCCGGTCGGGTTGCGTGGGATGGTGAAGGAGCCGTGGTCAGGTTGAGCGGGATGACGAAGGAGCCGCGGTTGAGGACCGCACCACCAGCCGGACCGGGACCGCGATCGGGGCGTCGCCGCGCGGGGTGGCCCCGCCGATCATGGACAGCACCTGCCGGACCGCGGTCTCGCCGATCGTGGCCAGGGGGGCGGCGACGGTCGTCAGCCGGGGGGTGACCAGGTCGGCGGCGAAGTTGTTGTCGAAGCCGATCACGCTGACGTCGTCCGGCACCCGGCAGCCCCTGGCCGCCAGGCCGCGCATCAGGCCCATGGCCATCATGTCGTTGTAGCAGATCACCGCCCGGGCACCGCGGCGCAGCACCTGGGTGGCGGCGCCGTGCCCGGCCTCCACAGTGGGCGGGTTGGGCCCGATCCGGTGCTCGTGGATCCCGAGCTCGTACGCAGCCTCCCGGACCGCCAGCCAGCGGGCCCCGTTGGCCCAGGCCGCGTCCGGACCAGCCAGGTAGAAGATCTCCCGGTGGCCCAGGCCGGCCAGGTGCTCGACCGCCCGCCGGATCCCGCGCTGGGAGTCCGGCACCACGCAGGCCAGCCCGCCGACGTACCGGTTCAGCACCACCACCGGGGTGCTCTTGGAGACGCTGCGCAGCACCGTGTCGCTGGTTCGGGTCGAGGCGATCACCAGCCCCGAGACCAGGGGGGTCACCCGGTTCAGAATCTCCCGCTCGATCACGTCCGACTCCTGGGTATCGAGCAGCAGCAGCGTGTACCCGGCCTTGCCGGCGGCTCGCTCGGCACCGCGCAGGATCCCGAAGTAGAAGGGGTTGGTGAGGTCGGAGATCGCGATCCCGATGATCTTGGTGGCGACCTGCTGGATCGGCCGGAAGACACCGTCGGTCCGGTAGCCGAGCTGGGCCGCGACGGCCCGGACGTGGTCGGCGGTCCGGACCGACACCCGGCCCGGGCGCGAGAAGGTCCGCGAGACCGTGGACGGCGACACACCCGCCACCTTGGCGACCTCGTAGATCGTGGCTGGCCTCTGGGGCAGCGAGGTCCTACCCTGGTCCTCAGTCACCCCTCTAGTGTACTCCACGTACTGCAACAGTATGCAAGAGTCCTTGTGAAACTCGTCATCTTATGGCGACCTGACCAGGGCCAGGACCGCCAACTCCTGGCAACCAGGCTCCAGACCAGCCGTTCTGGTTGGATAAGCTGGACCTTGCCCCGTTGCCGTACCGGCACGGCTGGCCCGAGCACGAAGGACGACCATGAGCGACAAGACTGGGACAGCCCAGATCGGCGTCATCGGAATGGCAGTGATGGGCTCCAACCTGGCCCGCAACTTCGCCAACCACGGCTACCGGACCGCGGTCTACAACCGGACCTTCGCCAGGACCCAGGAGGTCCTGGCCCAGCACCCGGAGGCCGGGTTCATCGCCTCGCAGTCGCTGGCGGACTTCGTCGACAGCCTGGAGCGCCCGCGCCGAATGGTGATCATGGTCAAGGCCGGAGCCGGCACCGACGCCGTGATCGACGCCCTGATCCCGCTGCTGGAGCCGGGCGACATCGTCGTCGACGGCGGCAACTCCTTCTTCCAGGACACCCGCCGCCGCGAGCAGAAGCTGCGCGAGCACGACCTGCACTTCGTCGGTGCCGGGATCTCCGGCGGCGAGACCGGCGCCCTGGAGGGACCGGCGATCATGCCAGGCGGCTCGGAGCACTCGTACACCTACGTCGGCACGATGCTCGAGGACATCTCAGCCAAGGTCGGCCCCGCCGACGAGCCCTGCTGCACCTACATCGGCACCGACGGCGCCGGCCACTTCGTGAAGATGGTGCACAACGGCATCGAGTACGCCGACATGCAGCTCATTGGCGAGGCCTACCAGCTGCTCACCAGCGCCGGAGTCTCCACCGCCGAGGCCGCCGAGGTCTTCGCCCAGTGGAACACCGGTGACCTCGACTCGTACCTGATCGAGATCACCGCCGAGGTGCTGCGGCAGCAGGACCCGAGGACCGGCAAGCCGCTGGTAGACGTGATCGTGGACCAGGCCGGGATGAAGGGCACCGGCACCTGGACGGTCCAGGAGTCGCTCAACCTGGGAGTCCCGGTGGACTCGATCGCGGCCGCGGTCTTCGCTCGCGCGGTCTCCAGCTCCCCCGAGCTGCGCCGGGCCGGGCAGGCCGCGCTGGAGGGCCCCAGCGCGATCACGGTCGACGACGTGCCGGCCTTCGTTGAGGACATCCGGCAGGCGCTGTGGTGCGCCAAGGTCGTCGCGTACGCCCAGGGCCTGCACCTGATCAAGGTCGCCTCCCAGGACTACGGCTGGGACATCGACGTGGCCGCCTGCGCCCGGATCTGGCGCGGTGGCTGCATCATCCGGGCCAAGCTGCTGAACCGGATCTCCGACGAGTACGCCGCCGGCAACCTGGAGACCCTCCTTGAGGCCCCCTCGATCAGGGCCGAGCTGGCCGCCTGCCAGGCCGCCTGGCGCCGGGTGGTCACCAAGGCCACCGAGGGCGGGGTGCCGGTACCGGGCTTCTCCTCGGCGCTGGCCTACTACGACCAGGTCCGGGCGCCGCGCCTCAACGCCGCGCTCACCCAGGGGCTGCGCGACTTCTTCGGTGCCCACACCTACCGCCGGGTCGATGCCGAGGGCACGTACCACACCCTCTGGTCGGGCGACCGCAGTGAGGTGGAGGCCACCGGCACCCACTGACCCCGCTCCCGCCTCGGACAGGCCCGGCAGCCGCCGGGCCCGTCGTGCGTCCCGGGGTTGTCAGGCCACAGCCCCCGGCGTACCTTGACGTCAAGGTACCGGGAGGTTCGTGTGGCTGACCCTCAGCTCCGCGCCGTGCTGCGACGGCTGGTCCTGCCGATCTTCCTCCCGAACACCCTGTACGCAGCCGGCTCGGCGGCCGTCGGCCCGGTCATCCCGCTGCTCGGGCTGCGGCTCGGGCTGAGCCCCGCCCAGGTCGCCCTGCTCACGACCGTCGCCGGGGTCCTGATGGTCGCCGGACCGGTCCTGGTGGGCCGCCTGGTGGCCCGGGTCGGTGAGCGCGCCGGGCTGGCGCTGGGTGCCGGGGTCGCGATCTGCTCGGCCGCCTGCTGCCTCACCATCGCCTCCGCCCCGGCCGCCAGCCTGTCCCGGCAGGTTCCGTACGTGCTCGCCGTCGTGGCCCTGGCGGTGGCCGACCTGACCTGGGACCTGGGTCGGCAGACGTACCTCGCCGACACCGTCCCCGCCCGTTTCCGAGCCCGCGCGATGACCCTGTACGGAGGGACGATCCGGGCTGGCCGAGTGGTCGGCCCGGCGGTCGGGGCCGCCACCATCCTGGTCTGGGACCTGCGGGCCGCCTTCGTGGTGCACCTGCTCGCCGCCGCGGTCAGCCTGGTCACGGTGCTGACCTGTGTCCCGCCGGGCACCGCCAGCTCCGGCGCCGGCACCGGGCCGGTGCCCAGCCGGGCCGGCGTGCTGCGTCCGATGCTGCTGGTGGCGGTGGCGGTCATCATCCTGGTTGTCTGCCGGACCAACCGCGATCTGCTGCTGCCGCTGCTCGGACACACGTACGGGCACCCGGCGGCCCTGGTGTCGCTGGTGTTCGCGGTCGGGGCCGGCGCCGAGATCAGCCTGATGCTGGTCGCCGGACCGGTGATGGACCGGTACGGCCGGGCGGCGGTCCTGGTCCCCTGCCTGCTGCTGTGCGCGGCGGCGCTGCTGATGTCGCCGCTGGCGGCGAGCCGGTCGGGCTTCATCACCATGGCGCTGGTCTTCGCTGTCGGCAACGGCCTCGGCTCGGGGATCAACAAGACCCTGAGCGCCGACCTCACTCCGGCCCACCACCGGGCCCACTGGATCGGGCTCTGGAACAGCGTCGTCGGCAGCGGGCGGCTGCTCGGGCCCGGGATCGTCACGGCCGTGGCTGCGCTCGGCGTCGCCGCCGCCGGGCAGGTCACCGGGACCCTGGCTCTGGCCGGGGCGGTCTGGGCCGGCTACTGGGTACCCCGGCTGGTGCCTGGTCCCGGGCGGCGGGAGGCGGCCGGCAGGGTCTCGCGCTAACCCGTCGCGGCGCTCGTCCGAAAGACACCAGAGCGAGCCGGCCAACGGCTGCCCGGCGCCTGGGGCGCGAGACCCGGGTCCCGGAAGCCCACGGGGACTTGCCCGCCGGTGCCGACCCGGTGCCGCGACCCCAGCCCAGCCTGGCCGGGCACCGGGGGCGAGGTGCCCGGTCTGGTCGGAGCCCGACCCCTAGCATGTGGCCGAGAGAAGAGAGGACCAGCATGCCCACGGTTCCCAGCGCCAACCTGGCCGACCACGACTGGTGGCGCCGGGCGGTCGTCTACCAGGTCTACCCGCGCTCCTTCCACGACGCCAACGGTGACGGGACGGGCGACCTGCGCGGGATCAGCGACGCCCTCGGCTACCTGGCCCGGCTCGGGGTGGACGCGGTCTGGATCAGCCCCTGGTACCCCTCGCCCATGGTCGACGGCGGCTACGACGTGGCCGACTACTGTGACATCGACCCCAGCCTCGGAACCCTGGACGACGCCGCCGAGCTGGTCAACGAGGCCCACGGGCTCGGGCTGCGGGTCATGGTCGACCTGGTCCCCAACCACTGCAGCGACCAGCACCCGCTCTTCCAGCAGGCCCTCGCCGCCGGCCCCGGGTCGCCGGAGCGCGAGCTCTTCGTCTTCCGGGACGGCCTCGGGCCCGACGGCAGCCAGCCCCCGACCAACTGGGGCTCGCTCTTCGGGGGGTCGATGTGGCAGCGGGTGACCGAGCCGGACGGCCGCCCGGGCCAGTGGTACTGCCACATGTTCGCCCCCGAGCAGCCGGACTGGAACTGGGCGAGCCCGCGGGTCGCCCAGCTCTTCGACCAGGTGCTGCGGTTCTGGTTCGACCGCGGCGTTGACGGCTTCCGGATCGACGTGGCCGACTCGATGGCCCTCGACCAGTCACTGCCCGACACCGAGCTCGACCCGGCCACCGGCTTCGGCAGCTGGCGCAAGGATGCCGGGGCCCCGTTCTGGGACCAGCCGGGCGTGGAGCAGATCCACCGGCGCTGGCGCCAGATCGCCGACTCCTACGCGGACAGCTTCCTGGGCCCGCGGGTCTTCGTCGCCGAGGCCCACCTGGAGCCGGTCCAGCGGCAGGCCACGTACGTGGCCGAGGGCCGGCTGCACACCACCTTCAACTTCGACCACCTGTGGTGCGAGTGGAGCGCCGCATCCCAGCGGCACATGATCACCCGCACCCTGGCCGCGCACGCCGAGGTCGGCGCGCCCGCCACCTGGGTGATCGGCAACCACGACGTGACCAGGCCGGTCTCTCGGTACGGCAAGCCCGAGACCGGGTGGCGCTTCGACGCCGACGGCCGGGTCGGCGAGGCCCGGTTCTCTGAGGACTTCCGCAGGCTGGCGACCGATGTCGAGCTGGGCCGGCGCCGGGCCCGGGCGGCGGCGCTGCTGATGCTGGCGCTGCCCGGAGTGGCGTACATCTACCAGGGCGAAGAGCTCGGACTGCCGGAGGTCGAGGACCTGCCTGCCGAGGTCCTGCAGGACCCGATCTGGGAGCGCTCCGGGCACACCGAGAAGGGCCGCGACGGCTGCCGGGTCCCGCTGCCGTGGTCCGGCGACGAGCCCCCGTACGGCTTCGGGCCCGGCGGCAGCGTCCCCTGGCTGCCGCAGCCCGACTCGTGGGCCGAGCTGTCGGTCGCCGCCCAGACCGGCGTCCCCGGCAGCCACCTGGAGCTGTACCGGAAGGCCCTGGCCGAGCGGCACGCCAACCCGGCGCTGCGCGGTACGGACCTGACCTGGGACCACACCGACCCCGAGGTGCTGTCGTTCCGGCGTGGGGGCAGCGTGCGCTGCCTGGTGAACTTCGGCCCCCAGCCCGTGCCGCTGCCCGAGGGCACGGTCCTGCTCGCCTCCGCCGATGTCGGCCCCACCGTCCCCCCTGACACCGCGGTCTGGCTCACCACCTGACCGCGCCCGAGGCGGAGGGGCTACCGGCCGTACGATGCCCGGGTGATCCTCCCCTTCGACCCCACGGTGGGGGCGATGGCGCTGGCCACGGTGGCCGCCCTGATCGTCGGCATCTCCAAGACCTCGGTCGGTGGGCTCGGCGCGGTTGCCGTTGCTCTGTTCGCGAACCTGATGCCGGCCAAGGAGTCCACTGCCGCGATCCTGCTGCTGCTGATCATCGGTGACCTGGTGGCGGTGCGGACCTACTACGCCGACACCGACTGGCGGATGCTGCGCCGGCTGCTGCCGGCGGTGCTGCCGGGGATCGTGCTGGGAGCGCTCTTCCTGCGGGTCGTGCCGGAGGCGTCCATGCGGGCAGCACTGGGGCTGATCCTGCTGGTGATGGTCAGCCTGCAGCTGTGGCAGCGGCGGCGGCGCTCCGCCAGCACCGGGGAGCACCAGCTGCACCCGGGCTACGCGGTGCTGACCGGGGTCGGCGCCGGCTTCGCCACCATGGCCGCCAACTCCGCCGGCCCGGTGATGGCGATGTACCTGCTGGCAGCCCGGGTCGACAAGGCCCGTTTCATCGGCACCAGCGCCTGGTACTTCATGCTGGTCAACCTGTCCAAGGTCCCGTTCTCGGCCTTTCTCGGGCTGTACCACGTCTCGACCCTGTGGCTGACCCTGGTGCTGCTGCCGGTGGTGCTGCTCGGAACCTGGCTCGGCCGGCTGCTGGTCCGCCGGCTCAGCCAGACCAGCTTTGAGCGGTTCACCCTGGTCGCCTCCACCCTGGCCGCGGTCTCGCTGCTGGTCCCCCGCTGACCAGGCTTGCGGGCCGTCACCGGTCGCCCCGTACGTACCCGCTCCGCGGGCTCAGCCCAGCGCGTACGGCTGCAGCGCCTGCTTCCACTGCTCCGGCAGCGGCACCGGGCGGCCATGGAGGTCACCGCAGACCACGACCGTGGCGGCGGTGGCGTGCAGCGCACCGCTGAGCGGGTCGACCAGGTCGGAGCAGAAGGTCAGCGAGGTCCGCCCGGCACTCGCCAGCCCTACCCGTACGTGGTAGGGCTCCGGCCGGAACGCCAGCGGCTTGCGGTACTCGACGTCTTGGCGCAGCACCAGCCACACGCACTCGTCCCAGCTCGCCGCGGCCCGGCGCACCTGGTCGTCGCGGGCCGCGAACGTCACCCGAGCCTGCTGGATGTACTCGAAGAAGCAGACGTTGTTGACGTGCCCGTACGAGTCGATATCAGACCAGCGGACCCGGATCGGGGCCACGAAGGCCCGCTCGGTGACTGGCAGGCGGGCCAGCCCCCGCAGCGGCTCGGCCGGCTCCAGCTGGTCGCAGAACCAGGCCCGCTCGGCCGGGCTGAGCCGCCGGACCCGCTGCTCGCTGAGGTCGTACGGGCAGAGCCGGGTCCGGGCCCGGGCACACAGCCGCCCCTGGTGGTGCAGCTCGTAGCCCAGGTCGACCTGGGCCCCGCCGCAGCCCAGGACCGCCACGTCGACCAGCACCGGCTCGTCGTCGTACTCGAGCAGGGCCAGGTACTCGATCTGGTGCGAGACGACCATCATCCCCCCGCCGAGCAGGTGCTGAACCGGCCCGCCGAGCAGGAAGTCGGCGCGGGCCTCCTGGAGGTAGTCGATGAAGCGGGCGTTGTTCACGTGCCCCTGGGCATCCATGTCCCCCCAGCGCAGGGGCACCACGCAACGGCTACTCATCGGCTGCTCCGGGGTCGGCGACGAACAGCGAGTCGACGATCTCGCGGTGGGCCTCGACCACCTGCCTGCGCCGCACCTTCATGTTGGGGGTCACTGCCCCGTCAGCCACGGTCAGGTCGTGGTCGAGGATCGCGAAGGTCTTCACCGTCTCCCACCGCTCCAGCTTGCTGTTGGCGCGCTTCAGGAACCGCTCGATCGAGGCCCGGACCCGCGGCATCTGCGAAAGCTCGGCGTACGAGGCGCCCGGGAAGCCGTGCCGGTCGCCCCAGCGCCGCAGCAGGTCCGGGTCGAGCACCAGCAGCGCGGCGATGTACTTCTGCCCGTCGCCGACGGCGACCGCCTGCGAGACGTACGGGATGTTGGCGACGATCGCCCCCTCCACCTTCTGCGGCGCCACGTACTTGCCGCCGGAGGTCTTGAGCAGGTCCTTCTTGCGGTCGGTGATCCGCAGGCAGCCGTCGGCGTCGACCTCACCCACGTCACCGGTGTGGAACCAGCCGTCGGGGTCGAGCACCTCGGCGGTCAGGTCGGGCGCGTTGTGGTACCCGCGCATCACCACCGGGCCGCGGACCAGCAACTCGCCGTCCTCGGCGATCCGGTACTCGACTCCCGGGGTCACCGGGCCCACCGTCCCCAGGTGGGGCCTGGCCCAGTGGTCGACGAAGGTGACCGCACTGGTCTCGGTCATCCCGTAGCCCTCGATGATCAGCAGCCCGGCGGCGTAGAACCACTCCTGCACCTGGCGCGACATCTTCGCGGCCCCGGAGACCATGAACCTCATCCGCCCGCCGAGACGCTGCTTGAGCTTCGAGAAGACCAGCCGGTCGGCGATCGCGTACTTGAGCGCCAGCATCGTCGGCATCGGGCGACCTTCGAGCCGGTACGGGATCGACAGCTTGCCCTGGTGGAAGGACCAGGCCGCGATCCGGCCCCTGATCCCCCGCGAGGTAGCGCCGGTCAGCACCGCCACCCGGACCTTCTCGAAGATCCGAGGCGCCCCGCACATCAGGGTCGGGCGGACCTCCCCCAGGTTGTCCACGATCCGGTCCAGCCGGCCGTCGACCGCGGTGGTGAAGCCGACGTAGATCTGGATCACGATCAGGCAGTTGCCGAAGACGTGCGACAGCGGCAGCCACAGGAAGTGCATGTCGTCGGCGCTGACCAGACCCACCGAGTCGACCGCCACCGACAGGTAGGTCCAGGACTGGTGGGTGAGCTCGGCCCCCTTCGGGCGCCCGGTAGTGCCGGAGGTGTAGATCAGGGTCGCCAGGGTGTCGGGGCCGGTGGCGTCGGTCGCCTCCCGTACGCAGTCGGGGTGCTGCTGCAGGTGCTGGCGCCCCCGCTGGAGGAAGTCGTCCCAGGTCAGCACCCGCTCGCCGTCGCCTTCCCCGTCGAAGACCACGATCGTGGCCACCTGCTGGTCCAGCTCAGTATGGGCCGTGACCTTGGCGACCTGGTCGGCGTTCTCGGCGAAGACCACCTTCGCCTGGGAGTCGCTGAGGATGAAGGCCACGTCCTCGTGCGTGGTGTTGGGGTAGATGGTGGTCACCGCCCCGCCGGCCAGGTTCGTCCCGTAGCAGGCCAGGATCCACTCGATCCGGGTGCTGGAGGCGATCGCGCTGCGCTCCTCGTGGCCGAGGCCCAGCGACAGCAGGCCGCCGGCGACGGCCTCGCTGATCTCACCGACCTGCGCCCAGGTGTACGACTGCCAGGCGTCACTGCGGTCCCGGTAGCGGAACGCCTCCCGGCTCCCAGTCAGCTCGACCCGGTTCCGCAGCTGCGCCCCGACCGAGCTCGCACACTGCGACAGGATGGTCTCTTGCACGCCCACAGTTCCAAGCCCCCTCAGCCGTTTGTGTCTCGCAGATTCTGGCAGATCGGGGTTGGCCGGACGACGAGATCCCCACTGCTGGAAGGGCCAAACGTGCACCATGAAGCGGTAGCATCGCGGCGTGGCGGCAGAGGAACCCAGGTGGCTGTCTGCTGAGCAGCAGACAGTGTGGCGGTCCTGGCTGCTGGCCCGGGACCGGATCGAGCGCGTACTGGACGCCGAGCTGCGCCCTCACGGCCTGGACCTGGCCGAGTACGAGATTCTCGTCTGCCTGTCGGAGGCGCCGCAGCGCCAGCTCCGGATGAGCGAGCTCGCCGCGCAGGTCCACCAGTCTCGCTCCCGTCTCACCCACACCATCGGGCGGATGGAGACCGACGCGCTGGTCCGGCGGGAGCGGGCCCCTCGTGACGGGCGGGGCGTGCTGGCCGTGCTCACCAACGAAGGCCTGGACCTGCTGGTGCGGGTGGCGCCGGCCCACGTCGCGTCGGTACGGCGGGTCTTCGTCGATGCTGTCGACCCCGACGACTTCACGGCCGTTGGACGGGCGATGCGGGCGGTGCTGGACACCGAGGCCGAGGCCTGACCCCTGTCCGACGACCGACCCTGCTGGCTAGGGTGAGTCGGTGCGCTCCGACCAGCTGCAGGACTTCCGGTCAGCGCTCGGCTCGGCGGCACCGTGCGTTGATGCCACCACCGCCCAGCGAGCCGCGTACAGCTCGGACGGGTCGGTCTACCGGGTGGTCCCGACGGCCGTGGCCCAGCCCCGTGACACCGACGAGCTGCTGACGGTCCTGGCAGCCGCCCGAGCCGTCCAGCTCCCGGTCACCGCCCGCGGCGCCGGCACCTCGTGCGCCGGGAACGCGGTCGGGGCCGGGCTGGTGATCGACCTGGCCCGGCACCTCAACCAGGTCCTGTTCATTGACGAGCAGACCGCCGTGGTCCAGCCGGGGGTGGTGCAGGAGACCCTGCAGCGAGCGGGGCGGGCGTACCGGCGCCGCTTCGGCCCGGACCCGTCGACCTCGACCCGCTGCACGATCGGCGGGATGGTCGGCAACAACGCCTGCGGCCCGCGAGCGCTGGGGTACGGGACCACCGCCACCAACCTGGTCGATGCCCAGGTGGTGACCGGGACCGGTGAGCCGCTGCGGCTCTCCAGCGCCGCCCAGACCAGCACCGGGGCCCGTCTGATGGGGCTCGTGGCTGAGGCGTCTGACCTGGTCAGCACGGAGTTCGGCCGGTTCGGTCGGCAGGGCTCGGGGTACGCGCTGCAGCACCTGCTGCCGGGCCGGGAGAACCTGGTGGGCTTCTTCGCCGGGACCGAGGGGACCCTCGGGATCGCGACCGAGCTGACGGTCCGGCTGGTGGCTGACCCGCCGCACCGGGTCATGGTGGCGCTGGGCTACCCGACGATGCCCGAGGCGGCGGACGCGGTTCCTGGGCTGCTGCCGTACGCGCCGACCGCGGTGGAGGGGCTGGACCGGCGGATCGTCGAGGTGGTGCGGCGCCGTCGGGGTGGCAGCGCGGTGCCGCCGCTGCCGCGCGGGGACGCCTGGCTCTTCGTCGAGGTCGCCGGCGACGAGCCGGGCGAGGTCCGGTCCCGGGCCGAGCGGCTGCTGGGGGCCTCCGGGTGCCGCGAGGGGTGGCTGGCCGACCCGGCCCAGGCGCCGGCCCTGTGGCGGATTCGCTCCGACGGGGCCGGGCTGGCGGGGCTGGCGCTACCGAGCCCCGCGTACGGCGGCTGGGAGGACGCCTCGGTGCCGCCGGACCGGCTCGGCGCGTACCTGCGTCAGTTCGACGCCCTGCTCACCGAGCACGGCCTGCACGGCCTGCCGTACGGGCACTTCGGCGACGGCTGCGTGCACTGCCGGATCGACTTCCCGCTGACCGCGGACGACGGGCCGGCCCGGTACCGGGCCTTCGTCAGCGACGCGGCCGACCTGATCGCCTCGTACGGGGGCTCGCTGTCGGGCGAGCACGGTGACGGCCGGGCCCGCTCGGCCCTGCTGGACCGGATCTACTCCCCCGCCGCCCTGGACCTGTTTGCCCAGGTGAAGTCGCTGCTCGACCCCGAGAACCTGCTGAACCCGGGGATCCTGGTCGACCCGGCGCCGGTGGAGGCCGAGATCCGGGAGTCAGGGCGCCGCGGATCGCCGCTGTCGGTCTCGGAGCCGGACCTCGCGGCCGCGGTCCACCGCTGTACGGGGGTCGGCGCGTGTGTCGCGGTGCCTTCCCCCGGGGCCCTGATGTGCCCCACTTACCAGGCCACTCACGAGGAGCGCTGCTCCACCCGCGGTCGGGCCCGGACGCTGCAGGAGATGGTGAACGGCGACCTGGTGACCGGCGGCTGGCGGGCCCGGGAGGTGCAGGAGGCGCTCGACCTGTGCCTGGCCTGCAAGGGCTGCCGCCGGGACTGCCCGACCGGGACCGACATGGCCTGGTACAAGTCTCAGGTCCTCGACCACGCCTATGCCGGCCGGCTGCGGCCGCGGCAGCACTACAGCCTGGGCTGGCTGCCGCGCTGGACTCGGCTGGTGGGCCGGGTGCCGGGTCTGGGGCGGCTGGCGAACCTGGCGCTGAGCCTGCCAGGGGTGGTGCACCTGGCCCGGTTCGCGGCCGGGGTCGACCAGCGCCGACCGCTGCCCCGCTTCGCCCGCTGCCCGAACCACCAGGCGGTCGAGCTCGACCTGCAGGCCCCGGGCCACCCGGTGGTGGTCTGGGTGGACTCCTTCACCGACGCCTTCGAGGGCACCGCGGTCGAGGCCCTGGTCGGGGTGCTGCGGGCAGCTGGGTATGCGCCGCGCTTCCTCGGAGGCGGTGCCTGCTGCGGGCTGACCTGGATCACCACTGGCCAGCTCGACGGCGCCCGGGCCCGGCTGCGGCAGGCGGTCGAGCTCCTGCACCCGGTGGTCGCCAGCGGGGTGCCGGTGGTCGGGATGGAGCCGTCGTGCACGGCGGTCTGGCGCAGCGACGCCCTTGAGCTGCTGAACGGCGACCCCCGGGTGGCTGAGGTGGCGGCCGGGGTCCGTACTCTGGCCGAGCTGCTGACCCAGACCGAGGGCTGGCAGCCGCCGGACCTCAGTGGACGCACGGTTGTGGCTCAGCCGCACTGCCACCATGCCTCGGTGCTGGGCTGGGCCGCCGACCAGCAGGTGCTCGACGCGACCGGTGCCACCGTGGTCACCGTCGGCGGCTGCTGCGGCCTGGCGGGGAGCTTCGGGGTCGAGCAGGGCCACTACGCGATGTCGCTGCAGGTGGCCGAGAACGAGCTGCTGCCGGCCCTGCGGGCCGTCGGCCCGGAAGCGGTCGTCGTGGCCGACGGCTTCTCCTGCCGCAAGCAGGTCAGTGACCTCACCGGGCGGCAGGCGCAGACCCTGGCCCAGCTGCTGCGCGGCTAGGTCTCCCCGAGCAGGCCACCGGGCCGTGGGCTGGTTGCCCAGCAGCCGGCTCCAGAGCCCCGTCAGGCTTCGAGCAGGTCGGGGCCTGCGGCACGGCCGGATGCCGGCTCAGCGGGTGAGCTTGCGGTGGGTGGCCCGGTGCGGCCGGGCCGCCTCGGCGCCCAGCCGGGCGACCTTGTTCTCCTCGTAGTCGGCGAAGTTGCCCTCGTACCAGAACCACTGCGCGGGGTTCTCCTGGTCGCCCTCCCAGGCCAGGATGTGGGTCGCCACCCGGTCGAGGAACCACCGGTCGTGGGAGATCACCACGGCGCAGCCCGGGAACTCCAGCAGCGCGTCCTCCAGGGACTGGAGGGTCTCGACGTCGAGGTCGTTGGTCGGCTCGTCGAGCAGGATCACGTTGCCGCCCTGCTTCAGGGTGAGGGCCAGGTTGAGCCGGTTCCGCTCTCCGCCCGAGAGCACCCCGGCCAGCTTCTGCTGGTCGGGGCCCTTGAAGCCGAACGACGCCACGTACGCCCGCGACGGCATCTCAAAGCTGCCGACCTTGACGTGGTCGAGGCCGTCCGAGACCACCTCCCAGACGTTCTTGCTGGGGTCCAGACCGGCCCGACCCTGGTCGACATAGCTGAAGGTGACCGTCTGGCCGACCTTGATCTCGCCCGCGTCGGGCTCCTGCTCGCCGACCAGCATCGTGAACAGGGTGGTCTTGCCAACCCCGTTAGGGCCGATCACGCCGACGATCCCGGCCCGGGGCAGGGTGAACGAGAGGTCATCGATCAGCACCCGGTCGCCGAAGCCCTTGGTGAGGTGGTTGGCGGCGATGACGTCTGAGCCCAGCCGCGGGCCGGCCGGGATGTTGATCTCGGCCAGGTCCAGCGCCCGGCTCCGCTCGGCCTCGGCCGCCAGCTCCTCGTACCGGGCCAGACGAGCCCGGTTCTTCGCCTGCCGGGCCTTCGGGTTCTGGCGCACCCACTCCAGCTCGCGCTCCAGGATCTTGGCCCGCTTGGCGTCCTTCTTGCCCTCGATCTGGAGCCGGGACTTCTTGGTCTCCAGGTACGTCGAGTAGTTGCCCTCGTACGGGTGGAGCTTGCCGCGGTCGACCTCGCAGATCCAGCCGGCGACGTTGTCCAGGAAGTACCGGTCGTGGGTGACGGCCAGCACCGCGCCCGGGTAGCTCTTGAGGTGGCCCTCGAGCCAGTTCACGCTCTCGGCGTCGAGGTGGTTGGTGGGCTCGTCGAGCAGCAGCAGGTCGGGCTGCTGCAGCAGCAGCTTGCACAGCGCCACCCGGCGCCGCTCGCCGCCGGAGAGCACGTCGACGACCTGGTCCGGGTCGGGGCAGCGCAGCGCGTCCATGGCCTGCTCCAGCTGGGAGTCGAGGTCCCAGGCGTTGCGGTGGTCGAGCTGCTCCTGCAGCTCGCCGGCCTCAGCCATCAGTGCGGCGTCGTCGTCGCCCCCCATCAGGCCCCAGATCTCGTTGAACCGGTCGACCATCGCCTTGGTCTCGGCGACCGCCTCCTGAACGTTCTCCAGCACGGTCTTGCCATCGGTCAGCGGCGGCTCCTGGAGCAGGATCCCGACGGTGGCCTCCTTGGCCAGCACCACGTCGCCGTTGTTGGGCTTCTCCAGCCCGGCCATGATCTTCAGCAGGGTGGACTTGCCGGCGCCGTTCGGCCCGACCACACCGATCTTGGCGTCCGGAAAGAACGACATCGTGACGTTGTCGAGGACCAGCTTCTCCCCGAGGGTCTTGCGGACGTTGTGCATCGTGAAGATGAACTCAGCCATGGATGTGGGCGCTCCTCGTGCCTGTGGGTCGGTGGACCGGGCCTGGGGCTCAGCGGTCGGACGGTGGACCATAGTAGTGCCCGCCCGGCCCTCCGCTCTCGTCGTCGCCCCGGGGGCGGTGGCCCGGGCGCTCCGGCTCCCCCACCGTCCGGCCGTGGGCCCCCGCGGCGTAGCCTTCCGCGCATGTCCAGCGAGGTGCCTGCCCAGTCGCCACGGTGGAGTCGCTGGCTGCCGGGTCTGGCGGTCCTGCTCGGCTACCGGCGGGCCTGGCTGCGGGGCGACCTGCTGGCCGGGGTGACGGTCGCCGCCTACCTGGTGCCGCAGGTGATGGCGTACGCGGCGGTTGCCGGGCTGCCGGCCAAGGTCGGGCTGGTGGCCTGCATCGGGCCGTTCCTGGCGTACGCCCTGCTGGGCAGCTCGCGCCAGCTCTCGGTCGGGCCCGAGTCGACGGTGGCGCTGATGACCGCCGCCGGTGTGGGGGCGATGACCGGGGTCGTCGGCCAGGACCGGTACGGCGAGGTGGCGGCCCTGCTGGCGGTCAGCGTCGGCCTGCTCTGCCTGCTCGGCTTTGTCGGCCGGCTGGGCTTTCTGGCCACGTTCCTGTCCCGCCCGGTGCTGATCGGCTACCTGACCGGAGTGTCGGTGCTGATGGTGGTCAGCCAGCTCGACACCAGCCTCGGTATCACGGTCACCGGTGGGAGCACCTGTCAGGAGCTGGTCAGCCTGGCCCGGGCCCTGCCTCAGGCTCACCTGCCGACGGCGCTGCTGGCTGGCTCGGTGCTGGCCGCGCTGCTGGTGCTGCGCCGGCTAGCCCCGTCCTGGCCTGGGCCGCTGCTGGTGATGGTGGTCGCCACGGTGGTGGTCTGGCTGGTCGGGGCCCAGCGGCTCGGGATCGCCCTGATCGGCTCGGTGCCGCCTGGGCTCCCGGCCCCGCGGGTCCCCAGCGCCGAGGGTGTCCCGCTGGCGCTCCTGGTCCCAGCCGCTGCCGGGATCGCCCTCGTGGCCTACTCCGACAACATCCTCAACGGCCGGGCCTTCGCCGACTCTGACCAGGACCGCCTCGACCCGACCCAGGAGTTCCTGGCGCTCGGCGCGGCCAACCTGGCGGCCGGCCTCAGCCAGGGCTTCCCGGTGAGCAGCAGCAGCTCGCGGACCGCGCTCGGTGACGCCGTGGGCAGCCGGACCCAGCTCCACTCCCTGGTGGCGATCGGCGGGATCCTGGCCACTGTCTTCCTGCTCAACGACGTCCTGGCCCAGTTCCCGGCCGCGGCCCTGGCAGCGGTGGTGGTCTATGCCGCGACCGGCCTGATCGACATCGGGCAGTGGCGCCGGGTGGCCCGGTTCCGGACCTCAGAGGCGGTCCTGGCCGGGGTCACCGCCCTGGTTGTGGTCTTCGCCGGGGTGCTCACCGGGATCGCGATCGCGGTCGGGCTGTCGGTGCTGGACCTGCTGCGGCGGATGGCCCGCCCGCACGACGGGATCCTGGGCTATGTTCCCGGGCTGGCCGGGATGCACGACGTTGACGACTACCCGACCGCCGACCAGGCGCCCGGGATCGTCGTCTACCGGTACGACTGCCCGCTCTTCTTCGCCAACGCCGATGACTTCCTGTGCCGGGCCACGCGGGCCGCGACCGAGGCGCCTGGGCCGGTGCACTGGTTCCTGCTCAATGCCGAGGCGATCGTTGAGATCGACCTGACCGCCGTGGACGCCCTGGACCGGCTCCGCCTGGAGCTGGAGGACCGCGGGATTCTCTTCGCCATGGCCCGGGTCAAGCAGGACCTGCGCCAGCAGCTGGAGGCAGCCGGCTTCGTCGAGCAGGTCGGGGCAGACCTCATCTTCCCGACCCTGCCCACGGCGATGGCCGCCTACGCCAGCTGGCTGCGCCACCACCTCGATGCCTACCCCGACCTTCCTCCCGGGGTAGCCCTGCCGCCGCTGCCGCCGGCCAGCCCCCGGACCCCCGGCAACGGACAGTCCTCCGCTCCCGGCGCCCCCGGGGACCAGCCGTCGCCCACCTGACCCCCGGGGCAGCCCGCGCCCAGCACGAGGTCTCGCCACGGCCCAGCAGGCTGGTGCCGCCGTCAGCAGCGACCGGCCCCGTCACGCGGCGCCTCAGCGCTGCTGAGTCTCCTGCCGGAGCAGCAGCCGAGTCAGCCGATCCGCCGCAGAGCCGCCTGAGCCTGCTCGCGACGCCTCAGCTCGGCGCTGACCGGGCCCACCACGTACTCCTGGGTGACCTGGGAGATCGCTGTGGTGAGCACCCGCTCGGCCCGAGCGGCGTGGGTCCGGGCGCCGATCTCGACGCCGACCCGGCTGAGCAGCGCGATCAGCAGCCCAGCGACCAGCCCACCCAGCGCCAGCACCGTCGGCAGCCCCAGCCGGCCCACCTGCGGCACCGGTAGCGCCGGCAGCGCCAGGTAGGTCACCAGCAGCAGGTTCACCAGCAGCCAGCCGGCCCCGACCAGCATCGCCAGCACCACCAGCCACTGCAGCACCCGGACCAGGGCCCACCAGCCGTTGCCGCGGTCGGTGGCCAGGTCAGCGGTGGCGACCGCCCGGTCCAGGTGGTCGGGCAGCAGCGTCTCCTCACTCCGGGCAGCGGCCGCGACCGCGTCCTGCCAGCCCCGCGGCAGCGGCTCGGCCGTGTCGCTGGCCAGCGCCCGTACAGCGCTGTCGACCCGGGCCTTGGTGACCCCTTGCGCCACTGGCACCGAGGTCCGGTTCACCCGGGCCGGCTCGATCGCCTGCCGCTTGCGGGCTGAGAGCCCGTCGAGGTGCAGGGTCCGCAGCGGGTCGGGCCGGAGCCTCGCCAGCCAGGCCACCAGCGGCCAGCCGGTGGCCAGCCCGCCCCGGTGCCGCCAGGACTTCTTGACCGCCTCGACCACCACCGGCACCCCGGCAGCGACCGCCAGGGTCTGGTTGAGGTGGCGGACCCGCTGCTTGGGTACGTCCTTCACCTCGGCGTCGCCGATCTGGGGACGCAGCGCCTGGGCCGCGCCGGTGATGTCGGCGGAGAGCCGCTTCGCAGCGGTCTGCTTGCTGGCCAGCAGGGCCTGCAGGGCGGCCCGCAGCTCGTCGACGCCCTCGCCGGTGGATGCTGACACCGCCAGCAGCCGGGCCTGCTCCAGGCCCTCGTCGTCGAGCAGCCGGCGCAGGTCGGCCAGCATCCGGGGCCGCTCCCGCTCGGCTACCCGGTCGACCTGGTTCAGCACCACCAGCATCACCTCGGCGTGCGCGGCCAGCGGCTTCAGGTAGCCGTCGTGGAGGGCGGCATCGGCGTACTTCTGCGGGTCGACGACCCAGACGAGCTGGTCGACCAGCCGCACCATCCGGTCCACGATCTCGCGGTGCTGCTGCTGGGTGGAGTCGTGGTCGGGCAGGTCCAGCAGCACCAGCCCGTCCATCTCGGGCGCCCCGGTCACCAGGTGCCGGCGTGGTACGTCCAGCCAGTCCAGCAGCGCCATCTGCTCGTCACCGAAGCTGGCCGCCATCGCCGCCGACGTGGTCGGTCGCCGTACCCCCGGCTCGGCCAGGGTAGTCTTCGAGACCGCGTTGAACAGGCTCGACTTGCCCGAGCCGGTGGCCCCGGCGATGGCGACGACCGTGGTGTCGCCGGAAAACGCAAGCCGCTTGTCGACATGGGCGAGAACCGCCTCGACCTGCGCCTCGACCTGCGGGTCGATCCGGCCTTGGGCCTGCTGCGCCGCCTCCTTCAGCGCGGCCAGGCGCTGCGGCAGCGGGGCTGTCGAACGTGCCATCGGCTACTCTCCCCGCTCCAGGACCTCGGCCTCGACCACCTCGGCGTCGGGGTCGTCCACCCGCTCCAGGGTCACCGCCCGCCGCTGCGGGCCGGTCTCCAGGGCCGGGCCGGTCTCGGGCTGCAGCGCCAGCCGGTGCAGCTCCTGGTCGCGCATCTGCTCCACCTGCCCGGCCGCGGCGCGGACCCGCTCCGCCTGGTCGGCGGAGACCTGAACGGAGTCCAGTGCGGCGTGGAAGCGGGCCAGCTCGGCGCTCAGCAGACCTTCGACACGGGCGTCGAGGTCCTTCTTGGCACGGGTGGTGAGCCTGCGCACGGCGTCCTCACCGAAGACCGCCTCCAGCACCCGCTGCGCCAGCAGCGCGGTCCCGCCAGCGACCCCGACCTCGGCGCCCACCAGCCCGCCGGTCTGGGAGAAGACCAGCAGCATCAGTGCCACCCCGATCCCGTTCACCCCGAAGGCCGCGACCCGGGCCTGGGTCCGCTTGCCGCGGCCCTCGTCGCCGACGAGGTCCAGCACATCGCCCTGCCACTCCCGGATCGCCCGAGCCGCCCGGAGCGGGTAGTCAGCCGACGTCCGCCGCAGCTCACCACCGGCCTGCTCCAGCAGGGCCCGGCCAGCCGGGTTCGCCCGCCAGGCCACCTCAGAGCGCTCCGCGGCCTTCTCGCCCTCCTCGCGCAGCAGCGCCTCCAGCCCGGAGCCGACCGCCACCTCGACCTTGTCAGCGCCCTTCGGGACCCCCCGCAGCGCCGCCCAGACCCGGTCCCGGAACCAGCCGATCCGCTGCTCGAAGGTCCGGAAGAAGTCGCTGGTGCCGACGAAGTCGTGCCAGCGTCCCAGCACCTCCCCGCGCAGCAGGGTGCCGTCCTGGGTCTGCACCTGCACGGCGCGGACCGCCTCCGCGTACGAGGCACTCGCGTCGGCGCGCAGCTGGTCCAGCACCGAGACCTGGTCGTCGACGGCCTGAGCCACGTCCGGTGCCTGGCGCAGCAGCGACCCGATCGCCCCGTCCAGGGTCTGCATCACCACCCGCGCCCGGGTGTGCTGGTCGGCGGCCAGCGCAGCCAGCCAGCTCCGGATCGGGGAGACAGCGGTGTCGGGCAGCATCCCGTCGGCGTCGACGGTGGTCTCGGGGACCGCGAACAGCGGCGAGTCCGCCAGGCCCCGTTCGGTCATCATCTGCCCCAGGTGGGGTGGGACCTCAGCCATCGCGGCCGGCGGCACCCGGTCCACCACCACCGCCACCGCGGCGCTGCGCTCCACCGCGGCCGCCAGGTAGTCCCAGGGCACCGCGTCGGCGTACCGGGCCGCGGAGGTGACGAAGAGCCACAGGTCGGCCGCGGCCAGCAGCTGCGCGGCCAGCGTGCGGTTCTCCTCTACGACCGAGTCGATGTCGGGGGCGTCGAGAATCGCCAGGCCCTGCGGGATCGTCGGCTCGGCCACCAGCTGCAGCGAGCGGGTGTCGTGGCTCGCCACCTGAGACCGGATCAGGCCCGGCAGAACCCGGTCGTCGGTGAACCAGCGGGTGTCGTCGGGATGGTGCACCAGCACCGGCGACCTGGTGGTCGGCCGGATCACCCCGGGGCGGGTGACCGCGCGCCTGATCAGCGAGTTCACCAGGGTCGACTTGCCGGCACCGGTGGAGCCGCCCACGACCGTCAGCAGCGGCGCCTCGATCTGCTGCAGCCGGGGCAGGACGTAGTCGTCGAGCTGCTTGGCCAGCGCCCGGGCGGTCAGGCCCCGCTGCGCCGCGTCTGGCAGCGGCAGGGGCAGCCGTACGGAGACCAGCGAGTCCCTCAGCTCGCTCAGTGCTGCTACCAGCGGACTCGCCATCTGTCTCCTCAGCCTCTGGGGGGCCCCCAGCTAGGGTCGACGACCGAGTAGGTCGAACCGCTCGATCGTAGCGGCGCAGCCGCCGGGCTGGGGGCCGGAAGCTGTCCGCCCAGGCCGGCCGGGCCCGGGTAGGCCGCCGGGCTCCAGCGGGAGACCTTGCCGGGCCGGCGCCACGGCCAGTACAGCCGGCGCCCGGTGGGGTCGTCGAGGGCGCCCTGCGCGCGCAGCTCGCGGACCTGCGCCAAGAGCTCGCGCTCCCGCCACAGCCCGGCCGCGTCGACAATCCCCCGGGTGATCGCGTCCCGCAGGTAGGCCAGCTCGGTCAGGGTCCGGACCAGCCTGAAGGTAGCGACCACGTTGCCCCACCACAGCGAGACCACGACCAGCCGGACCCTGCGAGCCAGCTTGGTGAACCGCATCGGGTACTCCGGGGGCAGCCAGCCCATGACGACGTAGTCCGCCAGCCGCTGCCGGATCAGCCGGCCTTCCCGGATCACCTGGTACACGGCGTGACCCACGGCCACCACCACCATGGGCAGCGCCACCGTGAAGTACAGCATCCGCTGCTGCTGCTCGTTGGCCAGGCTGGCGACGGTGTTGAAGACCATGTGCAGCAGGGCCGCCCCCAGGTAGCCCGCCAGGGGCGCCAGCACCCGGACCACCTTGCTGCGTGACCGGACCGCGATCGCGACCCCGAGCCCGGTCAGCGAGGTGAACAGGGGGTGGCCGAAGCTGGTCCACACCCCCCGCAGCTGCACCAGCTGCTGGACCGCTGCCTCCACATCGCCCGTGTTCTGTGCGTACGACCCGTACACGATCCCGCGGGCGTAGTAGATGATGTTCTCGCAGAAGGCGAAGCCCACGGCCGACAGCCCGGCCAGGCTGATGGTGCTCAGCTTGCTGGTCAGCCGCTGACGGTCCAGGAAGGCGACCAGGAACAGCACGCTGGCCTTGAAGGCCTCCTCGACGAAGGGGGCGATGTAGATCGCGGCCCGGGCTCCGGCCAGCTGGTTGCCGTTGTCGTCCAGGGAGAGCCGCTCGGCGGCCCAGGAGTTGACCACCAGCGACAAGTACGTGGCAACCGAGGCCCCCCAGCCGACCGCCAGGAACCACAGCAGCAGCCGCTGAGGCCGCCACCGGTCAACCGCCAGGAAGACCAGGGTCCAGACCACGAGCGTGGGCAGCGCGTACCTGGCCGCCGCCCACAGCGCATCACCGTTCAGCCCCGGGATCGTGCCGCCCTCCACCTCCCGGTCGGGGCTGACGATCGCGTACTCCCGAGCCAGAGTGGCCGCATAGAGCAGCACCAGCACCAGGCTCGTCCACAGCCACCGGCTGCGCAGCAGGCGCTCCTGCCAGGAGCCGTGCTGGGCGGCGACACCGGAGAGGCGCCGGTATCGGTCAATCCCCGGCACATCGGTCCGGACAGCATCAGCCATGCCTGCCAGGGTACTGGCGGGCGGTGACAGTCCGCTCCGCCGTGACTGTGGTGGGCGCCCCAGGGAGGACTCGAACCTCCGACCGTCGGATTAGAAGTCCGCTGCTCTGTCCAGCTGAGCTACAAGGGCCGGTCGTGGCGTCAGTGTACGCACCTCAGACGGCGGCTCCCTTGCTGCGCTCTGGTCACGCTCTGGGACCGCCGCTGCAGGCCGCAGGCCGGCAGTAGGCTCCCGGTCGAGATGAGCAGCCCGTCGCCAGCCTGGGGGCGGATCGCCGTGTCCGCGTACGGGCCGACCGGGCTGGCCTCGCTCGGCGCCGGCGCCATCGCCCCACTGATCGCCTTGTCGGCGCGCGACCTGGGTGCCTCGTACGGGCTGGCCGCCTTCATCACCGCCCTGCTCGGGACCGGGCAGCTGGCCGGTGACATTCCGGCCGGTCTGCTGGCGCAGCGGCTCGGAGAGCGCTGGGCGATCGTGATCGCCTGCGTGGTTGAGTCCGCTGCCTTGCTGGCCGCGTACCGGAGCCACTCGCTGACCACCCTGTCGGTGGCGGTGCTGGTGGTCGGGATGTCGGCCGCGGTCTTCGGACTGGCCCGGCAGACCTACCTCACCGAGGCGGCGCCGCTGCGCTACCGGGCCCGGGCCCTGTCCACCCTGGGCGGGGTGTACCGGACCGGAGCCCTGATCGGGCCCCTGGCGGGCGCGGCCATCGTGTCCCGCCACGGCCTGCCCGCGGCGTACGGCTTCGCGGCCCTGGTCAGCCTGCTGGCGGGGGCGATCTCCCTGGGCCTGCCAGACCTGCCCGGGGACCGGGCCGGCCGGCAGGCGGGGCGGCAGCGGCTGCTTCGGGTGCTGCGGCGCCACGCCCGCACGTACGCCACGCAGGGGGTGGGGGCGCTGGCGATGACGCTGGTCCGCTCCGCGCGGCAGGCGGTCATCCCGCTCTGGTGCGCCTGGAACGGGCTGTCAGCGGCCCACACCTCGCTGATCTATGCCTTGTCGATGAGCTTCGACGTGGCGCTGTTCTTCGTCGGCGGGATCCTCATGGACCGTTTCGGCCGGCTCTGGGTGTCGGCGCCGTGCCTGGTGGTGATGGGGACTGCGATGATCCTGCTGCCGCTGAGCCACAGCACCGCCGAGATCGCGCTGGCCGCCAGCCTGCTCGGCCTGGGCAACGGGGTGTCAGCAGGTGTGGTGATGACGATCGGCTCGGACGCCTCCCCCAGCGAGGCCCGGACCACGTTCCTGGCCGGCTGGCGGCTGATGTCTGACGGCGGGAGCATGCTCGGCCCGGTCGTGATCTCGGCGATCAGCGCGGTGGCGCCGCTGGCGGTGGCACCGGTGGCGGTCGGGGTGCTGGGGCTGGGTGGGGCGGCCTGGCTGGTGAAGTGGCTGCCGCGGCGGCCGGTGGCCTGAGCGGTCAGTCCTCGGGCTCGGCCAGGCTGCTGGTGACCCCCCCCAGGCTAGAGCAGCCTCCCCACCGGCTGGTCCGGCCCTCAGCCCCGGACGGCCCGAGCCCGTCGTTCCGTTACGCTGCCCGGGTGGAGAATCTCGTCTGGGTCGACTGTGAGATGACCGGGCTGGACCTGGCCAAGGACGCGCTGATCGAGGTAGCGGTGCTGGTCACCGACGCCGAGCTGAACGTCCTGGGCGACGGCGTCGACGTCATCATCCGGCCCCCGGCCGAGGCCCTGGCCCAGATGGACCAGTTCGTCACTCAGATGCACCAGACCTCCGGCCTGCTGCCGCTGCTGGAGTCTGGAGTGAGCCTGGCCGAGGCGGAGCAGCAGGTGATGGCGTACGTCACCGAGCACGTCCCCGAGGCCGCCAAGGTCCCGCTGGCCGGCAACACGATCGGCACCGACCGGGCCTTCCTGGCCCGGGACCTGCCGACCTTCGAGTCGCACGTCCACTACCGCAACGTCGACGTCTCCAGCCTCAAGGAGCTCGCCAAGCGCTGGTACCCGCGGGTCTACTTCGGCACCCCGGCCAAGTCGGGCAACCACCGGGCGCTGGCCGACATCCAGGAGTCGATCGAGGAGCTGCGCTACTACCGGGAGGCGATGCTGGTGCCCGCCCCCGGCCCGACCCGCGACGAGCTGGCCGAGATTGCTGCCCGGCACCAGGGTGCCCTCACCGGGGCTACCGTCGCCGCCCGTCAGGAGGCTGAGCCGGCCCCGTCGGCCTGACGACCGGGTTACCGGGTGGTTGCTGCGGCCGCCGTCCGCTAGCATGAGCACCGCACCGGCGGTCACGCCGTACGGGCACGGTGGGTATAGCTCAGCTGGTAGAGCATCTGGTTGTGGTCCAGAGGGTCGCGGGTTCGAGTCCCGTTACTCACCCCAAGCCGTCGACTCGGTCGGCCTACTTCACTACCCCTCAGACCTTGTCCGCCCCTGAGCTCGTCAGTGAGCCTCCGTGTCCGTCACAATGACGGTATGGGTTTGGACCTCTCCACACCGCAGCCGCGGCATCAACCTCCCTTGTCAGCACGGGTCCGTATGGGAGGCGCACTGGCTGCCGGGAGCGCTGCTGGGCTAGCGTCACGCCTGGCCGGCCGGGGTTCGGGGACCTCGATCCGGGGCAAGCTGCTGCTGAAGCTGGCGCCGGACGCGCTAGCCCACCTGCTGCCCGGGCGGACCATCGCCTGCGTCTCCGGGACCAACGGCAAGACGACCACCACCCACCTGCTGACCGCGGCCCTGCGGGCCTGCCTGCCCGACCACCACCGGGTAGTCACCAACGCCGACGGGGCGAACCTGCACCACGGGATCGCCTCGGCACTGGCGATGGCGCCGAAGGCCGACGTGGCGATCCTGGAGACCGACGAGCGGGTGGTGCCCGACGTGGTCCGGCTGGGCCACCCGGCGGTGCTGGTGCTGCTCAACTTCTCCCGCGACCAGATGGACCGCCACCACGAGATCAAGGCCCTGGGTCGGGGCTGGCGCCAGGCCCTCGAGGCAGCCGGTGCGGACGGCCCGGTCGTGGTCGCCAACGCCGACGACCCGCTGATCGTGTGGGCGGCGCAGCCGGCCAGGCGGGTGGTCTGGGTCGACACCAGCACCACCTGGACCGACGACGCGACTCTGTGCCCCGAGTGCGGCACGGTGCTGCGGCGGTCCCCTGGCCCAGACGGGGTCAGCCGCTGGGTCTGCCCGACCGGCGACCTGGCCCAGCCGCCCGCCTCGTACGCGGTCGACGGCAACGGCGTGCTCAACGACCAGGGCGAGCGCTGGGAGCTCAACCTGCAGGTCCCCGGCAGCTTCAACATCTCCAATGCCGCCTGCGCCCTGGCCGCCGCTGTCGAGCTGGGCGTCGACCCTGACACTGCGGTCCGCGCGATGCGTACGGTGACCTCCCCCGCCGGCCGGTACGCCACCACGAGCTTCGGCAGCACCACGGCCCGGCTGCTGCTGGCCAAGAACCCAGCCGGGTGGGCCGGGTCGCTGCCGCTGGCCACCAGCCAGACCGTGGTCCTGGCGATCGACTCTGCCGCCGCCGACGGCCGCGACGTCTCCTGGCTGTGGGACGTCGACTACGAGCAGCTCGCCGGCCGGCACGTGGTCGCCACCGGCCCGCGCGCCCAGGACCTCTCAGTCCGGCTCCTCTACGCCGGCGTCGAGCACACCGTCGTCCCGGACCTCGCCGAGGCCGTGGCCGACCACAGCGAGCCCGTCGACGTGATCGCCACGTACACCCCGTTCCAGCGGCTGCGCAAGCTCGGAGGCCTGGTATGAGCGTCCAGATTGTCCTGATCTACCAGTCCCTGCTCGGGATCTACGGTGACCGTGGCAACGCTGCAGTGCTGCGGCAGCGGCTGCAGTGGCGCGGCATCGACGCCCACGTCACCGTGGTCGAGCCCGGCGACACGCTGCCGGCTGACGCCCAGGTCTACCTGCTCGGCGGCGGGGAGGACCAGGCTCAGGTGTCGGCGGTGACAGCCCTGCGCAAGGACGGCAACCTGTTCCGGGCCCTGGACCGGGGCGCGGCCCTGTTCGCGGTCTGCGCCGGGTACCAGATCTGCGGCACCAGCTTCACCACCGGCGACAACGACGACGTGGTGCAGGGCCTGGGGCTGCTCGACATCGAGACCCGCCGGGGCCCGAAGCGGGCCGTGGGCGAGATCCTCACCCGGTGGACCCGCCGCGACGGCAGGACCTCCCTGATCACCGGCTTCGAGAACCACGGTGGGCTCACCACGCTCGGCCGGCAGGCCCAGCCGCTGGCGGTGGTGGAGCGGGGAACCGGCAACGGTGACGGCACCGAGGGCGCCCAGGCCGGCCGGATCATCGGCACCTACCCGCACGGCCCGGTGCTGGCCCGCAACCCGGACCTGGCCGACCACGTCCTGGAGCTGGCCCTGGGCCAGAGGCTGGCCCCGCTGAGCCACCCCGAGATCCAGGAGCTGCGCCGGCAGCGGGTCAAGGCCGTACGCCCTGACCTGGTGGACGCCGTGTGACCTGGCCGGTGCCGCCGGGAGCGGCTCCCGGCGGCACCGGCGCGGCACGGTCTGGTACGGCGCTGAACCGGGCGGCTCGGCTGCCCAGGGCTGAGATCAGCCGGTGTAGGACGTGTCCTTGCCGCCGTTGCGCAGCACCAGGGTCTGAGTCGACAGCCGGAACCCGGTCTGGTCGCCCCGCGAGCAGCTGATGCCACCAGACTGGCTGATCTGGCACCTGGTCTGCCCGACCACGGCAGTCGTCCCGTACGGCAGCACCGGAGCCAGGCTGCCGTTGGCGGCGGTCCGGGTCTCAAACCGGCTCGGGTCGTACCAGGAGGTGTAGCGCTTGCCGTCAGACCCCGACAGGTCCAGCTCGGTGAACCCCTGCCCGTTGCAGTACGTGGTCGCCCCCTCAGAGCCGATGAAGACGACGCCGTAGTCGGAGGACCAGGGCACTGTGCCGTTCACCGACTCGCAGCGGTGCTTCGGCCCCCAGACCGCCTTCACGGTCAGGTGGCACTCGACTCCGTCCGGGGCCCGGGTGCCGCCCATCACGCACTCGATGGCTCCGCTCGGCGACACGAAGGCCAGTGCTGAGCCGCTGACCTCAGCCGGTGGGCTGAGCCGCGGGCTGGTAGGTGCGGAAGCACTCTGCTTACTGGAGGCCCGAGACGTCGCGGCGGTCGCTGGTGCGGACGCCGACGGCTCCGGGGTGAGCGTGGGCACGGAGCTCTCGCTAGCTTCAGTGGCCGCCGTCACGGTCGCCGGCACCTGCGCTGGGGTCCCGGCCAGCCCGCCACTGGTCAGCCGACCACCGAGGTAGCCGACGGCGCCGAGCACCGGCACCATCACCGCCGCCACGAGCAGCCAGCCCCGCCGGCGACGTCCTTGCTCCGCGGCCGCCACGATCTCGTCGTACCGGTCCGGGACGGGCGTCCGGTCCGCCTCGGCCTGAAGACCCTGCCGCAGTGCGCGGGTCACCTCATCCTCACCGATCTCGTTCCACTCGTTACTCATGACTGCCTCCCCATCAGCTGGCGCAGAACGCTCACGCCCCGGTGGCTGTACGACTTCACGGCGCCGCGGCTGATGCCCAGCGCCTCCGCGATCTCCGCCTCGCTCAGACCGCTGTAGTAGCGCAGCACCAGCACCTCTTGCTGGCGCTGGGGCAGGGTCCGCAGAGCCTCCATCACGGCATCGGCGGTCACTGTCGCAACGACCCGCTCCTCGGGACCGGCGACAGGCGCCGGAGCCGGCTCGGGGTGCTTGGCGACCACGGTCCGGTGCCGGTGCACCGAGCGGCAGCCGTTCACCACCGCCGTCCTCAGATAGCCCGTGACCGGGCCCTTGCTCAGCTTTGCCCGGTTGCGCAGCAGACCGAGCATTGCTTCTTGAACCACCTCGTCCGCCCGGTCGGTCGACCCCAGCAGGACCGCGGCCAACCTCACCAGGCGCGCCCAGTGCTCGTCGTACACGCTGCGGAACCACTCATCCGCGCTGCCGGCGTGCTCCCGGGGCTCTGTCTCCACCATCGTCACACCCCTTCCACGCCGCACCCAGCCGTGCGGTTGCCAGCATTCAACCGATTCGCAGGGCCAGGCAGCCATGCGCTAGACTCCTTGCCTGCAGCACGCACCACTAGCTCAACTGGCAGAGCAGCTGACTCTTAATCAGCGGGTTCAGGGTTCAAGTCCCTGGTGGTGTACCAGTCCTGGGCCACCCGTCGCGGTGGCCCGAGGTGCTTCTGAGCCGCGCTGCCCTGCTCCTCCCCCGACCTCATCCCCCGTCTCACAGCCTCCGCCTGCGCCGCGTCTGGCTCGGCTCTTCCGCACCGCCCCCGGCGGTACGGGTGGCGCCACGCGCCACCCCCTATTTTGCTGACGACCAACTTGCGTTATTGTTCTGTCTGCGGGGTGTGGGTCACCCTGGAGCCCATCCCCCGCGCCAGCTGCTCATCGGCTACCCGGAAGGCCACCCGGTCTGACGTACGGCCGCTGCGTCGCCGGCTGAAGCCTGAGAGCACCGCTCCTGCTCCCGCTTCAGCCGGCAACGCCTGGCAGGGCCCGTCAGAGGGCCGGTGAGCCACGTGTGGGGCCCGGTCGGCGAGAGCCGGGCCCCACATGTATGTCTGCTCCCTCAGGGTCTACTTCACGCCACCTGCCGTCAGGCCGGCCACGATCCGGCGCTGGAACAGCAGCACCATGATCAGCAGCGGGATGGTCGTGATCACCCCGGCGGCCATGATCGAGCCGTACGGGATGTTGTAGCCGAGGTTCCCGGTGAACTGGCTGAGCGCCACCGTGGCCGTCTTCATGTTGCGGTCCTGGCCGAAGCTCAGCGCGATCATGTACTCGTTCCAGACCGCGATGAAGGTCAGGATCGCCGTGGTGAACACGCCTGGCGCCGCCAGCGGCAGGATCACCTTGCGGAAGGCCTGTCCCGGGGTGCACCCGTCCACCATCGCCGCCTGCTCCAGCTCCACCGGCAGCTGGCGGAAGAACGCCGTCAGGTTCCACACGCACAGCGGCAGACCGAACGACAGCGACGGGATGATCAGCGCCTGGTACGTGTTCAGCCAGCTCCACGGCCACCAGGAGTAGTTGCCGGTGAACATCTTGAACAGCGGCACCAGCAGGGTGATCCCGGGGAACATGGAGCAGCCGATGATGATCGACAGCACCAGGCCCTTGAGGGCGAACCGGAGCCGGGCCAGCGCGTACGCCGCGACGATCCCGAACAGCAGGGTGAGCGCTGTGGTGCTGACCGAGACGATGACCGAGTTGAGAATAGCCCGGCCGAAGTTGTTCTGCTCACTGAAGACCCCGATGTAGTTCTCCACCGAGGCCGGGCTGGGCCAGTAGTCGGTGCTCTGCCCGTCGGTCGGCAGCCGGAACGACGAGATCACCATCCAGTAGAACGGGAGCACGCAGTACAGCACGATGAAGGCCATCCCGAGCAGCGAGCCGGCCCGGCCCAGCCAGTAGCGCCCGTCCCGGCGGGGCTTGTTCAGGGCCGCCAGCTCGGCGGTCGAGAGCCGCTGCGCGGATACCGTCGTGGTACTCATGATGCCGAGCTCCCGCTGGTGACTGTGGTGCGAACCTTGGCGGCCTTCATCTGCTTGCGGTGCAGCGCCCGCTGCCGCTTGCGCTGCTCACTGATCGCCTTCAGCTCGTCGTCGCCGATGACGTCGGCGCCGAGCAGTTTCACGAACAGGAACGCCACCAAGACGATGTACAGGAACAAGATGATGGAGTACGCAGCCGCCGGCCCGTACCGGGTCTGCTGCGACTCGAAGTAGGCAAACATCGACAAGGTCTCCACCGAGTACTTGCCGGCGCCGATCATTCCGTACGGCAGGTCGAACATCCGCAGCGTGTCGAGGGTCCGGAACAGGACCGCGACCACCAGCGCCGGCTTCACCATCGGCAGCGTGATCCGGGTGAACTGCTGCCAGGCACTGGCCCCGTCGACCCGGGCCGCCTCGTACACGTCGGCCGGGATGGTCTGCAGCCCGGCCAGCGTCAGCAGGCCGATGAACGGGGCGGTCTTCCAGATGTCGGCCACCATCACCGCCCACTGGCTGTACTTGTTGTCGGCCAGCCACAGGATCGGGTTGTCGGTCAGCCCGAGCAGCTTGTTGGCGACTCCGGCGGTGTTGAAGATCAGCTTCCACATCATGGCCGAGACGATGGTCGGGATCGCCCAGGGAACCAGGATGGAGGCCCGGACCAGTCCCCGGCCCCGGAAGGCCTTGGCCATGATCAGTGCCATCGCGACGCCCAGGACGGTCTCGGTGACGACGCAGACCAGCGTGAAGACCGTGGTGTTGATGAAGGCGTTGATCAGGCGGTCCATAGACCCCCAGACCCCGACCACGGTCGTGGGGCTCGTGAAGATGCTGGTGAAGTTCTCGAGCCCGACAAACTCCGAGCCCTGCTTCACCATCCCGGTCACCGGGTCGACGCCGGACCCGCCCCGGAAGAACGACTCGTACACCGACAGCAGGATCGGGATCCCGGCCACGACCAGGATCACCAGCAGTGTCGGTGCAAGCAGAATTCCAGCCAGTGCCGCCTGCCCGTCGGAGAAGGCGTTCTTTCTCCGGCGGCTCGGGGCCTGCGCAACAGTTGCTGCAGCCATCAGTAAGTCTCCTCAGCCCGTCAGGCCGCCGGCACCGGCTCAGCCGAGCCCGCGCCGACGGCCTGTCGCGGGTTCTACTGGGTCAGGCCCTCCAGCTTGGCCTGCAACTCGTCCATCGCCGCCTTCGGCTCCTTCTGGCCGTTCAGAGCAGCGTACGAAGCGTCCTGGATCGCCTGGGTGGCGTCGCCGTACTTCACCACCTTCGGGCGCGACTTCGCAGTGGTGATCGACTGCTGCAGCACGGGCAGGTACTCGAACTTCCCGGTCAGCTCGGGGTCGGTGTACAGCGCCTCCCAGGTCGGGGCCTGCGAGGTGGCCACAGTGTTCAGCTTCTGGTTCTCGGGGCTGTTGTACCACTTGATGAAGGCCAGCGCCGTGCCCTTGTTCTTGGCGAACTTCGAGATCCCCATGTTGTGCCCACCCAGGGTTGAGACACCCGGCCCGCTCATGCCAGGAATCGGGGCCACCCCGAACTTGCCGGCAACCGCCGAGCTGCCGTCAGTCTTGGCGCCCAGCGCGTAGGCGTAGGCCCAGTTGCGGTGGAAGACCAGCTTGCCGTCCTGGAAGGCCTTGCGGGACTCCTCCTCCTTCCAGGTCAGGGAGGCCTGCGGGATGGTCCCGTCCTTGAGCGCCTCCACTGCCCAGGTGACCCCAGCGACCGCCTTCTTGGTGTTCACCGTCGGCTTCCCGTCAGCGGTCAGGAACTCCCCACCGGCCGAGTTCACCATCTCGGCGATGTTGCAGGTCAGCCCCTCGTACTTCTGGAGCTGACCGCCGTAGCAGTCGATCCCCGCGACGGCACCCTTGACCTTGGCGCAGGCCGCCTTCAGCTCGTCCCAGGTCTTCGGCGGCTGCAGCCCGGCCGCATCCAGCAGGTCCTTGCGGTAGTAGAGCATCGCCGCGTCGGAGGTAGACGGGAAGGCGTACAGCTTGTTGAAGTACGTCCCGGAGTCGACCGCTGACCGCAGGTACCCCTGGGTCGGCAGCTGGCTGGCGGGCAGCTCCTCAAGGTAGCCGTTGGCGGCAAACTCAGCCGTCCAGACCAGGTCCACCGAGAGGACGGTGTAGCCGGAGCCTCCCTTGGAGGTGGCGTTGTTCACCATCTGCTGCCGCTGCTCGTCGGCGTTCTCCGAGAGCTCCTGCAGGGTGACCTTCTCGTCGGGGTGGTCCTTGTTCCAGCGGGCAATGGTGTTCTGGACGTTGCCCGAGGTGTCCTTGCCCTGGACGTACGTGATCGGGCCCTTCTCGTTCCAGTCGGCCGCGCCAGAGCCGCCCGTGACGCCAGAGCTGCCCGTGCTCGGCGACCCGCAGGCCGCGAAGGCAAGGACGGACGCGAACGCCACAGAGGGGAGCGCCACTCGGCGCAGGGTGCGTGCGATTGTCATGCAGCTGACCTCACTTCAATGTGCTTGCTCTCGACGGAACTGTTCTCGATCACCTTAGAACGAGCCGGCACCCGGGGTCGACCTCGTGCCCGATTCGTTACCGCGTCGGGCACGGTGTGAACGAGCCAACGACACTCTCGTCGAGCGCGCGGGTCGGTGCCGAAGCCGTGGTGCCGACCTGCTACCGCCTAGTGGCGGCGACGCCTGCTGACCGAGCGCACCACCAGCAGGAAGGTGAGCAGGCCCGCGGCTGCCCCGGCGGCGACAGCGAGCCGGTCCACGCGCCAGCCGTACTCGTCCTTGACCTGGGTCTTGGCGTACTCGTACTGCTCTGCGGCGAAGTGCTTGGCGTCCACCACGGTCCGGTTCACCACGGCCTTCGGGTGGACCTCAGCCACGAGGCCGGCGACGTTGCCGGCTAGGCGCGCAGTGGCGGCGTCAATGTCGCGCAGGATCTCCTGCGTGGTGCGATCGCGCTTGCTGGGCTGCTGCGTCGGCACGGCGACCTCCAGGCTGTCGGTAGTGGCAGGGCCAACTATGCCAGGTCGGGGCCGGGCGTGGAGCGGCCCCGCCAGCCTTCAGCCCTCTAGGGTGTGCCTATGACGACCTTGGCTCCCGGCGACGTGGCCCCTGCCTTCCGCCTGCCCAGCTCTGCCGGCACCTGGGCAGGCCTGGCTGACTACCCCGGCAGCCGGGTCATCGTGTACTTCTACCCGGCCGCGCTCACCCCGGGGTGCACGACCCAGGCGGTCGACTTCACCGCCAGCCTTCAGCAGCTCGAGTCGGCGGGCCTGTCGGTGCTGGGGATCTCTCCGGACCCGGTGGAGCGGCTCGCCACCTTCCAGAGCAGCCACCAGATCGGCTTCCCGCTGCTGTCGGACCCGTCCCTGGAGACTCTGTGGGCCTACGGCGCGTACGGGACCAAGAAACTGTACGGCAAGGAGGTCCAGGGCGTGATCCGGTCCACCTTCGTGGTCAGTGTCGACGCCGAGGGGAAGGGCACGGTCAGCCTCGCCCAGTACCAGGTCCGAGCCTCAGGGCACGTCGACCGTCTGAAGCGCCAGCTCGGCCTGACCTCCTGACCCGCCCCTGACCCAGCCGATCAACGGCGCACCCGCCACGTCGAGCTCGCCACCCGGCCGGTGGTCTGCGGCTCCCCCGCGTACCAGCGAGCCTGCCTGCCCGGTGACTGGAAAAGGGCCGGGCTGCTGACCTCGTCCCCCGTACACTCGACGCTGCGCCGGAGTGGTGGAACTGGTATACACGCAGGATTTAGGTTCCTGTGCCGCGAGGTGTGAGGGTTCGAGCCCCTTCTCCGGCACCCCGCCCGTGGCCTGGGTGGCCCTCGAATGGCGTCCCTGCCCCCAGGGCCCGTCGGCCAGCGCCAGCCCGGAAACCGGGCGGTGAAGCGGCATGTTATACGACCCCCACCATTGACCGTAGTCACCACCCCCACGTTTGTGCCCTCGGCTCAGACTCAGCCCCGAACAGATGCAACAGCCCTTTAACAAGGGGGTTTGATCGCTTTCGGGGGCTGTCTCCCCCCTCGATGCGACAGAACGAGCGCTCGGGCGATACTGTGACAACAGCCCTCATCCCGAGGGAAGGTGAAGCTCAACGAGGAGTCGCAGACCATGCGCATTGCAGTACCCAGCGAGGTCAAGAACAACGAGTTCCGCGTCGGCATCACGCCGGTCGGCGTTCACGAGCTCGTCCGCCGGGGCCACGAGGTCGTTGTCCAGGCGGGAGCAGGCCTCGGTTCCTCCATCACCGACGAGGAGTACGCGGCCCAGGGCGCGAAGATCGTCGAGGGCGCCCAGGCCACCTGGGAGGCCGGCGAGATGATCATCAAGGTCAAGGAGCCGATCGAGCAGGAGTACGGTTTCCTGCGCGACGACATGACGCTGTTCACGTACCTGCACCTTGCCGCAGACCGTCCGCAGACCGATGCCCTGCTGAAGGCCGGAACCCACTCCATCGCGTACGAGACCGTGCAGCTGCCCAACCGCATGCTTCCGCTGCTCTACCCGATGTCCGAGGTAGCCGGCTGCCTGGCGCCCCAGGTCGGCTCCCACCACCTGATGAGGGCCTCCGGCGGACGCGGCGTGCTGATGGGCTGCGTCGGCGGTGTGCAGCAGGCCAAAGTCGTCGTCCTCGGTGGCGGCACGGCCGGGCAGAACGCGGCCAACATCGCGCTCGGCATGGGTGCCGACGTCACCGTCCTCGACACCGACCTCGAGAAGCTGCGGGCCACCTTCTGGCGCTTCAACAACCGGGTGCACGCCCTGGCCTCCTCGGCGCTGACCGTGCGCGAGCAGGTCCTCCAGGCCGACCTGGTCATCGGCACCGTGCTGATTCCGGGCGCCAAGGCCCCGAAGCTGGTCACCGACGAGATGGTCGCCCAGATGAAGCCGGGCTCGGTGCTCGTCGACGTCGCCATCGACCAGGGCGGCTGCTTCGAGGGCTCGCGCCCGACGACCCACGACAACCCCACCTTCCAGGTGCACAGCTCGCTGTACTACTGCGTGGCCAACATGCCGGGCGCGGTTCCCAACACCTCGACCTGGGCGCTGACCAATGCGACGCTCCCGTACGCCTGCGCACTGGCCGACAAGGGCTGGAAGAAGGCCCTGCAGGACGACCCGGCTCTCGCTCTCGGTCTGAACACCACTGCGGGCAAGCTCACCTTCAAGGGCGTCGCCGAGGCCTTCACGGATATCAGCTACACCCCCGTGGAGTCTGTGCTGGGCTGACCTGAGGAGACTCATGTCCGCAACCGCTCACAACCTCGACCCGGCGGCCACCCCACCGCCGGACGACGAGGACCACCTGAAGCGCAACCTGTCCAACCGCCACATCCAGCTGATCGCGCTGGGTGGGGCGATCGGCACCGGGCTGTTCATGGGGTCAGGCAAGACGATCCACATCGCGGGCCCCTCGATCATGGTCGTCTACGTGGTGCTGGGCACGATCATGTTCTTCGTCCTGCGGGCGATGGGCGAGATCCTGCTCCACAACCTGCGGTACAAGTCCTTCATGGACTTCTCCCACGACCTCGTGGGACCGTGGGCCGGCTACTTCGCCGGGTGGACGTACTGGGCGATCTGGGTGATCATCGCCGTGGGCGACATGATCGTCGTCACCGGCTACTTCGACCACTGGATCCACAACATGTACGTCTCCATGGTGTGCACGGTCGTCCTGCTCGCCGCGCTCCTGGTCTCCAACCTGCTGACCGTTCGACTCTTCGGTGAGATCGAGTTCTGGTTCGCGATCATCAAGATCGTCGCCATCGTGGTGCTGATCCTGGTGGGCGTCGGCATGGTCGTCACGGGCTTCAAGGCGCCCAACGGAACCCAGGCCTCCTTCGCCCACCTCTGGAGCCACGGGGGGATCTTCCCCCTCGGTGCGGGGGGCTTCCTGGCGGCCTTCCCGGCGGCCATCTACTCGTTCATCGGGTCGGAGCTGATCGGGACCACGGCGGCCGAGACCCACGACCCGTACCGGACCATCCCGAAGGCGATCAATGCGGTTCCCGTCCGCATCATGATCTTCTACGTGCTGGCCCTGGCGGTGATCATGGCCATCACCCCGTGGGACAGGGTCGACCCGGAGCCCGTTCGTGAACGTCTTCAGCCTGGTCGGGCTGGTGGCGGCGGCCTCGGTGATGAACTTCGTGGTGCTGACCTCGGCCTCCTCGTCGGCCAACTCCGGCATCTACTCCTCGTCGAGGATGCTGTACGGTCTGGCCGAGCAGGACCAGGCGCACGCGCGGTACCGGCACCTGTCGAGCCGGCACGTACCCGCTCGGGCGCTGATGCTGTCGGGCGGCATCGGCTTCCTGTTCGTGCCGGTGCTGCTCATTGGCGGGTCGGTGATGAAGGGCTTCACCTTCATTGCCGAGGTGGCGGCGATGCTCATCCTGTTCATGTGGTCGCTGATCATGGTGGCGTACATCAAGTACTACCGAAACCACCGTGAGGCCCATGAGAAGTCCATCTACAAGATGCCCTTCCCGAAGGTGATCCCGTGGACGGTACTGGCGTTCTTCGTCTTCATCGTCATCACGATCGCCCTCGAGGGCCGCAAGTCGCTGATCCAGCTGGGGCTCACCTCGGTCTGGTTTGTCGGCCTGCTCATCGCCTGGCAGATCCAGAAGAGAACGAAGGGAGTCCGCGAGTTCCACTGACCGGCTCCTCACACCCTGCGGGGGCGCACCGGCACAATATGTCTGTGCGCCCCCACGTCATGCCCGTCAGGTCGCCTGGCTGGCCCCTGGCCAGTGCGCAGTACGGCGAGACCTCGCGTCGCCGACCCCAGCCCCGACGGTGCTGATCCGGCTCAGTCCTCGTCGGGCGCCAGCACCGGGGTCGGGCGCAGGGCCGGGTCGTCGACCCGGTACGAGCGGACCGCCCCGGGACGCGGCGAGACGGCGGTCTCAAAGCGGACCGTGACCCAGCCCAGGCCGCTGCCCCAGACCCAGCCCGGGCCCATCTCGTCGTGGTGGACGTCGTCGCCCGGGTGGTAGGTCGTGGTGCCACGGTCGCGGACGGTCGCGGCAGGGGTGACCTGGACCTCGTCGGCCCCGGTCGGGGCCACCTCAAACAGCGCCTCCTGGGCCGAGGTGACCAGGCCCGACACGCCGACCCCGGCCAGCCGGACCCCCTGGCGCACGATCGGCTCGGCGGCCCGCAGCAGGGAGCGGGAGGCGTCGGCGATGACCTCGGTGGAGTCGACCGCGCCGAGCAGGGTCCGCGACCGGGTGTGGCTGGAGAAGTCACCCAGCTTGAGCTTCACGGTCACGGTCCGGGCGAAGAGCTGGTGGCGGCGCAGCCGCTCAGCCACCTGGGCCGCATCGGCCACCACGTGGGCCTCGACTACCGCCGGGTCGGCGATGTCGGCGGCGAAGGTGTTCTCGGTCGAGATGGACTTGGTCTCCCGCTCGGCGCTCACCGGCCGGTCGTCCTCGCCGCGGCACAGGGCTGCCAGCTCCTGGGCCCAGGAGGCGCCGATCTCGCGCCGCAGCTCGCTGGCCGAGGCCTGCCGCAGGTCGGCCACGGTCTGGATCCCGAGCCGGTCCAGCTTCTCCCGGGTGACCGGGCCGACGCCCGGGATCACCCCGACCCGCAGCGGCGCGAGCACCTCGGCCTCCGTCCCCGGCAGGACGAGGTGCGCCCCGTCCGGCTTGGCCATCTCGCTGGCCAGCTTCGCCATCAGCTTCGAGCTGCCCAGGCCGACCGAGGCGGTCAGCCCGCCGGTCTCCTCCCGGACCCGCTCCCGCAGCCCGGCCGCTAGGTCCAGCAGCCGGTCCGGGTCGGCGCAGTCGACGCCGCCGGCGGCCAGGTCCACGTACGCCTCGTCCAGCGACATCGGCTCCACCAGAGGCGACAGCTCTCGCAGCAGCCGCATCACGACCCGGGAGGCGACCCGGTAGGCACCAAACCGGCCCGACAGAAAGGCGGCCCGGGGGCACCGCCGCCGGGCCTCGTGCATCGGCATCGCCGAGCGCACCCCGAAGGCTCGGGCCTCGTACGAGGCGGTGGAGACGACCCCGCGGCCGCCGAGCCCACCCACGATCACCGGCTTGCCCCGCAGCGACGGCTTGTCGCGCTGCTCGACGGAGGCGAAGAAGGCATCCAGGTCGAGGTGGAGGATGCTCGCCGTCTGCCGCACCGGTTCAGGCTAGACCCCACCCGGCTGGGGCTGAAGGCCTGCGGTCCGGACGTACTCCACAAAGTCAAAGTCCTCTCGCGCGGTGCGGGAGGTCTCGCGCCACTGCTCCGGGTCGATCTCGGGAAACAGCACGTCGCCGGGGTACGGCTGGTGCAGCTCGGTGAGGTCGAGGTGCGTCGTGTACGGCAGCAGCAGCCGGTAGATCTCGCCGCCACCGGCCACCCACCAGCGCTGCCCGGGGTGCTGGGCGAGGGCCTCGAAGGCGCCCTCCAGGGTGTGCACGACCTGGACCCGGGGGTCGTCAAAGCGCGGGTCCCGGGTCAGCACCACGATGACCCGGCCCGGTAGCGGCCGCCCGACCGACTGGTAGCAGCGCCGGCCCATCAGCATCACCCCGCCCATGGTGACCCGCTTGAACCGGGCCCAGTCCTCGGGCAGGTGCCAGGGCATGTCGTTGTCCCGGCCGATCACCCGGTTCTGGGCGACGGCGGCGATCGCGGTCAGGCAGGGCTGGGTCATGGTCACACCGAGATCGGGGCCTTGATGCCCGGGTGCGGGTGGTAGTCGACGACCTCGATGTCGGCCAGGGTGAAGCCGTCGATGTCGCGGACCTCCGGGCTCAGCCGCAGTCTCGGCAGCGGGCGGGGCTCGCGGGCCAGCTGCCGACGGGCCTGGTCGAGGTGGTTGAGGTAGAGGTGGGCATCGCCCAGGGTGTGAACGAAGTCGCCGACCTCTAGGCCGGTGACCTGGGCGACCAGGTGGGTCAGCAGCGCGTACGAGGCGATGTTGAACGGCACCCCGAGAAAGGTGTCGGCCGAGCGCTGGTAGAGCTGGCAGCTGAGCCGGCCCTGCGCCACGTAGAACTGGAAGAAGGCGTGGCAGGGCGGCAGCGCCATCTGGTCCAGCTCGGCCACGTTCCAGGCGCTGACGACGTGGCGCCGCGACGACGGGTTGGTCCGGATCTGCTCGATGACGGCCTGGACCTGGTCGATGTGCCCGCCGTCGGGGGTCGGCCAGGAGCGCCACTGCTTGCCGTACACCGGGCCCAGGTTCCCCTCGGCGTCGGCCCACTCGTCCCAGATCGTGATCTGGTTCTCGTGCAGCCAGGCCAGGTTGGTGTCGCCGCGCAGGAACCACAGCAGCTCACCGAAGACCGAGCGGGTGTGGAGCTTCTTCGTGGTCAGCAGCGGGAACCCCTGGGTGAGGTCGAAGCGCATCTGGTAGCCGAAGACCGACAGGGTCCCGGTCCCGGTCCGGTCCTCCTGCCGCTGGCCGTGCTCCAGGATGTGGTCGAGCAGGTCGAGGTACTGCCTCACTGCCCACCTGTCAGGTCCGCCAGCAGCGGCAGCAGCGCCCGGATGGCCTGGCCACGGTGCGAGATCGCGTCCTTCTCCGCCGGGCTCAGCTCACCGTTGGTGCGGTCCTGCCCGTCGGCGACGAAGGCCGGGTCGTACCCGAAGCCGTTCTTCCCTCTCGCCTCGGTGACCAGGACTCCCTCCATGGTCCGGCGCAGCACGTGCTCACGCCCGTCGGGGCCGAGGTACGCGGCGGCGCAGACGAACCGGGCCCGGCGCCGCTCAGGCTCGACATCGGCCAGCTGGCGCAGCAGCAGCTGCAGGTTGTCCCGGTCGCTGGCCTTGGGCCCGGCCCAGCGGGCCGACCGTACGCCCGGCATCTGGTTCAGCACGTCGACCTCGATCCCGGAGTCGTCGGCCAGGGTCGCCAGCCCGGTCGCCTGGAAGCCGGCCCGGGCCTTGAGCAGGGCGTTCTCCTCGAAGGTGGCGCCGGTCTCGGCCGGCTCCGGGTAGGCGGGGACGTCGCGCAGCCCGACTACCTCCAGCTCGAGGGCGGCCTGCTTCAGCAGTCGGCGCAGCTCGTCCAGCTTCGTGGCGTTGCCCGAGGCCAGCAGCAGCCTCATCGGGCCAGGGCCTCACTCTGGAGCCGGGTCAGCTCGGCGCAGCCGGTCAGCCCTAGGTCCAGCAGCTCGTCCAGCTGGGGACGGGAGAACGGCTGCCCCTCAGCGGTCCCCTGCACTTCGACCAGCCGCCCGTCGCCGGTGGCGACCACGTTCAGGTCGACCTCGGCCACGGAGTCCTCGGTGTAGGCCAGGTCCAGCATCGGGCGGCCGTCGACGGTCCCGACGCTGACCGCGGCCACCGAGCCGAGCAGCGGCTCTCCGGCCAGCAGGGAGCGCTCCCGCAGCCAGCTCACGGCGTCGGCCAGGGCCACGTACGCGCCGGTGATCGACGCGGTCCGGGTGCCGCCGTCGGCCTGGAGCACGTCACAGTCGAGCTGGATGGTGTTCTCTCCCAGCGCCTGGTAGTCGATCACCCCGCGCAGCGAGCGCCCGACCAGGCGCGAGATCTCGTGGGTCCGGCCGCCGACGCGACCCTTGACCGACTCCCGCCCGGAGCGCTCGTGGGTGGCCCGCGGCAGCATCGCGTACTCAGCGGTCACCCAGCCCAGCCCCGACCCCTTGCGCCAGCGCGGCACTCCCTCGGTGACGCTGGCCGCGACCAGGACCCGGGTCTTGCCGAACTCGACCAGCACCGAGCCCTCGGCGTGGTCCAGCCAGCCCCGGCTGATCCGAACCTCGCGCAGCTGGTTGTCGGTACGGCCGTCCACTCTCGTCATGGTCAGTGACCCTACCCGGATCAGCCCGCCATCTCCTCCGAGCCGTTACCGAGCAGCGCGGGCAGCGGCTCGGCCTCGGTGACGAAGTCGCCCATCAGCCGGCGCCCGATGCCGGCGAAGCGGTCCGGGCTGCCGGTGGTGAGGAAGCGCCGGTACCCCTCCCGGGGCCCGGGCTGCAGCAGGTCGTGGCTGACCAGGGAGCGGTAGGTGGACTTGGCCGACTCCTCGGCCGAGCTCACCAGGGTGACCTCGTCGCCCAGCACGTACGAGATCACGCCGGTCAGCAGCGGGTAGTGGGTGCAGCCCAGGATCAGGGTGTCGCAGTCGGCCTCCTGGACCGGGGCCAGGTACTGGCGGGCGACCTCGATCAGCTCGGAGCCGCCGGTGATCCCGGCCTCGACGTAGTCGACGAAGAGCGGGCAGGCGGAGGTGGTGAGGTGGATCTGCGGGGCGGCGGCGAAGGCGTCGTCGTAGGAGCGGGAGGTGGCGGTGGCCTCGGTGCAGATCACCCCGACCCGGCCGGTCTTGGTCGCCGCGACGGCCCGCCGGGCGGCCGGCAGGATGACCTCGGTGACCGGGATCGAGTAGCGCTCCCGGGCATCGCGCAGCACCGCCGAAGAGGCGCTGTTGCACGCGATCACCAGGGACTTCACCCCAAGCTCGACGAGGTGGTCGAGGCACTGCAGGGCGTAGCGGCGGACCTCGGCGATCCGCCTCGGCCCGTACGGGGCGCGCGCGGTGTCGCCGAGATAGATGATGTCCTCGCCCGGTAGCTGGTCGAACACCGACCGGGCCACGGTGAGCCCACCGAAGCCGGAGTCGAAGATCCCGATCGGGGCGTCACGGTCCGGGCTGCTCACCCGCCGAAGTGTACTGACCCTGGCGGCTGGCCAGGAGCGGTAAAGAACGACTGGCTGCGCCCTGCTCCCCTATGCGCTCAACCTGGCCACAGCGCCGAAGCCGGTCCGCTCAGCCCGGCCACGACCGGCCGCGTAGTCCCCGGTCTGGACGCCGAAGAGCGAGAAACGACTGGCTGGACCACGGCTCCAAGGACCTCCTCGTCGTGAGGGCCGGCGAGTCCCCCGGCTGGACGAAGGAGCGGTGAAGAACGACTGGCTGCACCTGTCCGCTCAGCCCGACCACGACCGGCCGCGTAGTCCCCGGTCTGGACGACGAAGAGCGAGAAACGACTGGCTGGACCACAAGCTGAAGGACCTTCTCGCTCTGAGGAGGAAGACCGGGGTTATAGCGAAGCGGCCGAGCCCGAGCAGAGCTCGGGCGGTCAAGCACAGTGCCTCTTCACCGCGAGGAGGAAGATCGGGGTTATAGCGAAGCGGCCGAGCCCGAGCGGAGCTCGGGCGGTCAAGCACAACCGAGCCCGAGCGGAGCTCGGGCGGTCAAGCACAGGCCCGGTGCGCGAGCCGCAGGGTGACCAGTCCCCGCCCGGTCCCGCAGCCGCCGGTGGTGCTGGCGACCGGGCAGCCGCCGCAGCCGCCGCTGGAGCAGCCGACCGCGACCGTCGACGGCTCCAGCCGCCCCATCTGGACCAGGTTCTCGACGGCGTCCGAGACGGTCCGGGGGGCCAGCCCGGTCCGGGCCGCGATCTCGGTCGTGGAGCGGGCGCCGTCCTCGATCGCGCCCAGCACGCTGCGCAGCGAGCCGCTCATCCGAGCAGGCTCCCGATCTGGAACACGGCCACGGCCAGCACGTACGCGACCACCAGCTGGATCGCCACCCCGACCAGGGTCCAGCGCAGCCCGACCTCGCGCTTCTGTGTAGCCAGGGTCGCCACGCACGGGGTGTAGGCCAGCATGAAGACCATGAACGCGGCCACCGCCGCAACCGGGTGCCCACCGGAGGACTGCTCGAAGGCGAGACGCAGGTGCTCACCGAGCTGGGCGGTCTCCTCTGAGGAGGCGTAGGTCTGGGCCCAGGAGGAGATCACGGCCTCCTTGGCGACGAAGCCGACCACCAGAGCCGACACCGTCTGCCAGGTCGCGAAGCCGGCCGGCGCGAACAGCGGCGCCAGCGTCTGGGCCACCACCCCGTACACGCTGTCGGCTGGGTCGACCTCGCCGAACTCCCCCGCCCCGGCCGGGATCGACTGCAGCAGCCAGACCACGATCACGGTGGCGACGATGATCCCGGACGCGGTCTTGAGGAAGCCGAGCAGCCGGGTCCAGGCGACGCTGGCGGTGAGCCGCAGGGTCGGCACCTGGTACGGAGGAAGGTCGATCAGCAGCGGCTCGGCGCCCATGGTCCGCCACAGGGTGCGGCGCAGCAGAAAGCCGACCGCCACCACGAGCACGATCGAGGTCAGGTACATGGCGAAGACCACGGTCCCGGCCCACCGGTCGAAGAAGACCGTCGCCAGCATCACGTACACGGTCAGCCGGGCGGTGCAGGAGGTGAACGGCACCAGCAGCGAGGTCAGGACGCGCTGCTTGGGCGAGGACAGGATCCGGGTCGCCGAGATCGCCGGCACGTTGCAGCCGAAGCCCACGATCAGCGGCAGGAAGGCCTTGCCGGGCAGTCCCAGCAGGGCCATGACCCGGTCGGCCACGACGGCGGCGCGGGCCAGGTAGCCGGAGTCCTCCAGCAGCGCCAGCAGCACGAACATGATCGCCATCAGCGGGGTGAAGGTGAGCAGCATCCCGACCCCGGCCACCAGGCCGTCGACGAGCAGCCCCTCAACCCAGGTATCACCTAGCCCCACGGCACCCACGGCCCAGCCGACCGCTTCGGAGACCGGGCCGGAGAAGAGGTCGTCGAGCCCGTCCTGGAGCGGCTGGGCGATGGTGGTGGTGAGCTGAAAGACCAGCCACATCACGGCCAGGAAGAGCAGCGGGCCGATGAAGGGTCCGGTCGCGTACCGGTCGACCCGGTCGCTCCAGCGCTGGTGGGCCGAGCCGGTGTCGGTGACCCCCGCGGCGACGGCGGCGTCGACCCAGCCGAAGCGCTCGTCGGCGACCGCCAGCTCGTCGTCGGGGTCGACCTCGGCGACGGTACGGGCGGCGACCGGCTCCACAGCCAGGCTGCCGCTGACGGTGTGGGCCAGGTCCTCGAGGCCGGTACGGCGCCTGGGGTCGACCCGGACCACGGGGCAGCCCAGGGCCGAGGCCAGTGCCTCGGCGTCAACCTGGAGACCGTGCTTGGCGGCGACATCGAGCATCGTCAGCGCCACGACCAGCCGGCCCGGCCGCTCGCGCAGCTCGGCGACCAGGCGGAGGCTGCGGGACAGGTGCGCGGCGTCGACCACCGCGATGGTGAGGTCGGGGGCCTCAGCGGGCGGGACCTCGAGCAGCATCTGCCGGGTCAGGGCCTGGTCGGTGCTGGTGGCGTCGCTCAGCCCGTACGCGCCAGGCAGGTCGATCACCGTGGCGTGGATCGTCTCGGTCCCCTGGTGGTGGTGGCAGCCCTCGCTGTGCTGGTGCTCGTAGCGCCAGACGCCGCGGGCCACCTCGACGGTGGTGCCTGGCCAGTTGCCCATGGTCACCCGGGCCCCGGTGAGGGCATTGAACATGGTCGACTTGCCGACGTTCGGGGCTCCGACCAGCGCGATCGTGGGCGCTCCTGCCCCGGCGCTCTGGTTGGGCGCGGACTCGCAGCAGGGCTTCTCGGGCAGCCGGGGGCCCTTGCGCTGGAGGATGCTCATGCCACACTCATCTGGGCCAGGAGGTTGCGCCCCAGCGCAACCCGGCTACCGGCGACGGCCACGATCAGGCCACCACCGGTGGTCCGGCGCAGCACCTCGATCTGGGCGCCTTCCCGCAGCCCTAGGTGCCGCATCCGGCGGCGTTCGTCGTCGCTGCCGGGCTCTAGAGCAGCGATCGTCAGCGGCTGGTGCTCAGGTGCGTGTCGAAGGTTCACATTAGGAAAGCCTAATCTCATCCGTACCCGGGCGGAAGCCTTATTCCGAACCCGAGACTGAGCCGGCTCGACGGTGCCGGGGCACCGCGTCCGCGACCCGCACGTGGCTGAGGCCGGCTCTGGGAGCCGGCCGTCACCGCGTACTCCCCAGTCAGGAGGGCACTAGCGAAGCGGCCGAGGCGCTGCGAGGGCGGCGGCGCTCACGGTCGCCATCACGATTCCCTGCCGCTGCCAGGTGTACGTGAGGCGCAGCCCGTCGCCGACCACCCGGGCGCTGGGGTACGAGTACTCCCCCGCCCCGGTGGTAACCACCCCGGTGGCGCGGGCCGTGGCAGGGCGCCCGTCGTGGCGGGCCGGGGCCGGAGCCCCAGCGAGTGCGGTACCGGACTCGACCGTGGCCAGGCTCTCCTGCCAGGTCCGGCCGCCGTCGCTGGAGACCGACACCACCAGCGGGCAGCGGGCACCCCAGTCGTCTCGGGAGGGGTTGTGGACACAGGCGGTCCGCCCGTCCGGAAGGCTCACCGCGCTGATTCCGGAGTTATTACTGGGCAGACCTGTCGGACGCAGCTGGGGCCAGTGCTCCAGGTCTCGGGTCTCACTACGGAAGACCGCCCCGGCGGTGGAGCGGGCCAGGGCCACCAGGGCCCCGTCGTGGACCACTAGCGCGGGCTGGATGCAGCCGGCGCCGCGCAGGCCGGTGTGGTCGAGCGGAATCGGGACCTGCCGCCAGCGCTGCCCGTCGTACAGGTCGACGAAGCAGTCCCAGCGGGGCGGCTCGGCCCAGCGCTCTACCGAGCCGGGAGCCACCCAGACCCCGCCGTACGAGACGGGCGGGTGCCGCACCGGGCCACGACCGCCGGAGGTGTCGTCGGGCACCAGCGGCTCCGGGACCGACCAGGTCTGGCCCTGGTCGGCGGAGCGGGTCACCCAGGTGGTCCAGCCGGCGATGCTCGGGCCCCGCTTGAAGAACAGCCAGACCTGCTGGTCGGGCCCGACCTCCAGCACCGGGTTCCACTGGGCAGGCCCCTCGTCGAAGACCACTACCGGGTCAGCCAGGGGCCCGTCGGGACCGAGCCGGGCGAGCACCACCCGGGAGTCGGCCGCTCCTTCGTGGGCCCCGGCGAACCAGGCCACCAGGGTCACCTCGCCCAGCACCAGCAGGGTCGAGCAGTGCGACTGGGCCCGGCCCTGTGGGTGCACCGCCACCACCGAGCGGACCACGCTCACCCGGCCGCGGCCGCCTTTCGCCGGGCCCGCAGCTCGCGGACCACGGGCAGCACCAGCGAGCCGGTCCCGAGCACCAGCAGCACGGCCGCGATCGGGTGGGTGATGAAGCCGGTGAGGTCACCGATCAGCATCGCCCGGCGCAGGTTCGCCTCGGCCATCGGGCCGAGCAGAAAGCCCAGCACCACCGGCCCGGCCGGCATCCCGACCCGGCGCAGCGCCAGCCCCAGCACCCCGAACAGCAGCATCTGGGCGGCGGTCATCACGTTGTTTGTCGTGGCATAGGTGCCGACGATGCAGAAGACCAGGATGATGCCCCAGATCCACTGCGGGCGCAGGTCAAGCAGCTTTGTCATGCCCTGGTTGCGGACCAGGCTGACCACGGTCGCCACCAGGGTTGCCACGACCATGATGGTGGCAATCGTGATGATCATGTCGGGACGCTTCTCAAACAGCGTCGGGCCAGGCTGGATCCCCCAGATCACCATCGAGCCGAGCATGATCGCCATCACCGAGTCACCGGGGATGCCGAGCGACAAGGTGGTCGTGAGCGCGCCGCCGAGGGTGGAGCTGGAGGCGGTGTCGGAGCCGACCAGGCCCTCGATGCTGCCCTGCCCGAACTCCTCGGGGTGCTTCGAGATCGCCTTGGCACGGTTCCAGCCGATCAGCCCGGCGATGTCGCCCCCGGCGGCCGGCACGATGCCGATCACCACGCCGAGCAGCCCGGACAGCCCCATCGGCCTGGCGATCTGCTTCAGCTCGCCCCGAGTGGGCCACCACCGGCCCAGCGAGCTGATCGCGCGGACCTTGTGGGCCCGGTAGCTGAGGATCTGGTCGAGCACCTCGGTGATGCCGAACAGGCCGATGATCAAGGCGATGAAGTCGAGACCGCCGGTGAGCTCCTGGCTGCCGAACGTGAACCGCGCGTCGGCGGTGATCGGGTCCAGCCCAATCGTGGCCAGCGCCAGCCCGAGCAGCCCGGCGAAGATCCCCTTGGCGACGGAGCGGGCCGCGATCGAGATGATGACGGTCAGGCCGAACACGACCAGTGCGAACATCTCGTACGGGCCGAAGCGCAGCGCCAGGCGGGCGATCGGCTGGGCCAGGAAGACGAAGACCACCATCGACAGCAGGATCCCGACCGTGGTCGCGATCGCCGAGACCGACAGCGCCAGCCCGGCCTGCCCCTTCTTGGCCATCGGGTAGCCGTCCAGGGTGGTGGCCACCGCGGCCGGCGTGCCGGGGGTGTTGACCAGGATCGAGGGGATCCGGTCGCCGTACTGGGCGGCGACGTAGATCGACAGCAGCATCGCCAGCCCCTGGGCCGGCTCCAGCGTCAGCGTGAAGGAGGTGGCCAGGGCGACCGCCATCGAGATCGTCAGCCCGGGGAACAGGCCGACCAGCAGGCCGATCCCCAGCCCGATCACCATGCACAGCAGCACGGTCGGGTCAGCCAGGGCCTCCAGGCCCTGAGTCACCGGGTTCACAGCGGCACCCCCAGCAGCAGCATGAAGACCAGGTACAGGATCGCCGTGATCACGGCGGGGAACAGCAGGAGCGAGCGCCAGCCGCGCAGCCCGTACACCCAGCTCAGGGCGACCAGGTAGAGGGCCCCCAGCAGCAGGAAGCTGATCCCGATCTCCCACAGCACCAGGACCACGGCGGTGATCGCCACCGTGATCCCCATCTGGATCCACCCCTGCCTGGTGGCCGTCTCCAGGTCCCGCTCACCGCGGCGCCCGGTGAGCGCGTTGAACGTGATCCAGCCGGCGGCCAGCAGAATGCCGACCGCGATCGCTGACGGCCAGAAGCGAGGGTCGATGCCGCCGGTCTCGTTGCGGACCTGGATCGAGCGGGCTCCCACCAGCATCGCGACCCCCAGCAGCAGCGAGACCGCAGCCACGGCCTTCTCCATGGTTGGGGACGGCCGGGCCGCCGTGTCCAGCTCGGCAGGCGAGTCGGGCTCTGCTGAGGGTACGGGGCCGCCGCCCCCCTCGACGACGTGGTGGTCGGTCATGGCTACTTCTTCAGCAGCTTGGCGAAGCGGTCGAACTCGGACTGGGCGAAGGTGGTGAACTCAGCCGCCGACTTGTACACCACCAGGTTGCCGGACTTGGTGATGATGTCGCGGTAGGACTGGGTCTCGACGGCCTTCTTGATGGTCTCCTCAAGCGAGGTCTTGACCCCGTCCGGCAGACCCTTGGGCGCGTAGATCCCGCCCCAGCCGCCGATCTCGATCGTGTAGCCCTGCTCGGTGGCGGTCGGGACGTCCGGCAGCTCCGGGTGCCGCTCGGAGTGGAAGATCGCCAGCACCTTGAGCTTCTTGTCGGCCAGGTGCTGCTTCACCTCGTTGACACCGGAGGCCGCGGCGTCGACCTGCTTCGACAGGGCCGCGGTCACCGCCGGGGCGCCGCCGTCGAACGGGACCGGCTTGATCTGGGCACCGGTCTCGGCTGCCAGCGAGGCGCCGAGCATCTCCCAGATCGAGCCCGCGCCGGAGTTCGAGATCGTCAGCTGCTTGGTCATGGCCGCCTCGATGAAGTCCTTGAGCGAGCTGTACGGGGAGTCGGCCGGCACCGAGAGCATGCCTGGGCCGAGCATGATCTGGCCGAGCAGGTCGAAGTCCGACGGCTTGATGTCGAAGTTCCGGCTGCCGAGCATGGCGATCTCGACCGGGCCGAAGCCGATCGTGTACCCGTCGGCGGGGCGGCCCTTGACGTACAGCATGGCGGTGGAGCCGGAGGCCCCGGGGCGGTTCTCGACGATCACCTGCTTGCCGAGGATCGGCTCCATGGCCTTGCCGAGGGCCCGGGAGGCGAGGTCGGAGCCGCCGCCGGCGGCGGCCTGGACGATGAGGTTGATGTCCTTGGTCGGGAAGCCGGCCGCGCCGCCCCCGGAGGCCGAGGCCCCAGTGCCGGCGGTGCCACGGGTGGTGCACCCGGCCGCACCCAGAGCAGTGGCGGCGGCGCCGCCCAGGAAGATCCTGCGCTTCATGACGAAACTCCTTCGTGTCGCGTGGTTGCGGTGGGGTGTCAGGGGGTGGCCTGGGTGCCGGCGGCCACGGCCTGGGCGATGGCGGCCTGGGTGGCCTGGTCGGGGTAGTCGATGCTCATCCGGCAGCTGCCGCCGGCGAGGCCCTGGAGGTCGAGCCCGTGCTTGAGGTTGGCGATCGAGGGCCCGAGCACCGGGACCACCTGCTCGATCCGGGCCTGGGCGGCGACGAGCCCGGCCTGGTCGCCCGCCCCGTACGCCTCGCGGAAGTCGGCCCAGGGCTGCGGGCAGACCCCGGAGCAGCCGGACACGGTGCCGGTGCCGCCGGCCGCCATGACGTGCGGCAGGTCGGCGTCGTTGCCGGACCAGAGCCTGAAGCCGGTCGGTGCCTGGGCCAGGTACGCGTCGACCCGGGTCGAGGCCAGGCCGGAGAGCTTGAGCCCGTCGATCCCGGCGTCGAGCAGCGGCCCGAGCTGGTCGGGGGTGATGTCGGTGACCGCGACGTTGGGGAAGAGGTACCCGTACAGCTCGCCACCGCAGGTGGTCTTGATGGCCGACAGGTAGGCCCCGGTCCCCTGCGGTGAGGCGGCGAGGTAGTACGGGGTGATCGCGGCGAACCGGCGGGCGCCGAGGCCAGCGGCCTGACCGGCCAGCTCGACCGCCTGCCGGGTGGAGGGGGCACCGACGTGGACCACGACCCGCTGCGGCCCGAAGACACCCAGCGCCGCCCGGACCAGCTGGGCGTGCTCCGGGACCGACAGGGCCAGGAACTCGCCGGTGGTGCCGGCGACGAAGACCCCGTCAACGAGGGGCTCGAGCCGCTCCAGGTTGGCCTCGAAGGCAGAGGGGTCCAGCTCTCCCTCACTGGTGAACACGGTTGTCACTGCGGACAAGATCTCAGGCTTCGTCGCCACCGCTATCCTCACTGGCCGTTGACCGTCTACCGTTAACGGTAGCCGTACCCTAGCCCTCGGCCGAGCACCTGCGCAAGCCCCTCCTAGCCGACCCCGCCCGACGCCCTGACGTTCTTCTGAACCGTCGTTGCCGGTCTACAGTTCACGACTGACGCCTGTGGAGAAGGAGGTCGCGATGGCACGACGGCTGCGAGCGGTGTCGCTGGGCGACCAGCTGGCTGAGATCCTGCGGGCCCAGATCGTCGAGGGGGACCTGGCCGCCGGCACCCACCTGGTCGAGGACACCCTCGCCAGCGACCACGACGTCAGCCGGGGGCCGGTCCGGGACGCGATCAAGACCCTGATGGCCGAGGGCTGGCTGGAGTCGCGACGGCGGGGCTTCTTCGTACGCGAGCTCACCGCCACCGACATCACCGAGCTCTACCAGATCCGCGAGGCCGCCGAGCAGCTCGCCTCCGCCCTGGCCATCGAGCGGGCCGCGGCCAGCGACTGGGAGCGGGCCGAGTCCCTGGTGGTCGAGATGACCCGGGCCGCCGATGACCGTGACCGGCACGCCTTCGCCGTGGCCGACCTGGCCTTTCACAGTGAGTTCTACGAGCTCTCCGGCAACACCCGGCTGCTGGCCCTGTGGCGGCAGTTCCAGCCGACCTTCGCGGCCCTGCTCGACGTCACCAACCGCCAGGACGCCGACCTGCACCCCTCGGCCACCGACCACCGGCTGCTGCTCGACGCTGCACAGGCCGGTGACCTCGCGGCCCTGTCGTCGCGGCTGGAGACCCACTTGGCCGGGTCCCGGCGCCGGATGGTGGAGGCCCTGCAGTCCCGCCGCCCCACGTAGCAGCCCGACCGGCACACGACCCACCCGACGAGCCGTGCCGTCCGGCTCAGCTGGTCAGGGCGTCCAGCAGCGCCGACTGGACGAGCTGCAGCCAGTGGTACACGTCCACGACCGGGCGGCGCGGGTCGTCCTCGTGGACCTGGTCGACCTCCTCGGCGTCGACCTCGGTCTCGATCCCGAGCCGGGCCCCGAGCGCCAGCCGGACGGTGTTCGTGGTCTTCACCCAGGCCTGGACGTCGCTGGCCGCGATCGCCACCACGGGCCGCTCCCGGTCTGCCGCGGCCAGGGCGTCGAGGACCAGCCGGGCGTCTGCCGCCTTGCTGGAGCGCTGCTCGGCCTCCATCAGGTGCCGGTACTCACGAGCCTGGTCCGGGTCTGCGTACGCCTCGGGGAACAGCCGCGCCACCACCGGGTCGCTGCGGTCGAGAGTGGAGGCCGACTGCTCGTTCGCCCAGCGCTGCAGCGGGTCGTCGGACCAGTCCGGGGCGTCGACCAGGGCGATCACCTGCTCGGCCAGCGAGCTCAGCAGGCCGACCTCGAAGGCCTGGGCCTGCCAGGTGAGCGAGCCGTCGGCCTCACGCCGGAACGGGTTGCGCATCAGCCGGCCCGCTCGCAGGTCGCCCACAGCCCGTACCCGTGCATCGCGTTGACGTCGCGCTCCACCTCGTCCTGGGTGCCCATCGACAGCACCGAGCGGCCCTCGTGGTGCACCTCCAGCATCTTCGCGGTGGCCTTGGCCTGGTTGAAGCCGAAGTAGGTCTGGAAGACGTACGTCACGTACTGCATCGTGTTGACCGGATCGTTCCAGACCAGGCAGACCCACGGCTCCTGGCCGAGGATCGCCTCGTCGGGGCGGTCCTGGACGGCGGTACCGCCGCTCGGCTGCTCGCTCACAGGGGCATTCTGGCAGCCCTGATCCCCCGATCACTACTCTGTCGACATGACTGGTACGAGCTCCGCCCTGCTCACCGACCACTACGAGCTGACGATGGTGCGGGCCGCGATCAGCTCGGGGACCGCTTTCCGGCGCAGCGTCTTCGAGCTCTTCCCGCGGCGCCTGCCGGCCGGGCGGCGGTACGGGGTGGTCGGCGGTACCGGGCGGGCCCTGGACGCTATCGAGCGGTTCCGGTTCGGGCCCGAGGAGATCGACTTCCTGCTGTCGACCGACGTGGTCGACGAGCCGACCGCGCAGTGGCTGGCGGACTTCCGGTTCTCCGGCGACATCTGGGGCTACGCCGAGGGTGACCTGTACTTCCCCGGCTCGCCGCTGCTCACCGTGGAGGCCAGCTTCGCCGAGGCGGTGGTGCTGGAGACCCTGCTGCTGTCGGTCTACAACTACGACTCGGCGGTCGCCTCGGCAGCGAGCCGGATGACGCTGATGGCCGACGGCCGCCCGATCATCGAGATGGGCTCGCGGCGGGCCAACGAGATGGCGGGGGTGGCGGCCGCGCGGGCCGCGTACATCGCAGGCTTCACGGCGACCTCGAACCTGGAGGCGGGCCGGCTGTACCAGGTGCCGACCCGAGGCACCGCGGCCCACTCGTTCACCCTGCTGCACGACTCCGAGCGCGACGCCTTCCAGGCCCAGATCGCCTCGCTCGGTGAGGACACCACCCTCCTGGTCGACACGTACGACATCGAGACCGCGGTCCGGACGGGGGTCGAGCTGACCGGGGGCCGGCTGGGGTCGGTCCGGATCGACTCCGGTGACCTGGTGGTCACGGCGAAGGAGGTCCGGGCGCTGCTCGACGACCTGGGCGCGACCTCGACCCAGATCATGGTCACCTCCGACCTCGACGAGTGGCAGATCGCGGCGCTGGCCGGCGCCCCGGTCGACGGCTACGGGGTGGGGACGTCGGTGGTCACCGGGTCGGGCTTCCCGACCTGCTCGTTCGTGTACAAGCTGGTGGCCCGGGCCGACTCCGAGGACCCGGACGCGCCGCTGAGCCCGGTGGCGAAGAAGTCGGTCAACAAGTCCACCGTCGGTGGGCGCAAGTACGCGCTGCGCCGCCGCGACGCCAAGGGGTACGCGGAGGCCGAGCTGGTCGGGATCGGGACCCCGCCCGCCGGCGACAGCGACGACCGGCCGCTCCTGGTGGAGCTGGTGAAGAACGGCGAGGTGGTGGGCCGGGAGACCACGGCCGCGGCCCGGGAGCGGCACGCGGCGGCGGTCCAGGAGCTGCCGCGGGACGCGTACAAGATGTCGCGCGGGGACCCCTGCATCCCGACCTACTTCCTGGACGAGCAGGGTCAGCCGACACTCAACCCGTACGCACGGAGGCAGTAATGAGCGAGAGCTTCGCCGCCCCGGCCGGTCGCCGGGCGCTGATTGTGGTGGATGTGCAGAACGACTTCTGCGAGGGCGGCTCGCTGGCGGTGGCCGGCGGGGCCGCCGTGGCCCGGGCGGTCTCGGCCTACCTGGCCGGCGACCCGGGCTACGACCTGGTCGTGGCGACCCGGGACGCCCACGTCGACCCGGGACCGCACTTCAGCCAGGAGCCGGACTTCGTCGACTCCTGGCCGCCGCACTGCGTGGTCGGTACCCCCGGCCAGCAGCTGCACCCGGACCTGACCTTCCGCGACTTCGCCGCGGTCTTCGACAAGGGCGCCCACGAGGCCGCGTACTCGGGCTTCGAGGGCCTGGGCCCCGACGGCCAGAGCCTCCACGAGTTCCTGGGTGCCCAGGGCGTCAGCGATGTCGACATCTGCGGGATCGCCACCGACTACTGCGTCAGCGCCACGGCCCGCGACGCCGCCCGGCTGGGGTACGTGACCACGGTCCTGGTCGACCTGACCGCTGCGGTCGCCCCCGACGCGGTCGAGGAGACCTACCAGCAGTGGGCCCTCGCCGGCATCGCGACCGCCCAGGTGCACGACCAGCCCTAGCGGCACCGACCAGCCCTAGCGGCACCGACCGGCCGTACGGTGGCCTGCCCGGTCCGACGGCTCTGGCACACCCCTCACCCGGCACCGGTCAGGCTCCCGTGCACCCACCCACAGCCCGGCGATGCCCTCGACAGTCGTATTTCGGGAAGTTTCTTCCCGATTCATGTCTTTCAGAGTACTCTCTGGTCATGCTGCTCACGTTCTCCGTGGCCAACTACCGCTGCTTCGCCGACGAGGTCAGCCTCGACCTGGTCAGCGACAGCCTCAAGACGCTGACGCCCAGGTCCGGCTCGTGGGCCGAGGCGACTCGTCGGCTGGCAGCCGTGTACGGAGCCAACGCCTCGGGCAAGTCCACCCTGGTGGAGGCCATGGAGTCCCTCGTGACCGCGGTTCGCGGGCGCTGGGATGCTCTGCACCAGCCCTTCGTCCTGGAACCAGGGCACCGGATGGCCCCTACCTCCTACACCGTGGACTTCACCCACGACGAGCAGCGCTTCCGGTACCACGTCCAGGCTCGCTACTGGGGAGTCGCACGAGAGGAGCTGTGGGTTGCCGCCAGCCGCTGGCGCAAGCTCTTCATCCGCACCCAGGAGCCTGAGGACGAGCGGCCAACGATCGAGGCCGGGTCGTCACTGCGGGGCGCCACCAGCGAGGTCCGCCAGATCACCACCGCCCAGGACCTCTTCCTGGCGACGGGCCTGCGCTACCGGCACGAGACCTTGGCCCCGGTCGCCCGCGCGCTGACCTCGGTCCGAGCCATCCACCACGGTGACCACGAGCGCCGGTCGCGGCTGCGCTGGCTGACCCGTCAGCTCGCCGACAAGCCCACCTGGTGGGAGTCGGTGATGAACGCGATCGCCCAGACCGCCGACCTCGGTATCCGCCGGGTGGTCCTGAAGGAGGACGAGATCCCGCCGGAGGTGCTGGCCCGGATCCAGCATCTCCGGTCGGCACCGGGTGGCGACGAGGTCGAGATCCCACTGACTCTACTCCGAGACCTCCAGCAGTCCTTGGTGTTCGTGCACGCCGGCGCCGATGGCCACGAGATCGAGCTCGGGCTCGCGGCTCAGAGCCAAGGCACCCTCACCTGGTTGGCGACAGTCGGGCCGGCGATCGACACCCTCCACCATGGTCAGGTGCTGCTCGTGGACGAGCTGGACGCAAGCCTGCACCCCGGTCTCACCGGTGTCCTGGTTGACCTGTTCACCGACGAGACCGTGAACCGCCACGGGGCCCAGCTGGTCTTCACCACCCACGACACCTCGCTGCTGGACAACTCCCCTCAGCAGCGTCTCACCAGCCAGGATGTCTGGTTCACCGAGAAGTCCCCCGACGGGCGCAGCGAGCTCTTCAGCCTGGCCGACTTCACTGAGGTCCGCCGCGGCACCAACAAGCAGCGCCGCTACCTGGTCGGGGCCTTCGGCGGTGTGCCCACCGTCGACACCACTCCGATCCGCCGCCTGCTGAGCACCGACCCCCGGGACAGGTGATGCCGCCCCGCGGTCACCGGCCGCGCAAGCCTCGCCGACCCGAAGAGGAGTACGTCAACGGCCGGTACGGCCACCAGGCCCAGACCACCAGTCTCGGCGGCAGCGGTTTCAGGCACGCCCGCGCATCGCCTGGGCCGAGGACGGCTGGCCCGAGGCTCCCCGAGCAGCGCACAGGGCCGAGACCCGAATGTCCCGGCCCTGTGCCGCGCCAGCAGGATCAGTGCTGGTGCTCTTCCTCCTCCTCTGGCTTCTCCACGACCAGGGTCTCGGTCGTGAGCAGCAGCGCAGCGATGGAGGCGGCGTTGGCCAGCGCCGACCGGGTCACCTTGACCGGGTCGATGACGCCGGCACCGTACAGGTCGCCGTACTCGCCAGTGGTCACGTTGTAGCCCTCGCCGGGCTTCAGCGACTTCACCTTGTCGACGATCACGTAGCCCGGCTCGCCACCGTTCTCGGCGATCCAGCGCAGCGGCTCGACGACCGCCTTGACGACGATGTCGACACCGGTGCGCTCGTCACCGGTGAGGTCCAGGCCCTTGGCCAGGACGGACGCCGCGTGCACGAGGGCAGAGCCGCCACCGGCGACGATGCCCTCCTCGATCGCGGCCCGGGTCGCCGAGACGGCGTCCTCGATCCGGTGCTTCTTCTCCTTGAGCTCGACCTCGGTGGCCGCGCCGACCTTGATCACGCAGACCCCACCGGCGAGCTTCGCAACCCGCTCCTGGAGCTTCTCGCGGTCCCAGTCGGAGTCGGTGCGCTCGATCTCGGCGCGCAGCTGCGCCACCCGGGCGTCGACATCGGCCTTCGTGCCGGCCCCGTCGACGATGGTGGTGTCGTCCTTGGTGACGACGACCCGCCGTGCCCGGCCCAGCACCTCCAGACCGACCTGGTCGAGCTTCAGCCCGACCTCAGGCGAGACCACCTGGCCGCCGGTGAGGATCGCAATGTCCTCCAGCATCGCCTTGCGCCGGTCGCCGAAGGCCGGGGCCTTGACCGCGACCGAGGTGAAGGTGCCCCGGATCTTGTTGACCACCAGGGTCGACAGCGCCTCGCCGTCGACGTCCTCGGCCACCACCAGCAGGGTGCCCTTGGCCGCGATGACCTTCTCCAGCACCGGCAGCAGGTCGTTCATCGAGCTGATCTTGCCGGAGTTGATCAGGATGTACGGGTCCTCCAGGACCGCCTCCATCCGCTCCGCGTCGGTCACGAAGTACGGCGACAGGTAGCCCTTGTCGAACTGCATGCCCTCGGTGAAGTCGAGCTCAGTGCCGAAGGTCTGCGACTCGTCGACGGTGATCACGCCGTCCTTGCCGACCTTGTCGAAGGCGTCCGCGATCAGCGCGCCGATCTGCTCGTCGCGCGCCGAGATGGTGGCCACGTTGGCCATGTCAGCAGTGGAGGAGACATCGCGGGCCAGCTCGTGGAGCTTCGCCGAGACAGCCTCCACGGCCTGCTCGATGCCACGCTTCAGGCCGACCGGGTTCGCGCCCGAGGCAACCGCCCGCAGCCCCTCGTGCACCAGGGCCTGGGCCAGCACGGTGGCAGTGGTGGTGCCGTCGCCGGCCACATCATTGGTCTTCGTGGCGACCTCCTTGGCGAGCTGGGCGCCCAGGTTCTCGTACGGGTCGGCCAGCTCCACCTCCTTCGCCACGGTCACGCCGTCGTTGGTGATCGTCGGGGCGCCCCACTTCTTGTCCAGGACGACGTAGCGTCCCTTGGGCCCGAGCGTCACCTTCACGGTGTTCGCGAGCGTGTCGACACCGCGCTCCAGGGAGCGGCGGGCCTGCTCGTCGAACTGCAGGGTCTTGACCATCGAGACGTCCTTACTTCGAGACGACAGCGAGGATGTCGCGGGCGTTGAGCAGCAGGTACTCGTTCCCGTCGTACTTCACCTCGGTACCGCCGTACTTGGAGAAGATCACGACGTCGCCCTCGGCGACGTCCATCGGGACCCGCTTGCCAGAGTCGTCCACCCGGCCGGGACCGGTCGCGACGACCTTCCCCTCCTGCGGCTTCTCCTTCGCGGTGTCCGGGATGACAAGGCCAGAAGCGGTGGTCTGCTCCGCCTCGAGCGGCTGGACGAGGACCCGGTCCTCAAGCGGCTTGATCGTGGTCGCCACGTCAAGTGCCCCTTTCACTATGGAGTCGAGTGTCGAGACGTCGTCGCGGTGCCGCCTCGATCGTTGGCACACTCATCCTGTGAGTGCTAGCGCGAATCTATACCTCGGTTAGCACTCGATCAAGCCGAGTGCTAGCACGGCGCGCCCGGCACCCGCAGACTTGCGCAACTCCCCTTGGAGCGGCCCCGGTCCTGCCAGGATGGGCCCATGACAAGCTGGCGCGACTCAGTGATCTGGTGGCACGTCTTCCCGCTGGGGTTCACCGGCGCCGAACGACGCCTAGCCGACGCGGCCGAGCAGCCGGTGCACCGGCTGGACCAGGTCCGGGGCTGGCTTGACTACGCGACCTCGCTGGGCACCAACGGCCTGCTGCTGGGCCCGGTCTTCCGCTCCGCCTCCCACGGCTACGACACCCTCGACTACTTCCAGATCGACCCCCGTCTGGGCGACGTCGACGACCTCACCCGACTCATCGGCGACTGCGTCAGCCACGGCACCCGGATCGTGCTGGACGGGGTCTTCAACCACGTCTCCCGCGAGCACCAGATCGTCACCCGGGCCCTGGCCGACGGGCCGGACTCGGCGGCCGGGCAGTGGATCCGCTGGGTCGACGGCTACCCACGGGCCTTCGAGGGCCACGACCGGCTGATCGAGCTCAACCTGCAGCACCCCGAGGTCGTCGACTACCTGGTCGGCGTCGCCACCCACTGGCTCGACCTGGGCATCGACGGCTGGCGGCTCGACGCCGCGTACGCCGCGGGCGCCGACGCCTGGCGCCCGTTCGTGGACCGAGTCCGGTCGCTGCGCCCCGACACCTGGTTCGTCGGCGAGGTGATCCACGGCGACTACACCGACTTCGTCACCCGCTCCGGGGTCGACACCGTCACCCAGTACGAGCTGTGGAAGGGCATCTGGAGCTCCATCCGGGACGTCAACCTCTTTGAGCTGGCCCACGCCCTGGGCCGCCACCAGAAGATGGTGCAGACCTTCGCCCCGTACACCTTCCTCGGCAACCACGACACCACCCGGATCGCGTCCCAGATCAGCGACGAGCGCCACCTGCCGCACGCGTACGCACTGCTGGCGCTGCTGCCGGGGGTACCGGCGGTCTACTCCGGCGACGAGCAGGGCTTCACCGGGGAGAAGACCGAGAGCGAGTACGGCGACGACGCAGTCCGCCCGGCCTTCCCGGCCCACCCCGACCAGCTCCTCCCGTTCGGGGCGGCCACCTTCGAGCTGCACCAGCGGCTGATCGGCCTGCGGCGCCGCCACCCGTGGCTGACCCGGGCCACCGTCGGCGTACGAGACCTCCAGAACGCCTCGGCCGTGGTCGAGCTGCGCTCGCCGACCGGCCCCGACCGGCTAGACCTGGCGCTGAACCTGGCCGACTCCGAGCTGCCCCTGCCATCAGGAGAGGTACTCACAGGCAGCGACACCAGCGCCGGCACGGTACCGCCCCACGGCTGGACCGTGGTCCGCCCCAGGTGATCGTCCGACCCGTCACATAGTGAGACGACCCGCGTTGCCTGAGGGAGCCTCAGGCTCTGAATCGCCGGTCATCCCAAGCTCTAGCGAAACCCCTAGTGAACCCGCAAACGCGAGGGGGTCGAGAGGGGCCCGTGACCACTCGTCACAGCAGGTCCGTGCTCTGTCATTCCGGCGGGCGCCCGGCCATCTTTCGACCCAGATTGGAGTTCTCTCATCGGGTCCGCTAGCGTTTGGCCCAACGGGAGCCCCAGCTCCCGGCTTGGGGGAAGTCCGATATCTCTGTGGGGAGAGAGCCTATGAACCGTGCCCTGCGGCCTGCCCGGCCACGAGTCTCAGTGGTCATCCCGACCATTAACGAGGCGAGAAACCTCGAAGTACTGCTGCCGGACATGCCCGATGTCCACGAGGTTGTCCTCGTGGACGCCGGCTCGACCGACGACACCGTCGCGGTAGCCGAGCGGCTCGTCACGACTCACCTCAACGTGATCCAGCAGACCCGCTCCGGCAAGGGCAACGCCCTGGTCTGCGGGATGCATGCCGCCACCGGCGACATCATTGTCACGCTCGACGCCGACGGGTCAGCCGACCCGTGCGAGATCGAGTTCTTCGTCGACGCCCTGGTGGCCGGCGCCGACTTCGCCAAGGGCTCCCGGCACATGACCGGCGGCGGCAGCGAGGACTTGACTCTGCTGCGCTCGCTGGGCAACCGGGGCCTCAACCTGGTCAGCAACTTCCGGCTGCGCACCAAGTTCACCGACCTCTGCTACGGCTACAACGCCCTCTGGGCCGACATCGTGCCGGTCCTCGACCTGCCGGACCCGGGCCTGCCGACCCCGGCCCACGGCGGCCGCCTGTGGGGCGACGGCTTCGAGATCGAGACCCTGGTCACGGTCCGGGTCGCTCAGGCCGGGCTGAACGTGGCCGAGGTCCCCAGCTACGAGCTGAACCGGATCTTCGGCGAGAGCAACCTGCGCACCTTCGCCGACGGGCAGCGGGTCCTGCGGACCATCGCCGTCGAGACCGCGACCCGTGGTCGCGGCAAGGTCGGCACCCTGACCTCGTGCGCCCCGCGCCACGACCACGTCGGCCGGTGCCAGCTGCGGACCGCGGCTCAGCGCGACATCCCGTCGGCGATCGCCTCAGCGGCCTGATCCTCCCGGAGGGGCCAGAGCGGGCACCGTAGGAGGAGTCTGCCCTGGCCGCACCGGAGCGGCACACACACATGCACAGCACCAACAAGCAGTCCTGCACGGTTGTGGTCTGCGCGTACACACTGGAGCGCTGGGACGACATTGAGGCCGGGGTCCGGCAGGCAGAGCAGCAGCTCGCCGAGTCCGGACGAGAGGGCCTGGTCCTCATTGTCAGCGACCACAACCCCGACCTGTACGGCAAGGCCACCACCGACCTGGCCGGCGAGCGGGTCCAGGTCATAGAGAACGCCCGCCGACGCGGCCTCTCCGGGGCGCGCAACACCGCCGTCGAGCAGCTCAGCACCGACCTGGTGGTCTTCCTTGACGACGACGCCGTCCCCGAGCCGGGCTGGCTGGAGGCGCTGCTGGCGCCGTTCCAGGACCCGGCGGTGGTCGCCACCGGAGGTGCCGCCGAGCCTCGCTGGCCCGACGGCTGCCAGCGCCCGGCGACCCTCCCGGCACCCCCCGGGCAGCCCGGCGAGCTGGACTGGGTCGTCGGCTGCACCTACCGCGGCCAGCCCACCACGCTCGCCCCCGTACGCAACGTGATGGGCTGCAGCATGGCCTTCCGGACCAGGGTCTTCGACGTCACCGGAGGCTTCGGCGAGGACCTGGGACGGGTCGGCAAGGTGCCCTACGGCTGCGAGGAGACCGAGTTGTGCATCCGGGCCACTCAGGCTGAGCCGAGCAGCCGGATCCTCTTCGAGCCACGGTCGCTGGTCCGCCACCGGGTCAGCCCCGACCGGCTGACCTGGTCCTACCTCTGGCGGCGCTGCTACGCCGAGGGCATCTCCAAGGCTGCGGTGACCGAGCGCACCACTCGCAGCGCATCCCTGAGCACTGAGCTCTCGTACACCACCAAGGTCCTGCCGGCCGCGGTGCTGCGCGAGCTCAGAACCACCCCCTCATCCCCCCGGCGAGGCCTGGCTGGCGCCTTCGCGGTCGTCTCAGGCCTCGCCGTGACCACGTTGGGTTACATCGTGGGCCGGGTCGCCATCCGGCGCGGCCGCACGGTTTCACTGAAGGAGTCGTCACACTCATGAGCCTGACCTGCCGCCTCTGCTCTAGTGAGGACCTGGTCTCCGTGCTCGACCTGGGCGCCAGCCCGCCGTGTGAGTCGTTTCTGCCAGCGTCGGCAGTGGACGACCCGGAGCCGACCTACCCACTGCACCTGCGGCTGTGCCGCGACTGCCTGCTGCTGCAGATCCCGCCGCTGATCGTCCCCGCGGAGACCTTCACCGACTACGCCTACTACTCGTCGTACTCGACGTCGTGGGTCGAGCACGCCGACCGGTACGTCGAGCAGGCGGTGAGCGACCTCGGGCTCGGCCCCGACAGCTTCGTGGTCGAGGTCGCCAGCAACGACGGCTACCTGCTGCAGCACGTCGTGAAGCGCAAGATCCGGTGCCTCGGGATCGAGCCGAGCGTCAACTGCTCCGAGGCGGCCCGGGAGAAGGGCGTGCCCACCCTGACCGCCTTCCTCGACCCCGAGACCGGCCGGTCGGTGCGCGCCGAGCACGGCCCAGCCGACCTGGTCGCCGCCAACAACGTCTGGGCCCACATCCCCGACATCATCGGCTTCACCCAGGGCCTGCGGGCCCTGGTCGCCGACCACGGGCGGGTCTCGATCGAGGTCCACCACGCGCTCTCGCTGGTCAGCGAGGCCCAGTTCGACACCATCTACCACGAGCACTTCCAGTACTGGACGGTGCTGGCTGCCCAGCGTGGGCTGGCCAGCGGCGGGCTGCGGCTGGTCGACGTCGAGCTGCTACCCACCCACGGCGGGTCGATCCGGCTCTGGGCGGCCCCCGAGGAGGCCGACGTCCCGGTCTCGCCCCGGGTGGCCGAGGTGATCGCGGTCGAGACCGCCGCCGGGCTGGACCGGGTCGAGGGGTACCAGGGCCTGGCGGACCGGGTCGCGACCATCCGTGACGACCTCGTCGGCTACCTGATCGAGGCCCGCCGGGCCGGTCGCCGGGTCGTCGGCTACGGGGCCCCGGGCAAGGGGAACACCTTGCTCAACTACTGCGGGATCCGGCCCGACCTGCTCGCGTACACCGCTGACCGGAACCCGTACAAGCACGGCCGGTTCACCCCCGGGGTCAGGATTCCGGTAGTGCCGCCGGAGCAGCTGGTCGCCGACGCCCCCGACGAGGTGCTGGTGCTGCCGTGGAACCTGCGCGACGAGATCACCGCTCAGCTCTCCCAGACCCTCCCCGCCGGAACCCGGCTGGTCTTCGGGCTACCCTCCCTAGAGACCGTCACGCTGGGAGAAGCGTCATGAAAGTCGTCCTGTTCTGCGGCGGCTACGGCATGCGGATGAGAGGTGACGACGGCGCCGGGCTGCCGAAGCCGCTGCAGCTGGTCGGCGAGCTGCCGCTGGTGGTGCACGTCATGCACTACTACGCGGCGCACGGCCACACCGACTTCATCCTCTGCCTCGGCTATGCCGCCGAGCAGGTCCAGGCCGCCGTCACCGAGGCCGTGCTCCGCTGCCCTGGGGCCAGCAGGTGGTCGGTCACCTACGCCGACACCGGCCTCGACACCCCGATCGGGGAGCGGCTGCACCAGGTGGCGCACCTGGTGCGCGACGAGCCGATGTTCTTCGCCAACTACGCTGACGTGCTCAGCGACGTCCCGCTGGACGCGATGGTGGCCCGGATGGAGGCGCACCCTCAGGCCAGTGCCATGATGCTGGCGGTCCGGCCGCAGGCCTCCTTCCACGTCGTCGACCTCGACGGCGACGACACAGTGACCGGGCTGCACTCGGTCGCCGAGCTGCCAGTCCGCGAGAACGGCGGCTACCTGCTGCTGCGGCCCTCGATCCTGGACCACCTCGGCGATGGGAAAGACCTGGTCACCGACGCCTTCTCGGAAGTCATCCCCGACGGCGGGGTGCTGGGCTACCCGCACGACGGCTTCTGGATGCCGGCCGACACCTTCAAGGAGCGAGCGGCGCTTCACGCGATGTGGCAGGCCGGCACCGCGCCCTGGGCGCTTGCGGTCGGCTACGACCCGGCACAGCGCTCCGGTGCCGTGAGCGTGGCAGCGGGCACCTCGGCGCCGGTGCCGGTCCCGTGATCCTGCCGCCGGTGCGGCACCTGGTGCTGGTGGGTGCCCACTGCGACGACATCCCGATCGGGGCCGGGGCCACGGTCCGCGCGATCTGTGAGCAGAACCCCGGGCTACGGGTCTCAGCGCTGGTGCTGACCGGCGCCGGCACCGTACGGGAGGAGGAGGAGCGCACGGCGCTGGCGGCCTTCTGCCCCGGGACCGATCTGTCACTGACCGTCGCCGGGCTGCCCGACAACCGGCTGCCCGCGTTCTGGGCCGAGGCCAAGCAGCAGGTGATGGGGCTGCGTGACCAGGCGCTGGGCAGCGGCCAGCCCGACCTGGTGATCGGCCCGCAGCCGGGCGACGCCCACCAGGACCACCGCCTGGTCGCCGAGCTGCTGGGGCAGGCCTTCCGGCAGCAGCCGGTGTGGGGCTACGAGATCCTCAAGTACGAGTCGGACCTGCCGCCGGTGGACACCTACGTCCCGCTCCAGCGGGAGCAGGCGCTCGGCAAGAGCCGGCTGCTGCACCAGCACTACCCGAGCCAGGTTCCACACCCCTGGTTCGACGAGGAGGCCTTTCTGGGCCTGATGCGGGTCCGCGGCTGCCAGTGCCTGGCCCCGTACGCCGAAGGATTTGTGGTCACGAAGACGGTAGTCACGATTGGGGGACTGACATGAAGGTACTGCTGACGGGCAGCCAGGGATACCTGGGGACCGTGATGGCACCGGTGCTGGCTCGGGCCGGTCACGAGGTGACCGGCCTGGACATCGGCTGGTTCGCACCGAACGTGCTAGGCCCCGAGCCCTCCGACCCGCCGACCGTCACCAAGGACATCCGCGACGTCACGGTCGCCGACCTCGAGGGCTTTGACGCGGTGATCCACCTGGCCGCGCTGTCGAACGACCCGCTGGGGTTCCTGGCGCCCGAGATCACGTACGACATCAACCACCAGGCCTCGACCCGGCTGGCGACGCTGGCCAAGCAGGCCGGGGTGGGACGCTTCCTCTACTCGTCGACCTGCTCGGTGTACGGGGCGGCCGGCTCCGGGCTCGTCGCCGAGGACGCCGAGCTGGCGCCAGTGACCCCGTACGCGATCAGCAAGGTCCGGGTGGAGGCCGACCTGGACCGGCTCGCCGACGACACCTTCACCACCCTCTCGCTGCGCAACAGCACCGCCTTCGGCTACTCACCGCGGCTGCGGGCCGACATCGTGCTGAACAACCTGGTCGGGCACGCGCTGCTGTCGGGCGAGGTGCTGGTGCTCTCGGACGGGACCCCGTGGCGGCCGCTGGTGCACGCCGCCGACATCGCCGAGGTCTTTGCCGCTGCCCTGGTCGCCCCGGCCGAGCGGGTCAACCGGGCCAAGCTCAACGTCGGCAGCGAGGCGAACAACGTCACCGTCGCCGAGATCGCCGAGGCGGTGGCCGCTGAGACCGGCGCCACGGTCCGGATCACCGGCGAGGCCGGCAACGACCCCCGCTCCTACCGGGTCGACTTCAGCAGGCTCCGCGAGACCCTGCCCCAGGTCAGCGTCTCGCGCAGCATCACCGACGGGGCCAAGGAGCTGGTCAGCGCGTACCGGGAGTACCAGATGACCAAGGAGGCCTTCGAGCAGCGCTTCGTCCGGCTGGCCCGGATCAAGCAGCTGCAGGAGGCCGGGCGGCTGGACGCCACGCTGCACACGATCTGATGTCAGCGCTGCAGGCGCTCCACCAGCGCCGCCCACGAGCCGGCGGCCAGGTCCCGCTCGCTCATGGTGCACTCCCCTGCCGGCCAGGGAATCTGCAGGTCGGGGTCGTCGAAGCGGACCGCCAGGTCCTCGCTCGGGTCGTGCGGCCGGTCGATGCGGTACTGCACATCGGCCGGGCCGCGCAGCACCTGGAAGCCGTGCAGGAAGCCGGCCGGGATGTACAGGACCCGGAAGTCCTGGTCGTCGAGCTCGACCGTCAGGTGCCGGCCGAAGGTCGCCGACCCCGGCCGGGCGTCGACCACGGTGTCGAGGACCGCTCCGGCCGACACCCGGACCAGCTTCGCCTCCCCGTCGCCGCTGCGCCCGTGCAGGCCACGGCGGACTCCGGCCCGGGAGCGGGACTGCGAGTCCTGGGTCTGGGGGCCGAAGACGATCCCGTGCTCGGCGGCGACCGCGGCGTCGAAGGTGCGGGTGAACAGGCCCCGGTCGTCGCGGTGCGGGGTCGGGCTGAGCAGGAAGACCCCGGCCAGCTCCAGCTGTCGTACGTCCATGCCAGCATTCTGCCGGGAGGCGAGCTGTGGCTGAGCTGAAGTGTGTTCTGTGCCGCGCCAGCGGCGACCAGGTGGTGCTCGACCTGGGGGCGCAGCCGTCGGCGCGGCAGTGGCCGCTGCCGAGCGACCCCACGCCGGACCCGGCGTACGGGCTGGCGATGTGGGTCTGCCCCGGATGCGGCCTGGCGCAGCTGGCCGAGGACCAGACCACCGAGCCGGAGGTCGCGGTGCCTGAGCCGCAGGCGGTACGGGACCAGGCCGCCCAGGCGGTGGCAGACCTGACCCGGCTGGGCTGGCTGGCCGGGCGCCGTACGGTGCGGGAGTTCGGCTCGCCGCACGGCGGCAGCTGGCTGGAGCACCTGCCGCTGGAGGTGACCGACGGGCCGGCCGACCTGGTGGTCGACAGCCTGGGGCTGATGCACGAGCGGGACCTCGCGGCCGCGGTCGAGGCCCGCTGCGAGGCGCTGGCCGGCGCCGGGGCGCTGGTAGCGCTGGTCCAGCCGCTGGGCGACATTGTCGCCACCGGGCAGTGGACGGCGCTGCGGCACGGGCACTACGCGTACTTCTCGCTGACCTCGCTGCGCAGCGCGCTGTCCCAGGTCGGGCTGGTGCCAGTGACGGCGCTGCGCTACGACCTGTACGGGGGCACGGCCGTCGTCGTCGCCACCCGGGACGGCTCCCCCGATGAGGAGCTGCGCCGGGCGTACGCGGTCGAGCAGGCCCAGGGCCTGGACCGGCCAGAGGGTGTGGCGCGGCTGGCGGCGACGGTCAGTGACAGCCTGGAGCGGCTGCGGGCGTACCTCGACGAGCGGCGCGCCAGCCAGACCCGGCTGTACGGGTACGGGGCGGCGTCGCGGGCGGTCGCCGAGCTGGCGACGCTGGGGGACGCGGCGCGGGCGCTGACCGCGGTGGCGGACGCCTCGCCCGCCAAGCAGGGCCGGGCCCTGCCGGGCTCCCGGGTGCCGGTGGTCTCGCCGGAGCAGCTGCTGGCGGCCGACCCAGAAGAAGTCCTGGTGCTGCTGCCGGACCTCGTCGGCGAGCTGCTGGAGCGCTACCCGGCGCTGGCGGGGCGGCTGGTCGTCGCCGGGCCGGGCGGGGTGGCGCTGCCGAGCCGGCAGATCGAGCGCTGGGACCGCTCGGTGGCCTGGCAGCGTCGGCTGCACGAGCTGGTGCCGGCCGGGGCCCACACCTATGCCCGGGGCCCGGACCAGTACCCCGAGGACGCCTGCCCGGTGCTGGTGCGCGGGCGCGGGGCGCAGGTCTGGGACGTCGACAACCACAGCTACGTCGAGTACGGGATCGGGCTGCGGGCGGTCACCCTCGGGCACCGTCATCCGCGGGTTGACGAGGCAGTTCGCCGGGCGCAGCGGGACGGGGTGAACTTCTCCCGCCCGACCCGGCTGGAGGCCGAGGTGGCCGAGCGGTTCCTGGCCAACCTGCCCGGCGCGCAGCGGGTGAAGTTCGCCAAGAACGGCTCCGACGTCACCACGGCGGCGGTCCGGCTGGCCCGGGCGGTGACCGGACGGCAGCGGCTGGCGATCTGCGACCAGTCCTTCTTCTCGGTCGACGACTGGTGGATCTCCCACTCCGAGATGGACGCCGGCACGGCTCCGGCGGAGCGTGACGCCGGCACCCTGTTCGCGTACAACGACCTGGCGGCGGTCACCGAGATCGTCGAGCGCGGCGATGTGGCGGCGGTGGTGCTGCAGGCCGCCAGCACCACCGAGAACCCGGAGCCGGGCTTCCTGGAGGGGCTGCGGGCCCTGTGCGACCGGACCGGGACGGTGCTGGTCTTCGACGAGATCATCACCGGCTACCGCTGGCACGTGGGCGGGGTGCAGACCCTGACCGGGGTGACGCCCGACCTGTCGTGCTGGGCGAAGGGGATCGGCAACGGGTACGCGGTCTCGGCGCTGGCCGGCAAGGCCGAGCTGATGGACCTGGGCGGGCTGGGCACCGACCGGCCGCGGACCTTCCTGGTGTCGACCACGTACGGCTCGGAGTCGGTCGGGCTGGCCGCGCTGGACGCGGTGATGAGCGTGTACGCGAGCGAGGACCCGATCGGTCGGATCCGGGCCGCCGGGGAGCGGCTGCGGGACGGGATGAACCAGGTCGTGGCCGAGGCTGGGCTGAGCGCGTACCTGGCGGCGGAGGGAAACCCGGCCTGCCTGATGTTCACCACCCGCGACGCCGAGGGCAGCCGCTCCCAGCTGATGCGGACCGTGTTCCTGCGCGAGCTGCTGCGCCACGGGGTGCTGGGCCAGTCCTGGGTGACCTGCGCCAGCCACACCGACGCCCTGGTGGACCACACCATCGAGGCGGTCCGGGCAGCGCTGCCGACGTACCGGCGGGCGCTGGAGGATCCTGGAGTCCTGGTGGGCCGCCCGGTGGCGCCGACGCTGCGCCGGTACGCCGAGCCCCGACGGCTCCCCCAGCAGAACGTATGACCCGGCCCGAGCAGGGAGGCTGACCAGTGAGTACCCCGGCCGCGGTGGTCCTGATCGCCCACGACAAGCCGAACCACCTGGCCCGGCTGGTCGCGGCGCTGGACGGGCTGCCGGTCTTTCTGCACGTCGACCGCAACACCCCCGACGAGCTCTTCCACGCGATGACCGACCACCTGCCCGACCGGGTCCGGCTGCTGCCGCGGCTGGACGCCGGCTGGGCCCGGTTCGAGGTGCTGGCGGCGGAGCTGTCGGGCTACCGGGCCGCGTACGAGCAGACTGACGCCGAGCACATCATCCTGGGCACCGGCGCTGACTACCCGCTGCTGCCGGTGGACCGGCTGCTGGACCGGCTGGCGATGCTGCGCGGGGTGTCGTGGACCTCGTTCGAGAAGCTCCCGATCCGGGAGTGGGGCCCGATGCGGGGCTACGACCGGTTCCTGTTCCGCCAGCACCCTCAAGGCCGGCGCCGGGTCTGGTCGCCGGTGCCGCGGCGCTGGCCGTCCGGGATCCGCCCGGCCGGCGGTGCCCAGACCAAGATCCTGGCCCGTCACCACGTCGGCCGGCTGCTGGAGGTCCTCGACACCCGCCCGGAGCTGCTGCGCTTCTTCCGCGAGGCCTGGACCCCGGACGAGGTCACCCTGCCGTCGATCTTCACCTCCCCCGCCTTCGGGATGGACTGGGAGCACAGCCACGTCCGCGGTGAGCACGCCTGGTACATCGACTGGGGCACCGGCGACATCGCGAACCCGCACTGGCTCGACGAGTCGTCGCTGCCGGCGCTGCGGCAGGCCCGCAACCGTCCCGGCGGCGGGGCCCTGTTCGCCCGCAAGTTCGCTGACGACTCCGGCCCGCTGCTGGACCGGATCGAGGCCACCATCTGGGACTGCTGAGCGCCCGCGCCGTACGCCGACGTGACCTCCGCGCTGCGGCCCGGGCCGCTGAGGCCGTGGTCAAGGCTGGGCCGCTGGCCTGGTGACGCCGGTCGGCCCCGACCTGGGTCTGTGGCCGGCCGGTGGACCTGGTCACGGCTAGCTCTCTGCGCTGCGAGGTGCCCGGACCGAGGTCCGCGACCGGGAGGCCACCACGAGTCACGACGGTGTGTACGGTGTCAGCGAGCGGGCCGCCGCTGACCCCTGCCGGGGGTAGCCTCCTGAGGGTCTCCACTGCGAAGGACGTGTTCGTTGTCTCTCTCCAGTCCCGCTGTATGGCTCCTCGCGCACCAGGCGGTGCGGCAATGACGGTCGTCACGGTCACCGAGCGCCCTGGGGTCACCGTCGAGGTCACCGATGGCCGGCTCACCCTGGTGCAGCTGTCGCGGCAGCTCCTCGACCGGGCCCAGACCGACCCCGACGTCGCCGCCCAGCTGGTCGCCACCACGATCGGCCGGGCACTCGACGAGAACAGCGCCGCCTTCTGGCGCCAGCTCCCGCCCCCTGGGCACCCGTACGCGCGCCAGCTGCACGACCGGTTCGTCCAGACGCTCACCCAGCCGCCCGCGGAACCGTCGGTGCAGGGACGAGTGGCCGACACCGCCGCCGTACAGGTGGAGGCCAGCCCCGGACTGAGGACGGTCGTGGTCCCGGACTTCCTGCTGGCTCCCGAGCACCGGGCCGAGCTCGAACGGGCTCTGGTCTCGACCGTCAACAGCCAGCTCGCCGCTGCCGCCCAGGCGGTGCACGACGAGCTGGAGCCGGTCTTCGCCGGGCAGCCCACCATCGACTGGGACGACGTCGAGCGGAACCTCGACGCCCCCGACACCAGGAGGTTTCTGAGATGACCGTCGTTGTCACATCCGCGTGGGGCAAGGGCGCCGAGGCCATGCGCCAGGCAGGCCAGCAGTGGGACCGTGACATCCGAGAGGTGCGCAACGAGGTCATGTACACCTCGCAGGAGCCTGCCGCCAACTCGGACTCTCCGGTCGACAACGTCATCACCGGGGGCACCTGGGCGATCGAGACCCGCTGGTACGACCTGACCGGGAACCTGGCAACGAAGTTCTCCGGAGATGCCGCCAAGCTCGAGCAGACCGCCAAGGCCTACAACGACAGCGAGGAGGAGGCCGAGGCCTCGGCTAAGTTCTGGACCTGGAAGGAGAAGTGATGAGTTACGCTTCCCACGTCTACGACGTCGCTCAGGTCAAGCGCCCCGACCCAGACCGCACGCTCCAGGAGCGTGCCAACGCCTACCGGCGGCTGGCCACGGCCTGTGACGCCCGGGCCGAGGACGTCGACACCATCATCGGTGACATCGAGCGGACCTGCTCCGGCCCGGCCGTCGAGAAGTTCAAGACGGCGATGCGCGACGCCACCTCCCTGCACACCAAGCTCCCAGAGTTCTCGGCTGCCGCCACCCTCACCGCTGACCGGCTGGAGCAGGCGGACGCGACCCTGCGGGCTGGAGTGCAGGACATGGATCAGTACACGCTGTGGGTGGCCAACACCTGGCTGACTCTGATCAGCCCCATCGCCCAGACCCAGCGCGCCCAGCTCATCAACAAGGCTCGCCAAGACCTCCACAAGAAGTCGGACAGCCTGGCGAGCACGCTGAGCAAGATTCTGCGTGTCGAGCTGCCCCAGGAGGTGGGGTACCACTCCGAGTCGGAGGCCGAGAACAACGTGGGCGGGGTCCTCGACCAGCAGACCATCGACCGCTGGACATCGTCGGAGATGGACGAGTCGGAACGAGAGACCGCGCTGAACACCCTGGTGCAGCAGATGGCTCAGCGCCAGCACGTCGACCCGCCACCCACCGTGGAGATCATCCCCGACAAGAAGGGAGACCCTGCCGCGGCGTACTACCCGGACGATAACATCATCCGCATCCAGTCCAGCGCAGCGCGGGACGGTTCGGTCTTCGGCACTCTAGGGCACGAGCTGGGCCATGCCGAGCAGACCCAGCTGGTCACCGAGTACCGGAATCTGAGCCCCGCCGATGTGAATGCCATCCGCAGCGGTAGCAGACCGGACCCGTTCGCTGAGCACGATATGTCGATCGACGATGTCGAGTACATGTCACAGGTCGAGTCCACCTATGACCCCCAGCAGGCCTGGAAGTACCGCTTCCACCTCAAGGAGGTGCACTCCGAGCAGACCCGGGCCGAGGAGGCAAACCGGGTCACCGACCAGGAGATCAACAAGGCAATCGACGACGCCACCTAGCCGCCCGTCTGCACCGCTAGCGCCGGGTGACCACCAGCACCACTGCCCCGCCAGGGGTAGGGGTGATCACCCAGGTGGCCTGCCCGGGGCCCTTCGGACGCATCCGGCGGCGCAGCTGGGCCGGGTCCAGCCCGATCCGGCGCTTCTTGATCTCCAGGGTCCCGACCTGGTGCTCACGCACCCAGGCCCGCAGCACCGGCTCCCGCAGCGGCAGCCGCTCCAGCACCTCGAAGCCGGTGGCCAGGGCGGTCGGAACCAGCCGGTCCGAGGTCAGGTACGCGACCTCGGGCGCCACCCGGCCGGCGTCCAGCAGCCCTGCCAGGGTCCCGACCGCCTGCGCCCGGACCACGGCCGGGTCCGGCTCGTACAAGTAGCGCCCGACCGCCCGTACCGGGCAGTCGTCGCGCGCGCTGATCTGCTCACCGCCGGGCAGCAGCAGCGCCCGGCGCTGGCCGGGGGCCCCGGTCCCTGACCAGAGCGAGGCCTCGACCAGGTCGCCGTGGTCGCTGACCCAGGTCACCTCGGCCGAGTCTGGGAGCATCCGGTACGGCAGGCCGGGCCCCAGCTTGAGGCAGGCCAGCCGGGACGGGTCGAGCAGCGGCGCCAGCACCGCCCAGGGAGGGCTGAGGTCAGCCGGGTCCCAGCTGCGGCCCCGGCTGGTACGCCGCGCCGGGTCAGCGAAGACCGCGTCCCTGGGCCCGACCTCGGCGACCGCGTCGGCGGCGTCGCCGACCCGTACCTGGCCAGGCCAGCCGGCCAGCGCCAGGTTGGCCTGGGCCAGCACCGCGGTCACCGGGTCCCGTTCCACCGCCACCACCGGCAGCCTGGTCTCGACCAGCGCGAGCGCGTCCAGCCCGAGACCGCAGCCCAGGTCCCAGACCCGGCCGGCCCCAGCGGCGGCGAACCGCTCTGCCCGCCACCTGGCGACCGCCGGCCGGGTCGCCTGCTCCAGCCCGTCACTGGTGAGAAAGAGGTCGTCGCGGCCGAGCTTGGGCCGGCCGCGGCGCCGCAGAGCCACCTGCTCCAGGACGGCCGCCGCCCGCTGCGGTGGCAGGTCGCGGCGCAGCCGGGTCGCGGCCGCCAGCGACGACGGGTCAGGCTCGCTGGCCGCCGCCGCCAGCCACGCGGCGGCCTCGGCCCCCACCAGCCACTGCGCCACCTCCAGCTCCATCGAGCTGAGACTAGCTCGCACGCCTGGCCTGGGGAGTCATATGCTCGTCGGCATGAAGGTGCTCAAGGGGATCCTCGCGGCGCTCGGCGTGATTGCGCTGATCGTGGCGATCGTGATGCTGATCAGGATCTCCTGGAACCTTCAGGGCATCCTCGGCTCCGCCAACCGGTACGCCCCGGACGGTGGGCAGCAGTGGGGCAACCCGGTCCAGGACGTGATCCTGAGCTCCGGGGTTGCGCTGCTGTCGGGGCTGCTGCTCGGGATCGGGCTCGGCCTGCCGAGGCGGACCTCCAAGACGGTCCGTGAGGAGGCTGTCGCCACGTACCAGCGGACCGCTGAGCCGCTGCCGGCGCCCGCCGAGACCCCGCAGCAGCCCTCGCTGATCGACAAGCCCACGACCAACCCCTGAGCCGGCCGCACACCCCCCGGCCCCAGACGGGCCCGCCGCAGCCACTCCCCCCGGCGCGGCGGGCCCTCGGTCGCTGTCAGGGCACAGTGCTGTACGACCAGCCGACCGGGCGGCCGTCCCGGTAGGGCATCACGCCGTGGAACTGGGCGGTGCCCGGGGCGAAGACCAGCGGCAGGAAGTGCCGGTCGCCTTCCCACATCGGCAGGTCACCGGCCAGCAGCCGCTGCAGCGGCACCCACTCCAAGACCCCTTCGGGGTTGCGCTCGGCGACCGTACCGGTGAAGGCGTCAATCACGAAGATGAAGCCGAACCAGTCCTCACCGCCGGCCCCGAAACCCGGCCAGGAGACTGTTCCCCGTAGCCGCAGCGAAGTTAGCTCGATCTGGGCCTCCTCGGCGAGCTCTCTGCGCAGAGCCGCCACGACGTCTTCGTCCGGCTCGACCTTGCCCCCGAGCCCGTTGTACTTGCCGAGCTGGTGGTCGCCCGCCCGCCCGACCCGGTGAATCAGCAGCACCCGCTCCCGGTCCGGTGACAGGACATAGCCCAGCACCCCGAGGACCGGCGTGTACGGCATCAGACCACGACCGTCGACACCGGCAGCCCCGAGTCGACACCGATGTCCAGCGCCGACGGCCGGACCCCGGCCCGTACCGCGGCCGAGCCGAGGACCGCGATCATGGCCCCGTTGTCGGTGCACAGCCCCGGACGGGGCCGACGCAGCCTGATCCCGGCCTGCTGGGCCCGCTCGGCGAGCAGGGCCCGCAGGCGTGAGCTGGCCGCCACCCCGCCGCCGATCACCAGGTGGTCGACGCCCTCGTGCTCGCAGGCCGCGATCGCCTTGGCGCTGAGCACGTCGCAGACCGCCTCCTGGAAGGAGGCCGCCACATCGGCCACCGGCACGTCCTCACCGTCGCGGCGGCGCAGCTCCACCCACCGGGCCACTGCGGTCTTGAGCCCGGAGAAGGAGAAGTCGAAGCGGTGCCGCTCGAGGTCCTTGGCGGCGGTCAGGCCCCGCGGGAAGGCGATCGAGCGCGGGTTGCCGGCCCGGGCGGCCTGGTCGATCGCCGGCCCGCCGGGGTACGGCAGCCCCAGCAGCCGCGCCACCTTGTCGAACGCCTCACCGGCGGCGTCGTCGATGGTGGAGCCGATCTCGCGGACCGAGGTCGCGATCTGGTCCACCCGCAGCAGCGAGCTGTGGCCTCCGGAGACCAGCAGCGCCATCGTCGGGGTGGGCAGTGGGCCGTGGTCGAGGATGTCGACCGCGACGTGGCCGACCAGGTGGTTCACCCCGTACAGGGGCTTGTCGAGGGCCCCGGCCAGGGCCTTCGCGGCAGCCAGCCCGACGACCAGCGCCGAGACCAGTCCGGGCCCGGCGGTGACCGCGACCGCGTCCACCTCCGACAGGTCGATGTCGGCGTCAGCGCAGGCCCGCTCCAGGGTTGGGCGCAGCGCCTCCAGGTGGGCCCGGGAGGCGACCTCGGGAACGACCCCGCCGAAGCGGGCGTGCAGCTCCACCGACGAGGCGACCCGGTTGGCCAGCAGCTCGTCACCGCGGACCACCCCGACCCCGGTCTCATCACAGCTGGACTCGATCCCGAGAACCAGCGGACCGGTCACGAGGCGACCCCGACAGGCTCGTCGAACCTGGCCAGGTCGAGCTCCATCACCATCGCGTGCCGGTCGCGGCCGTAGTAGTCGAGGCGCCGGTCGATCGGCTCGAAGCCGAACCGCTCGTACAGCCGGTGCGCGCTGGCGTTGGTCTGCTCGACCTCCAGCAGCATCCGGTGCGCGCCGGTGGCCTGGGCCCACTCGATGCCGGCCCGGACCAGCCGCTGCGCGACCCCCTGGTGGCGCCACTGCGGGGCTACCACCACCCGCAGCAGGTCGGCGAAGTCGCCGCTGGTCTGAAAGGTGGCCACCCCGATCACCTGACCGTCGGCGTCCCGGTTGACCAGCACGTACCGGTCGTCGGCGGCGAGCTCGGCCGCCCAGGCCTCACGTGACCAGCCGTGGTCGAAGCCGGTCTGCTCCAGAGCCAGGATCTGGTCCAGGTCGGCGGTACGAGCAGGGGCGATGATCATGAGTCCCTCCTGGGGAGTGCGGACTTGCTCGAGGTCGGTACCTCGGCGTCGGGACGGCGCAGGTAGAGCGGTTCGGTGCCGGCCCTGCGCAGCCGGTGCTGGTGCGCGGCGAGCACGCCGGCGTCTAGCCGCAGCCCGCCGTCGGCCACTCCACCGGGCAGGTCAGGGTAGCGCAGGGCGCCCGGGCCGACGACCGGCAGCACCGGCAGCTCGGCGGGGCGGGAGACATGAGGCCCGTCGCTGCGGCGGCCGTCAGCCCCGTACGTGGCCCAGTAGACCTCGCGGCGGCGGGCGTCGGTGGCGACCAGGTACGGGCCGCGGGGCCGCCTGGCGGCGTACTGCAGGCCCAGCACGTCCAAGCTGCAGACCCCCTTCAGCGGCACGTCGAGCAGGTACGCCAGGGCCTGGGCGGTGACGATCCCGACCCGCAGTCCCGTGTACGGGCCGGGCCCGAGCCCGACCACGATCCCGGCCAGGTCGTCGAGCCGCTCCCCTGCCTCGGCCACCACTCGGCGGACCAGCGGCATCAGCTGCTCGACGTGAGCGTTCGGCTGGTCAACGGCGCCGGTGGCCAGGACCTCCCCGGCCCGCCCGACCCCGGCAGACACCCCGGTCGAGGTGTCCAGCCCCAGCCACAGGCCACTGTCCAGGTCAGACATCACCCTCCTCGGCCCCAGGCCCCAGATCCAGGGCGGCACCGTCCCAGCGGGGCCCGGTTGCGGTCACGGTGACCAGGCGGGTCTCGTCGGCGGCCGACCGGTCGATGCTCACCTCGAGGCGGCTGTCGGACAGCTGCTCGGCCTTGCCCTCGCCCCACTCGATGACGGTGACGGAGGTCTCCAGGGACTCGTCCAGGTCGAGGTCGTCGACCTCGGCGAGGGCTCCCAGCCGGTACGCGTCGACGTGCACCAGCGCCGGGCCGGCGCCGGTGGGCCGGTGGACCCGGGAGATCACGAAGGTCGGTGAGATGACCGGGCCCTCGACCTCAAGGCCGGCCCCGATCCCCTGGGTGAGGGCGGTCTTGCCGGCCCCCAGGGGCCCGGTCACGAGCACCAGGTCACCGGCTCGCAGCTGCCGGGCGAGGCGACGTCCGAGCACGTGCATGTCGGCCGCGGTCGGCACGGTCAGGCTCGGCAAGGGCATCCTCCTTCGGTCGCGAGCATGCTACGACTCTCACCGCCGGCGACGGCCCGCTCCCGGGTGTGGTCCACGTCGCGGACGCCGGGGCGCCGGGCGGGGCGCGACCAGGGCCTCGTACGCGGCCTCGGGGACTGGCTCGCGCTCGGTCCAGGCGCCGACCAGCCCGGTCACGGTCTCGTCGTCGGGGACGACTGGGACGAAGTCGGCCTCCAGGCCGGCCTGGCGGCAGCTCTGGGCGACTAGCCGCCGCTGGTGGCGCAGCAGCACGCTCACCACCACCCCGTCGCTGCCGGCCCGAGCGGTCCGCCCGGCCCGGTGCAGGTAGCCCTTGCTGCTCGCCGGAGGATCGGCCTGCAGCACCAGCGCGACGTCGTCGACGTGGATTCCGCGGGCGGCGACATCGGTCGCGACCAGCACCGGCAGGCTGCCGTCGCGGAAGGCGCCCAGGACCCGGGCCCGGGCCCCCTGCCGCAGCCCGCCGTGCAGCGCGCCGGCCATGATCCCGGCCGCCCGGAACCGCTCGGCGACCCGGTCGGCGCCGGCCTGGGTCCGGACGAAGACCAGGGTCCGGCCGCGCCCGGAGGCCGCGACCTGGTTCACCAGCTGGTTCTTCTGGTGCGGCGCCACCACCCAGAACAGGTGCTTCATGCTGCTCACCGAGGCCGTGCCCGGGTCGACCTCGTGGGTCACCGGCCGGTGCAGGTAGCGCTGGACCAGACGGTCGATGGCCTCGTCAAGGGTCGCCGAGAACAGCAGCCGCTGCCCGCCGGCGGGGGTGGCGTCGACGATCGTGGTCACCGCGTCCCAGAAGCCCAGCTCGGCCATGTGGTCGGCCTCGTCGAGCACGGTGACCTGCACCGTTGACAGGTCGGCCGCCCCCTGCTCGATCAGGTCCACCAGCCGGCCCGGGGTCGCCACCACCACGTCGACGCCGCGCTCGAAGGCCCGGATCTGCGGCCCGTACGCCATCCCGCCGGCCACCAGCGCGACACTCATGGTGAGCGCGTGCGCCAGCGGCGCGAGGACGTCGGCGACCTGGACCGCGAGCTCGCGGGTCGGGACCAGGACCAGCCCACGGACCCCGAGCCGGTCGTCGGCATCGAGGCGGGCCAGCATCGGCAGCCCGAAGCCCAGGGTCTTGCCCGACCCGGTCCGGCCGCGGCCCAGCACGTCACGCCCGGCGAGAGCGTCGCCGATGGTGGCCTGCTGGATCGGGAACGGGGTCACGATCCCCTGCCCGGCCAGGACCTCGACCAGCTCGGTGGGCAGTCCGAGGGCCGCGAAGCCGGACCCGGCCGGCGCCTCGGCCCGGGGCACCTCGGTGACCGGGGCCCAGCCCATCTGGTCGGCGCCGGTCACGGGGTGGGAGCGGTCGTCGCCTGGGCGCGGGCGGCGCCGGTCCGCCTGGCGGTCTGGGTACGGGCGACCGGCCGGGCGGCCCCGCCCGGCTTCCCGGCGCTCTGAGCGCTCCCCGCGCCGTGGCCCCCACCGGCGGGTACCGGCCCGCGGCCCCGACCGGCGGTCCGACCTGTCCGTCTGCTCGCCCCGCTGGGGGCGCCAGGCCCGCTGCGGCTGCTCGCTCCAGCGCTGCTCCTCGTCACGCTGCTCGGCCCGCTGCGGCTGCCATGCCCGCTGCGGCCGCCCGGACCAGCCGGTCCGCTTGTCTCGGCCGGGCCGGTGCCCGGGCTTCTCGTCTCGGCGCCCGGACCGGAACCTCCGCTCGTCGTCGCGCCGGCCCTGGCCCTGCTGGTCTCGCTCCTGCTGCCAGGCGGCCTGCGGCCGGCTCCGCGGAGCCGAGCCTCGGTTCTCGCGGCCGGACCAGCGGGCGGCCGGCATCCTCGGGCCGCGAGCCTCGCGGCGACGGTCCTGGTCCGGCCCCGACTCGTACGCGCGCCGCGGGGCGGCCCCGCGGGGACGGTCCTGCTGCCGCTCGGGGCGCGACCCGACCGGCGTACGGTCGGCGGGCGCCGGCTTGCCGCGGCCCCGGGCCTGGCGCTGCTCGGCGGACCAGCGGGCCTTCGTGGATCCGGGCGCACGCGACGGCCGGGACGGCAGATGGGGCATCTCACGCTTCTCTCGCCAGTGGACGCGGACCCCGCGCCAGGCTTCTCGGGGTGCACCTCGCACCCGGGCTGCACCAGACTACCAGCGCTGAGCCGCTTCTCAGCGCCGCTCGCAGCATCGCCGCTAGCGGCCTCGGGTCACGCCCAAGCCCTTCCCCGGGTTACGATCCAGGCGTGCGCGTTGCCATCGTCGCCGAGAGCTTCCTGCCACAGGTCAACGGCGTGACCAACTCGGTGCTGCGGGTCCTGGAGCACCTGCGCGCCCGCGGCCACGAGGCGATGGTGGTCGCTCCGGCCGACGACCCGGTGCCCACCTCGTACGAGGGCTTCCCGGTGCAGACCATGAGCGCGCTCAGCCTGCCGGTCTACTCCGACGTCCGGATCGGGCTGTCGCTGACCTCCCGCTTCGAGCGGATCTTCGCCGACTGGGGCCCGGACGTGGTGCACCTGGCGGCCCCCTTCGCGATGGGGTACAACGCCGTCCTGGCCACCAGCCGGATGTCGATCCCGTCGGTCGCCGTGTACCAGACCGAGATCGCCTCGTACGCGGCCCGCTACGGCTGGGGCCGGGTGCAGTCCCTGCTGTGGTACCGGATCCGGCAGATCCACTCCCTGGCCACGATCAACCTGGCTCCGTCGAGCGTCACCGCCGAGCAGCTGCGGGAGCGGTCGGTGCCGCGGGTCAAGATCTGGCGCCGAGGCGTGAACGCCGACCGCTTCCACCCCCGCCACCGCGACCCGGCCCTGCGCGCCGAGCTGGCCCCGGCCGGCGAGGTGCTGATCGGGTACATGGGCCGGCTGGCGCCGGAGAAGCAGGTCACCGACCTGACGGTGCTGGCCGACCTGCCCAGGACCCGGATCGTGGTCGTCGGCGACGGGCCGCAGCGTGAGGAGCTGGAGGAGGCCCTGCCCAGCGCCGCCTTCCTCGGCAAGCTCGGCGGCAACGAGCTGCCCCGGGCGGTGGCCAGCATGGACCTCTTCTGCCACCCCGGCGAGCTGGAGACCTTCGGCCAGTCGATCCAGGAGGCTGAGGCCTGCGGGCTGGCGGTGGTGGCGCCGTGCTGCGGCGGCCCGGTCGACCTGGTCGAGCCGGGGGTGACCGGCTACCTGTACGAGCCGGGTGACCTGGCCGGGCTGCGGGCCAGCGTCGAGCGGCTGACCAGCGACGCCAAGCACCGCCGGCTGCTAGGGCGCCAGGCCCGGGCCAGCGTCGAGCACCGGACCTGGGAGTACATCTGCGACCAGCTGCTCGACTACTACCGCGAGGCGATGCGGACGGTCCGGATCGGCGACCTGGAAGTGGTCTGAGCCGGGCCGGTCCCGCCGCCGCACCGCCGGCACCAGAGCGCGTCGAGACCGGTGCCCGCCGGGACCGGTCCGTGATGAGTCCTCGCCCCCGTACGGGGCAGACCGCCGTCAGCGGTCCGGTCCGGGTCAGCCCGCAGCGTCTGGCACCTCCGCGCCGGTGCGCAGCTGCTCGTACAGCGCCAGGAGCCGTTCAGTCTTCACGCCCCTCCGCTGTGCCCTGCCCCGACGCGTGGGAGGCTTGACCCATGGCGTTGTCGAAGAAGGAGCTGGGGACCGGTGAGTCGGTGGTGATCCACATCCGGCCTCACTGGAAGGCTCTGGTCGGTCCGTTCCTGGCTTTCGTGGTCACCTGCCTGCTGGCCGGGGTGGCCATGGGCTTCGGGACCCCCAAGGCACCGCCCGAGTACCACACCTGGATCAATACCGTGATCGGGGTGGTGGCGCTGCTGGTGGTCCTGGTGGCCACCCTGGCACCGTTCCTGCGCTGGTACAGCACCACGTACACGGTCACCAACCGGCGCCTGATCACCCGCCGCGGAATCCTCAACCAGGTCGGCCACGACCTGCCGCTGATCCGGATCAACAACGTGGAGTACCAGCGCTCGCTGAGCGACCGGGCCCTTGGCTGCGGGACCCTGGTGCTCACCACCGCCGCCGAGGACCCGCTCACCCTGCCCGACCTGCCCGACATCACCTCCGTGCACCGGCAGCTGGCAGAGCTGATGCTGACCGACACCGACCCGAGAGCCGACCATTGAGCCACTCGGCGCTGAGCCGCCGGTGACCGGCCAGCAGACCGGCCAGGAGGTGGGCCGGCCCGAGCCGCGGCTCAGGCTGCAGACCCAGCTGGTCCGCTTCGTCCTCGTCGGGGGGGTCTCCGCGGTGGTGGACTTCGGGCTGCTGACAGGACTGATGGCGCTGGGGCTGGGGCACACCCCGGCCAAGGCGCTCTCCTTCGTGGCCGGCACCACCACCGCGTACCTGATGAACCGGCGCTGGACCTTCCAGGCCGACGGCTCACCGAAGACCTTCACCGCGGTGCTCGCCCTGTACGGGACCACGTTCGTGGTCCAGGTCGGCCTGTTCGCGTGGATGTTCGGGTGGCTGGACGCCCGGTGGGGCACCAGGACCGCCCAGGTGGTCGGCTTCGTCACCGCCCAGGGCGTCGCGACCACGGTGAACTTCATCGTGCAGCGGGCCGTGATCTTCCGGCACCGGGCGTAGTCTCGGCGGTACCTCCAGGGGGCTCGCGCAGCCGCCGGAGGACCGGACCAGACCGGGTCTTTCTCCAGCTGGCTGCCACCGGCCGCCGACCGCAAAAAAGGAGCCCTCATGGCGATGGAACCGCGCTACACCCTCGGCGTCCTGGCCGGCGACGGGATCGGGCCCGAGATCGTGCCGGCCGCGGTACGGGTCGCGGACGCAGCCCTGGCCGCCGCCGGAGCCGCCCCGGTCCGCTGGCTCGAGCTGCCGCTCGGGCAGGCCGCGATCGAGTCCCACGGCGCCCCGGTCCCGACCAGCACCCTGGAAGCCCTCGCCAGCACTGACGGCTGGGTCCTGGGCCCGCACGACAGCGCCTCCTACCCGGAGCCGTACCGCTCCCGGCTCAACCCGTCGGGCACCATCCGCAAGCACTTCGACCTGTTCGCCAACATCCGCCCGGCCCGACCGGTCGCCGGCAGCACTCCCCTGGCTCCGGGAATCGACCTGGTGATCTACCGGGAGAACACCGAGGGCTTCTACGCCGACCGCTCGACGTACCGGGGCAGCGGCGAGCTCATGCCGACCCCAGACGTGGCGATCGCGATGGGCATCATCACCCGGGCCGGCTGCGAGCGGATCGCCCGGGCCGCCTTCGCCGCTGCAGCCCGCCGCCGGCGCCGGCTCACCATCGTCCACAAGGCCAATGTTCTGCGGCTGACGACCGGCATGTTCCGCGACGTCTGTCTGGAGGTGGGCCGCGACTTCCCTGAGGTCAGCGTCGACCAGTTCCACATCGACGCCTTCACCGTGCACCTGCTGCGCCATGCCGCCGAGGTCGACGTGGTGGTGACCGAGAACATGTTCGGCGACATCCTGTCGGACCTGACCGGCGAGCTGGCCGGCTCGCTCGGGGTGGCGCCCTCGCTCAACGCCTCCGCCGAGCGGGCGATGGCGCAGGCCAGCCACGGCTCGGCGCCCGACATCGCCGGCCAGGACCGGGCCAACCCGGTCGGCATGGTGCTGTCGGTGGCGATGCTGCTGGACTGGCTGGCCGACCGGCACCAGGACCAGGCCCTGGCCCAGGCGGCCCGGCTGGTCGAGCACGCTGTCGACGAGACCGTCGCCGCGGGGGTCAGCACCCCCGACCTGGGCGGCAGCGCCACCTGCTCCGGCTTCACCGCCGAGATGGTGGCTGGGCTCGACCGCTGTGCCTGACTGCCCGGGCTCGGCCGCTTCGCAGGCGGCGGCGATCAAGCCGGCGTGGGGGCTCTTGCCGACGCCGCGGGCGTGGGTAGAGTCCCGCCATGCTGAGGCGGCTGTGGTGGGTCGGTGCCGGTCTGTGCCTGGTGAGCGCCGTGGTGATCATGCTGGTGCGCCCGGAGCAGCCGCGGTTCAGCGCTCAGCTGGACGAGCTGGCAGCCACGCTGGACAGCTACTGGACCGCGCCGCCCAACGCCCGGTTGCCGGAGCACATCGCTGTCGACACCGGGGGCCAGATCAAGCGCTCCGTGCTGGAGCTGCCGGCGGTGATCACCTCGTCTCGCACGACCTTCCACACCGAGCAGGTGACATCGGGGCCTGACGGTCACCGGCTGCGGGCCGCGATGCAGGTCCGCTGGCAGACCCGCTCCAGCGCGGGTGACGAGACGATGGACTGGTCCGAGCCGGTCGAGATCCTCGTTGACCAGCGCGAGCAGGTCTCCTCGGCGCGGCTGCTGGGCCCTGCGGCTGAGGACGGGGAGCTGACTCCGCTCGTGGGTGCTACCGGCCGCTGAGCCCAGCCCGTACGTGCTGGACGTCGCCTGCTGCGTACGCGACCAGCCGGCCACCCGTACGCAGCTGGAGCCGGCCGTCGTCGAGCACCGAGACCACCTCGCCGGCCACCTGCTGGTCGCCGGGCAGCAGGACCCGGACCTGGCGCCCGATCGTCACGCAGCGCCGCCGGTAGCGGGGCCCGACGGCCGCCCAGCCGTCAGCCTCCCAGGCCAGGTACGCCGCCCCGATGCCGTCCAGCACCGCGCGTACGACCTGCTCGCGGGAGACCTCCAGGCCAGCCAGGTGCAGCGAGGTGGCGGTGTCGACGGGCAGCTGGTCGCGGCGCTGGTGGACGTTGACGCCCAGCCCGACCACCACGCCCGGCTCCGGACCGCCGACCCCCTCGGCCAGGATTCCGCAGACCTTGCGCTCCTCGTCGGCCGGCAGCAGGACGTCGTTGGGCCACTTCAGGACCGCGGCCACCCCCAGGCCGTCCAGGGCATCGGCGACGCCGAGCCCGGTCACCAGCGGCAGCAGCCCCCACTGCTCCTGGGGCTGCCCCGGCCGGAGCAGGAACGAGAGGCTGACCGAGGTACCGGGAGGGCTCGACCAGGACCGGTCCAGCCGGCCCCGACCGACGGTCTGCTCCCAGGCCACCAGCACCTCTCCGGTCCCAGCCCCGGACCTCGCCGCCTGGGCCAGGTCGCTGTTGGTGGACTCCGTCTGCTCAACGACCGTCACCCGCTGCCAGGGTGCGCTCGGGGTCTGCGTGCTCAGGATCACAGGACAGACCCTAACCAGACGGGGTCTGCGGGCCGCTCCCGGTAGGTAAGGTGCCTGCATGGAGATCGATCTGCGCGCCACCGCTGACCAGACGGCCGGCGGAGTCTGCCGGGTCGATGAGGCCACTCCTGCCGCAGCCGCCACGCCCCGAAGGCCGTACGACCCGGGCGCGTCGGCAGGACGTGGCCCGGAGGTACGGTGCCTGTCCCGTTCCACCCAGGCCGTGAGGTCTGGCGGATGACCTACCGATGAAGGGAAACCTGTGTCCACCACTGTTGTTGATGAGATCCTTGAGCGGGTCCCGGTCGACGAGCTGGCCGAGCAGCTGGGCGTCAGCCTGCAGGAGGCCGAGAGGGCGGCGCGGGCCGCGGTCCTGACCCTGATCGGCGGGCTGCAGCACAACGCCTCCGATGCCGAGCAGGAGCCGGCCGTCGCCGGTGCCCTGCTGGAGCACCAGACCTCGTCGCTGCTGCAGGGCGGGCTCAGCCTGGCCGATGTCGACACCGACGACGGCGAGAAGATCGTGCTGCACATCTTCGGCGACCAGATCGCACCGCTGGCGCAGGCCCTGGGCAGCGGCACCGGCAGCAGCCAGGACCTGATCCGACGGCTGCTGCGGTTCCTGGCCCCGGTCGTGCTGGCCTACCTGGCGCAGCGGATCAGCACCGGCCTGCAGTCGCCCGGCGGCAGTGACCAGGGGATTCTCGGTGACATCCGGGCCGGTGGGCTCGGCGGGCAGGCCCAGCAGCCGGCCGGGCCGGGCGGCGGCGCGGTCCTGGGCTCGGTCCTCGGCTCGATCCTGAGTGGCGGCAGCCTGGGCCCGGTGCTCGGCGGCCAGGCTCCACAGCCCGCTCCGCAGCCGCAGCAGCAGGCCCAGCCCGCTCCGCAGCCGCAGACCCCGCAGCAGCAGGCGCAGCCGCCGGGCGGCGGGATCGTCGACGACATTCTCGGCGGCCTCTTCGGCAACCGCTAGACCGGTGCGCCTGGTTCTTGCCTCCCGCTCCCCGGCCCGTCTCAGCACCCTGCGACGGGCCGGGATCGAGCCGCAGGTCCTGGTCTCCCAGGTCGACGAGAAGGCGGTCCGGACCACCGACCCTGAGGACCTGGTCCTCGAGCTGGCGCGGCTCAAGTGCGAGGCGGTCGCGGCCACCCTGCCAGCCGACGACGAGGTCGTCGTGGTGGGCTGCGACTCGGTGCTGGAGCTCGACGGCGTGCCGTACGGGAAGCCTGGCTCGGTCGAGGCCGCGGTGAGGCTCTGGCACCGGCTGACCGGGCGGCAGGCCAGCCTGGTCACCGGCCACCATGTCGTGGTCCGCTCCGGCGGCCAGGAGCGGCGGGCGACCCGGAGCGCCGCGACCACGGTCCACTTCGCTGACCTCAGCACCCCCGAGATCGAGGCGTACGCGGCGACCGGCGAGCCGGAGCACGTCGCTGGTGGCTTCACCATCGACGGCTGGGGCGGTCCCTTCATCACCCGGATCGAGGGCGACCCGCACAACGTGGTGGGGATCAGCCTGCCGCTGCTGCGGATGATGCTGGCCGACCTGCAGGTGGCCTGGTACTCCCTGTGGTCCCCGGGGCCTGCGGCCTGACTCCGGCCGGCTCGTCACGGCCCGTCGAGCCGCACCTCAGCGGGGCCGGACCCGGATGGTGAGCCCCCAGACCCGCTCGCTGGCGGTGTAGGTCCCCTGGTACTGGTCGTCCTCGAAGACCAGCGCATCAGGCCCGCTGCCGGTGACCCGCCAGCCCCGGCGGGGCAGCTGCTCGGCCAGCACCGTACGAACCTGCTGGTGCTCGGAGCCGTACCCGAAGGCCGAGACCACGTTGGGCTGGTCGACCCGCCGGCTCAGCGAGACCCCGCTGGGCAGCAGCACCCGGCTCGCCGGCCCGTTGCGCCAGCCCAGGTCAGCCAGGCTGGCGGTCCCCGGCGGCGCCGGCTCGCTCACCGCCGTGCTGGTCGGCACCGGGCTGGGGGCTGTCGCCGAGACAGTCCCGCAACCGGCCAGCAGCGCCCCCAGCACGGCAGGCAGGGCGAGAGCTCGGACGAGGCGCACGGACACACGCTAGCCGGGCCCGCCCTGGTCGCGGCACGACCACGCGGCTGAGGCCGGTGAGATACCGTACAGATCCGATGAGTGGGCAGCAGAACAGCACCGAGACCCAGCGCCGCCGGTCACGACTGCCGGCGCCGCTGCGAGCCGTACGCCCCAAGCAGTGGGTGAAGAACGTGCTGGTCTTCAGCGCGCCGCTCGCCGCGGGTCGGCTGCTGGACCTGCGGGTGCTCACCGGCACCCTCCTGGCGCTGGCCGCGTTTACCCTAGTCAGCTCCTTTGTGTACCTGGTCAACGACATTGTCGACGTGGCCGAGGACCGCCAGCACCCGACCAAGCGGTTCCGCCCGATCGCCTCCGGCGAGCTGAAGGTGCCGGTCGCGGTGGCGATGGCGGTGGTGTGCCTGCTGGCCGGGGTCGGGATCGGCCTGGTGACCGCGGTGCCGCTGGCGGTGGTGCTGGTGGTGTACGTCGTGCTGCAGCTCGGCTACGCACTGTGGCTGAAGCACCAGCCGGTGGTGGACCTGGCGGTGGTGGCGGTCGGCTTCCTGCTGCGGGCGCTGGCCGGCGGCCTGGCGAGCGGGATCCCCATCAGCCAGTGGTTCCTGCTGGTGGCCTCGTTCGGGTCGCTGTTCATGGTGGCCGGGAAGCGGTTCTCCGAGCTGGTCGAGCTCGGCCCCGATGCCGGCACCCGGCCGTCGCTGGCGGCGTACTCGACCCACTACCTGCGCTTCGTCTGGGCCCTGTCGGCGACCCTGGTGATCACCTTCTACTGCCTGTGGGCCTTCGAGCAGCACGCCCGCACGGTCTGGTCGGTGCCGTGGACCGCGGTCTCGATCGCCCCGTTCACCCTGGCGGTGCTCTCGTACGCCCGCGACATCGACCGCGGCACGGCCGGGGAGCCGGAGAACGTGGTGCTGCACGACCCGGTGCTGATCGTGCTCGGGCTGCTGTGGCTGGGGACCACGGGGATCGCGGTCTTCGGCCGGCCGGTCTAGCTAGACCCGACCCAGGAGAGCCTCATGAGTCCCCCTCGCCCTCGTCGCCGCGGCAGGAACCGGCAGCGCAGGCTGGGTGGCATGACGCAGCGCAGGCTCCTGGAGGCCATGGCTCTGGTCGGGGCCACCCTGGCCGTGCTGGGCATGGGGCTCATCGTCACCTTGCCGTGGTCCCTCGGCCTGCCCGCCGGGGGTGCCCTAGTCGTTGTGGGGCTGGTGTCCGTGGTCCGGGCGGTGGTGAGGCTGCGCTCCCACAGCGGCCCTGACGCTGCCGTGCCCGGGCCGCCGCCGGTGCTGATCGCGGCCCTCGCGGCCCTGGTCGCCGCCCTGGTCCCGGTAGGTGTCCACGTCAGGACCGGCCTGCTCTCCTCGGCGGGCGGTGTCGACGTCCTCGTCGCGGCACTGCTCGTGGTCGCCGCGGCGGTGGCTCTGGCCGTACGCTGGTCCCGCTGACGAGAACGGCTCCGCTCTCGTACGGCCACAGTGGCCGGTCCCCCGCCAGGGCCGGACCGGTGCTCACTATCTCGTAGCTCATCAGAGTCGAACCTTAGGAGGGCCTCATGCATCCTCTGGCGCTGGTCACCGGAGCCTCAGCGGGTATCGGTCGCGAGATCGCCGCCGAACCTCGCTCGTCGCGGGTACGACATCGTGGGTGTCGGCGCGTCGACCCGAGTCGCCGACCTGGGTGCCGCGCTGCCGGGCGTGACCACGTACCCGGTGCAGGCCGACCTGGGCGCCGCTGACGGTGTGGCGCAGGTCTGGTCCCGTGTGGAGCAGCTGGGCCGCGGTCTGGATGTCGCCGTCCTCAACGCCGGCCGCAGTCTCGGTGGCGCCTTCCTCGACACCGACCTCGACGACGAGCTGGCCCTCCTGAGCCTGAACGTCACCGGCCAGGTCCGCCTCGCCAAGCCGGTCGTACGGCTGATGGCCCAGCAGGGTCGCGGACACATCCTGATCACGTCCTCGCTGTCGGCGACCACGCCCACCCCGTACGAGTCGATCTACGGTCCGACCAGGGCGTTTATGCTGTCGTTCGCGGAGGGGCTGCGCGAAGAGCTGCGCGAGTACGGGGTGGTCGTGACCTGCCTGCTGCCCGGCGCGACCGCCACAGAGTTCCACCACCGGGCCGGGATGGACAACACCGTGTACGGGGACAGCTCCTGGAAGACGGACCCCGCCCTGGTCGCCCGGCTCGGCGTCGAAGGTCTCTTCGCTGACCAGGACCACGTGATCGGCGGCGGCCCCGACACCCACGAGGCCGCCCGCCGCAACCTCAGTCGCTCCTGGGTGGACAACGCCCGAGCCTTCGCCGAGACCTCACGCCCTCCGGGCCTGCCCAGCCTCAGCGAAGCGGCCACTTCCGAATCGTGTAGCTGATTCTCTGGTGCTTCTCATGCCACACGCCGACCTCGGGGCTGACCGCGTTCAAGACATACCGGATAGAGTACAAAGTTCTCCAGTTCGCCTTGCGCGACAGTACTGGCTCTAAGTGGGCAATACGATTGCGGACCCAAACCAGATGGTCGATGTGGCGCCTCAGGTCAACGCCAGGATCGCCTGCAGGAAGCCTGAAGGCGCTGGAAACGGAAGCCCTCCACAGCCGACGGACGCGCTTGCCTCGACGGTGCGTGGATGCGGGCACAAGAAAACGCCAGGCGCCGAATGTCGTCTGCATCGCTCGCCTGCAGCAGCCTCGAGAGCTCGGCCATGGCTTGCCGAAGAGTTCTTCGAAGTACCACCCGAGCAGCCGGGCTGAGACTGTCGATAGCCGACGCGTGCGTCGCCTCCAGGTTCGTGATCAGCACATCGTGGTCAACGATACCTTCAACCCCCAGAGAGACTGGATCATACTGGTTGAGGATTTCCACAAGAACCGCCGTCGCTGATTTTACAGCATACTCATCACGGATCTCACTACTGAACCAGTCCTGCAAAGTTGACTCAAGGTCGACGGCCAGCAGGGCCACTCCGTGCTCCTGCCCCAGGGTCCGACGAAAAGCTCGGGTAGACGGAGAGGGGCTAAGAATGACCGATGGACGCTTCCCGTAGACCCGCACAAAAAATCAATAAGCGCTTTCGCAAGTCCAGCCACCTGCAACCCGTCAGCCACACGGCTACTGTACCGAAATGTCTGAAGGCCCGCCCCGGACGGGACGGACCTTCAGCTCAAATGTAACGAGCTGCGTCCCGCAAGCGGGGAGCTACGTCTTCAAGCCTGAGCGTAGCGGCTGGCGCCGGAACCCACAAGACCAGAGCGACGGGCTGTCTGGCGCTGGCTACGCCGGCACCGGCCCCCACCCTCGACGGTCTCACCTGCTCAGATCTGGCCTCCAGGGGGTGACGAACGGGTTCGGTGGCAGCTGCTCGACCGCGGCCAGCAGCCCGGCGGCCAAGGCCCCGTCGATCTGCTCCCGGATCAAGTCGGCGTGCCCGGCGTGCCGGGCGAGCTCCGCGATGTCCTGCAGCAGCAGGTACCGCAGCGCTGCCCGGGCCGGCTCGTCCCGCCCGTACCAGGGCGCCGGCCCGACCTCGACCTCGGCGCCCGGGTCCACCTCCTCCAGAGCGCTGAGGTACCCGGCGACGAGCTCGTCGTAGCGGGCCAGCACCTGCTCGAAGGACTCCTCCTCGGTCAGCGCGAAGCTGGCGTAGAAGTCCTCGTAGCGGGGTGGATGGGCGACCGGCTGCTCGAGCTGGACCAGCCGCCCAGCCAGCACGTAGCTGCAGTGCTTGATGATCCCGGCGATGGACAGCGCGGAGGCCAGCGGGCGGGCCCGCAGCTGCTCGTCGCTCAGCCCGTACGCCGCGGCCCGGACCGCGGCCAGCTGGACCTCGACGGTACGGCGGATCGTGGTGCGCTCGTCGTCAACCGAGGGGTGGTACATGAGGGTCTCCTTTCGTTCAGCTCTGCGCACCCTGACAGGCACTGAGGACAGATCCTGTCCGCATGTCGTGCCACGCTGCTCAGGTGACTGATCCGACGAGCCGGTTGCTACGGCTGCTGGGCCTGCTGCAGTCCCGGTCGGTGTGGAGCGGGGAGGAGCTGGCCGAGCGCCTCGGCAGCCACCCTCGTACGGTGCGGCGCGACATCGCCCGGCTGCGGGCTCTCGGCTACCGGGTGGACTCCGCCCCGGGAGTCGGTGGCGGGTACCGGATCACGGGCGGCAGCACCCTGCCGCCGCTGCTGCTGGACGACGACGAGGCCGTGGCGATGGTCGCCTGCCTGCGGATGGCAGCCCTCGACGGCTCCGACCCGATCGGGGAGGCGGCGCTGCGGGCCCTGGTCAAGCTGCACCAGCTGCTACCGGGGCCGGCCCGCTCCCAGGTGGCCGCGCTGACCGAGGCGGTGGCCACGCTGCCCGCCGAGCGGCCGGAGGTCGACTGGCGGCTGATGACCGACCTAGCGCAGGCGCGGCGGGACCGGCGGCTGGTCCGGCTGGAGTACCGAGACCACGCCGGCGTGACCACCGAGCGGGATGTCGAGCCGGCGGCCCTGCTGGCCGAGGCCGGCCGCTGGTACCTGATCGGGTACGACCGGCTCCGGGACGACTGGCGGATCTTCCGGCTGGACCGGGTCCAGCAGGCGCAGGTGCTGAGCTTCGGCTTCGAGCCGCGTACGGCGCCGCCGGCCCGCCAGGTGCTGCGGGGCCGCGAGCTGCAGGCCTGGCCGCACCAGGCGGTGGTCGAGCTCGGCTGCGACGCTGCCCGGGTCCGGGCGATGGTCCCCCGGCGCCACGGCGAGGTGGTCGCCGACGAGCCCGGCCGGCTGCGGGTCGGCGCCTCCCAGGCCGAGGACCTGGCCTGGTGGGTGGCGTGGACCGGCCGTACGCTCGGCGCCTCGCTGCGGGTGGTGTCCGGCGACTCGCTACGGGCTGCCCTGGCCCGCCTGGGCAGCGAGCTGCTGGAGCTGTCGTCGCCGGGCACCGGGCACCGCGGCACCTCAGCGCCCGAGCACGGTGCTGCTGCCGCATCGGAGGGCGGCTAGGCTCGGGCCACGACCGGACCAAGGAGGGTTTCTATGCCGACGCTGACCACCCCTGATGGCGTACGCCTCAGCTACACCGACACCGGCACCGGCCGGCCCCTGGTCCTGATCCACGGCTGGCCGCTGTCGGGCGCTGCCTTCGCCGACAACGCCCGGGTCTTCGCCGACGCCGGGTACCGGGTGATCACGTACGACCGGCGCGGCTTCGGCGCCTCCGACAAGCCCGACGGCGACTACGGCTATGACACGCTGACCGATGACCTGGACGCGCTGCTGACCCAGCTCGACCTGACCGGTGCGGTGATCCTCGGCTTCTCGATGGGTGGCGGCGAGGTGGCCCGCTACCTCGGCAGCCGCGGCTCCGGCCGGGTCGCCGGGGCGATCCTGTCCGGGTCGATCTGCCCGGCTCTGTGCATCACCGACGACAACCCCGACGGGGCGATGCCCTACGAGGGCTTCCAGGAGATGGCGTCGGCCTGCGCCGACGACCACCCGGGCTTCGTCGACCAGTTCTGCACCTGGTTCTTCAGCAGCAGCGACGGACTCACTGTCACCGAGGAGCAGCGGCAGGCAGCGGTCGCGATCGCCCGGCAGTCCAGCCCCCAGGCCGCGGTGGCCACGATCCTGTCCTGGGCCACCGACCTGCGCGACGACTGCCGCCGGATCGACGTGCCGCTGCTGGTGATCCACGGCGACAGCGACCAGAACGTACCCCTGGCTGCGTCCAGCGCCCGGATGCCAGAGCTGGTTGATCAGGCCCGGCTCGTCGTGATCGAGGGCGGCCCGCACGGGGTCAACGTCTCCCACGCCGACCAGTGGAACCAGGCGGTCCTCGACTTTCTCGCGACCCTGTGACACCTGGCGCCCGGAGTCAGCGTGCCAGCGGGACGGACCTGGCTCCTCAGCGCACCCTGGTGGCTCGTCCCGTGGGGTAGTGCTGCTCCTCGCTGTTCGTCGTCCCTCGGCTCCGAATCCTGACGGGCCTTGTGGGACCATCGTGGGATGGTGGACACAGACTGGGAAGGCATCTGGCGCACCGCCACCCCAGACGGCGTAGAGAACGTCCTGCTCCTAATCACCCCCGACCCGGTCACACCCGAGTCACTCGCCCAAGCCTTCCCCCCCGACGACGACGGAGAAGGCCCCTCCTACACCAGCTGGGTCGACACCCCCCAAGGCTGGATGCTCGCCATAGAAGACCCCAACCTCGAAGACTGGATCCCCCAGCTCGCCACCAACCTCACCCACACCGAGCACCTCGACCACGCCCACAACCTCTCCCGCTGGACCATCACCCACCTCGACAACCACCACCACCTCGTCGAGACCACCAACCACACCGGCTGGCACCTGCCCACCCCACCCTGGATCGACCCCAACGTCATGAACCAAGCCCTCGACGACTTCGGCGACATCATCCTCCCCGCACCCCCACCACCCGACTTCCCCTCATAACAGGGTGGCTATGAGGTTCGGGGACGGGACCTGGCGCTCTGCGCTCCCCTGGGGATGGTCGGCTGGCTGGCCTGTGGCTCCGGGCGGCTGGCCGTGACAGCCCGCCTCGTGGTCCCGCTGGGGCGCTGGCCGAGCCCTTCACCGTCGGAATGCTCACCACCCCAGCGATCCTGCCCTGGCCGGAGCGGTGGTCGTCGACCGTCTGCGGGGTGCTGCTGCTGGCCGGGGGCGCCGCCGGGACTGCCCTGGTCCTGCGCCGGTCCGCCCGGAGGCTCTCCGGGCACGAGCCGCCAGCCTCACCGTAGGGCTCCCCCGGACCGGTCGAGCCTCGTGAGAAGCCCGGGACCAGGCCGGACGGCCTCAGCGCAGCTCGGTGACCAGGCTCGCGATCTGCTCGGCGACCATCGCGTAGCGCTGGTAGACGAATCCCGTCGGCTCGGCCTGCAGCCGCTCCACCCCGGGCCGGGGCCAGGCCGGCGGCTGGTCGCCGCCGTGCAGCACCCAGGCCGCCTGCCGGGCCGCGCCGAGCGCCACGTACTGGCCAGGCGGCGGCACCTCAACCGGAATCCCGAGCACCGCCGGGGCCAGCCGGCGGACCACTGCCGATCTCGCGGCCCCGCCGACCAGAGAGCCGCTGGCGATGTCGACCCCGAGCTGGCGCTGGGCCTCCAGGCCGAACGCCAGCAGGCACAGCAGCCCCTCGACCGCGGCCCGGGCCAGGTTGGCCGGAGTCATGTTGGCCTGGGTCAGCCCGGCCAGGGTGCCCTTGGCGTCGGGCAGGTTCGGGGTCCGCTCCCCGCCGAGGTGCGGGACAAAGGTGACCCCGCCGGCCCCCGGCTCAGCCGAGGCGGCCAGCTCGTCGAAGCCGCGGTAGTCGACCCCGAGCAGGGTGCAGGTGGCGTCGATGATCTGGGCGCCGTTGATGGTGCAGGTCAGCGGCAGGTACCGCCCAGTCGCGTCAGCGAAGCCGGCCACCAGGCCAGTCCGGTCCCGCACCGGGGTGTCCGAGACGGTCGCCACCACCGAGGAGGTCCCCAGCGACAGTGAGCCCTGCCCCGCGCCGAGCCCCAGCCCCAGGGCCGCGCCGGCGTTGTCACCGCAGCCCGGGCCCACCACGGCCCCGTCCAGACCGAGCGCCACCGCTCCGGTCCCGGCCAGCTCCGACGGGCCCAGCACCCGCGGCAGCACGATCTGGTCGGCGCTGTCGCGGCGCAGTGCGTACGCCAGCAGGTCCCGGCGGTAGTCGTTGCTGACCGGGTCGAAGTAGCCGGTCCCGGAAGCGTCTGAGCGGTCGGTGACCAGGCCGTCCAGCCCCGGCGCACCCCGCAGCCGCCAGGTCAGCCAGTCGTGCGGCAGGCAGACGGCCGCGACCCGGGCCGCCTGCTCAGGCTCGTGGTCGGCCATCCAGCGCAGCTTGGTGACCGTGAACGAGGCCACCAGCGACAGCCCGGTCGCCGCCACCCAGGTGTCGACCCCGAGCTCGTCAGTGAGGTCGGCGGCAGCCTGGGCGGAGCGGGTGTCGTTCCACAGCAGGGCCGGGCGGATCACCTCCCCGTCAGCGTCAAGCAGCACCATCCCGTGCTGCTGGCCGCCGACCGCGACCGCCTCCACACCGTCCAGCCCGCCGGCCGCGGCGGCCGCCTCCTGAAAGGCCTGCCACCAGTGGTCGGGGTGGCACTCGGTGCCGTCGGGGTGCGAGCCGGCTCCCTCCCGTACCACCTGGCCGGTCTCGGCGTCGACCACCAGCACCTTGGTCGACTGGGTCGAGCTGTCGACCCCTGCTACCAGCGCCATCACCAACCTCCTTCAGTCCTCGACGACCACGGTGGGGACCAGCACCCGGCCCTCGCCGACCCGGCGCAGCGCACCGGTCAGGGTGAAGCCCGCCCGCAGCGGCAGGCCGGTCGAGCTGGTGCCCACCCGGACCACCATCTCACCAGGCTCCACCACCCGGTACTTGCGAAACTCACCCGCAAACCATGGCCGAACCTACACCGCCGAGGCCAATGTACGGCAGGGGTCAGACCACGCCGGCAGACCTGCACCAGGCAGAGACCCTGCTGGCCAGCCAGGCGCTCCCGGCCGCTGCCTCAGGCGGGGGCCGTGGAGGCCCGCACCACCAGCTCGACCGCCAGCTCCAGGCTGGTCGCTGGCGGCTGCTCACCTCGGCTCAGCTGCAGCACCATCCGGGTGGCGGTCTCGGCCATCTCCACCAGCGGCTGGCGGACCGTCGTCAGCGGCGGGTTCAGCCACTGCACCAGCGGCAGGTCGTCGAAGCCCACCACCGAGATGTCGTCAGGCACCCGCAGCCCCTGGTCAGCGGCCGCCCGGACCACCCCCATCGCCTGCAGGTCAGAGCCGGCGAAGACCGCCGTCGGCGGCTGGGGCAGCCCTAGCAGGGCCTGGCCCTCCGCGTACCCGTCGGGGAAGCCCCAGGCCCCCGGGCGGACCAGCTCCTCGGTCACCGGGACCCCAGCCTCGGTCAGCGCCTCCCGGTAGCCGGCCAGCCGCAGCCGGGAGGCCAGCGCGCCGGTCGGCCCGGTGATGGTGGCGACCCGCCGGTGCCCCAGCTCCAGCAGGTGCCGGGTGGCGAGGTAGCCGCCCCGGAAGCTGGCACACCCGATCGACGGGCCGCCCGGGTCGTCGCCCTGCGGGTCGACCGTCACGTACGGGATCCGGCGCGCCTCCAGACGGGCCCGCTGCTCGGCCACCAGGCCGGACATCACCAGCACTACCCCGGCCGGCTTGCGGCGCAGCACCGAGTCGACCCAGCCCTGCTGCGGGGCCCGGCCGGCTCCGGTCTCGGTGATCACGACCTCGACCCCCTGCCGGTCAGCCTCGGCCTCCACCCCCCGGATCAGCTCCACCGCCCAGGGGCTGCCGAGGTCGTGGAAGACCAGATCCACCATCGGCGACGACGAGACACCGGACGTCCGCTGCCGCCGGTAGCCGTGGTGGCGCATCAGCCGCTCCACCTTGGCGCGGGTCTCGGCCGAGACGTCGGAGCGGCCGTTGAGCACCTTCGACACCGTGGGCAGGGAGACCCCAGCCTCGTCGGCGATCTGGGCGATCGTCACCCGGGGCCTGACCATGCCGCTCCCTCCGTACGCCCGCTGCTGGCGACCAGAGTACGGTCTGAGCTTGCGAAGCTCGCAGCGCGAGTTTCGGTTGGGCGCGACGAGGTGACGAGACCTTCGTCCAGACCGGGGACGGCGCCTCCGGCCGAAGGCTCCTGGCGCCGTGGGCGCACCGGCGTGGTGAGGCCGGGCAGGCCACTGTGCCACAGTTGTCGAGTGGTGAGCGCGGCGGGTACCGGACGAGACCTCGACCTGCTGCCCAAGGCGCACCTGCACCTGCACTTCACCGGCTCTCTGGACGCAGCGACCCTGGCCGAGCTGGCCGCCGAGGCCGGGATCGAGCTGCCCGAGCACCTGCTCGACACCGAGGCGCTGTCGGTTCCGGCCACCACCCGCGGCTGGTTCCGCTTTCAGCGCTCGTACGACATGGCCCGCCTGGTCGTCGCCAGCGAGCACGCGATGCGACGGGTGGTGCAGGCCGCGGCCGCGAACGACGCCCGGGAGGGCTGCCGCCGCCTTGAGGTACAGGTCGACCCGACCAGCTACGCCCCGTACGTGGGGGGCCTGGCCGCGGCGCTGGAGATCGTGCTCGACGAGGCCCGCCGGGTCTCGGCCTCCGGCCCGGTCGAGGTGGCCGTGATCGTCGCCGCGTCGCGGCGCGGCAACCCTCTCGACGCCCAGACCCTGGCCCGGCTGGCGGCCCGCTACGCCGGCGACGGACCGGGCGAGGTGGTGGCCTTCGGGCTGTCCAACGACGAGCACGCCGGAGTCACCGAGGACTGGGAGCACGCCTTCCAGATCGCCCGCCGGGCCGGGCTGCCCGGGGTCCCGCACGGCGGCGAGCTGGCCGGGCCGGAGCACATCTGGCGGATCCTGGCCGCGCTGCAGCCCAGCCGGATCGGGCACGGGGTCCGCGCCAGTGAGGACCCAGAGCTCCTCGACGAGATCGTCTCCCGCGGGGTCGCGCTCGAGGTCTGCCCGACCAGCAACGTGCACCTCGGCGTGTACGAGGACCTGCTCGACGTGCCGCTGCGGACCCTGCTCGACGCCGGCGCCACGGTGGCGCTGGGCGCCGACGACCCGATGCTCTTCGTCTCCCGGCTCACCGACCAGTACCGGATCGCCCGCGAGGTGCACGGGCTGAGCGACGCCGAGCTGGCGCACCTGGCCCGCTGCTCGATCCGGGCCTCGCTCGCCCCGCCCACCCGTCGGCAGGCCTGGCTGGCCGAGGTCGACGCCTGGCTGGCCGAACCGCCTCAGATCCAGTCGTAGCGGCGCAGCAGCCGGTACGCCCCCGACCGGTTCCGACCGCGACCGCGCTCTGCCACAGCCTGACAGCGGACGAGAAGCCCGGGTACGGCACGTTCTGCCCAGGGCTGCGGCGAGTCTGCCCGCTGCTGTGCAGGCGGCGGCGGTCACGAACCGGCCCGCATCCAGCACACTTCTCCCATGCGTCCGATGCTTGCCGTCCCGACTCCGACTCCTGGCCGCCCGCCGACCGGTGAGGAGTGGGTCCATGAGGTGAAGTGGGACGGCGTACGGGTGATGGCCGACCGGTCCGGCGGGCAGCTGCGGCTGCTCAACCGGACCGAGCTGGACGTCACCGTCGCCTACCCCGAGATCGTCGCCAGCCTGGGTGGCCTCCCCGGAGACCTCCTCGTCGACGGCGAGGTGGTGGCCATGGCACCGGACGGGCGACCGACGCTGCAGGCGATCGCGCACCGGATGCACGTGCGTGACCCCGACCGAACCCAGCTCTTGTCGAGGACCCGGCCGGTCACGTACCTGGTCTTCGACCTGCTGCGGCTGCAGGGGCAGGACCTGGTCGGGCTGCCGCTGGCCCAGCGCCGAGAGCTGCTCGACTCGCTGGACCTGGCCGAGACCACGAGCCTGCACCTGGGCCGGCCGTGCTGGCAGCCCTCGCCGCAGCACGACGACGGCGACCTGCTGGCCCAGGCCACCCGGGACGCCCGGCTGGAAGGGGTGATGAGCAAGCGGCGAAGCTCGGTGTACCAGCCGGGGGTCCGCAGCAGCGACTGGCTGAAGGTGCCGCACACCACCGAGCTGGTCGGGGTGATCGGGGGCTGGGTGCCCGAGACCGACACCCCGAGCCGGCTCGGCTCGGTCTGGGTCGGGCACGCCGCCGACGAGCCCACCTTTGAGTCTGACCCGGTGCTGTACCCGCTGGCCCGGGTCGGGTCGGGGCTGTCGCTGGCGCAGCGCCGGGACCTGCTGCAGGTGCTGCGCGAGACCGAGCGGCCCACCTGCCCCTTCGACCCGCGCCCTGAAGGGCCGGAGGTCCGCCGTACAACGTGGGTCGAGCCGCTGCTGTGCGTCCAGATCCGCTACCTCACCCGCTCCGAGTCGGGCACCCTGCGCCAGCCGGTGCTGCGCGCGCTGCGTCCCGACGTGCTGCCGGTCGAGGCCGCGTACGCCGAGCTGCTCGACGTGGAGGGCTGAGCCGGCCCGGCAGCCGAGCCCCGCGACCAGAGCCCGGCAGTCGCCACCCGGGTCCCCTCTCGCCATCCTGACCCGCCGTGCCCGGGCTCTCTGCTGTGGCGAGAAACCCGGAACCACCCCCTGGCCCCTCGGCGGCCCGACTATCCTGCCGGGATGCGTAACCGACCCATGCTGCTGGCAACCGTGGCCTGTACGGCGCTGGTGCTGCTGGGAATGGGGATGCTGCTCGCCGGCTGGTCCGGTCAGACCCCGACCCAGCGGGCACTGCTCGACCTGGCCCAGATGCCGATCGTGGCGGCGATCCTGGTGGGGATCGTGTCGATGACCTGGAGCCGACGGCTCTGGCGCGGCGCCCGCTGGCCGTTCCAGGTGGCGTTCGGCCTGGCCGGGCTGCTGCTGCTGGCCGGGCTGGTGGTGATGGTGATCGGGTACGGGCCGGGCCCGCGGAGGCTGTCGCTGACGGCGATGATGCTGATCTGGCTCGGGGTCGGGATCGCCTTCCTGTACGTCGCAGCCGACATGGTGCGTCACCCGGACCGGCCGCTGCTGGTGACCGACGTTGAGGACTGGGACGAGGACTGGGACGACGAGGAGTGGGACGACGCCGGCCCTGACGGCCTGGCCGGCCTGCTCGCTGAGACCGACCAGTCGCAGGACGAGCCCTTCGAGACTGCCGAGGGCGACCTCACCGCTGACGGCCTCACCGAGACCGCCGAGGACGAGCCCACCAGCGAGGACGACGGCTCCACCACGGGCCACCTCAGCACGGCGCCAGCCGGGACCTCTGGCCAGGACGGGCTGGCTGAGCCGGCCCGTGACCCCAAGGACTCCGTCCAGGACGACCCTGCCGGCGACGACCAGGGCGAGCCCGCCGACGACGACCAGGGCGACCCGGCCGACAGCGACCCTGCCGGCGACGACCAGGGCGAGCCCGCCGGCTCTGGCTCCGACTAGGGCGCCGACGCGGACACCGGTCACCCCACCAGCCAGACCAGGCCCTGACCGGCCCCCGCTCGCTGGTGGGATAGGGTTCCCGACGGTGCGCGCGCCGGGAGGTGGCGCGAGAGAAGGAGCAGTGATGCCGTACCTGGCGCAGGCCGCAACCTGGCGGGACCAGGACCTGGACCCCGACACGACCGCCCAGCTGGACGACCTGCTGCGGCGGGCCGAGGCCGGTGAGGAGCCGGCCCGAGCCGAGCTGGAGTCCGCCTTCGCCGGGCCGCTGGAGTTCGGGACCGCCGGGCTGCGCGGGCCACTCGGCCCCGGGCCGGCCCGGATGAACCGGGTCGTGGTCTCTCAGGCCGCAGCCGGGTTCGGGCGCTGGCTGACCGAGCACGGCCACGGCGGCGGCCGGGTCCTGGTCGGCTTCGACGCCCGGTACAAGTCGGCTGACTTCGCCCGCGACACCGCCGAGGTCCTCGCCGCCCAGGGCTTCGAGGCTCTGCTCACCGACCGGCCGGTGCCGACCCCGGTTGTCGCGTACGGAATCGGGCACTACCACTGCGTGGCCGGGGTCGTCGTCACGGCCTCGCACAACCCGCCGCAGGACAACGGCTACAAGGTGTACCTGGGTGACGGCTCCCAGATCGTGCCGCCGGTCGACGCCGAGATCGCCGCCCAGATCGCCGACGTCGCCCAGCAGCCGCCACGCGAGCTGCCCCGCTCCAGCGGCTACATCACCGTCGGCGACGACCTGGTCGCCGCGTACGTGGCCCGCGCCACCTCGGTCATCGCCCCTGGTCCGCGCGAGCTGAGCTGGGTGTACACGGCGATGCACGGGGTCGGTGCCCGGGTGCTGGAGGCCGCCGCCGGGCAGGCCGGCTTCCCCGAGCCGTACCTGGTCGCGGCCCAGCACGACCCGGACCCGAGCTTCCCCACCGTCGCCTTCCCCAACCCGGAGGAGCCCGGCGCGATCGACCTGGCCCTGGAGCTGGCCCGCCAGCACCAGGTGGACGTGGTCATCGCCAACGACCCCGACGCCGACCGCTGCGCCGCAGCCGCCGTGGTCGACGGGCAGTGGCGGATGCTGACCGGCGACGAGCTGGGGGCGCTGCTGGCTGACGACGCGCTGCGCCGGGGCGCCGACGGGGTGTACGCCTGCTCGATCGTGTCGTCGTCGCTGCTGGAGCGGATGGTGGTGGCTGCCGGCCGGCCGTTCCAGCCGACCCTGACCGGCTTCAAGTGGATCGGCCGGGTGCCGGGGCTCGCGTACGGGTACGAGGAGGCGATCGGCTACTGCACCGACCCGGCCGCCGTGCCCGACAAGGACGGGATCACCGCGGCGCTGCGGCTGCTGCGGCTCGCCGCCGAGCTCAAGGCCCAGGGCCTGACCCTGGCCGACCGGCTCGACCAGATCGCCCGCCAGCACGGGCTGCACTCCACCTCGCAGCTCTCGGTCCGGGTGGCGGACCTGTCACTGATCAGCGACGCCATGGCCCGGCTGCGGGCGCAGCCGCCGAGCGCCCTGCTGGGCGAGCCGGTCACGGTGGACGACCTGGCTGCCGGCGGCGACCTGCCCCCGACTGACGGGGTCCGGCTGAGCGGGCAGAGCCTGCGGGTGGTGGTCCGCCCGTCGGGGACCGAGCCGAAGCTCAAGTGCTACCTGGAGGTCCGCTCCAGCCCGGAGCAGTCACAGCAGGTGGCAGCCGTACGGGCCGAGCACGCCGACCGGCTGGCCCGGCTGCGCTCCGAGATGGCGACCGCGCTCGGGCTGTGACCACACCCCGGGTGGTTCTGCTGGCCGGGCCGTCAGGCAGCGGCAAGTCCCGCGTCGCGCGGCTGTCGGGAGCCACCCGGTTCCGCCTCGACGACTTCTACCGCGACTACGACGAGCCGGGTCTCCCGCGGCTGGACTACGCCATCGACTGGGACCATCCCGGCACCTGGGACGGGGCTGGGGCGCTGGCCGCGGTCCAGGAGCTGCTGGCGACCGGCACTGCCACGGTCCCCGCGTACGACATCGGCCAGAGCCGCCGGGTCGGTCAGCAGACCATCACCCTGACCACCCCGGGTGAGCGTACGGTGCTGGTCGCCGAGGGGATCTTCGCCATCGAGCTGCTGGTCCCGGCCCGGGCCGCCGGCCTCGACGTGTCCGGGATCTGGCTGGACCGGCCCCGGCTGCTGAGCTTCTGGTTCCGCGCCAGGCGGGACCTGCGGACCGGACGCAAGCCGCTGCGAGTGCTGCTGCGCCGCTGGCTGGACCTGTACCGGGCCGAGCCGGGTCTGCGCGCCCGTCACCTGGCCGCCGGCTTCGAGCCGCTCAGCGCCTGGTCAACTCTGCACCGAATCGCTGCGCTTAGTGGTGCTGGATCACCCGAGGTCTGACCGGGCGATCAAGCACTCGGACCATCCTCGGGTGCCGGCTGCGCAGGCGCCGCTGCAGGCTGGGCCTGGTCCAGACCAGGCTGGGCCGGGACCGCGGTAGCGCTCCGGGCGAGCAGCTGGCGGCGGCGGACCCAGAACGGTGAGACCGCCAGGCCGCGGCGGTGCACCTGGACCAGCAGCCAGACCGCGACCGCGCTCAGCAGCACCACGGTGACCAGGGAGGCCTCCATCCCGAAGGTCCCGCCGGTCAGCCACTCCGGTCCGGTCAGAGTCGACCTCAGGTAGCCGCGGTGGTCCAGAGGGTTGCCGGAGACCACGATCCCCAGCACCGGGCCCTGGACCACGTTCCAGGCGAAGTGCACGCCCATCACCAGCCACAGCGAGCGGGTCAGCGCGTACAGGGCGGCGAACAGCAGCCCGGCCTCCAGCGCGATCGCCAGCCCACCCTGCAGGGTCCCCTGCTGGTTGCCCAGGTGGACCAGGCCGAAGACCAGACCGCTGGTCCCCACCGCGGCCCAGGTGCCGAAAGTCCCCTCCAGAATCCGGTACAGCACTCCGCGGAAGACGATCTCCTCGGTGATCGCGGCCCCGAAGCCGGCGCTGGCCACGAACCAGACCGGGTTGAAGTCCAGATCGAGTCCCTGAACCCGGTACGCCCCGGCCACGGCCAGGGCCGCCACGCAGGCCAGCTGCAGCACGGCTCCGATCGCCAGCCCGCGCCCGAGCATCCCGGCCCAGCCGCGCAGCCGCAGTTCGTACGGGCGGCGCTGCTCGATCCAGCAGACCAGCAGCAGGTAGGCCGCGACCATGAAGGGGATCGACATCACATTCCCCCACCGACGGCCAGCCCGGTCGATCGTCTGGATGTCGGTGTACCCGGTCAGCCACAGCACCACGCCCAGCACCAGCCCGGCCACCACGAACACCGCCAGCACGAGCAGCCCGAACAGCAGGCCCCGGACCAGACCGTTGTAGCGCCACCGGTGGACCGGCGGGTACGGGCGCAGCGGCTGGTCAGGCCCTAGCAGGTCCTCGTCTCGCAGCGGAGCCACCGCCCCCACCGCACGTACCAGTTGATCTGCCGCCTGACCAGCCATGGCGTCCCTTCACTCGTGAGCCTCCGGAAGGGTAGAGCATGCCCCGGCCTGGCCAGCCACCCCCCTCTGTGAGCTGCCTTGACCCGGGCCTGGTAAGGGCCGCCCTGGGCTGCTTGAGCACGGTGACCAGCACGCCGCTGGTGGCGCGCCCAGGCCCGGGCGAACGGTACGGAGCCGGTGACCAAGCCGCCCCACGAGGTCTCGGCCTGGTCGGCCCCGGTCCCTGACGCAGCTCAGTCGACCGGGGCCCAGGTCGGACCGGTCTGGCCCAGCGCCTCGTCCAGCTTGGTGAACAGCGGGGTGGGCTTGGCCAGCGGCCGGCCCACCTCGATCGGGGTCGACTCCCACCGGGCCTGCTGGGCGGCGTAGTCGCCGGTCAGGACCGGGTAGTCAGCCCCGCCGTCCTCGCTCACCGTCACCAGCTCCGGCTGCGCGGCCCAGGTCCCGGTCCCGCCCAGGGTCTCGTGCACCTTCTGCGCGGCGTGCGGCAAGAACGGGGTGAGCAGGGTGTTCGCGTCCTGAACCACCTGCAGCGCGGTGTGCAGCACCGTGTCCCGGCGGGCCGGGTCGTGCTTCAGCTTCCACGGCTCGGTGTCCGACAGGTACTTGTTCGCCTGCGACACCAGCCGCATGGTCTCGGTGACCGCCTGCTTGAAGCGGCAGCGTGACAGCAGCTCGCCGACCGTACCGAAGGCCGCCCGGGAGGCGCTCAGCAGGGCCTGGTCGGCCTCGGTCAGGGTGTCGGGGGTGGGCACCGCGCCGACGTTCTTGTGGGCCATCGACACCGACCGGTTGACCAGGTTGCCCCACTCGTTGGCGAGCTCGGTGTTGGTCCGGCGGACGAACTCCTCCCAGGTGAAGTCGGCGTCCTGGTTCTCCGGCCCGGCGACCGCGATGAAGTAGCGCAGCGCGTCCGGGCCGAAGTCCCGCAGAAAGTCGCCGACGTAGATCACGGTGCTGCGGGAGGTGGAGAACTTCGAGCCCGACATGGTCAGGTACTCCGAGGAGACCACCTCGCTGGGCAGGTCCAGCGCCCCGTACCGGCTGGGCTGGCCGCCAAGGGAGCCCTGCCCGTTGGCGCCGAGCAGGATCCCGGGCCAGATCACCGAGTGGAAGGTGATGTTGTCCTTGCCCATGAAGTAGTACGAGCGGGCGTCCGGGTTCTGCCACCAGGCCCGCCAGGCCTCGGGGCTCCCGCGGCGGCGGGCCCACTCGACCGAGGCTGAGAAGTAGCCGATCACGGCGTCGAACCAGACGTAGACCCGCTTCATCGCGTTGTCCGACCAGCCGTCGACCGGGATCGGGATCCCCCAGTCCAGGTCCCGGGTGACCGGGCGCGGCTGCAGGTCGGCGACCAGGTTCTGGCTGTACCTGAGGACGTTCGGCCGCCAGTCCTGGCGGGTCTCCAGCCAGGAGCCGATGGACTCGGCCAGCGCCGGCAGGTCCAGAAAGAAGTGCTCGCTCTCAACGAAGGACGGGACCTCCCCGTTGATCCGGGAGCGCGGGTTCGTGAGGTCGGTCGGGTCGAGCTGGCGCCCGCAGCTGTCGCACTGGTCGCCGCGGGCCCCGTCGTACCCGCAGTGCGGGCAGGTGCCCTCGATGTAGCGGTCGGGCAGGGTCCGCCCGGTCGACGGGGAGATCGCGCCCAGCTGGGACCTGGCGACGATGTAGCCGTTGGCGTGCGCGGCCCGGAACAGCTCAGAGACCACGGCGGCGTGGTTGCGGGTCGTGGTGCGGGTGTACAGGTCGTACGTGAGCCCCAGGTTCTGCAGGTCAGAGGCGATCACCTGGTGGTACTTGTCCGCCGTCTGCTGCGGGGTCAGGCCCTCCTTGTCGGCCTGCACCATGATCGCGGTGCCGTGCTCGTCGGTGCCTGACACCATGAGCACGTCGTTGCCGACCATCCGCTGGTAGCGGCTGAAGACGTCTGACGGCACCCCGAAGCCCGAGACGTGCCCGATGTGGCGCGGTCCGTTGGCGTACGGCCAGGCGACGGCCGCCAGTACGTTGCTCATAGCCCTTGACCCTAGCGGTCTGGCGCGTCGGCTCGGGCCGCGGCTCGCCTCAGACCACCCAGCTCGGCAGGCCGACAAGGTAGCTCTCCACCGGCCCGCCGGCGTTGCTGGCGAAGAGGATCCGGCTGAGGTCTCGGGACACGGTCGCCTGCGGCTCGGCGAAGTACTCCTCGCCGGCCCGGGCCGAGTCCACCTGGGTGCCGCAGACACTGAGCGCGACCGGGGTCCGGCTGAGCGACAGCAGCCAGACCTTGCGGTACTCGGGCCGCGGTGCTGGTGCCGGCCGGGTCGAGCCGTGGTCGGCGAAGTCCGCGTACGTGGAGACCACCACCCAGCCGGGACGGTCGAACCCCTGCCCGCTCAGGTGCACCGCGTACCCCTCCCCGGCCGCCGGGTACAGCGGGTGCAGGTCGAACGAGTCGCCGGTGGCGACGGTGATCGCCCGGATCTGGCCGGAGCCGTAGTCGGCGTACACCAGGTAGTCCTGCCCGTCGGCGCCGACCGCCAGGTCGGAGTGCTCGGAGGCGGCGGCCAGCTGCACCGAGGTCGAGAAGTCGCGCCGCCAGGCGCGGGTGCCGCCGTCGGCGGCCAGCCAGGAGACGACCGCGTACTCCCCGCTCGGGGAGGTGCTGACATGGTCGGGCAGCGCGCCGGGGGTCGGGAAGTCGGCCGCGTCGAGGCGGCCCACCAGCCGCCGCTCCTCCAGGTCCAGCACCACCACCCCGTGCCCAGTGAGCCGCTGGCTTCCGGCGTCATAGCTGGTGGCGAGCAGCGTCAGGTACCGCCCGTCGGCGCTGGTGGTGCCCTCGCCCCTGGTCCAGTAGCCGGTGGCCTGCGGCCAGGGCGGGTCCTGGGCGAAGTCGTACCACAGCTCGCGGGTGCCGCTGGTGACGTCGTACGACCACCAGCTGGTGGCGCCGTTGCGGCCGGTCAGGTACAGCCGGTCCGGGTCGCGCGAGTGCCAGATCGGCTCGCAGTCACCGACCAGCTCCGGCAGCCGTCGCAGCTGGGTCAGCGTGGTGGCGTCGTTGAGGTACCAGGCGCCGCGGCCGTCCTGGGTCAGGTAGCGGGTGCAGTCGGCGTTGAAGGCCTGGCGCCGGGAGTACTCGTGGCGCATCCGGCCGCCCTCGCCCTGGCTCGCTCTCGCGGCCCGGTAGAGCCGGGTCCGGTAGCGCGGGTCGAGGACCGCGTCGGCCAGCCCCGATGGCGGGTACGGCAGTGGGCTGGGCGCCGGCTCCGGGTCGGCCGCCAGCGGGCTGAGCCGGAAACCGGGTGGGTAGAGCGCGTCGAACGGGTTCGGCGGCCTGGTACGCGCCGGCGCCCCGGCCGTACCGGCAGGGCTGCTCGGCCCGCTGCCGCCGGTGCCGGTACCGGTGCAGCCGGCCAGCCCGGCCAGGCCGCCCGCCAGCAGGGTCCGCCGGCTGAGCCGGTCCTTGTCAGGCACGGGTGTCTCCGGTGAGGTGACGCAGGTTGTGGTACCACAGCGTCGCCAGGGCGGCGACGGTGGTGACCGCGGCCGGCAGCAGCATCGACTCGGACATGGCCTGGCTGACGCCGGCCAGCTGCTCGGGCTCCAGGGACGACGTGCCGGCCCTCAGCGAGCCGGTGGTGGCGCCCGGCAGCCGGGCCGCGACCCGGGCCTCCATCAGGACGGCGATCGCGGCCGACCCGAGCACCGAGCCGACCTGGCGGGCGGTGTTGTACACCCCGGAGCCGGAGCCCGCCATCTGAGGCGGCAGGTTCCGGTTGGCCCCGGTCGACAGGGTGCCCCAGACGAAGGAGGTGGACGCGCCCATCAGCACCGACGGCCCCATGACCGCCAGCACTGACCGGTCCGGGGTCATCACCAGGCTCAGCCAGACCAGGGAGGCCGTCATCCCCAGCAGCCCGAGCCCGGCCAGGGTCCGAGGATGGGTCCGGTCCACCAGCTTTCCGGCGGGGCGGGCCATCACGATCCCGAGCACCGCCTGCGGCGCCATCAGCAGCGCCGCCGCGGTCGGGCCCAGGCCGCGGACCACCTGGGCGTAGATCATGAACGGAAAGACCAGGCTGGTGGTGGCGAAGCCGACGCAGGTGATGCCGATCGAGGAGACCGAGAAGTTGCGGTCGGCGAACAGCGCCAGCGGGACGAGCGGCTCGCGCGGGTTGCGCCACTGCCAGACCGCGAAGAGCACCAGCAGGACCACCCCGACCGCCAGCAGCAGCGGCACCGAGACCGGCCCCCAGACCCGGCCCCAGCCGAAGCTGTGCCCCTCCTGGATCGCGAACACGGCCGAGAGCATCCCCACCCCGCTCAGCACCACCCCGAACCAGTCGAAGCTGTGGCTGTGGGTCTCGAGTACGGCGACGTTGCGCAGCACCAGGACGAAGGTGAGCACCCCGACCGGCAGGTTGATCCAGAAGATCCACTCCCACCCGACCGAGTCGATCAGCAGGCCGCCCAGCACCGGCCCGACCAGGGAGGCGATCCCGGCGGTGGCACCCCAGACCGCCATCGCCCCACCACGCCGCTGGGGCGGGAAGGTCCGCGCGATCACGGTCATCGTCTGCGGCGACATCATCGACCCGCCGAGCCCCTGCAGGGCCCGGGCGGCGACCAGCCAGGCGATCGAGGTGCCGAGCCAGCCGGTCAGCCCGCACAGCCCGGAGGCCAGGGTGAAGACCGCGAGCCCGGTCAGGTAGACCCGTTTCGGGCCGACCCGGTCGCCCAGCCGGCCGGTGATCAGCATCGGGACGGCGAAGGCCAGCAGGTAGGCACTGGTAACCCAGACCACAGTGTTGATCCCGACCCCGAAGTCCCGCATCAGGGCCGGGGTGGCGACCGACACGATGGTCGCGTCGACCATGATCATGAAGAAGCCGCAGACCAGCGACCACAGCCCCCGCCAGGCCTCCCGGGCGACGACGACCTCATCAGCTCCGGGCGTACTCACCGGACCTCCTTCCGCCGCCGGCACCGGCCGCACGGCACCGGGAAGCGTACGGGGTCCGGCAGACCCGCGCGGGACTATCCAGCGCTGGTGGGCGAGGCGGCGGAGTCCGGGCTGCCGGGGCTGTCCGGGCTGTCAGCCGAGTCGGCCGAGTCTGGGCTGCTGGGACTGCCCGCCGAGTCTGGGCTGTCCGCCGAGTCGGGGCTGTCCGCCGAGTCGGGGCGGTCGGCGGTGCCGGCCGAGTCGGCGCTGCGGTCCTCGGACCCGTCGGAGCCGGTCGGGTCGCTCGCGGTCTGTGAGTCGCTCGCGGGCTCCGCGTCGTCCTCCCACTGCTGCGGCCACCCCTCGGCGGTCGACGGCTCCAGGTGCGGCCCGGTCCCCGGCACGGTCTCCTCCGGCGGGACTCTCGGGTCCGGCTGCGGACGGGAGCCGGGCTCCGGGTCGGTCGGGTCGCTGCGCACCCCGTACGGCCCGTCGCTCACCGGCTGGTCACCCTGCGGCTCCTCGGAGACGTACGGCCGCCGCGGGGCCGGGCGACCGACCCGCTTGCTGCGCCCGATCCACCACAGGATCCCCAGCAGTACCCATACCAGCCGCATCCAGCCCATGCCCGATCTCCTTACGTCTTTGGTCGCTGTCGACGGTACCTGGCCAGTGGTGCGCTCAGACCACCTGCCGTACCAGCGCCTCGGCCGCGTCCACGATCTGGTGGGTCTCCCGCTCCCAGTTGGTCTCCTGAGACCGGTACGGGCCCGTGGCCAGCGAGATGATCACCGCCGCCGCCCGCAGCCGCAGCTCGGTCGGGTCGACCCGGCTGTCGAAGACCGGTACCCAGGTCCGCAGCAGGTGGTGCACCCGGGCGGCCTGGCGGGCGTTCATCCGCTGCACCGTCGACAGGTGCGCCACCAGGCAGGCCAGGTCGTCGGCGCGCCGGCCCGGGCCGATGGTGTCGATGTCGAGGATCCCGCAGACCAACCCGTTGTGGACGTGGATCTGCCCCTCGTGGAAGTCGCCGTGGGTCGGCTCGTTGCCCTCCGGCACCCCGGCCAGCCCCTCGGTGATCCGGTCCGCGAGCCACTCCAGCCGCGGCTGCAGCGGCGGCAGAGCCTGACTCACCATCCGCGCGTAGTGCCCGACCGCGTCGCTCCACGGGGGGCGCCGCTCGAGCTGGGCGACCGAGGCCGGCATCGCGTCCAGGACGTGGATCAGCCGCTCCGCGGTGGTCGGGTCGGTGTCGTCGAAGATCGCCCGGGCCAGCGGCCGGCCCGGCAGCTCGTCCAGCACGAGGAGGTGGTCCGAGGTGGCCGCCACTACCGCTGGGGCCGGCACGCCGGCCGCCAGCAGCAGCTCGTGGCGGGTCTTGATGGTCTGAAACAGCGGCTCCCGCAGCACCTTCACGTACAGCACCCGCGGCGGGGCGCTGACGGTGCACTTGAGGACTGCCCGGCGCCGCGGCCGGTAGCCGATCATGTCCAGCCGCAGCTGGTCGACCCCGACCGGGTGCGGGAAGACCCGGTACTCGTTGAGGACCGCCGCCATCTCAGTCGGGTACGCGGCCCGCGCCAGCCCCGGCAGGTCCGGGTCGCGGGGGTAGATCCAGACCGCGACCTCCCGGTCACCGTCGGCGAAGATCGCGGCCCGCTCGTCGGTCCGGCCCAGCCCACCGGCCCGGGCCGACACCCCCAGCAACTCTTGGCGCACACCGTGCGGCCACTCCACCTGCGCGATGTACGTGGCGGTGGTGGACCGTTGCGGGTTAGCGTCGACATGGTCTAGGTGCCAGCTCTGCAGCACCCCCCCGGCGTGCTGCACGGCAACCGTCAGCAGGTGTCCCACCTCGGGGCTGGTCAGCAGCACCGAGCCATCCGGATCGTGCACCTGCAGCTCCTGTGTGTCCCTGGGGCGTCAGTTCGTGGCGCCGGTGGTGACGATACCGAAATCAGATCGTGACCCATTGCGCCGCCTCCCAGCGTCTCAGCTCGCGGCCGGCAGCGCCAGTCCTTCCTGCGGCCCGGGTCGGCGCCGGACCGAGATCCGGGCCGCCCGGCGCCCGTCCAGCTCGGTCACCGTCATCTCGACCCGAGTGGCCGCGCCCGCCGGCTCGGCCAGCTCCACCGACGCCTCGATCCGGTCTCCCAGCTGCGGCAGCTGGCCACGCTGAGCGACCCAGTACCCGGCCACCGTGTCGTACGGCCCCTCAGGCAGCAGCAGCCCGGTCCGCTCGGCGAACTCCTCCAGGGTGATCAGCCCGTCCACGTCCGCTCCCGTCATGGCCGGGCGGGCGTCCTCGTCGTACTCGTCCTGGATGTCACCGATCAGCTCCTCGACCAGGTCCTCCAGGGTGACGATCCCGGCCGTGCCGCCGTACTCGTCGCGCACGATCGCCAGGTGCGACGAGCTGCGGCGCATCTCGGTCAGGGCGTGCAGCACCTTCACGGTCTCCGGCAGCGAGGTCACCGGGCGGACCAGCTGGCGCACCGGGGTGCCGCCGGTCGCCGGGTCCAGGTCCATCAGGTCCCGTACGTGCAGGAAGCCGATCACCTGGTCGACCGTCTCCCCGGTCACCGGGTAGCGCGAGTGCGGTGCTCCCTGCACCTCCCGGACCGCCTGGTACGCGGTGATCTCCCCGGGCAGGAAGTCGACCTCGGTGCGGGGCACCATCACCTCCCGCAGGCTCCGCTCTCCCGACGCGAAGACCTCGTCGACGATGTGGCGCTCCTCGTCGCCCAGGGTCTGCGAACCGACCACCAGGGCCCGGATCTCCTCGTCGCTGACCTCTTCGCGGGAGGCCCGCGGGTCGCCGCCCAGCACCCGGACCGCGACATTGGTCGAGACCCCCAGGAACCAGATGAACGGCCGGGCCAGGGTGGCGATGAAGTCGACCAGCGGGGCCAGCGCCATCGCGAAGGTCTCGGCCCGCTGCATCGCCAGCCGCTTCGCGGTCAGCTCGCCGAGCACGATCGAGAAGTACGAGATCACCACCGTCACCAGCACCAGTGCGACCGTACGGGCAGCTGGCTCGGCCAGCCCGAGCCGGACCAGGCTGGGCGCCAGGGCATCGGCCAGGGTGGCCCCACCGAAGGCTGCCGACAGGAAGCCCGACAAGGTGACGCCGATCTGGACCGCAGACAGAAAGCGGTTCGGGTTGGCCGCCAGCCGGGCCAGCCTGGCGCCGCGCTTGCCCCGTCCGGAGAGCTGCTTGAGCTGGGCGTCGCGCAGCGACACCAGCGACATCTCAGCGGCGGCGAAAACCCCGCCGACCACGATGAACAGCAGAATCAGCAGGCTGTCGGTGAGGTGCTGGCTCATCGGCTGGGCTCGGTCCGACGAGGTCGGGGCTGGTCGTCCACGCGACCACTGTAGACGCTCGCTAGGGTTAGCCCGTGCCGCTCAATATCTCCGTCATCGGGACCAACTACCTGGGCGCCGCCCACGCCGCCGGAATGGCAGAGCTTGGTCACCGGGTGATCGGGGTCGACATCGACCAGGCCCGGGTCGACGTCCTCAGCTCCGGCCGGTCCACGGTCTTTGAGCGTGACCTGGAGCCGATGCTGGCCCGCCACGTACGGTCGGGACGGCTGCGGTTCACCACCGACTACCACGAGATCGCCGACTGGGCCGATGTCCACTTTCTGTCGGTCGGCACCCCCCGCAGCGCGGACGGCTCGGCGGACCTCTCCCAGGTCTTCGCTGTCGCTGACCAGCTGGGCCCGCTGCTGACCCGCCCCACTCTGGTCGCCGGCAAGTCGACGGTCCCGGTGGGGACCGCGCTGCGGCTCCAGCAGCGGCTGCGGGAGCTGGCCCCGGCCGGGGACGGCGTCGAGGTGATGTGGAACCCGGAGTTCCTGCAGGAGGGGCACGCGGTCGACGACACCCTGCGCCCCAACCGGATCGTGCTCGGGGTGCAGTCGCCGCAGGCGCTGACGACGATGCGGCACGTGTACGCGATCCCGATCTCGGAGAGCGTTCCGGTGGTCGAGTGCGACCTGGCCACCGCCGAGCTGATCAAGACCGCTGCCAACGCCTTCCTGGCGCTGAAGATCTCGTTCATCAACGCGATGGCCCAGATGTGCGAGGCCGCTGGCGGTGACGTGGTGCTGCTGGCTGACGCGCTGGGCCACGACCGCCGGATCGGGCGCGAGTTCCTCAACGCCGGGCTGGGCTTCGGCGGCGGCTGCCTGCCCAAGGACATCGCCGCCCTGGCCCACCGGGCCACCGAGCTCGGGGTGCCCCAGCTGGCGCAGCTGATCGAGGCGATCGAGACGATCAACGACACCCAGCGCCAGGAGGTCGCCCAGCTCGCGGTCCGGGCCCTCGGCGGCGACGTCACGAACAAGCGGGTGGCGGTGCTGGGGGCGGCTTTCAAGCCGGGCACCGACGACACCCGCAACTCCCCCGCCCTGACGGTGGCGAGCCGGCTGGCCGAGCTGGGCGCCGATGTCCGGGTGTACGACCCGCAGGCCCGGGTGGACCTGCCCGGTGTCGCCCAGGACCCGAGCATCGTCGAGGCCCTGACCGGGGCCGACCTGGTGCTGCACCTGACTGAGTGGCCGGAGTTCCGCCAGCTCGACCCGTCCAGCCTGGACGGCGTGGTCCGCAGCAAGGTCCTGATCGACGGCCGGCTGAAACTGCACCGGGGCACCTGGGAGCGGGCTGGCTGGACGGTTGTCCAGCTCGGACGCCCGGCCAGCGCCCCCACCTGACCCGAGCCTGCTGCCGACCGGCCTCGGCCTGCTACCCCTGGGCAGCCAGGGCCGACCGGCCAGACCGTGGTCTTCGCCCTGACCACCCGCGCCACGGCCGGGGCACAGCCCGAGGTGATCAGGCCTGGAGACGGGCGCTCAGGTTCTCGTCGAGCGCGGCCAGGAACTCCTCGGTGGTCAGCCACGGCTGGTCCGGGCCGACCAGCAGCGCCAGGTCCTTGGTCATCTTGCCGCTCTCCACGGTCTCGACGCAGACCTTCTGCAGGGTCTCGGCGAAGCCGGTGACCTCCGGGGTGCCGTCCAGCGCGCCGCGGTGCCTCAGGCCGCCGGTCCAGGCGAAGATCGACGCGATCGGGTTGGTCGAGGTCGGCTTGCCCTGCTGGTGCTGGCGGTAGTGGCGGGTCACCGTACCGTGGGCCGCCTCGGCCTCGACCGTCCTGCCGTCCGGCGTCATCAGCACCGAGGTCATCAGCCCCAGCGAGCCGAAGCCCTGGGCGATCGTGTCGGACTGCACGTCGCCGTCGTAGTTCTTGCAGGCCCAGACGTAGCCGCCCTCCCACTTCAGGGCCGCGGCCACCATGTCGTCAATCAGGCGGTGCTCGTACGTGAGCCCCCGGGCCTCGAAGTCGGCCTGGAACTCGGACTCGTACACGGCCTGGAAGATGTCCTTGAAGGCCCCGTCGTACGCCTTGAGGATGGTGTTCTTGGTGGACAGGTAGACCGGGTAGCCGCGCTGCAGGCCGTAGCTCAGGCTGGCCCGGGCGAAGTCCTCGATCGACTTGGTGAAGTTGTACATGCCCATCGCGACCCCGCCGTCGGCGCCGAACCGGGCGACCTCCAGCTCGACCGGCTCCGAGCCGTCCTCGGGGTGGTAGCTGATGGTGACGGTACCGGCGCCGGGGACCTTGAAGTTCTGCGCCTTGTACTGGTCGGCGTGGGCGTGACGGCCGATGATGATCGGCTTGGTCCAGCCCGGCACCAGCCGCGGGATGGTGGAGATGATGATCGGCTCGCGGAAGATCACCCCGCCCAGGATGTTGCGGATGGTGCCGTTGGGCGACTTCCACATCTGCTTCAGCCCGAACTCGCTGACCCGGGCCTCATCGGGGGTGATGGTGGCGCACTTGACGCCGACGCCGTGCTTCTTGATGGCGTTCGCGGAGTCGATGGTGACCTGGTCGCTGGTGGCGTCGCGGTTCTCGATGCCGAGGTCGTAGTACTCCAGGTTCAGGTCCAGGTACGGGTGGATCAGCCGGTCCTTGATGAACTGCCAGATGATCCGTGTCATCTCGTCGCCGTCGAGCTCGACGACGGTACCGGTGACCTTGATCCTGCTCATGCCTGTCCTCCCTGACCGCAGCGGCTTCCTACGACGTGGTACGAGATCACGCTAGTGCACTGAGAGCGGCCGCCGGGCCGTCGCCCGTGGACAGCGGGCACCGAGACGGCCAGAATACCGACGTGCACCCTGATCGCGCTGCTCATGTCCTCGGGCCCCTGCTCGGCCCCCGCGAGCGGCTGATCGAGATGCCCGAGGCCTCGTACGTGATCGGCCCGGAGACCATCGGCGGCGAGGTTGACCAGAGCCCCAGCCGGGAGCGGCTGCGGGAGGTGCTGGCGGCGATGTCGCCGGGGAACGCCGTGTACGGGTCGCCGGACTCGCTGGGGGTGACGCTGCGCAACGCGATCCACGAGCGCCGCCACGGCGGCCACGACGGCGACCTGGTGCTCACCACCGAGCGGCTGCTGGTGATCGACAAGCCGATCGCCGGGGCGAAGGTGATCTGGCAGTGCCGCCGCGACCAGGTGGCGGTCGCCAAGGTCACCAGCGGAATCGGCTACGCCGGACGGGTGGTGGTGGTCTTCACCGACGGCTCGGGGATCGCGCTCCTGCTCGGGATCGTCTTCAAGGGCACCGCGGTCCGGCTGGTGGCCGAGCTCAACTCCGAGGCCGCCCACCCCGAGCTGGCCGGCTAGCGGCCGGCGACCCGTCAACCAGCGGCCCCCGGGGCCCGCTGGCGAGAGCCTGCGGCGACGAGCAGCGGGCGCACCAGGGAGGCCAGGTACAGCGACCCGGTCACCAGCAGGTCGCGCTCCGGGCGCGCCAGCAGCATCCGCCAGGCCGCCTCGACACTCGGTGCCACCTCGGCCGGCACCCCCAGCCGGCGGGCTGCGTCGGCAACCGCCGAGGCCGGGAACGACCGCTTGACCTTCGTCCCGGTGCCGATCTCGTAGTCCGGAACGACGAGGTACGTCAGGCACGGTGCCAGCACCGCCAGGGTCTGGTCGAGCTTCTCGTCGGGAGCGTCGACGAGCGTCCCCAGAGCGGCCAGCGGCCCGTACCCAGCGACTGCCAGCCCCTGCACCAGGCCGGCCATCTTCTGCGGGTTGTGGGCGCCGTCGAGCACCAGCCGGTGGTCGTCGACCTCGAACCGCTCGAAGCGGGCCGGCGGGCTGTCCGGCACCGCCAGCACCGGGACCTCGAAGCCGTCGCGGGCCCCGAGCAGCTCGACGGCCGCCCTGGCCAGCGCCTGGTTGCGATCCTGAAAGCCTGCGCTTTCCGGGTACGGCACCACGAGCACCTGCCCGCCGACGGCGGCTGCCCGGTCGCGTACCGCAGTCAGCACCTGCGGGTCCTGGTCGACCACCACGACGGTGTTCCCCGGGCCCAGAATGCCGGCCTTCTGGGCAGCGATCTCGCCGACTGTGCGCCCCAGGACCTCGGTGTGGTCCAGGCCCACCGCCGACACCAGGCAGAGCTTCTCCGGTGACTGCAGCACGTTGGTTGCGTCGCGCAGCCCGCCGATGCCTACCTCCACGACCGCGTACTCCACCTGCTCCTGCGCGAACACCCACAGCGCCAGCCCGACGGTCAGCTCGAAGTACGTGAGGTCGCCGGCCAGCGGGCGGGCGAGGTCGAGGAACCGCGACACGTACCCGCAGAAGCGGCTCTGAGCCAGCGGCACCCCGCCGACCTGGACCCGCTCGTTCACCGCGACGACGTGTGGCGACACGGTCAGCCCGGTCCGCTTCCCCGCGGCCTCCAGCAGTCCCCGCACCAGGTACGCGGTCGACGTCTTGCCGGACGTGCCGGCGACGTGGACGACCCGGTACCCGCGGTGCGGGTTCTCGACCGCGTCCAGCAGCCGTCCCAGGGCCTCGACCGGCTGGTGCTCGGGCCGTCGGGGCGGGGAGAGGTGCAGCAGCGCGTCCAGCGCCTCGTCGAGGTCCCTCAGCACCGCCCACCCTTCTGCTCGCGCCGGGGGTCCCGGCGGGGCGGCCGCTACCCTACCGGCCTCCTCGCCAGAGGCTTAGCCGACCGGGACCGGAACCGGCTCCGCCTCGGCCCGGGTCCGCCCCTGGTAGCGGTCCAGGTCGAGGATCCGGTTCCGCCTGGCCACCAGCACCGGCACCAGGGCCTGCCCGGCGACATTGGTCGCGGTCCGGATCATGTCCAGGACCGGGTCGATCGCCAGCAGCAGCCCGACCCCTTCCAGCGGCAGCCCCAAGGTCGACAGGGTCAGGGTCAGCATCACCGTGGCGCCGGTCAGACCGGCGGTCGCGGCCGAGCCGACCACCGCGACGAAGGCGATCAGCAGGTAGTGACCGACTCCCAGCTCGACCCCGAACAGCTGGGCGACCGTGATCGCCGCCAGCGCCGGGTAGATCGCGGCGCACCCGTCCATCTTGGTGGTGGCGCCGAGCGGCACCGCGAACGAGGCGTACTCGCTGGGAACCCCCAGCTTCTCGATGGTGTCTCGGCGGGTGATCGGCAAGGTGCCGACGCTGGAGCGGGAGACGAAGGCAAAGACGATCGCGTCCCAGGCGCCGGAGAAGAACCGGCGCACCGAGAGCCGGTGCAGCTTCAGCAGCGCCGGGTACAGCCCGAGCAGGACCAGGGCGCAGCCCAGGTAGACATCGGCGGCGAAGACCGCCAGCGGCTGCACCGCCGACCAGCCGTACGTGGCGACGGCCTTGCCGATCAGGGCGGCCGAGCCGATCGGGGTGAGCCGGATCACCCACCAGGTCAGCTTCTGGAAGACCTCCAGTGCCGACGCGGCCAGGTCGATGAACGGCTGGGCCTTCTCCCCGACTGCCAGGGCCGCAGCACCCAGCAGGATCCCGATCACCACCAGCTGCAGGACGTTGAAACTGAGGCTGGTGGTGACGCCACCGTCCTGGGCGACCTGGGAGGAGGCTTCCAGGCCCCAGATGTTGGCCGGGACCACGGACTTCAGAAAGTCGAGCCAGGTGCCTTGGGTGGCTGAGGCCTTAGCCCCGGCGGTCGACAGCTGGGCGCTGGTGCCTGGGCTGGTGAGCAGCCCGATCGTGATCCCGATCACGACCGAGCAGGCGGCGGTGACCGCGAACCAGAGCAGGGTCTGCACGGCGAGCCGGGCGGCGTTGGCGACCTGGCGCAGCTGGGTGATCGAGACCACCAGGGCGGTCAGCACCAGCGGGACCACGAGCACCCGCAGCAGCTGGACGAAGATCGAGCCCACCTGGGTGAGCAGCTGGGTCAGCCAGCCGGAGCCGGTCTGCCGGGCGACAACCCCCAGCAGGGCCCCGGCGGCCAGGCCGATCAGGACCTGCGCCCCGAACGGGACCGAGAAGCGGCGCGCAGCAGGCGCCGACGGTACGGAAGAGGACATGAACACTCCACAGTCATCGGGTGGCGCGGTAGACCGCGTCCAGAACGGGTGGGCTGGTACGGCCGTCAGGCGGCCTGAACGCTCACCGACAGCGGCAGACGCCGGCTCGGCCCAGGTCGATGACCAGGCGGCGCCACAGCAGCACGGGCTGTCCTTTCCCAGAGTGAGGTGCCCGCCGAGAGTACCCGGCCACCAGCAGGCCCGCCAACTCGGCTCACTCCGGGCGAGCGTCCTCGCGATCGAGCGACGACGAGCGACTGGATGGACCCCGCACCGCAACCTGGCCGCTCAACCCGGCCACGACCGGCCGCGGAGCACGCCGCCTGAGCGGTAAAGAACGACTGGCTGGCCTCAGGTGAGGCACCTCTTCGCCCGCGAGGAGAGAAGACGCCGCGCCAGGCGGAGCCGCCGCGAGGGCAGCAGTCCAGCACCGGTGCGGCTACGGACGTACCTCTCCCCAGCGCAGCAGGTCCCAGCCGGCCGAGGTGCGGTGCACCACGACCACGTCGGTGTTCTCCAGCGGCCAGGTCCGGGCTGCCCCGGGCTCGACGTTGTCGCTGCGTACGGTGACCCAGACCCGCATCGCCGCGCCGTGGCTGACGAGCGCGGCGCAGTCGACCCCGCTGGCCTCGATCTCGGCGACCGCGGCGTCGAAGCGGTCGAAGAAGCTGGTCGCGTTCTCCCCACCCGGCAGGCAGCTGTCGGGGTTGTCGGCCCAGGAGTCGAGCACCGCCACGTACGGCATCCAGTCCGGCGACATGTCGTCGGCGCCGGCGAAGATCTCCCGCAGCCCGGTCCGGACGAGCACCGGCAGGCCCCGGTGAGCGGCCAGCGGGGCAGCCGTCTGCTGGGCTCTGACCAGGTCCGATGCGTACACAGCCTGGATCGGCTCGGCGGCCAGCCGCTCGACCAGCGCCTCCGCCTGGGCCAGTCCCTGCTCGGTCAGCGGCGCCCCCGGGTAGCCGGTGTCGAGCACCCGGTCCACGTTGGACTGGGTCTGGCCATGCCGGATCAGGATGAGGCGCACCCTGTGACCTTAGCCGGAGCCCACCACCTGGCCAGCGGTCTGACCACCCACCGGCGCTGCCAGCGCCGCCGCTCGCTGATAGCCTCGGCTCAAAGGCCTCGAGAAGGAGACAAAACGTGTCGACTACCCCTGTCAAGGTCGCGGTCACCGGTGCCGCCGGGCAGATCTGCTACTCCCTCTTGTTCCGGATCGCCAGTGGCGCCCTGCTCGGCCCGGACCAGCCGGTGGAGCTGCGGCTGCTGGAGATCACCCCGGCTCTGAAGGCGCTCGAAGGCGTCGTCATGGAGCTCGACGACTGCGCCTTCCCGCTGCTGTCGAAGGTCGAGATCGGCGATGACGCCAGCACCATCTTCGACGGCGTCAACGCGGCTCTGCTGGTCGGGGCCCGCCCCCGGACCGCCGGGATGGAGCGCGGCGACCTGCTCAGCGCCAACGGTGCCATCTTTACCGCCCAGGGCAAGGCGCTCAACGACCACGCCGCCGATGACGTGCACGTGCTGGTCACCGGAAACCCGGCCAACACCAACGCTCTGATCGCGATGAGCAACGCGCCCGACATCCCCAGGCAGCGCTTCAACGCGCTGACCCGTCTCGACCACAACCGGGCCATCGCCCAGCTGGCCGGGAAGCTCGGCGTGCCGGTGACCGCGGTCCGCGACATGACGATCTGGGGCAACCACAGCTCGACCCAGTACCCTGACCTGTTCCACGCCAAGGTCAACGGCCAGAACGCCGCCGAGGCGGTCAACGACCAGGCCTGGATCGAGAACGACTTCATCCCGACCGTCGCCAAGCGCGGTGCGGCCATCATCGCGGCCCGTGGCTCGTCGTCGGCGGCCTCGGCGGCCAACGCCACCATCGAGCACCTGCGCGACTGGCTGCTTGGCACCTCCGACGACTCGTGGGTCTCGATGTCGGTTCCGTCCGACGGCTCGTACGGGGTCCCGGAAGGCCTGATCTCGTCCTTCCCGTGCCGCACCAAGAACGGCGACTACGAGATCGTCCAGGGCCTTGAGATCGACGACTTCTCGCGGGCCAAGATCGACGCCTCGGTCGCCGAGCTGACCGAGGAGAAGAATGCCGTCACCGAGCTCGGGCTGATCTGAGCCGAGCAGCACTCGAGGCCCCGTCTCCCCTGGTGGGAGCGGGGCCTCAGGCGTTTCTGCTGGGCTCTGCTCTCGTGCCGGCCTGGTGCCGGCGGCCCGCACCAGGCACCGGACCAGCCGGGGCCCCCAGACGACCCGGGGCCGGGCCGGGGCGGACGAGACCGCGGGGCCGTACCCGGCCCCGGCCGGCGGGCGCTACCGGTCGATCGAGGGGCGCAGCGCCGGCACCCAGAAGGCGAGGACCAGGACCGCCGTCCCGGCCAGCAGCATCCAGGCCACGTCGAAGCGGCGGGAGCGGACCGCGAGCAGGCCGGCCCGGTTGCCGAGAGCTCCCCGCAGCACCGCGCCGGCGAGCAGGGCGCAGCCCATCACCGCACTGCCGCGGCGCCAGTGTCCCGGCGGCAGCGCCACGTACAGGGCACCCAGCAAGAACAGGGACACGGTGGCGAACCAGGCCCACTGCCGGCGGGCCATGGCCAGCAGCCCGCGGCGCTCGTCGAGCGGAGGCCGGCTCGCCATCACAGGCCTGCCTCGGCCTGCTCGACGACGTTGGTCAGCAGCATCGCCCGGGTCATCGGCCCGACCCCGCCCGGCACCGGCGCCACCCAGGAGGCGACCTCCCGTACCGACGGGTGCAGGTCGCCGACCAGCCCAGCCTCGGTCCGGGTGATCCCGACGTCGACCGCCACGGCACCGGGGCGCAGCAGGTCGGCGGTGATCAGCCCGGGCCGTCCGGCCGCGGCCACCACGATGTCAGCCTGCCGAGTGTAATCCGCCAGGTCCCGGGTGCCGGTGTGGCAGAGGGTGACGGTGGCGTTCTCGCTGCGGCGGGTCAGCAGCAGCCCCAGCGGCCGCCCGACCGTCGTACCCCGGCCGACGACGACCACGTGGGCCCCGGCCAGCGGCACCTGGTGGCGCCGGAGCAGCTCGACCACCCCGCGCGGGGTGCAGGGCAGCGGCGCCGGAGCCCCCAGCACCAGCCGCCCCAGGTTCACCGGGTGCAGCCCGTCGGCGTCCTTGGCCGGGTCGACCAGGCTCAGCACCCAGGTGTCGTCGAGGCGGCGGGGCAGCGGCAGCTGCACGATGTACCCCGTACAGGCCGGCTCGGCGTTGAGCCGCTCCAGCTCCTCGGCCAGCCGCTGCTGGCTGGTGCCGGCGGGCAGGTCGACCCGGATCGACTCGATCCCGACCCGGGCGCAGTCGCGGTGCTTGCCGGCCACGTACGAGCGGGAGCCCGGGTCGTCGCCGACCAGGACCGTCCCCAGGCCGGGGCGGACCCCCCGCTCAGCGAGGGCGGCGACCCGGGCCCGCAGGTCGGCCCTGATCGCCCGGGCCGTGGCCTTCCCGTCCAGCAGTGCAGCGCTCACATGGGCTCCTAGTGGAAGAAGTGACGAGTTCCGGTGAAGTACAGCGCGACCCCGGCCTTCTGGCAGGCGGCGACAGTCTCCGCGTCGCGGACCGACCCGCCCGGCTCCACCACCGCGCTCACCCCGGACTGGATCAGGATCTGGGGCCCGTCGGCGAAGGGGAAGAAGGCGTCCGAGGCGGCGACCGACCCGGCGGCCCGGTCCCCGGCCCGCTGCACCGCCAGCCGGCAGGAGTCGACCCGGTTCACCTGGCCCATCCCGACCCCGACCGAGGCCAGGTCGTGGGCCAGCAGGATGGCGTTCGACTTCACCGCCCGGCAGGCCCGCCAGGCGAAGGCCAGGTCGGCCAGGGCCTGCGGTGAGACCGGCTCCCCCGCCTGCAGCCGCCAGCTGGCCGGGTCGTCGCCGGCGTCGTCGAGCCGGTCCGGGCGCTGGAGCAGCAGCCCGCCGGAGACCTGGCGCTGCTCCAGGACCGCGCCCGGGTAGGCGGGGGCGACCAGCAGCCGGATGCTCTTCTTCCTGGCCAGCAGCTCGGCCGCGCCGGCCTCGTACCCGGGAGCGACCACGACCTCGGTGAAGACCTCACTGACCTGCTCGGCCATGGCCAGGCTGACCGGGCGGTTGGTGGCGACCACTCCACCGAAGGCCGAGACCGGGTCGCAGGCGTGAGCCTTGCGGTGGGCCTCGGCGATGTCGGCACCGACCGCGATCCCGCACGGGTTGGCGTGCTTGATGATCACCACTGCCGGCTCGCTGAAGTCGTACACGGCGCGGTAGGCGGCCTCACCGTCGGTGTAGTTGTTGAAGCTCATCTCCTTGCCGTGGAGCTGCTCGGCGGTCGCTAGGCCCGAGCCGCTCCCGGCGTACAGGGCGGCCGGCTGGTGGGCGTTCTCGCCGTACCGCAGGTCGCTGCTCTTGGTGTACGTAGCCCCGTACCAGTCGGGCAGCTCGTCGGGCTCGACCAGCGCCGCCCCCATCCAGCTCGCCACGGCGACGTCGTACGCGGCGGTGTGCCGCAGGGCCGCCACCGCTAGCCGGCGCCGCTGGGCGAGCGTGAAGCCCCCGGTGGCGAGCGCCTCCAGCAGCTGCGGGTACTGGTCGACGGAGGTGACGACCGCCACCGACGGGTGGTTCTTGGCGGCGGCCCGGACCATCGCCGGCCCGCCGATGTCGATCTGCTCGAGGCAGTCCTCGACCCCGGCCCCGCTGGCCACAGTCTGGGCGAACGGGTAGAGACTGCTCACCACCAGGTCGAACGGCTCGATCCCCAGCTCGGCGAGCTGGTCGCGGTGCGACTGCAGCCGCCGGTCGGCGAGGACCGCGGCGTGCACCCCCGGGTGCAGCGTCTTCACCCGCCCGTCGAGGCACTCGGGGAAGCCGGTCAGGTCAGCCACCTCGGTGACCTGCGCCCCCGCGTCGCGCAGCAGGGCCGCGGTACTGCCGGTGGAGACCACTGCCACCTGGTGGGCGGCGAAGGCGGCCCCCAGCTCAGCCAGGCCGGTCTTGTCAGAGACCGACACCAGGGCCCGGCGGATCGGGGTCTGACCGGTCATGAGGTCCTTTCGGTTGCGATCTGGCGCAGGGTGTCGACCAGCAGCCGTCGCTCGACGACCTTGATCCGTTCGTGAAGGCTGCCCTCGGTGTCGCCGGGCTCCACCCGTACGGGCTCCTGGGCGATGATCCGACCGGTATCGACCCCGGCGTCGACCCAGAACACGGAGCAGCCAGTGACCTTCACCCCGTACGCGAGCGCGTCGCGGACCCCGTGCGCGCCGGGGAACGCCGGCAGCAGCGCCGGGTGGGTGTTGATCATCCGGTCCGGGAAGCGCGCCAGAAACGACTGCCCGACCAGCCGCATGAACCCGGCCGAGACGACCAGGTCGGGCTGGTAGCGGCTCACCTGCTCGGTCAGCCGGGCGTCCCAGGCGGCCCGGTCGTCACCGCGGCGCAGCGGCTCCACGAAGGTCTCGACGCCGGCCTGCCGGGCCCGCTCCAGCCCGTACGCGCTGCGCCGGTCGGAGCCGACGGCGCGGACCTCGATTGGTAGCGAACCGGCGGCAGCCTCGTCCAGGACGGCCTGCAGCAAGGTCCCTGACCCCGACACCAGCACCACGACGGACAGGGAGGGGCTCGGCTGCACGGCTCTTACCCTAGCGGGGTTCCTCGTCCGGTTCGCTGCTGACCAGCGGCTCAGTCGCCTCCACGGCCGTGGCGGCCGGGTCCGGCTGGCGGGTCACGAGCCCGATCACCAGGCCGGCAGCCATTCCCGAGATCCCCATCAGGGAGCAGGACAGGACGAACAGCTCCGGCAGCCGCGGGCCCAGGTCCGCCATCCGGCTGGCTCCCAGGCCGCCGCGCGAGAAGGCCGCCAGGGCCGTCAGTGCGACCCCGCCGAGCACCCCGCTCAGGGCCCCGACCAGAGCCGCCTCGTCGGGTCGGCGCCGGTGCGGGGCCGGGAGTGCGGCCCAGGCCGCCACCACCCCGCCGAGGACTCCGACCACGAGCCAGCCGAGCAGCCCCCAGCGTCCGACCTGGGCCTCCGGTACGGCACCAAGCACCGGGATCGCGGGAAGCAGCCCGACCTGGGTGGCGACCGGTGAGACCACCGAGCCGTCCCCCAGTGAGATCCCCGCTCCCATGACCCACGAGACTGTCCACAGGACGAGGTTCGGCAGGTACAGCACCTGACCGCCGAGCAGCACCAGGCCCCCGACCGGGTCGGCCCCGAGCGAGCTGGTCAGGGCCGAGACCCGCTCCCGCCCCTGGACCAGTCCCACCACCAGCGCGGCACTGGCCCCGACCAGCACCGTGAGCACCGACGCCGCCACGGACCGAGGCACCCGCCGGGCCCACAGCGGCCATGCTGTCCACGGCCGCCAGCCCAGGCGCCGGGCGGAGGCGGTGATGCTGGACAGGCCGGCCAGCAGCGCGGCCCCGAAGATGGCTCGCGCGGTCTGCCCGGGGTCGGTCAGCAGGAACGACGCCACGCCGACCACGAGCGCGTACGAGGCGGTGAAGGCCAAGGTGACCCGGCCCGCCCAGCGGCCACGGTCCTCCAGGTCGTCGTCGGGCTGAGCGAGCTGAACCTGCCGCGCAGCGAAGCCAGCGACCCCGCTGCAGACGAGGATGATGATCCCGGTCAGCCCCAGGGGGGCCAGTGTGATCGTGACCGTACTCACCTGGGCCCCGGCTCCGTGGACCAGCAACCACAGCTGGGTCCCGAGCCAGAAGGCGGCTCCTAGCGGCCGGTTTGGCCCGCTGGCTACGGCCACCACCACCGGGGCCACCACGACCAGCCACGAGGCGAGAGCGCACAGCACCGCCCCTAGCACGGCCGCCACCGCCCAGGGCAGCACCGGTGCCCGGACCTGGGGCGGCGCCTGTTCTGCGGGGCCCACCCCCTCTACTGCAAGCCTCACCTGAGGGCTGCGGTCCCGCCTGCCACGCATCCTGGCCACCGGGCCATCCTGGCTGTCACAGCCGGTCGGGAGGCACGGACACGCCTACGCCAGATAAAGTTGTGCCGCTGGTGACGGTGCGCAACCTGTGGAAGAACGCTGGAGGTGATGGCGAGATGGCACAGGAATGGACTCCTCGCGGGGCACGGCGCGCCGCCGACGACGCCCCCCTGAGCAGGCCCACCGGGCCGGCTCGTCCCCGGCGGCTGGTAACCCCGGACTGGGACCTGGACGACGAGCTCGACGACGAGGGCCTGCCGGGAACCACCGCCCGCGCCCGGGAGGCCGGGAGCCGGCTGTCGTCGCTGAGCGGCGCCCACCAGTACTCAGCACCCCCGGTGTACCGCGCACCGGAGCCGGCTCCCCGGCGCCCGGCACGTGGCCTGCCGCCGGAGCCCGTCCCAGGGCGAGCCGACACTAGCGAGGTTGACTGGCGCCCGGTGACCATCGACCCGGTCCCGGGCGCGGCCCGGGCCGCTGAGCCGGCCACCATGGCCGAGAAGCGCCGCCGGGAGGCGCCTGCGCTTCCGACCACGCCCGCACCTGCCCCGCAGGAGCGCCGCAGCGCGCTGCTGGCCCGGGAGCAGAGCCAGCACCAGACCTCCGTCGCGCCTGGTACCCGCCCCACCGACGACTGGCAGGACGCTCCGCTGCCGGCCGCGGCGGTGCCACCGCCGCTGGCTGGCCACGCTCCTGACCCGATCGAGGTCACCAGCACCGACGTCGTCCCCCAGGAGCACCGGGCCTTCACCCGGCCCGCGGAGGAGGACACCGCCAGCTACTCTCCCGACTTCGCCAGGGCCGCAGACGCCGGGCTGGCCACGTCGGTCGCGCCCCACCCCAGCCCCGAGCCGACCGAGAGCCTGGCCGACCGGCTGCGCAGAGAACGGGCCGCGGGGGTCTCGTCCCGACTCGGGCCGCCCCGCCGGGGCAGCGACCCCGCCTCGTGGGAGACCGGCCCAGCGCCCTCGGACAAGCCCAGGCGCCGGTTCCCGATGCGGATCGTGCTGGTGGCGCTGGTCGTGGTGGCGGCGCTCGGGGTCGGGGCCGTGATCCTGGTGCGGACCCTCGCAGCCACGGGCTCGGCGCCCGGCGCCTCGACCGCGGCGACCAGCGCCGGCCCGATGCTCAGCGAGGCCGACCTGGTCACCGCGGCCGACCTGAGCCAGACCGGCCCGGGCACCTGGCAGACGACGACCGAGACCGCGGTCGCGGCCTCAGCTCCCCTGCCGCTGTGCGTCACCTCCAGCACCAGCCAGCCGGTTGCCCAGACCGCGATGCAGCGCGAGCTCACGGCGGGCGACGCCCAGGCCATCCACCGGGTGGAGGGCTATGTCTCCCCTGGCGACGCCACCCAGGTGTACGCGCTGCGGCAGACCATGATGGGCCGCTGCTCGAACATCCCGGTCTACCTGGTGGACGGCGCCAAGGTGAGCGGGCTCGGCGACGAGGCCGTGGCGATCAGCGCGGTCCTGCAGGACACCACCCCAGTCTACCACACCGTGCTCCTGGTCCGGACTGGCCGGGTGGTCGACATGTACGACCTCAAGCAGCCGGGCACGCCGATCACGTACGACCAGGTCGTCGCGGCGGCCAAGGAGACCCTCACCCGGCAGTGCCCCCACTCTGAGGGCGCCTGCCCGACGACCCCCTCGGTCGAGCTCGGCCTGCCCCCGGCCGGGGACGTCGCAGGGTGGCTGACGGTGGCGGACCTGCACCGGATCACCCCTGGAGTCGGCCGCTGGCAGGCCAACGACGTGACCACCAAGGTCAACGTCGCCGGCAGCGGCTGCGAGAACCTCAAGCTGGACGCCATCACCGGCCCCACCGCTCGCAAGCAGCGGACCTACCTGCTGCAGGAGGACACCAAGGCACCGCAGACCTTCGGGATCGACGAGGTGCTCCTGGAGTTTCCCACGCCGGAGATGGCCCAGATGCTCACCACCCAGGTCAATCAGAACATCACCGAGTGCCCGAAGCGGCCCGGGTCCCTGGCCCAGCTCGGCGGTACCGGACCGGTCGAGGCCACCGGTGCGGGCGGGGAGAAGATCACCGGCTTCTGGCGCACCGTGCGCCAGGACACCAGCGCGACCACGTTCGCCCTGTACCGGGTCAGTGTCCTCAGCGTCGGCACCAAGGTGGTCTACGTGTACGGGACGCCGTCAGCGACCTACGACTTCAGCGACGAGGCCTGGCTGCAGATCGCGGTCCGCGCTGGGCAGCGCGCCACCCAAGCCGGCTGACCCGAGCGGCTTTCGGCCAGGGCCAGCCACCGCGAGTCTTCACCTGGCGGCCAGGCTGCCTGGGCCTTGCGTCCAGCACCGGCCCAGACGCGCACCACCCCGACAGGACTTGTCGCCAGCAGGAGCTTTGATGAGAAGACAGACCCGGTTCCTGAGAGACTTGGCCCAAACCTGAGAGAAGTGTTAGGGTTCTTTCACGTCGGGCTCGGACCTGCACCAGGGTTTCTAGCCTAACCACCAGAAGTCGTCCAGGTTGGGGAGCCCATGGTGTCAGCCGTACGTGGCCGTGGTAGTTCTGCACGACGAGCAGTTGCTGACGACGCAGTCCTTGCCGAGCTCGATCTGCTTGATGCCGAGGACGACAGCCGGATCTCACTTCCAGCCCTAGGCAAGCAAGTCGTCAGCGCGGTGCTGGTCTCCACGCTCGGGATCCTGACGGTGGGCGGCGTGAGCGTGCTCTCCGCCCCGTACTCGACCGCGGTCTCGCAGGACCGGACCAGCGTCGTCGGCTCCACCGACTCCTCCCGGGCCAAGCCCGCCCCCAGCTCCGGCGTCGACCCTGTCGCGGAGCTGGGGATCGATGTCGTCGGCGGCGGTGACCAGAACGCGGACCTGAGCCAGCAGCCGATCCGCGCAGAGCTGCTGCGCGCGAACGCTGGCAAGCAGGACTCGACCCGCTCTGCCACCCTCGACAAGGTCAGCCGCGACGTTGACACCGCCGCCCGCAACGGGCAGCAGACGAACCGCCAGAAGGAGCTCGCCGATGCCAGCAAGGCCGCCAGCACCGAGCAGCAGCGGCGGCTCGAAGAGGCGGCCCGGCTGGAGGCTGAGCGTCGGGCGGCCGAAGCCGCTGCTCAGCTGAAGGGCACCCTGGTCAAGAAGAACCAGCCGGCTACCGCGCCTGACCCGGCGCTGTCGGCCCTGATCGGCAGCAGCAGTGAGGCCTGGGTCACTCCCCTGGCCCCGGGCACCTACGTCCGCGGCGCCGGCTGGGGCCAGACCGGAGTCTGGGCCCGCTACCACACCGGCGTCGACCTCTCCGCCTCTCAGGGCACCCCGATCCGTGCGGTCTCCGCCGGCATCGTGATGCCCTCGACCGGTGGCGGCTGGGCCGGCAACCACGTCGTGATCAAGCACGCCGACGGTGGGCAGACCCTGTACGCCCACATGTCCGGCAAGGTCGCCCAGCCTGGAACCACGGTCAAGCCCGGCCAGCTGATCGGCTACGTCGGCCAGACCGGACGGGCCTTCGGGCCTCACCTGCACTTCGAGTACTACCCGCCGGGCACCCAGCCTGGCGACGTGTACAGCACGGCCGACCCTGCCATCTACCTGTTGCGCCACGGCGTCCGCCTCTGACTGTGCTCTTGATCGCCGCCGCCTCCGCGGCGGCTCAGCCGCTTCGCTATAACCCCGGCTGTGTTGGATCGCCCGAGCTCCGCTCGGGCTGGCCGGCTCGCTATAACCCCGGTCTTCCTCCTCAGAGCGAGAAGGTCCCTCGGCTTGTGGTTCAGCCTGTCGTTTCTCGCTCTTCGTCGTCCAGACCGGGGACCAGGCCCTACAGCTTTTCCAGGGGGGCGACCTTCAGGGCGAGGCGCTTGGTGCCGACCGAGCCGAAGTCGACGTCGGCCTTGGCGCTGGGGCCGGTGCCGTGGAGGGCGACCACCGTACCGAGACCGAAGGCGGTGTGCAGGACCCTGTCGCCGACCTCCAGGCTGATCATCGAGCGAGGCGGGCGGGAGGCGGCGAAGCCGGCAGCCCGAGAGCCGTCCGGGCGGGGCCGGCTCGGCTTGCCGCTCCAGCCGCCCGGCTGCCCCAGGCGGCGCCAGTCCAGCAGGTGCGCCGGGATCTCGCTCAAGAACCGCGACGGCGGGTTCTGGCGGGGCGAGCCGAAGGCGACCCGGACCTCGGAGCGGGTCAGGTACAGCCGCTGCCGGGCCCGGGTGATCCCGACGTACGCCAGGCGCCGCTCCTCCTCGAGCTCGCGCTCGTTGTCGCGGGCCCGCTCGTGGGGAAAGACCCCGTCCTCCATGCCGCTCAGGAAGACCGTGTCGAACTCCAGCCCCTTCGCGGTGTGCAGGGTCATCAAGGTCACCACGCTGCTGCTGGAAGCGTCGGGGATCTGGTCGGAGTCTGCCACCAGCGCAACCCGCTCCAAGAAGGCCGGCAGCGAGTCATCGGGCTCCGGCGCCCCCTGCAGCGGCTCCTCACCGGCGGCGGGCAGGTCGACCGCGTTGACCGACGCGACGAACTCGGCGGCGACACTCACCAGCTCGTGCAGGTTCTCCAGCCGGGTCTCGTCCTGCGGGTCGGTCGAGGCAGCCAGCGCGTCAAGGTACCCGGACTCGCGCAGGACGCTGGTCAGGACCTCGTCGGCGGGCGTGCCGTCGGCCACCAGCTGCCGGTGCCGGCGCATCAGCGCTGCGAAGTCGCCCAGCTGCCGTACGGCCCGAGACGCCAGTCCCGGCACCTCACTGGCACGGTCCAGCGCCTCCGAGAAGGGGATCCGGTTCGCTGCTGCGAACTGCTCAACCGCGGCCTGGGAGGTGGCGCCGATCCCCCGCTTTGGCTCGTTCAGGATCCGCAGCACCGAGACGTCGTCAGCCGGGTTCGCGATCGCCCGCAGGTACGCGACCGCGTCCCGCACCTCCTTGCGCTCGTAGAACCGCAGCCCCCCGACCACCCGGTACGGCAGCCCGACCCGAACGAAGACCTCCTCGAAGGCCCGCGACTGGGCATTCGTACGGTAGAAGACGGCCGTGTCTGCGTAGCCGCTGGCTCCCTCGTCGACCAGCCGGTCGATCTCGGACGCCACGAACTGCGCCTCGTCGTGGTCGGTGTCGGCCACGTACCCGGTGATCAGGGCCCCGTCACCGGCACTGGACCAGAGCCGCTTCGGCGGTCGGCCCAGGTTGTGAGCAATCACCGCGTTCGCGGCCGAGAGCACGTTCTGGGTGGAGCGGTAGTTCTGCTCCAGCAGGATCGTGCGGGCCCCGGGAAAGTCCTGCTCGAAGTCCAGGATGTTGCGGATCGTGGCGCCCCGGAAGGCGTAGATCGACTGGTCGGAGTCCCCGACCACCATCAGCTCGGGCGGGTCCAGGCCAGGCTCGTCCCCCACTGGCGGCTGCTCGCCGCAGAGCTCGCGGACCAGCGCGTACTGGGCGTGGTTGGTGTCCTGGTACTCGTCCACCAGGACATGGCGGAACCGGCGCCGGTAGGCCTCCCGGACCGCCGGAAACGCCTGCAGCAGGTGCACGGTCGTCATGATCAGGTCGTCGAAGTCGAGGGCCTCAGCCGTCTGCAGCCGGCGCTGGTACTCCGCGTACGCCTGGGCGTAGACCTCGGCCATCGGCCCGGACGCCTCCCGAGCTGCGGTCTCGTGGTCGACCAGGTCGTTCTTGCGGGTCGACACCCAGTGCATCAGCCCCCGGACCGGGAACTTCCTGGGGTCGAGGTTGAGGTCCCGGACGACCGATGTCATCAGCCGCTTGGCGTCGGTGTCGTCATAGATCGAGAAGGTCCGCCGGAGCCCGAAGTGCCCGATGTCCTGACGCAGGATCCGGACGCAGGCGGAGTGGAAGGTGGACACCCACATCAGCCGGGCCCGGTTCCCGACCAGGTCCTCCACCCGGTGCCGCATCTCGGCAGCTGCCTTGTTGGTGAACGTAATCGCCAGGATCGAGCCTGGGTGGACCTGGCGCTCGGCGACCAGGTACGCGATCCGGCGGGTCAGCACCCGCGTCTTGCCGGAGCCGGCTCCGGCCACCACCAGCACTGGGGAGCCGGCATAAACCACGGCCTGGCGCTGCGGCTCGTTGAGCTCGGCCGTGATCTGGGCTGCGGTCGGCTGCCGCCGTGAGGTCCCCGTACGCCGCGGCTGGGCTGCCGGAGCCGGCTGTGCAGAGGCCTTCGGCAGGTCTCCCCGCTCCGGCGGGGAGGGCTCGTCAGCGACGCTGAGCAGGTCCGGGAACAAGGAGTCAGTCATGGCGAGTGCCACTCTAGTGCTGCCGCCAGCTGTGCTCCGCCCCCTCAGGTTCGAGTGACCTTGTCACAGCAGGTACTCCCGGAGCCGTCCCGCACCGGCCCCGGAACCGGCACAGCGTCCGCAGCCAGGGGTGAAGCCGATTGAACGGCCTTCGGGGGCGACCTACAGTGAAGGCCATGAGTATCTTCGGTTGGGTTGTTCTGGGGCTGGTTGCCGGTGCTATCGCCAAGGCGATCCTGCCGGGGCGCCAGGGCGGTGGCTGGCTCGCCACCTTGCTGCTAGGTGTGGTCGGGGCCCTGGTCGGCGGTGTTCTCGGCTCGGCGCTGTTCGGCGCACCGCTGTCGGGCTTCTTCTCGCTGTGGACCTGGCTGCTGGCCGTCGGCGGCAGCGTGCTGGTGCTGGTGGTCTGGGGCTTCTTGAAGAAGAACCGCTGACCCCGAGCGTGTGAGTGGCGCCGCCTGCTGGGGCGGCGCCACTCGCGTGCTTCCGAGCAGCTACACCAGCCGCCGGTCGGTCGCCCACCGGGTGAGCTGGTGCCGGTTCGACAGCTGCAGCTTGCGCAGCACGCTGGAGACATGGGTCTCGACGGTCTTGATCGAGATGAACAGCTCCCGGGCGACCTCCTTGTACGCGTACCCGCGGGCGATCAGCCGCATCACCTCCCGCTCCCGCTGGCTGAGGCGGTCGAGCTCCTCGTCGACCGAGGCGATGTCGATCGCCCCGGAGAAGGCGTCCAGCACGAAGCCGGCCAGCCGCGGCGAGAACACCGCGTCGCCGTCAGCGACCCGCCGGATCGCGTCCACCAGCTCGGTCCCGTTGATCGACTTGGTGACGTAGCCACGGGCCCCGGCCCGGATCACCCCGATCACGTCCTCGGCCGCGTCCGAGACCGACAGCGCCAGGAACCTGATCTCAGGGTCGGTGTCATGGACCTGCTTGATCACCTCGGCCCCACCGCCACCGGGCAGGTGGACGTCCAGCAGCACCACGTCAGGCTTGCTGGCGGTGATCGCGGCCACCGCAGTCGAGACGTCCGACCCCTCCCCCACGATGCTGACGAAGGGTCCGATCTCGTGCTTGACCCCGGCCCGGAACATGGCGTGGTCGTCGACGATCACGACCCGGCTGCGGCCGGTCCTCTGCGCTGTGGTCTCGCTCATCACTCCAGCTCCATCTCCAGTCGTACCTCGGTGCCTGCTCCTGGGCTGGACCGTACCCGGGCGGTTCCACCGTTGCGTGCCATCCGGTCCATGATCGACCCGCGGATCCCCATCCGGTCTCCCCCGACCAGCTCCATGTCGAAGCCCTGGCCCCGGTCGCGTACGTAGACCTCGGCCAGCCGGGGCGTCACCTCGGCGTACACGTCGACCCGGTCGGCACCGGAGTGCTTGGCGGCGTTCAGCACCGCCTCCCGGGCCGCGCGGACCAGGGCGTCCAGCTGTGCCGTCAGCTCGACGTCGCCGACCACCACCACGTCGACCGGGACCCCGAGCTCGTCCTCGACCTCGCTCAGGGTCTGGGTCAGGACCGCCCGCAGGCTACCAACCTCGGCCTCCTCGTCACCGTACAGCCAGGAGCGCAGCTCCCGCTCCTGACGCCGGGCGATCCTGGCGACCGCCCGCGGGTCGCCGGCCTGGCGCTGAATCAGGGCCAGCGACTGCAGCACCGAGTCGTGCAGGTGGGCAGCGACATCGGCGCGGGCATTCGCCAGCAGCTCCTGCTCCCGGGCCTCGGTCAGCGCCGTACGGGTCCTGAACACCCACGGCAGGGTCACCCCGGCCACACCGGCCAGCGCCACTGCGCTGACCCAGACCACCGTCCGCCACTGGGCGATGCCGAGCACCTGGGTCACCCCGAGCACCACCGCGGCCAGCACCAGGGCGCCGCCCAGACCCAGCTGCACCAGGCCCAGCAGCCGCTGGTGACGGTGCGGCACCGGGGCCACGTGGTCCACCTGGCGCCAGATCAGAGCCACCCCGCTGCCCCCGATCAGCAGCGGCCAGTAGCCCGACCCGCTCCAGCTGATCCCGGTGCTGCGCAGCAACCAGGTCAGCCCGACCCCGAGCAGCAGCAGCGCCAGCAGCGACCCAGCATCGGCACCGTCGTCACGGGGCTGGGTCCGCATCCCGGTCCGGCTGGCGGCCTCCAGCCCGGGAGCCCGCTCGTCGCGGGCCAGTGGCAGCAGCAGCCAGAGCGCCGCGTAGACGAAGCCGCCCACCAGGTCAAAGGACCACAGCAGCACGAACGCGGCCCGGACCACGATCAGCGGCAGCTGGAGGTGGCTGGCCAGTCCGCTGCAGACCCCTCCCAGCACGGCCCCGGCCCGGCGCCGCGTGGCCCGGGGCGGCACGGCTGGCTCCGGGTCGGGCGATGCTCGTGGTCCCTGGGCAGTCGGGGCGGGCGACGGCCCTGAGCCCGGCCCCGGCGGTGCCTGCTCGCCGGTCGGTCCGGTCACCGCAGCAGCGGCCTGGGCCTCAGCCTCCAGGCGTGCTGCAACCTCGGCGAGGGACGGGCGCGGCTCATCGGTCATAGTGCCCCTAGCCTCACACGACAGTCGGCGCCCGGCCAGTCGCCCCTCCGGGCCGGGGGTCTGCTGGGGGAGGCCCCGGATGAGAGGTCTGGACTCGCCAGGCAAGATGGTCGCTGTGGGAGACCTGGTTCCGCTGCGCCGCAGCGTCGCTGACGCCCGCGTCGCCGGGATCTGCGGCGGCCTCGGCGAGCGGGCTGGAATCGACCCGGTGCTGGTCCGCGTCGCAGCCGTGATCCTCGCCTTGTGCAGCGGGATCGGCCTGGTCTGGTACGGGGCCGCCTGGCTCCTGCTGCCGAGAGGGTCCGCCCCGTCACCGCTCCACCGCCGGTTCCCGTTCACCAGGTCCTGGCCGTGGTGGCTGTGGGCGGTGTCGATCGGTGCCCTGACTGCCGCCGTGGCGCTCTCGGCTACCAGTGTCAGCCTCGGCTTCGTCCCGGCGATCATCGTCGCCGGGCTGTGGTTCGCCGGCGCTATCCCGCGTCGTACGGCCCGACGGCCGGCCGCTTTTCCGACCGGCCCGCAGCAGCACCAGCCGGTCGTGGTCCAGACCAAGACCGGCCCGTGGACCCCCCGCAACGTGTGGGGACGGCCGGTGACCGTCGCCGAGACGGCCTGGTTCTTCGCCCAGCCGGACCCGGTCGGGCTCTACCCGGCCCCAGCCCCGCGGCCTCGTACGCTGCGCGAGCGCGTCACCTGGATCCTGGTCGCGCTCCTGGGCATCGGCTTGCTGGTCCTGATCGGGCTGTCTCAGAGCGGCCTGAGGGTCCCTACCGCTGCGTACCTGGCCGTGGCGCTGGTCGTGGCCGGTATCGGGCTGGTCCTGGGTGCCTGGTTTCGCCGGCCCCGAGGCCTGCTCACCCTCACCCTGGTGCTGGGAGCGCTGACTCTGGTCATGACGGTGCCGCAGATACCGCTGGCCCAGACCCGCGAGCAGCACGTCACTCTCACCAGCGCCGCCCTGGGCCGTACCTACGAGGTCTCGGGAAGCACAGAGATTGATATGTCGGACGCCGACTTCCAAAGCCCTGGGCGGGTCGACATCAGCGTCTGGATGGGCGATGCGGTACTGATCCTGCCTCGCCACGGCAACACCACTGTGCGGTGGGAGATCCGCTCGGGAAGCGTCACCGACCCTGACGAGGTCGTCTACCGAGAAGGCTCCGGCAGCTACCAGGACCAGGCCGCGCCACTGCGACCGGCGGTCACCGTCTCGGTGCTCCTGGTGGACTCGTCCATGACGGTGGTCCGGCCATGAAGCGCCGGGTTGACGTGCTCTCCCTGGTCTGCGGGCTGGGTGCTGTGCTGCTCGGTGCAGGCGTGCTGTGGACCTCCTTCGGCGGTGCCCCTACTCTCTGGCTGATGAGGATCGGCCTCCCCCTGTCCCTGGTGACGGTCGGCACCCTCGGACTCCTCGCTTCTCGACACTGACAACTCACGAAAGGAACCACCATGGCTGGCAATCTCACCCGCTCGTCCAACGACAAGATCATCAGCGGCGTCTGCGGCGGCATCGCCGCGTACCTGAACGCCGACCCGACCCTGGTCCGGGTCGTGGCCGTCCTGCTCGTGGCCTTCACTGGTTTCGGCCCGCTGCTCTACCTGGTTCTCTGGGCGATCCTGCCCGAGCAGGACACCGGGGTCCGAGGCATCGACATGGTCAGGGACGAGGCCACCAGGCTGAAGCAGCAGTACGACCAGAGCCACCAGAGCAGCAAGGAGTACATGCCCAACTCTGATGACCTGCGCTGACCCTGTACGGGACGTCCCAGCCACGGCCCGGTGACTCGCAGCGAGTCGCCGGGCCGTGGTCAGTCGGTGCCGGACCATAGGGTGACCGGCATGTCCGAGCTGCTGATCCGGCAGGCCCGGCTGGTCCGGATGGTCCCGGGCCAGCCCGACCACCCGGTTGACGTCCGTGTCTGTGACGGCCTGGTCGCCCAGATCGGTCCTGGGCTGGTTCAGGAGCCAGGCCAGCGCACCATCGAGGCCGAGGGCCGCTGGCTGGCGCCGGGGTTCTGGGACCACCACGTCCACTTCTCCTTGTGGGCGGTCGCCAGCCTTCGTTTCGACACGTCGACCACCCGTACCCCGGAGGACCTGTGCGCGGTGGTGGCCACGCAGGTCGCCGCGTCACGCGAGGCAGACGAGCTGCTGGTGGGTTTCGGGCACCGGCCGTCGTCCTGGGAGCGGACCGTCACCACCGCCGAGCTGGACGCAGTCAGCGGTCGTCACCCGGTGGTGCTGATCGCCGCCGATGTCCACAGCGGCTGGGTCAACAGCGCCGCGCAGCGGCTGCTCCAGACCCAGCAGGACGGGATCTGCTACGAGCACGAGTGGTTCGAGCTGGTGAACCGGCTCGAGCGGCTCCAGGCTGACCCCCGGCTGATGGAGCCCGCAGTCGAGCAGCGGCTGAGCGAGGCAGCCCGGCTGGGTGTGGTCGGGCTGGTGGACCTGGTTTTCGACGGCTCGCTCGGCGGCTGGCCAGAGCTCTCCGACGCGGGGGCGGCGGTGCCGCGGGTGCAGGTGGGGATCGGCCCAGCCGGGCTGGACCTGGTCGAGCAGGCCGGCTACCGCACCGGGGACCGGCTCGACCGGCGCGGGCAAGTGACGATGGGGCCGCTGAAGCTGATCTGTGACGGGGCACTCACCAGCGTCACCGCCTGCTGCCGCCAGCCGTACGGGCCGGACCACGGGCACGGGGTGCTCAGCTACTCCCCTGACCAGCTGCTGGACCTGGTACGGCGGGGGCATGCCGCCGGGCTGGAGATCGCCTGCCACGCGATTGGGGACGCTGCCGCCGCGGCTGTTCTAGACGTCTTCGAGCAGACCGGGGCCCGCGGCAGCATCGAGCACGCCCAGCTCATGACCCCGGCCGATATCGCCCGGACCGCCCGGCTCGGTCTGGTGGCGAGCGTGCAGCCGTACCACCTGATCGATGACATCGAGGCCCTGGACCGGCTCTGGCCGGACCGGGCCGAGCACGCCTTTGCGCTGCGGAGCCTGCTGGATGCCGGGGTGGAGCTGCGGCTCGGCTCCGACGCTCCGATCGCCCCGCTGGACCCGCTCGCTGCCATGGCCGCCGCCGTCCACCGCAACCTCGCCGGGGAGCCGAGCTGGCACCCGGAGCAGCGGATCACCGTCGCCGAGGCCCTCGCCGCGTCGGTGAGGTCCCGGGTACGAGTCGGCGCCCCGGCCGACCTGGTCCTGCTGGACGCCGACCCACTGGCCGTTGTCGACGACTCCGCCCAGGCGGCACAGGCTCTCCAGCGGCTACGCCCCGTCTACGCCACGATCTGCAACGGCCGAGTCCTCCACTGCGCATGAGGCCACGGGTCGTCCCCGGCTGGACGAACCAGCGGTGAAGAACGACTCGCTGCACTCCGACTCCCATGGCCCGCCCAGCCTGACCACAGGCGGCCGCGTAGCCCCCGATCTGGACGAAGGAGCGGTGAAGAACGACTGGCCGTACCTGTCCGCTCAGCCCGGCCACGACCGGCCG
>CALBCJ010000010.1 GCA_937926975.1 uncultured Propionibacteriaceae bacterium | reverse complement strand
GGCTCTGGCTCAGCCGCCACCTCAGGCTCTGGCTCAGCCGCCACCTCAGGCTCTGGCTCAGCGGCCACCTCAGGCTCTGGCTGCGAGGCTGCGTCGAGCGCGGGGACCTCCAGGACTGGCCTCACACCGTCCTGCTCGGGCCCCGGGTCGCGCGGCTCGGCGTACTCGAACTCCTCCTCCTCGGCCGGCACCACCCGCACGATCGCCTGCCGCAGGAGCGTGAGCTCCACGCCAGGGGAGACCTCGACCACAGCCTGCTTGGTGCCCAGGTGCCGTACGGTGCACAGCACTCCGCTGGTCAGCATCACCCTGCTGCCCTCAGCGATCCTGGCGAGCTCGGCCTGGTGCTCCTTCGCCCGCTTCTGCTGGGGTCGGATCATGATGAAGTAGAGGCCGACGAAAACCGCGCCCAGCAGCACCATAGTGGTGAGTTGATCCATGCTCTCCTCGTCCTCATCCTTAGGTCTTTGGGGTGGGCTCGCAGGGCGCGCAAGCCCGCTACAGCCTAGCGGTCACAGCCAGTCCGCCCGAATCTGGCTCACCAGCGGTCTAGAACAGGCCTGGGTCGGCCACGGCCCCGGGCGGCGGGGCGATCCCCAGGTGCTGGTAGCCCCCCGCAGTGGCCACCCGGCCTCGCGGGGTCCGCATCAAGAACCCTTGCCGAACGAGGAACGGCTCGGCCACCTCGGCCACGGTCTCGGTCTCCTCCCCGACAGCGATCGCCAGGGTGCTCAGGCCCACGGGCCCGCCGCCAAACTTGGTGCAGATGGCTTCTAGCACCGCCCGGTCCAGCCGGTCAAGCCCCAGCTGGTCAACCTCGTACACCCGCAGTGCCTCCAGCGCCAGGGCCTCGGTCACCACTCCGTCGCCGCGGACCTGGGCGACGTCACGGACCCGGCGCAGCAGCCGGTTCGCGATCCGGGGCGTGCCGCGGGAGCGGCGGGCGATGATCGCCGCGGCCTCGTCGTGGACGGTGACTCGCAGCACCTCGGCCGAGCGGCGCACGATCCGCTCCAGCGCGGCCGGGTCGTAGAACTCCAGCTGGGCGGTGAAGCCAAAGCGGTCCCGCAGCGGTCCCGGCAGCAGGCCGGCCCGGGTCGTGGCACCTACCAGGACGAAGGGCGCGATCTCGAGCGGGATCGCGGTCGCGCCAGGCCCCTTGCCGACCACCACGTCGACCCGGAAGTCCTCCATCGCCAGGTACAGCATCTCCTCAGCCGGCCGCGACATCCGGTGGATCTCGTCGAGAAAGAAGACCTCCCCCTCACTCAGCCCGGACAGAATGGCGGCCAGGTCCCCGGCGTGCTGGATCGCCGGCCCCGACGAGACTCGCAACGGCGCCCCGAGCTCGTTGGCCATGATCATGGCGAGCGTGGTCTTGCCCAGCCCGGGCGGTCCCGACAGCAGCACGTGGTCGGGCACGCTGCCACGGTGCCTTGCGGCCTGAAGCACGAGGCTCAGCTGGTCAGCAACCCGAGGCTGGCCCTCGAAGTCGACCAGCCGGGCCGGGCGCAGAGCAGCCTCGACGGTACGCTCGTCCGACTCGGCGTGCGGGTCCACCGGTGAGGTGGGGTGCGGGTCAGCCACGGGCCTCAACCTACTTCGCCAGCGTCTGCAGCGCCGCCTTCATCAGGGTCGCTACCGTGGGTGCTGGCTCCTGCTCTGACAGTGGCTGGACCCGCTCGCAGGCAGCCTCGGCATCTCGTTCTGACCAGCCCAGGCCCTCCAGCCCTAGCCGCACCTGCTCTCGCCACGCTGGCTCCGCCCCCCTGGGGGCCGGGCTGGCTGCGGACGAAGCACCGATCTTGTCCTTGAGCTCGATCACGAGCCGCTGGGCTCCGCGCTTGCCGATCCCGGGGACCCGGCACAAGGTCGCCAGGTCCTCGGCAGCCAGCGCCGCCCGCAGCTCGTCCGGCGAGAGCACCGAGACGATCGCCTGGGCCAGCTTCGGGCCGACTCCGGTGGCCCCCTGGACGGCCTCGAAGACCTCCCGCTCGGCGTCGTCGGCGAAGCCGTACAGGGTCAGTGAGTCCTCCCGCACCACCAGCGAGGTCGCCAGCCGGGCCTCGGCCCCGGTCCGCAGCGTGGCGGTCGTGGCCGGGCTGCACAGCAGCCGCAGACCGACTCCGCCGACCTCGACCACCGCCGAGGTGGCTCCCACCGACGCCACGGTCCCGGTCACCGATGCAATCATCGCGCTCCTCTCGCGGCCGCCACCGCGGCCCAGCTGCGTGGCCGCGGCTGCTCACCGGCAGCCGCCGCCAGCCGGTCGGCCTGCTGGCCCCGCCAGAGGTGGCAGATGGCCAGTGCCACCGCATCGGCGGCGTCGGCCGGCTTCGGGGGGCCGTCCAGCCGCAGGATCCTCGCCACCATGGACCCGACCTGGGCCTTGTCCGCCCGGCCGGACCCGCTGATCGCGGCCTTGACCTCGCTCGGGGTGTGCTGGGCCACTGCCAGCCGGCGCCGGGCGGCCACCAGCATCGCCACCCCGGCCGCCTGGGCCGTGCCGATCACGGTCATCACGTTGTGCTGGGCGAAGACCCGCTCCACCGCCACCGCGTCGGGGCGGTACTGGTCAAGCCACCGGACCAGGCCTTCCTCTACCGCCAGCAGCCGCCGCTCCAGCGGCAGCTGGGAGGAGGTCCGGATCACACCAGCCTCGACCAGCCGGGCCCGCCCTGGTGAGCCGGCGACGACGCCCACGCCGCACCGGGTCAGCCCAGGGTCAACCCCCAGCACCAGCACCGCCACCCCTTTCCGTACACCTGTTCGACAGCGTACTGGTCGGCGGTGCCCAGCCCGGTCAGCACGCGCGGGCTACTCGTCGTCGATCTGGTCCTCGACCTCGGCCGGGACGTCGTCATTGCTGTACACGTTCTGGACGTCGTCCAGGTCCTCCAGCGCGTCGAGCACCCGGTACAGCTTGCGAGCCGCATCAGCATCGGTGACCGGCTGGTCGAAGGACGGCACGAACGCCACCTCGGCCGAGTCGTAGTCGAGACCCGCGGCCTGAACCGCGCTGCGGACCGCCACCAGCTGGTTCGGGTCGCACGTGATGGTGAAGCCCTCGCCCTGGTCAGCGATGTCCTCCGGCTCGGCGTCCAGGGTCGCCTCCAGCAGCTCGTCCTCGGTGACCTCGCGACCCTCCTGCTGCTTGGCGACCTCCACCACGCCCTTGCGGGAGAACACCCGCTGCACCGAGCCGACATCGGCCATGGTTCCGCCGTTGCGGGTGACTGCCACCCGCACGTCGGAGGCGGAGCGGTTCCGGTTGTCGGTCAGGCACTCGATCAGCACCGCGACCCCGGCCGGGCCGTACGCCTCGTACATGATGGTCTGGTACTCCGAGCCACCAGCCTCAGCCCCGGAGCCGCGCTTCACGGCCCGGTCGATGTTGTCCAGCGGGACAGAGCTCTTGCGGGCCTTCTGGATCGCGTCGTAGAGGGTCGGGTTCCCGCCTGGGTCCCCGCCACCGGTCCGGGCGGCGACCTCAATGTTCTTGATGAGCTTCGCGAACAGCTTGCCCCGCTTGGCGTCGATGACCGCCTTCTTGTGCTTGGTCGTCGCCCATTTGGAGTGACCGCTCATCAGTTCCCTTCCGTCCTACCGCCCACAGGTCCCTCGCAACTCTACAAAGCCTCTCGGCGTCACGGCGAGCCTGTCCGTCAGTGCAGCACGAGGGCGTGGGCCACGACCGCGTCCGCGTTCTGGTACCCCACCGACTGGTACAGCCGCTGGACGGTCTCGGGGTCGTCGGTGTCGAAACCGATCCCCGCCCCCGCCAGGCCCCGCTGGTAGAACGACCACACCGAGGCCTCCAGAACCGCACGGGCCAGCCCGCGGCCCCGCCAGCCGGGTACCACTCCCAGCCGGTCGGTCCACCCGACCGCCTCCTCCCCGTCGTCCACGACGGCGCTCATCGCGTACGCGACCGCCCTTGACCCGGCCATCACGACCCAGGACATCTCCGGCGCAGCCCCGGGCCGCCGGGTGCTCTCGTCCCACTCGGCCGGACCGATCGAGGTCGAGCCGGGCACCCTCGCGAAGGCCTCGTTGTGGCAGACCCGCACCACGTCCGCCGCCACCTTCGGGTACGGCACCAGCGACAGCGGCGCCGCCAGCTGCGGCAGCCGGGGCTCCAGGCCCGGAGCGAACCGCCGGTGAGCGTCGACAAACCAGGTCTCTGGCACCAGACCGAACGCCTGGTAGAGGTCCCGCACCGCCACCAGGCTCGCGTCGGCGGTGGCGACCAGCTTCAGCGGGCCGTGGTGGGCCCGCCGGGTGGCCTGGTCCCAGCGCCTGGCTGCGGCGATCTGCCACTGCATCAGGGCACGCCCGATGTGGTTGTCGCGCCACGCCGGGTGCACGCCGCCGATCAGCTTCACCCGCCGCGGGCTGCGGTCACGCGGGTGGACCACGTCCAGCGCGAAGGCCACGATCGAGCCGCGCTGGTCGCGCCCGACGACGCCGATCTGGCCCAGGTCGGCCCGGGTCTGGTTGACGGCTTGGGCCAGGTCACCGAGGCTGTGCCGCTCGGCAGTGTCGTCAATGTGCTCCAGAGCCTCGTTGAGCTTGGCGACCTCGGGCAGGTCACCCTCGCTCATCGGTTCCCAGGCAAGAAGGAAGCCACGGTCGCGCAGCTCCTCCAAGGGATCGGTCACCTGCTGCTCCTCGACAGTCGTTGGCGGGTAGCAACCACCAACTCTAGCGACTCAGTGGTACCAGATCGCGCGACGGGAGCGGCCGGCACTGCGCTCCGGGTGGGTCCGCTCCCACTGCCGCCGCCAGCTCGGCATCGGGGTCACCAGAGAAGACCTGACCTGGCCGGTGACGACCTGCCACCAGGTGGAGTCGTCCTCGGCGACCAGGTCGCTGACCTCCTGCAGCGCGGTCTGCCCGGCCAGCACCGGGCTGCTCGTCACGATCGGCTCCCCGTAGCGCACCAGAACCTCGTCGACCCGCTTCGGCCGGGGCTGGCTGCGGTCGTGGTCCTCGGTCAGCCCGGAGGTGAGCCGCCGCACCACGATCGGCACGAGCGGAACCTGGTGCCGGGTGGCGAGCCGCGCCGCAGAGGCCACCACGTCAGCAGCAGCCGCGGAAGCGAAGTCGGTTGCCAGCAGGAGGCTACGGCGACGTGGCAGCGACGCGGGGGCCCGGCCGTGGACCACCTTCCAGCGCTGCGGCAGCGACTCCAGCAGCACCGCCAGGTCGGCCGGGGACTCAGTGTGGGCCAGCACCACCTGCTGCTGCGACGACGGGGTCAGCCCGGTCACCTCGACCCGGGCCCAGCGCAGCAGCCCGACGAAGGGGTCCCTCAGCCGCTGCCGGATCCCGCTCGGCCGCTCCCCCTGCTGGTCGGCCGGCAGCCGCAGCAGTGACACCGGGCGGTGCGAGCCGCGACCCCAGCGCCAGTAGCGCCCGACCTGGCGGATGTCGGCGGCGAACCCGGCGAACGGGTTGTGCAGCACCTGCCCACCCCGGCTTCGGGCCTGCTGGGTGGGATCAGCCCAGGAGGCGAACTGCCTGGTCACTCGCCCACCTGGATCCCGAGGCCGTCGCGCAGGTAGGTCACCGCTGGACGCCGGCCGAGCCGGGTCGCGGTGATCTCCAGGGCGTCAGGGTAGGTCGAGGCCGCCCGGAAGCCCATGGTCTCGGCGGTCCGGCGGTTGGCGCCGACGAAGACGATGTCGCCGCAGGCAGCGATCGCCGGCTGCATGTCGTACCACTGGTGGAAGGCGAGCAGCGGGTGGTACGCGTTGCGCTGCCGGTACAGGTCCAGGTACCACGGGTCGCGGACGTAGCGCTCCTGGTAGTGCTCCCGGATCTCGGCCGGGTCGAGAGTCCGGGTCAGGACCTCGGCCACGAAGTCGGCGGCCGCGCTGTGGTGCCGGGTCGAGAACCGTCCCCCGAGACGGTGGAACCCGATCACCGCACCCCCCTCACGGACCAGCGGCTGGCCGGCACCGAGGCCGTAGCAGTGCGACAGCACCCACCAGGCCGCCCCCAGCGGTGAGCTGTCAGCGTCCGGAGCGGCCGAGGTGGCGGCCGGAACCCCGGCCACCAGGATGTCGGCAGGCCCGCGGACCTGCACCCGGGTGGCCTCGGCCAGCTGCTGCTGGGTCTGCTCCCTCACCTGCCCGGCCGGGCCGAAGACCACCTGAAGCACCGGGTAGTCGGCGGTCCGCCGGCCGTACAGGGCGCGGGCAGCCTGGACCGGCGCCGTGGCCAGGGCCCGGCGGGTGGCGAGGAAGGCCAGCTGGTCCTTGACCGACCACTCCCACTCCCGCGAGGACAGGAACCGCAGCGGCCCGGTGTACGAGGGGGTGCCGAGCAGCGCCGCCAGCGAGACGAGGCTGACCTGCTCGGAGACGACCTGCTCTACCTCGGCCTGGTGCCCGGCGTGGGCGAGGTCGATGGTCTCGGCTGAGCCCAGCCCGGCGACGACCTCGCCCCAGCCGCCGTGCTCACGGCCGGTGACCACGTGGACGTGGACCACCAGGTCAGACTCAGCGACCCGGCGGTTGATCCGTACCTGCTCGCCGTGGATCTCGCCTACCGTCCGCAGGCCGGCATCGTCGGACGCGTCGTGGCTGGTCAGCCGGGGGTCGTTGGCGAAGGACCGGCTGACCCGCTCCCCCAGCAGCCGGCGGTAGTCCTCCTCGGTGAGCCGGCGGCGGATCCCGCAGGCGGCGACCAGCGCGACGTCGTCGACCCCCGCCGCGGCTGCCAGCTCCAGGACCTGCTCGACCAGCACCCGCCGGACGTCGTCAGCGGCCCACGGCGTGGGGACCGAGACGTCAGCGAAGGTGATGGTGAGCTTCATACCGGGCCGCAGCTGAGCCGCCAGCGGCTCCCCGGCCAGCGGCTGGGACAGGGCCTGCTCAGCCAGCTCGGCAGCGCTGCCCCAGCGCTGGTCGTCGGTCGGGTAGACCACCTGGGTCCCGAGCGGGAACTGCTCCAGCCGGACCCCAGCGGCGGATCTCACTAGCAGCGGCGGGGTGCGCTCGTCCACCTCAAGGGCGAAACCTGGTCGTGACACTCGGTGCTCCTTGTCGTGCTCAGGAAGGAAGGTTCCAGCGGGGGGCCGGCGACTGGGCGGTCCACTCGACCGTGGACCAGCCGGAGGCCTTGGCGGCGCGCTGCAGGCCCAGGTCAGGGCTGACTGCGACTGGGTTGCCGACCGCACGCAGCATCGGCAGGTCGACGTGGCTGTCAGCGTAGGCGTAGCTGCGCTCCAGGTCGATGTCGTGCAGCGAGGCGTAGTGGCGCAGCCAGGCCGGCCGGGACTCCCCCACCATCGGCGGCCCGGTGAGGAAGCCGGTGCAGATGCCGTGCTCGTCGGTCGCCAGCTCGGCCGCCACGATGATGTCGAACAGCGGCTCCAGCGGCCGGGTCAGAGGCCGGATGACCCCGGTGATCAGGATCGTGGTGTGCCCGGCGGCCCGGTGCTCCCGGACCCGGCGGATCGCGTCGGTCGACATCCGGTCCAGCATGTGCGGCGCCATCGTCTTGTCGATGAAGGCCTCCAGCTGGGCCAGGTCGGCGCCCTTGTAGCGCCGGTAGACCGAGCGCAGGAAGGTCCCCCGGTCACGCCGCTCGGCGGTCAGGTAGGCGGGCAGCTGGCCCAGGACCCCGGCCAGCTCGCGAACCCGGCCACCAGCCGACAGCTCGGGTAGCCGGGCCCACAGGTAGGTCTCCAGGACGTTGGTCGACAGGACCGTCCCGTCCAGGTCGAAGGCCGCCAGCACCGGCGGGCGGGGCTCACCGGCGGGCAGCGGCTGCTGCGGCCGGAAGGTCGTGGCCCGGTCGCCCCGGCGGCGCCGAGCAGCCTCCAGCCGCTTGACCGGGTCGCAGACCGAGGGGATGTGGATCTCCTGCAGGTACGTCTTCCAGTCGAAGCCGGCGGTGTCGAAGCCCCAGGTCTCGACGTCGTCGGGGTGGAGTGAGCGGTGCAGCGCCAGGGCCCGGTCGTCGACGAAGTGCAGCTCGGACTGCAGGTACTCCGAGTACAGCGAGAGGTACTTGCGCAGGAAGCTGAGCTGGGAGCCGCCGCGGTCGAGCTTCAGCGCCCAGGCCCGGGTCCGGGGACTGCGGGGGACGTACGTCATCAGCCGGTCGGCAACCTTGTGCAGCCGCTCAGAGGTCTGCAGCAGCCGCTCTACCGGCTCCGCTCCCGGGAACTCCCAGACCGCCAGCTTGGTGGCGTCGCGCCCGGCCGCGTACGGGTGCTGCTCGAAGTAGGCCCGCACGTACTCGAAGATCCCACGGAAGGTGAGGGGGTTCCGGTGCCCGGAGGCAGCGTGGTAGAACTCCGGCACCCCGACCTCGGGCTGGGTGGCGCAGGCCACCAGGACCGCGTTCACCACGTGGTCACAAGGGACGATGTCGATGACCGCGTCCGGGGAGGCCGGGAACTCCGGCAGGTTGCCGCGGCCGTACGCCAGGATGATCGGCTCGGCCATCTTGAAGCCCTCGATCCACCCCGGGAACGGGTGCGCCAGGCTGGACTCGACGATCGCCGGCCGGACCACGGACACCCGGATGTCGCGGCCGATGTCGGCCACCACCCGCTCCCCCATGGCCTTGGCGAAGGTGTACACGTCGGTCCAGCCCAGCGACCTGGCGCGCTCGGTACCGGCCGCCACCAGCTGCTTGTGCACCCACTCCCGGCGGCGGCGCTCCGTGTCCTCGGCGGTGGTCAGGAAGCCGGCCTGCCGGTGCAGCGCCTCGGCCGCCTTGCGCAGCCGGGTGAGCTGCTTGGCGGTGCGTGACTCGGCCTCCAGGTGGTCCTTCATCGCTAGCGCGGCCTTGGTCTCAGCCTCGTAGTCGACCTGGTGCTGGTGCGGCTCCTCCGGGATCGCGCCGCGGCGCCGCCCGGCCGTGAAGGCGGTCGAGACGTGGACGTAGTGCGGGATCCGGGTCAGCTGGGCGTCGGGACCGGTGACGGTCTTCAGCAGCTGGGTGAGCAGGGCCCGGGTCCCGACCACGTTGGTCAGGAAGGCCTGGTCGATCGGGGGGTCGAAGGAGACGTCGCCGGCGCAGTGGAGCAGCACGTCGATGTCGTCGGGCAGGTCGGGAACGTGGGGCAGGTCGCCCTCGATGACCTCGATCCGGGCCTTGACCAGCTCGGCCGCCGACTCGTACTGCTCGCGGACCGACGTGAAGATCTTCTTGCCGACCAGCTTGACGACCCGCTCCTCGGCGGAGGTCGAGCCCTTGCGGCGGACCAGCACCCCGATCCGGGTGTCCGGCAGCTCGGTGAGCACCTTCCACAGGATCTGCTCACCGATGAAGCCGGTCACCCCGGTCATCACGATCTTCTTGCCCGCCAGCAGGTCCTTGACCCGGCCCGGCAGCGCTGGTGGCTGGCGGATCGGGAGGTTCTCGGAGCGGAAGGCCGAGGCTGGGGCGCCGGTCACTGCAGGCCTGCCTGCGGGTCGCGGGTCATGGACAGGGCCTCGGGCAGGGTGAAGCTGCCTAGGTACAGCGCGGTTCCGATGATCGCTCCCTCCACTCCCAGCGGGACCAGCCCGCACAGGATCCGAATGTCACTCAAGGTTGAGATCCCGCCCGAGGCCACCACCTTGGCCTCGGTCCGGGCACAGACATTAGCCAGCAGCTCCAGGTTCGGCCCGGTCATCATGCCGTCGCTGGTGACGTCGGTGACCACGAACCGGACGCAGCCGGCGCTGGAGAGCCGGGCCAGCGTCTCGTACAGGTCCCCGCCCTCAGTGGTCCAGCCACGGGCCGCGAGCCGGGTTCCCTTGACGTCCAGGCTGATCGCGACCCGGTCCCCGTACTGGGCGATCACCTTCTCGCACCAGTCCGGGTTCTCCAGGGCCGCGGTGCCGACGTTGACCCGGCGGCAGCCGGTGGCCAGGGCCCGCTCCAGCGACTCGTCGTCGCCGATCCCGCCGGAGAGCTCGACGTTGACGTCCAGCCTGGCCACCGTCTCAGCAATCACCTCGGCGTTCGAGCCGCGCCGGAAGGCAGCGTCGAGGTCCACCAGGTGAATCCACTCGGCGCCCTCGTCCTGCCAGCGCTGGGCGGCCAGGCGGGGGTCGCCGAAGACCTTCTCGCTGCCGGCGACTCCTTGGACCAGCTGGACAGCCTGGCCACCTTGAACATCGACGGCGGGCAGCAGCACGAGTGGTTCCACGGCTGGCACCCTACCGGAGTCAGCCCACCTCGACCCCATGGCGGCGGCGTGGGTATGACCGGCCGTTGAGCCAGCGCCCGAGCCAGGTGTGCCGCACCCAGAGCTCGTAGGTTCCCAGCAGCAGCGCGACAGTGCCTCCGCAGCTGAGGCTGATCTTGACCCACCACGGCCAGGGCAGGTCTACCAGCAGCAGACCGATGCCTGTGATCACGACCAGGTGCATCAGGTACAGCCAGTACGAGGAGTCGGCCAGGTAGCGGGTGGTGCGGCTCTCGCCGCTGAGGAAGCGGACTGCCAGCGCCAGCGAGGCGTACACCCACAGGTAGACCCCGAGGGCCCCGAAGACCCCGGTGAGCACGTCAGGCATCGGGATCCGGCGCTCAGAGAAGCCGGTTCCGATCATCGCGAACCAGGCCACAGTCCAGGCCAGCGCCGCAGCGGTGTAGCCGGCCCAGCCCCGCGAGATCCGCTGCAGCCGCTCCGGGCGCCCGTACAGCAGCCAGCCAGCCAGGAAGGCGCCGCCGAAGGCCAGGTACTGGGGAAGCTCCGGCCGGATGGTCGTCGACCCCTCAACTGCGAAGGTCCGCCAGCCCTGCAGGCCGATCGCGCCCAGGTGCGGCAGCGCCGCCACCACAACCCCGGCCGGGGTGGACAGCAGGTCTCCCAGGGCGGTCAGGACCCGGTCCCGCCGCCGGGAGCGGTCGACCCGGACCGCGACGGCCTGGGCCGCCAGCAGCAGCGCGTACAGCCCGAGGAGCTGCCACAGGAACCACAGGTGCCCCGGCGTGAAGGCCATCAGCGGGTCGGTGGGCGCCTCGGGTGGAGTCGGGCTGGGGTGGCTGGTCGCGTACGCCGTCGCCACCCCCGCGATCGGGACTACGGCCACCGGCCAGAACGCCACCAGCGGCAGGCCGATCCGCGTGAGCCGGTCCTTGGCGAAGCCACGGACCCCGCGCCGGCTCAGCGACATCCGGGCGAAGAAGCCGGCCAGCAGCATGAACAGGGGCATCCGGAAGAGGTGGGCCCAGGCGGACACCACGGCGGCGACCGGCGAGGTGGAGCGGTCCTGGATCATCCAGGGGAAGCCGGGAACGTACGGAAGCAGGCCGTGGAAGAGGATTCCGAGCAGCAGGGCCCCGGCGCGCAGAGCGTCGAGCCCGTGGAGGCGGTGGCTGGGTCGGAGCGCAGCGGTGGTCACAGCATTCCCTCTCTGTAGCCCTATGGTGCTGAAGTAGCACTAGTAAGAATAGTTATACCAGAGTGTCGAGCTGCCCGGCAGGACGGGTACGGGACTTCGGCCTCACGGCAGGAGGAGCCGCCGGGCCACCAGCCCGGTACGACACCAGAAAGCACCCAGCGACGCCAGCCGGAACCAAGCAGCCCAGGCCACGATGAGTCAGGCCGCCTCACCGCCGGCCAGGTGGCGGTCGCAGACGTGGCCACCATCCCCACCCCGAGCCCGCCGGTCGCGCTGGCAGCGCTGCGTCCCGTCGCACCCGGCTCCCGGAGGACGCGTGCTCCCCCGGGGGAGACGGCCAGCCAGAAGCTGAGCGGAGCCGTGCTCCCCGGGAGACTGGTCAGCGCTCAGCGAGGGGGTCTCAGCCCGGTCAGAGCCGGTCTACCCAGGTCCGCAGCAGCCTGGCCCCGGCCGCCCCGGACTTCTCCGGGTGGAACTGGGTCGAGCAGACCCCGTCCTGCTCGACGGCCGCCACCACCCGGACCTGCTCATGGACCGTCCAGGTCACCAGGGCCTGGGGCGGGAGGTCCTCGCCACGCAGCGCCGCGTACGAGTGCACGAAGTAGAACCGCTCCTGCTCGGTCCCGGCGAACAGCCACGAGCCGGGCGGGACCTCGACCGTGTTCCAGCCCATGTGCGGCACCCGGGTGGTCGGCACCCGGGTCACCTGGCCGGGGTAGACGCCCAGCCCCGGCGTCACCACGCCGTGCTCGTCACCGCTGGCGAAGAGGACCTGGTGGCCGACGCAGATCCCCAGCACCGGGCGGCCCGCGGCTACCCGCTCGGCCACCACCTGGTCCCCGCCGACCTGGCGCAGCTGGGCCATGCAGGCCGCGAAGGCGCCGACCCCGGGCACCACCAGCCCGTCGGCCGCCAGGGCGCGGGCCGGGTCGGCGGTCAGCTCCACCTCGGCCCCGGCCTCAGCCAGGGCCCGGCTGGCCGAGTGCAGGTTGCCCGAGCCGTAGTCGAGCACCACCACCCGGGCTGCGCTCACAGGGCACCCTTGGTGCTGGGCACCCCCGCCACCCGCGGGTCCAGCTCGACCGCGGCCCGCAGCGCCCGGGCCAGCGCCTTGTACTGGGCCTCGGCGATGTGGTGCGGGTCCCGCCCGGCGAGCAGCCGCAGGTGGACACAGAGCCCGGCGCTGCTGGCCAGCGACTCCACCACGTGGCGGGTCATGGCCCCGGTGTACGGCACCCCGGAGCCGCCGATCAGCACGTACGGGTAGCCCTCCGGCTCGCCGGAGCAGACCACGTACGGCCGGCCCGCGACATCCACCACGCAGGAGGCCAGCGCCTCGTCGAGCGGCACCACCGCGTCACCGAAGCGCCGGATCCCCCGCTTGTCGCCCAGCGCCTCCCGCAGCGCCTGGCCCAGCGTGATCGCCGTGTCCTCGACACTGTGGTGGGCGTCGACGTGAAGGTCCCCGGTGGTGGCCACCTCGATGTCGATCAGCGAGTGCCGCGCCAGCGCGGTCAGCATGTGGTCGTAGAAGCCGACACCGGTCGAGATCTGGGACTCGCCGCTGCCGTCCAGGTTGAGGCTCACCCGGACCTGCGACTCGCTGGTCACCCGCTCCACGGTCGCTGTGCGTGCCATCACTGCTCTCCCATCCGCGGTGCCCCCTCGTCGAGCACCTGCGCCAGCGCGGTGTAGAACCGCTCCATCTCCGGCTCAGTCCCGGCACTGACGCGCAGGTAGCCGTCCGGCCCGGTCTCGCGCACCAGCACTCCCCGGTCCAGGAGCCGCTGCCAGACATCGTGCCGGTCGGCGAACCGCCCGGTCAGCACGAAGTTCGCCGCCGACGGCACCACCTCCAGGCCCATCTTGGGCAGTCGGAGCAGCATCTGGTCACGGACCTGGCGCAGCTGGGCGACCTGGCCCAGCATCTCGTCGGCGCTGCGCAGCGCCACCTCGGCCAGGGCCTGGGTCTGGGTCGAGAGGTGGTACGGCAGCCGGACGACCCGCAGCGCGTCGACCACTGCCGGGGCCGCCGCCAGGTAGCCCAGCCGACCGCCGGCGAAGGCGAAGGCCTTGCTCATGGTCCGGCTCACGACCAGGTTTCCGAAGCTCGCCAGCAGCCGCAGCGCGGTCTGGTCCGGGTCCGGGGCGAACTCCTGGTAGGCCTCGTCGACCACCACGACCGCCTCGGTCCCCGCCAGCACCTCAGCCAGGGTGTCGAGACTGGTCAGGGTGCCGGTCGGGTTGTTCGGGGTGGTGATGATGACCACGTCCGGGCGCTCGCGGCGGATTGCGTCCAGCACCAGCTCCGGGTCCAGGCCGTAGTCCGGGCGCCGCGGCACGGTCAGGTAGCGGGTGTGGGTGCTGCGGGCGTACTCGGGGTACATCGAGTACGCCGGGGTGAACCCGAGGACCGCCCGCCCGGGCCCGCCGAAGGCCCCCAGGACCTGGGTCATCACCTCGTTGGAGCCGTTCGCCGCCCACACCATCTCGGGCCGTACACCGTGGCCCAGGTAGCCGGCCAGCAGCTCCCTCAGCCGCCAGGCCTCCCGGTCCGGGTAGCGGTTCACCCGGCCGGTCGCCTCGGCCACGGCCTCGGCCATCGCCTGCCGCACTCGGGGCGAGGGCGGGTACGGGTTCTCGTTGACGTTGAGGCAGACCGGCACGTCCAGCTGCGGTGCCCCGTACGGCTCCTCGCCCACGAGCTCTGGGCGCAGCGGCAGCTCAGCCAGGGTGACGTCGGGCCTCACTGCTCGCGCCTGACGGTGATCGCGCTCGCGTGCCCGGGCAGGTTCTCGGCCAGCGCGAACCGCTCCACGCTGTCGGCGAGCTCCAGCAGCGCCTCCCGGGAGTAGTCGATGACGTGCACCACCCGCCGGAAACTGGCCACCGTCAGGCCCGAGGAGTGCCGGGCAGCACCGGCGGTCGGCAGGACGTGGGTGGAGCCGGCCGAGTAGTCACCCAGCGAGACCGGGGCGTACGGGCCGACGAAGACCGCCCCGGCACTGCGGACCCGGGCCGCGACCTGGGCCGCGTCGGCGGTGTGGATCTCGAGGTGCTCGGCGGCGTACGCATCAACCACCTGCAGCCCCTGCTCCAGGTCGGCCACCAGCACCACCCCGGACTGCGGCCCCGACAGCGCGGTCCGGACCCGCTCGGCGTGCCGGGTCCCGGCCACCATCGTCTCCAGCTCGGCCTCGACCGCGTCGGCCAGCTCCGGGCAGGTGGTGACCAGGACGGCCCCGGCCATCGGGTCGTGCTCGGCCTGGCTGAGCAGGTCGGCCGCCAGGTAGCGCGGGTGCGCGGTCTGGTCGGCGAGGATCAGGATCTCGGTCGGGCCGGCCTCGGTGTCAGTCCCGACCCGGCCCCGCAGCAGCCGCTTCGCCGCCACCACGTAGATGTTGCCCGGCCCGGTGACCAGGTCGACCGGGGCGCACAGCCCCGGCACTCCGTACCCGAGCATCGCCACCGCCTGGGCGCCGCCGACCGCGTACACCTCGTCGACCCCGAGCAGGTGGCACAGCGCCAGGATGCTCGGGTGCGGGTAACCGCCGAAGTCGGGCTGTGGTGGGCTGGCCACCACGATCGAGCCCACCTGGGCGGTCTGGGCCGGGACCACGTTCATGACCACGCTGGAGGCCAGCGGGGCCAGCCCGCCCGGCACGTACAGCCCGACCCGGTCGACCGGCACCAGCCGGGTCGTGACTGTCGCCCCCGGCGCCAGGGCCACCGTCGGCTCGGGCACCGCCGCCTCCGCCTGGCAGACCAGCCTCCGGCGCCGGATCGACTCCTCGAACGAGGCCCGCAGCTGCGGGTCGAGCTCGTCGGCGCAGCGCTGCAGCACCTCGGCCGGCACCCGCAGACTCGGCGGGACCACGTGGTCGAGCTGCTCGCTGAGCCGCAGCAGCGCCGCCTCGCCCTCCTCGGCGACGGCCTGGCAGATCGGGGCCACCACAGCCACCGCCTGCTCCACGTCGAACGCTGCCCGGGGGACGACGCTGCGGTAGTCGATCGGTTCGGTGGCCCGTGGGCGCAGGTCCAGGCGGTTCAGCACCCGCGCAGCCTATCGCCGCCGGTCGTCGGCACCTGGGTGGCAGCCAAGGTACGGGCAGCGCTGGCGCCCGCTGCCGGGGCCTGCTCGCTGGCTGTCCCTGCGGCCAGCCTCAGGAGCAGGGCTGCTTGGATGGGCGGGTGCTGGTACCCCTGTTCGTCGGTGTCGGAACCGTGGTGAACGTGGCCACGGTCCTGGTCGGCGCCACGCTGGGCCTGCTGCTGGGCAACCGGTTGCCGGAGCGGACCCGGGTGCTGGTCACCCAGGTCCTCGGGCTGGTGACCACGGTGCTGGCCCTGCAGAACGCCTGGCTTGTGTCATCGCCTGCCCTGGCCGACGCTGTCGGCGGCGCTGTGGCAATGATCGTCCTCGTCGGCGCGCTGCTGATCGGCGCGGTGCTGGGCTCGGCGCTGCGCCTGGAGGACCGGGTGGAGGGGGCTGCCGGCTGGCTCACCGACCGGCTCGGCCAGGGTGGCGGCGGTGCCCGGGAGCGCTTCATCACCGCGGTGGTGACGCCCTCGCTGCTGTTCTGCATCGGCCCGCTGACGATCGTCGGCTCCCTGTCAGACGGCCTGGGCCGAGGTGCTGACCAGCTGATCGTCAAGGCCGTCCTGGACGGCTTCGCCGCGGTCGCCTTCGCCTCCGCGCTGGGCCTCGGGGTGCTCGCCTCGGCGCTGGTGCTGGGGCTGCTCCAGGGCGGGATGACCCTGATCGGCTACCTGGCCGGCGACGTCCTGCCCCGGGCCCACGTCGACATCATCACCGCCACCGGCGGCGTGATCCTGCTGGGGCTGGCGCTGGGCCTGGTGGACCTGGTGAGGATCCGGGTTGCCGAGCTGCTCCCGGCGCTGCTGGTCGCACCGCTGCTGCTGCAGCTGGTCATCAGCCTGACCTGAGCCGTACTCTGCCGCCATGCCTCGGTTCCAGGAGCGCTGACCGGTGCCCCGCCGCACCGCCGCCCTCACGCTGCTGACCAGCGCGGGGGTCGAGTTTCGGGTGCACGAGTACCGCCACGACCCGGCGGCAGCCAGCTGTGGCGAGGAGGCCGTCGAGCGGCTCGGCCTCGAGGCGGCCCGGGTCTTCAAGACCCTGGTGGCCGAGGTTCCCGGACCCCGGCGCCCGGAGCTGGTGGTCGGCATCGTGCCGGTCAGTGGCCGACTGAGTCTCAAGGCCCTGGCCACCGCCCTAGGAGCCAAGAAGGCCGAGCTGGCCGATCCGCAGGCAGCCGAGCGCTCCACGGGGTACCTGGTGGGCGGGATCTCGCCGCTGGCCCAGCGGCACCGGCTGCGGACCGTGCTCGACTCCTCGGCCCTGCAGCACGCCACGATCTACGTGTCTGCGGGTCGCCGCGGCCACCAGGTCGAGCTGGCCCCCACCGACCTGGTCCGGCTGACCTCAGCCCAGGCGGCCCCGATCAGCAGCCCCCGGTACCCAGCAAGAGGAGAGTGATCCCTGTGCGCGCCCTGAGCTGGCCGTGCTTGACCGCCGCGGCTCGTCCGCTCCGCTTGTCACGCGGGCTTTCACCTCCCGCCGAGGAGGCTGAAGAGATCGCAGTGCAGCCAGTCGTTCCTCGTCGTCCGACCGTCCAGCCGGCATGCTCCGCGGCCGGTCACGGCCGGGCCGAGCACCTGGCTGCAGGAGCCGGTGGGCAGCCGGTCGTCCGTCACGTCGGAGGTGACCGCCGGTGAGCCGCTGGTCACTGCCTTACAGGTGGCTGGTACCCGAGATCAGCCGAGGACTGCTGGCGAGCATGGCCACCAGCCTGGCCGCGGCAGCCGGACAGCGTCTGTTCGAGGGGCCGCGCCTGGTGGTCGACATCTGCACGGCCCTGCTGAGCTGGGCTACCTTCTCGCTGACCCACGCCCTGCTCACGTACGGAGTCTTCCGGCGGCTGAGCGGGGAGATCCTGCGGCAGGCGACGAGCCGAGCCTTCCCCCGGCGCCGGCTGGTCCGGGTCCTGGCCGCCACCGACGGGCCGACCTGGGCCATCATGCTCGGCTTCTTCTCCCTGGTCGGGGTCACCCCGCTGCTGCTGGTGCCCGACCTGCGCCGGTCCGGCCCCCTGGTCACGATGGCGGCCCTGGTGGTGATCGGTTCCTGGGTCGATGTCGTGGTCTGCTACGCCGTGCACTACGCCCTGGTCGACCGGAACGGCCAGATGCTCGACTTCCCCGGCGACCACCCACGGGTCTTCAGTGACTACCTGTACCTCGCGGTCGCCACCCAGGCCACCTTCGGCACCACCGATGTCACGGTCACGCACCCGGCGATGCGACGTACGCTCACCCGCCACGCCCTGCTGGCCTTCTTCTTCAACACGGTGCTGGTGGCGATCCTGATCTCGCTGCTGGTGGGCTGATCCTCAGCCGCGCCGGGTGGGCAGCCGGAGCCCGAGCAGCCGGCGGGGCCTGGGCTCAGGCTCGAGCGGGATCGGCGCGATGTCATGGCCGACCACCTCTCCCGACGTGAGGGAGGCCTCGGGCACCTGGGTCGTCGGCCTGGGCGGCTCCGGCTGCTCCTCAGGGTCGGGCCCGACCGAGACCCGGACCAGGATCGGGCTGACCGAGGCGAAGACCCAGACCAGCACGCAGACCCAGGTGTGCAGCTCGAACTGGATCGGAATCACGTCGCCGGGCTGGGCGCTGGCGAGACGGGCGTTGAAGTCACCCGGGCCGAGAGTGGCGCCGGTGCCCCAGCAGACCAGGGCGCTGACCAGGCAGCCCAGGACCGCGATCAGGTTCACCACCGGGCCGAGAGTGCCGAACCAGCGCCAGGCCAGGACTCCGAGCCCGGTCCCGGTGACCAGCCCGATCCCTGAGAACCAGGCGTCGGTGGCGAAGACCTCGGTCAGGCCCCGCTCCGTGGTGACCGCGGTGAAACTGTCCCCCACGGTGTACGTGGGCAGCTCGACAACCCGCCACCAGACGATGCCGGCTATCACCCCGACCAGCAGGCACAAGGTCAGGAAGGCCAGTACCCAGGCCAGGGTCTGCCGCAGTGCCTGCGGACTGGGCTCAGGCTGGTCCTCGGTCGACATGCCACCTCCTGGCCCACACCCTAGCGGCGCTCAGGCGACACAGCTGGGACCCAGCAGGGCCTTCAGGTCCGCCATCAGCGCTCCCGACATCCCGACCCGCACCGTCGGCAGCCGCCAGGTCTTGGGCTGGCTCGACAGTGTCCGCAGCCGTACCTCCTGCTGGCCGGGGTGGGCGGCGAAGACCTCGACCAGGTTCTCGACCAGGGCTGGGGTGACCCGGTTCGCCTGGACCGCGATCACCAGCGGCGGCAGGTTGGAGGCCGCGGTGGTGTTCACCACGGTCACCGACTGGCCGGTGATCTCGACCCCGTCCTCCTTCGGCCGGACCCGGCCGGTGACGGTGACCACCGTGTCGGTGGCCAGCGACATCGCGACCTGGCTGTAGGTCTTGGGGAACAGCAGGACATCGATCGAGGCGTCCAGGTCCTCGACGGTCACGATCGCCCAGAGCTCGCCGTTGCGGTTCTGCTTGCGGACCACCGAGGTGATCATCCCGGCGATCGTGACGACCTGCTCCCGCGGCTCCAGCAGCAGCTGCGAGATCGACAGGTCGCGCAGGTCGGCGATGATGTGGTCGATCCCGTTCAGCGGGTGGTCCGACACGTACAGGCCGAGCATCTCCCGCTCGAAGGCCAGCTTGGTCCGCTTGTCCCAGTCCGGCAGGTCCGGCACGGTGCCTGACAGCTCCTGCGGCTCCTCGCCGAAGCCGGCACCGAACAGGTCGTCCTGCCCGAAGGCCTGGTTGCGCTTGAGGTCGGTCACGTTGTCGATGGCCGACTCGAAGACCTCCATCAGAGCCCGCCGCGGGTGCCCCATCGAGTCGAAGGCCCCGGCCTTGATCAGCGACTCGATCAGTCTCTTGTTGCAGACCTCCAGCGGGGCGTGGTCAAGGAACTCGTAGAAGGTCGAGGCCGGTCCCTCCTCGGCACGCTCGGCGACCAGCTTCTCCACCACTGCGGTCCCGACGTTGCGGACCGCGGCCAGCCCGAAGCGGATGTCGTCGCCGACGGTGGTGAACATCGACTCTGACTCGTTGACGTCGGGCGGCAGGACCTTGATCCCCATCCGGCGGCACTCGGCCAGGTAGACCGCGGACTTGTCCTTGTCGTCGGCCACCGACTGCAGCAGCGCCGCCATGTACTCGGCCGGGTAGTTGGCCTTGAGGTACGCGGTCCAGTAGCTCACCAGCCCGTACCCGGCGGTGTGGGACTTGTTGAAGGCGTACCCGGAGAACGGCAGCATGACGTCCCACAGCGCCTGGATCGCCTGGTCGGAGAAGCCGTTGGAGCGCATCCCGGCCCGGAAGCTGGCGAACTCCTTCTCCAGGATCTCGGCCTTCTTCTTGCCCATCGCCCGGCGCAGCAGGTCGGCGCCGCCGAGGGTGTACCCGGCCAGCTGCCGGGCGATCGCCATGATCTGCTCCTGGTACACCAGCAGGTGGTAGGTGGGGCCCAGGATCGGCTCCAGCGCCTCCTCCAGCTCGGGGTGGATCGGGGTGATCGGCTGGCGGCCGTTCTTGCGCTCGGCGTAGTTGGTGTGCGCGTTCGCGGCCATCGGCCCGGGCCGGTACAGCGCCAGCACAGCGGCGATGTCCTCGAACCGAGTCGGCGCCATCAGCCGCAGCAGCGAGCGCATCGGGCCACCGTCGAGCTGGAACACGCCCAGCGTGTAGCCCGACGCCAGCAGCTGGTAGGTGGCCTCGTCGTCGAGGGGCAGGTCGTGGGTGTCGATCTCGATACCCCGGTTGGCCCGGATCACCTGCAGCGCGTGGTCGATGATGCCGAGGTTGCGCAGCCCCAGCATGTCCATCTTCATCAGGCCCATCTCCTCGCACTGCGGGTACGAGAAGCCGGTGATCTTCACCCCGTCGTTGCGCATGTGGAGCGGGATCAGGTCCATCAACGGGGCCGAGGAGAGGATCACCGCGGCGGCGTGGACGCCGGTGCCCCGGATCAGGCCCTCGATCCCGAGCCCGGTGTCGATGATCTTCTGGACGTCGGGGTCCTCGGCGTACAGCTGGCGGATCTCGCTGCCCTCGTGGTAGCGGGGGTGCTCCTTGTTGTGCAGCTGCGACAGCGGCACGCCCTTGCCCATCACGTCGGCCGGCATCGCCTTGACGATCCGCTCCCCCATCGCGAACGGGTAGCCCAGGATCCGGCTGGCGTCCTTGACCGCCGCCTTCGCCTTGATAGTGGAGAAGGTGTTGACCTGGGCGGTGTACTCCTCGCCGTACTTCTCGGAGACGTAGCGCACCATCCGGTCGCGCTGGCGGTCGTCGAAGTCGAGGTCGACGTCGGGCGGGTTGATCCGCTCCGGGTTGAGGAAGCGCTCGAAGATCAGACCGTGCTCGAGGGGGTCGAGCTCGGTGATCCGGGTCAGGAAGGCGACCATCGAGCCGGTGGCTGAGCCTCGGCCCGGCCCGACCGGGATCCCGTTCTCCCGGGCGTAGCGGCAGATGTCGGAGACGATCAGGAAGTACGAGGCGAAGCCCATCGGCTCGATGACCTTGAGCTCGGTCTCGATCCGCTCGGTGACCTCGGCGGGCGGGTTGTCCCCGTACCGCAGCTGGACACCGCGGGCGAGCTCCTTGCGCAGCCAGGACTCCTGGGTCTCCCCCGGTGGCACGTCGAACTGCGGCATCCGGTCGACGTGGCTGAAGACCTCCTCGTACGACTCCACCTGCTCGGCCACCAGCAAGGTGTTGTCGCAGGCCTCGGGCAGGTCCCGAAAGAGGTGCCGCATCTCCTCAGCGCTGCGGACGTAGTACCCCTCGCCGCGGAACCGGAACCGCGACGGGTCGTCCTTGACCCGGCCGACCCCGATGCACAGCAGCGCGTCGTGGGCGTCGGCCTGGTCAGCGGTGACGTAGTGGGAGTCGTTGGAGGCCAGCAGCGGCAGCCCCAGCGTCTTGGCGATCTTGAGCAGGTCGGCCCGGACACTGCGCTCGATGTCGAGCCCGTGGTCCATCAGCTCGACGTAGAAGCTGTCCTTGCCGAAGATGTCGCGGAAGGCGGCCGCGGCGGCCAGGGCCTCGTCGTACTGCCCGAGCCGGAGCCGGGTCTGGACCTCCCCGCCAGGGCAGCCGGTAGTGGCGATGATCCCGTCGGCGTGCTGGGCGATCAGCTCCCGGTCCATCCGGGGCTTCATGTAGTACCCCTCGTAGCTGGCCAGCGTCGACAGCCGGAAGAGGTTGTGCAGCCCGGTGGCGTTGCGGGCGATCATCGTCATGTGGGTGTAGCGGCCGCCACCGCCGACGTCCTTGCCTCCCTCGACATCGGGGTCGTCAGCGTCGCGCTTGCCGGTCGCCCAGAACTCCTGGACCCGGGAGTGGCGGCTGCTCGGCGCCAGGTAGGCCTCGATCCCGATGATCGGCTTCACCGGGTGCTTCTTGGCGGTCTGGAAGAACTCGTACGCGCCGAACATGTTGCCGTGGTCGGTCATCGCGATCGCCGGCATCCCCTGCCGGTCCGCCTCGGCCAGGAGCAGGCCGTTCTTCGCTGCCCCGTCGAGCATCGAGTACTCGGTGTGCACGTGCAGGTGGACGAACGACGAGCTCACAGGTACTCAATCCCTCCTCGACATCGACCCGGGCGGCGGCTGCAGCAAGGCTCGGGGAAAGGCAGCGGCCGGGCCGGGCTCCGGGCCTCAGAAGAGCACCTTAGCCCCGCCCAGCGACGAAGCCGGCCAGCCCCGGACGGCCGGGTCGCCCGCCCGGCTGGCTCCGCGAGCCAGGCCTCTCGCCTCGCCCCTGGGGTGGGCGTGTCGGAGCCGGCCCGTCAGGGTCCGGCGGCTGCCCGGTCAGGTCACCAGCCGCGCTCGGCGAGCCGGTGCGGTGCCGGCAGGTCGGCCACGTTGATCCCGACCATCGCCTCGCCCAGGCCCCGGGAGACCTCGGCCACCACGGCGGGGTCGTGGTAGCTGGCGGTGGCCCGGACGATGGCGGCTGCCCGAGCCGCCGGGTCTGCGGACTTGAAGATCCCTGAGCCGACGAAGACCCCGTCGGCACCCAGCTGCATCATCATCGCGGCGTCGGCTGGAGTGGCCACTCCCCCAGCGACGAACAGGGCGACCGGGAGCCGGCCGAGCCGAGCCACCTCGGCCACCAGCGGGTACGGAGCCTGCAGCTGCTTGGCCGCCACGTACAGCTCGTCGCCGGGCAGGCTGCTCAGGCGGGCGATCTCGGCCCGGATGGCGCGGATGTGGCGGGTGGCCTCGGACACGTCGCCGGTGCCGGCCTCGCCCTTGGAGCGGATCATGGCCGCGCCCTCGGCGATCCGGCGCAGGGCCTCACCCAGGTTGGTGGCGCCGCAGACGAAGGGCACCGTGAAGGGCTCCTTGTTGATGTGGTGGTCGTAGTCGGCCGGGGAGAGGACCTCGGACTCGTCGATGCAGTCGATCCCGAGCTGCTGCAGCACCTGGGCCTCGACGAAGTGCCCGATCCGGGCCTTGGCCATCACTGGGATCGAGACCGCGTCGATGATCGCGCTGATCAGGTCCGGGTCGGACATCCGGGCGACACCGCCCTGGGCCCGGATGTCGGCTGGTACCCGCTCCAGCGCCATCACGGCGACGGCCCCGGCCTGCTCGGCGGTCACGGCCTGCTCCGGGGTGACGACGTCCATGATCACGCCACCGGCCAGCTGCTGGGCCCAGGCGGCCTTCGAGGGGCTGGTCGACGAGGTCTCGGCTTCAGTGCTGTGCTCACTCATGCAGACGATCCTGGCGACTGTCGTGGTCTAGCCTTTAGTCCACACGTGACCGATTCTCTTGGACCACAAGGTGGGCTCTCATGTCATCGACCAGCGCTGTGCCCCCGGTCGGAGCCGCAGCTGCCGGCCGTACGCTGCCGCAGCGGATCGCCGCTGACATCCACCTCCGGATCACCACCGGAGTCCTGCAGCCAGGTGACCGGCTGCCCGCCACCCGCCAGCTCGCGACCGAGCTGGGGGTCTCCCGGGGCAGCGTCGTGACCGCCTATGAGCAGCTGACCGGAGAGGGGTACCTGGTCACCACCCCGGGTGGGACCAGGGTCGACCCGGTCCTGCCCCGCCCAGCGGTACGAGCGGAGCCCGCTCCCCGGCCCCCCGTGGCCACCCCGGCGCCGACAGCGCTGCGCCCCGGGGCCCTGGACCCGTCGCTGGTCACCTCGGCGCTGTGGCGGGCGGCCTGGCGGGCGGCCGCCGCGAACCCCCGCCCCCACCCGCCGGAAGGCTCGGAGGAGCTGCGCTGCCTGCTGGCCGAGCACGTCCGCCGGACCCGGCGGCTGGCCATCGACGCCGACCGGATCCTGGTCACAGCCGGCGCGCGGGACGGGCTGAGGCTCGTGCTGTCCGCCCTGCCGGAGCCGGGCGAGATCGGGGTTGAGGAGCCCGGCTACCCCTCGCTGCGCTCGGTTCCCCGGCTGCTGGGGTGGCGTGCGGTGCCGCTGGCCATGGACGCCGAGGGAGTCCGGCCGGAGGCGCTCGGTCCGGTGCGGGCGGCGCTGGTCACCCCCAACCACCAGTTCCCTGGTGGTGGCCGGATGCCTGCGGTCCGCCGCCACGCCCTGCTGCAGGCGGCCGGGACCACCACCTTGCTGATCGAGGACGACTTCAGCGCCGACCTCCACGAGGCCCCCTCGCCGCTTCTCGCCGCCCGCAGCGACGGCCCGGTGGCGCTGCTGGGGTCCTTCTCTGCCACCCTCACCCCGGCACTGGGCCTGGGCTGGGTGGTGGTGCCGCCGGGGATGGTGGACGAGGTCGCGCAGCGCTGCGTTCCGGTGTCGGGGATCGTGCAGGACGCGATGACCCGGTTCATCCAGGGCGACGGGCTGCGTCGGCACGCCACCCGGGCCCGCCGCCTGGAGAGGCAGCGCCGGGCCGTCTTCCGGGAGGTCTTCGGAGACGACCGCCCGACCGGAGGCCTGCACGCGGTGCTGCCCCTGCGGCCCGGAACCGATGAGGACCGCGTGGTGCAGCGAGCCCGGGCGGCGGGCCTCGGCGTGGAGGGGCTGCGCTCGTACTGGTCGGTGGCCAGCCCCGGCTGCCAGGCCGGGATCGTGCTGGGCCTGGGCAGCCACAGCCCCGACCGGCTCCGCGAGCCGCTCCAGACCTTGCGAGCGGTCCTGGGCCCAGCTCTGATCGGCCCTTGACAAGGGCACCGGCGCGTCCCCCTAGATCGGGGCCCGGTGCATCGTGGCGGGCTTTGGGCAGCGTCTCACCGCTGAGAGCCACGACTGGCCCTGGTACTGGTCTTGGTGCTGAAGGTGGTGGTTGGCACCGGGTCCCAGAGCTCGACGGGCCGCGTGACCTTTTGGGCTGTGACAGGCGCGGTCTGCTTCGTCTTGCCGCTGCTTTGCGACCGCTGCTTCAAGCAGCGCGATACCAGCTCCGCGCCGGCTCCTCCGTGCCGCGTCGAGGCAGAAGCCGAACCGTCGTCGGTCAGGCCCGCTCGCTCACCAGGCCCACCACAGCGCAGGCCACGATTATCACCACAGCCACCGTCAGCAGGACCCCGGAGATCATCGTCGTCATCATGCTCTCAGCCTGCTGCACGTAGCCCAGCGGCACATCGGCCGCCGGTCGGATCTGACCCCGGCTCCGGCTCCCAGACCCTTCGGGGCCCACGTGGGGGTCCCCCTGAGCGGGTGCCCTTGGGCGTACGCCGACCGGAGCCTGCTAGTTTTTGGCTATGATTTCAAAAACTGGCTCCCGGCTGGCGGAGGTTCTCTGCGGGGCGCCCTTCGCTGAGCACCACAGCGGGATCGTGGCGGCCGGACCGGCCGCGGTGTGGGACGCCCTGCAGGGACTGCGCTGGACCGACCTGCGGATCGGCCAGGCCCTGACCTGGCTGCGCGGGCTGGCCGGGACCAGCCCGGCGCCAATCCTGCAGGTGTTCGTCAAGCATGCCGGCGCGACTCTGGTGGCGGAACCACCGTGGCGGGTGCTGGTCGCTATGGTCGGGCAGCCCTGGTCGCCGGTACCCCGCTCGATCCCGGTCCGCTCACTGGACCAGGTCCGGGACTTCTCAGAGCCCGGCTGGCTGGCGTACGGGATGGAGTGGCGGCTGCACGACCTCGGCGAGGGACGGACCCTGGTCGAGACCTGGACCTGCTGCCGCCCCACCGACGCGCGGGCGCACCGGCTCTTCCGGCTCTACTGGCTGCTGATCCGAGGCGGCAGCGGCCTGATCCGCCGCGACATGATCGCCGCCATCCAGCGCCGCTGCGCCGAACCGAGTCCGGGCTAGTGCTCCTGCGCGGCCTGACCGGGTCAGCGGGTGCCGGTCCCGCGCTCGGCTCCGCGAGCCCCTGGGTTAGTCGTCGGGGGGCTGTCGGAGGGCTGTGCGGCCGACGGCTCCTCGCTGTCAGCCTCACCCGCCTCTGGGCCGGCGGGCTCCGGGGTGAGCCTCGGGTTCGGACCCGGACGGTGGCGCAGCAGCCAGACGAAGAGCAGCAGCCCGGCGACGAAGACGACCGCCGAGGTGTAGTTGTTGAGCCGGAAGCCGCCGATCTGGGTGACGGTGTCGATCCGTAGTGCCTCGATGAAGAAGCGCCCCAGGGTGTAGCCGACGATGTACAGCGCAAACAGCTTTCCCCGTCCGAGCGCGAACCGCCGCTCGAGGAGCAGCAGGGCGCCGGCGACCAGGAAGGTCCACAGCAGCTCGTACAGGAAGGTTGGGTGGTAGGTGGCGTACTGCTCGTAGCCGGGAATCCGGTGCCAGGGGTCGATGGCCAGCGCCCAGGGCAGCTCGGTCGGGCGCCCGTACAGCTCCTGGTTGAACCAGTTGCCGAGCCGTCCGACGCCCTGCGCCAGCAGCAGGCCCGGCGCGATGCAGTCGGCGACGGCAGCGAACGAGACCCCGGCCTTGCGAGACCGCCACCAGGCTGCGGCTGCGCCAACCGCGACCGCGCCCCAGATCCCCAGGCCGCCCTGCCAGACGTAGAAGATGTGGTACCAGGGCCAGGGCGCGTCCTGGCCGAAGTAGAGGTGGGAGTCGGTGACCACGTGGTACGCGCGGGCGCCCAGGATCCCGAGCAGCACCGCCCACATCAAGATCCCCTCCAGGACCTCCCCGTCTCCCCCCAGCGCCTTCCAGCGCCGGGCGGTGAGCCACCAGCCGATAATGATCCCGCTCAGGATCGCCAGCGCGTACGCCCGGACCGGGACCGGCCCGAGGTACCAGACGCTTTCGGAAGGGCTCGGGATCACCAGCGGCAGCAGACCGGTCATACCAGCCGCTCCACCAGTGCAGTCGGGGTGCCGGTGGTGAGGTCAAAGGGCTGACCGTTCACGGTGACCGTCGGGGTCCCCTCGGTGACCGGACCACCGTTCGTGACAGCCTTGAAGATCCCGTCCACCCAGGCCAGGTGCGGCTTGTCCGTGACGCAGGCCTCGTACCCCTCGGGCAGGGTCGGGCGCAGCTGCCGGGACAGCCCCAGCAGCTGCTCGTCGGACCACTTTGCCTGCTGGTTTCGGAACACGGCGTCGTGCAGCTCGCGACCGAAGCCGGGGTCGCGCTCGGCGGCGCAGGCGAAGGCGTTGGACGCTGACTTGCTCCCCGCCGAGAGGAAGCCGAGCGGCCAGTACTCGACGGCCACCCGGCCGCTGTCGGTCAGCTGGTTCAGGGTCGGACCGTACGCCGACTCGAAGGTCTGGCAGTGCCCGCAGTGGAAGTCGAGGTAGACCGCGACCACGTTGGGGGCCTCGGCCGAGCCGATCCGGACCCCCTGGCCCGGCTGGATGGTGACCGGGGCAAAGCCGACTGCCGGCTGAGTGCTGCCCGGGCTCGCGGACCCCGCCGCGGCCGATGAGGCTGTGCCGGCCGCGGACGGCACGGCGCTCGGGATGGCGCGGTTGCTGCGCCACCAGCCGTACCCGGCGATCGTGGCCACCAGAGCCAGCAGCAGCAGACCGGCGCCGATCCCCAGAGCCCGGCGCCTGCGGTTCTGGGCCGCTACCGCGGCCTCCCGCTCGGCCAGCTGCTGGGCCCGGGACAGCCGCGGCCGGGCTGGCTCGGCCGTGGCGGGCCGGCGGGAGCCTGACCGGTTCGAGGACTTCTTCTTCGCCATCGCGACTCCTAGTCGTGCCGTGAGATCGAGGTGTCCAGGCCATCCCCCCAGTACGAGGCTGAGCTCGCCGCTGCCAGCCTCATCGCGCCCTCACGCCCCGGGCCAGGTCCGCCACCAGCTCCCGCAGCGCCCGGGTGTCGGTCGGGGTCTGCTGCTGGTCCGCAGCGATCAGGGTCTTCACCAGGGCCGAGCCGACGATCACACCGTCGGCGTGGCGGGCCAGGGTGGCTGCCTGCTCCCCGTTCGACACCCCGAGCCCAACGCCGACCGGGACTCCCGGCCCCAGCTCACGGACCCGCGACACCAGGCGGGGGGCCGCGTCCGAGACCTGGTCGCGGGTCCCGGTGACGCCCATCACCGCGGTGGCGTAGACGAAGCCCCGGCACTGGGCGACCGTGGCCTGGACCCGCTCATCGGTCGACGACGGCGCTACCAGGAAGACCCGGTCCAGCTGGTAGCGGTCCGAGGCCGCGATCCACTCCTCGGCCTCGTCCGGCGTCAGGTCCGGGGTGATCAGGCCGGCCCCGCCGGCGGCGGCGAGGTCCCGGGCGAAGCGGTCCACCCCGTACCGCTCGACCAGGTTCCAGTAGGTCATCGTCAGCGGCAGGGTCCCGGTCGCGGCCACCTGCTCCACGGCCGAGAAGAGGTCCCGGGTCCGGACCCCGCGGTCCAGTGCCGCGGTGCCGGCGTGCTGGATCGCGACGCCGTCCATGACCGGGTCGGAGTAGGGCAGCCCGATCTCCAGCAGGTCGCAGCCGGTGCCGTCGACTCCCTCGGTGGCGGCCCGCATCGCCGCGATCGAGGCCGCGACGTCGGGGAAGCCGACCGGCAGGTAGCCGACCAGTACCGACCGGTCTTCCTCGACCGCCCGCTGGAAGACCTGGCCGCTGCGGCCGAGCCTGGTCTGGTCGTACCCGCTCATGCCATCGCCCCTGTGGTCTCGTCGGCGGTCCCGTCCAGCCCGAACCAGGAGACCGCCGTGTCGACGTCCTTGTCTCCGCGGCCCGACAGGCAGACCACCAGCAGCGGGCTGGCGCCGGGCTGCTCCTGGGCCATCCGCTGCCCGACCCGGACCGCCCCGGCGACCGCGTGGGCCGACTCTATCGCCGGCATGATCCCCTCGGTCTGGCTCAGCAGCCGGAACGCGGCCATCGCCTCGGCGTCAGTCACCGGCTCGTACTGGGCCCGGCCGGTCTCAGCCAGCCAGGCGTGCTCCGGCCCCACCCCGGGGTAGTCGAGCCCGGCCGAGACCGAGTGCGACTCCTTGGTCTGGCCGTCCTCGTCCTGGAGCACGAAGGTCCGCATCCCGTGCAGCACCCCGATCTCACCGGCCGCGATGGTGGCCGCGTGCCGGCCGGTCTCCACTCCCTCGCCGCCGGCCTCGAAGCCGAGCAGCGCCACCTCTGGGTCGTCGATGAAGCCGCTGAACATGCCCATCGCGTTTGACCCGCCGCCGACGCAGGCCAGCACCGCGTCCGGCAGCCGGCCGTAGCGCTGCAGCACCTGCTCGCGGGTCTCAGCCGAGATCACCGACTGGAAGTCGCGGACGATCTCGGGAAACGGGTGCGGCCCGCCGACCGAGCCGATCAGGTAGTGGGTGTGGTCGACGCTCGCCACCCAGTCCCGCAGCGCCTCGTTCATGGCGTCCTTGAGGGTCCGCGAGCCGGACCCGACCGCGACCACCCTGGCACCCAGCAGCTGCATCCGGGCCACGTTCAGGGCCTGCCGCTCGGTGTCGACCTGCCCCATGTAGACCACGCACTCCAGGCCCAGCAGGGCCGCCGCGGTCGCGGTCGCTACCCCGTGCTGGCCAGCCCCGGTCTCGGCGATCAGGCGGCGCTTGCCCATCCGCTGCGCCAGCAGCGCCTGCCCCAGCACGTTGTTGATCTTGTGGGAGCCGGTGTGGTTGAGGTCCTCCCGCTTCAGCAGCACCCTCGCCCGGCCGCAGTGGCGCGAGAACCGCGGCGCCTCGGTCAGCGACGACGGGCGCCCGGCGTAGTCGGTGAGGAGCCCGGCCAGCTCGGAGGCGAAGGCCGGGTCGGCGCTCGCCGCCCGGTACTCGCGCTCGAGCTGGTCCAGCGCAGCGAACAAGGCCTCCGGGACGAACTTGCCACCGAAGCGGGCGAAGTGGCCCCGGGGATCGGGCAGGCGCGGCATACGGTCCTTTCGGGAAGGGGCTACCCGAGCCTACCGGCCTCCAGCAGCCGGACTACGGCCTGACTCGGGTCGTGGTCACGGACCAGGGCCTCCCCTACCAGCACCGCGTCGGCGCCGGCCTGGGCCGCGGCCCGGGCGTCGTCGGGCGTCCCGATCCCGGACTCGGCTACCCGCACCGCCGCCGGCCCGATGCTGGCGGCCACCCGGCCGAAGGTGGCCGGGTTCACCTCCAGGGTGCGCAGGTCCCGGTTGTTCACGCCCACCAGGCGCGCCCCGCAGCCTAGGGCCCGGCGGGCCTCGGTCTCGGAGTGCACCTCCACCAGGGCGGTCATCCCGAGCTCGGTCACCAGGTGGTGCAGGGCGGGCAGCCGCTCGTCATCCAGTGCGGCCACGATCAGCAGCACCAGGTCGGCGCCATGGGCGCGGGCCTCCCAGACCTGGTACTCCTCAACGACGAAGTCCTTGCGCAGCACCGGGATCCCCACCCGGGCCCGGACCGCGTCCAGGTCGGCCAGGCAGCCGCCGAAGCGGCGCTGCTCGGTCAGCACCGAGATCGCGGCGGCACCTCCGGCCTGGTACGCGGCGGCCAGCTCGGCCGGCTCGGGGATCTCCGCGAGGGGTCCCTTCGACGGCGAGGCCCGCTTCACCTCGGCGATCACCGACAGCCCGGGGGCCTGCAGCACCGGCAGCGGGTCGAGGGGGGGTGCGGCCGCGCTCGCCTGACGGCGCAGCTGGGGCAGCGGGAGCCGTGCCTGGCGCTGCTCCAGGTCGGCGCGCACGCCGGCGATGATGCTGTCGAGTACGGTCTGGGTCACGTGTCCTCCTCAGGCGGTGGGCTGGCCCAGGTCAGACCCGGCGCAGCCGGTCAGCGCTGCGGACCGCTCGGACCACGGCGGCCGCCTTGCTGACCGTCTCAGTGTCCTCGCTGGCCGGGTCCGAGTCCGCGACCACCCCGGCCCCGGCCTGGACGTACGCCACGTGGTCCTTGATCAGGGCGGTCCGGATCGCGATCGCCGTGTCGGCGTTGCCGGCCAGGTCGAGGTAGCCGACGGCACCGCCGTACACCCCGCGCCGGGTCTGCTCCACCTGGTCGATGATCTGGAGCGCCCGCACCTTGGGCGCCCCCGACAGGGTCCCCGCGGGGAAGCCCGCCAGGGTTGCCTCCAGCGCGCTGCGCCCCGGTGCCAGCCGTCCTGCGACCTCGGCCTCCAGGTGCATCACGTGCGAGTAGCGGCGCACCCGCATGAACTCGCGGACGGTGACCGTGCCGGGAACGCTCACCCGGCCGACGTCGTTGCGGCCCAGGTCCACCAGCATCAGGTGCTCGGCCGCCTCCTTCTCGTCGGCCAGCAGCTCGGCCTCCAGCGCCGCGTCCTGCTCCAGGGTCTCCCCGCGCGGGCGGGTGCCGGCGATGGGGTGGATCACGACCTCCTGGTCACGCACCGTCACCAGCGCCTCCGGGCTGGCGCCGACGACCGAGAAGCCGTCGAGCCGGAGCAGGAACATGTACGGGGAGGGGTTCCCCCGGCGCAGCACCCGGTACACGTCCAGCGGGTCGGCCTCGGTGGGGACCTCGAAGCGCTGGCTGGGCACCACCTGGAAGACCTCACCGGCCTGGACCTCGGCGATGCAGTCGCGCACCACCTGCTGGAACTCGTCGCTGCTGCGCTGGCGCACCAGCTCTGGCTCCTGGGCGTCGGTGACCTCGGCGAGCAGGGGCGGCGCCGGCTCGGCCAGGGCCGCCAGCAGCCCCTCGACCCGGGACACCGCGTCGGCGTACGCCTGCTCCAGCCGCTCGCCGGTGGCGTCGAAGTTGACCGCGTTCGCGATCAGCCAGACCTCGCCGGTGTGGTGGTCGAGGGCTGCCAGCTCGCCGACCAGGAGCATCGTCAGCTCGGGGACCTGCAGGTCGTCGGTGCAGCTGTCAGGCAGCCGCTCCAGGCGCCGGACCAGGTCGTAGCCGAGGTAGCCGACGAAGCCGGAGGCCAGTGGGGGCAGCTGCGGCTCCGGGTCGGTGTGGAGCAGGGCCAGGGCCGTGTCGAGCGCCTGCAGCGGGTCGGCCACCTCGGGCAGCCCGGCCAGCGGGCGCCCGGTCCAGACCGCCTGCCCCTGCCGCTCCGAGAGGGTCGCCAGGGCCCGGACCCCGATGAACGACCACCGGCTCTGCACCCCACCGGCTGCCGACTCCAGCAAGAAGGTGCCGGGCCGGGTCTGGCAGAGGTGGTGGTACAGCCCGACCGCGGTCAGCCCGTCGGCCTGGAGCCGGGCCCGGACCGAGACCACCCGGGCCCCGGCCGCAGCGGCGGCGCGGAAGCCCGCCAGGTCGGGGACGATCTCAGGCATCCGGTCCCTCCTCGTCGAGGAGCAGCTCCCCGGCGTCGAAGCAGGTCGGCTGGTTGGTGTGGCAGGCCGGGCCGACCTGGTCCACCTGGAGCAGGATGGTGTCGGCGTCACAGTCCAGCCGGACCCGGCGTACGTGCTGGGTGTGGCCCGAGGTGGCGCCCTTCACCCAGTACTCCCCCCGCGACCGGGACCAGTACGTGGCCTGGCGGGTCTCGATGGTCCGGGCCAGCGCCTCGTCATCCATCCATGCCAGCATCAGCACCGCGCCGGTCGTGGCGTCCTGAGCGATCGCGGGACGCAGCGCCCCTGGGGTCCGCGGGTCAGCCATGCCGGCCATTGTGGCCTACCGGGTCAGGTCAGCCAGAGCAGCGTCCATCTGAGACCGGCTGAGCAGCCCCACCCGGACCGTCTGGATCGTCTGGTCAGCGCCGATGAAGTAGTGGGTGGGCACTCCGGAGACCTGGTAGCGGGCGGCGACCCGACGTTGCGGGTCGGGTACCTGGGTCATGGTCAGCCCGAGCCGCGAGGCGTAGTCGCGCACGGTGGCCGGGTCGTCACCGGCGAAGACCATCACGGTCACAACCCCCTGGTCGCGGGCCGCGCTGGCGGCCTGCTCCAGGTCGGCAGCCTCGCTGCGGCACTCAGCGCACCAGGTGGCCCCGAAGGTCAGCCACACCGGCTTGCCCCGCAGGGCGGCCAGGGAGACCGCGGTTCCGTCGACCGACGAAGCCTCGAACGACGGTGCTGGCTGGCCGGCCCGGGCCACGGGTGCCGCCGACGGGACTGCCGCTGGGGAGGTGTCCCGCACCAGCCACCAGGCGGCGGTGAGCACCACCACCAGGGTGACGACCACCCCGACCACCAGCGCCGGGCTCGTCCGGGAACGCTGCTCGGTCATCAGGCGTACGAGTGGAGCCCGCCGAAGAACAGGTTCCCGAAGTAGGTGAACAGCACCGCCGCGAAGCCGAGCACCAGCAGCCAGGCGGCCCGCCTGCCCCGCCAGCTGCCGACCACCCGGGCGTGCAGGTAGCCGCCGTACACCAGCCAGGTCACCAGCGCCGCGGTCTCCTTCGGGTCCCAGCTCCAGTACGAGCCCCAGGCGATGTCCGCCCAGATCGCACCGAGCACGATCATGATCGTCAGCAGCGGGAAGGTCAGCACCGTGGCCCGGTAGCCGACCTCCTCCAGCAGGTCCTCCGACGGGATGAACCGCCACCGCAGGTACGGCTTGAGCAGGTACAGCACGGCCGCTCCGCAGGCCACCCCGGCCGCCCCGTAGCCCAGCACCGCGGTCACCACGTGCAGGGTCAGCAGCAGGTGGTTCTGCAGCGCCGGCACCAGCGGCACCGCCTCGGCACCGACGGTGTCGGCGTAGAGCAGCATGGCCAGCACCACCGGCAGCACGGCCATCCCCAGCGCGGCCACCCGGTAGCGGTGCTCGAACCAGATCTGGGCCACCAGGACCCCCCAGGCGAAGGCCACCGCGAACTCGTACTGGTTGGCGAAGGGGGCGTGGCCGGTGTGCACCACCCGGGCCACCAGCCCGGCGGTCAGCACCAGCGCGGCAGCCCGTAGCAGCCAGACCCCGTACCGGCCGACCCCCCGCACCCGGGCCGGCCCCGCGGCGGCTGACGCGGGCGCCGAGGCACCAGGACCGCCGGCCCCCACCAGGGCCTTCTGGCGGGCCGGGGCCCGGCGCCCAGAGCTCTGGGTGAACAGGACCAGGACCTGGACCAGCAGAGCCAGGCCGACCAGGATCGTGGTGGCGAGAACGCACAGCCTCGACAGCTCAAGCATCGGGAGTCTCCTTCGACAGCGATGTGACCAGCCCGTGCACCTGACGGGCGAAGACCGTGTCCTGACGGTCCGGGGAGGCGACCCGCAGCACGGCCTGGCCGCTCTGGTCGCGGACCTGCACCCAGAGCCGACGGTGACGGAAGAACAAGGTCAGGACCATCCCGACCACGATCAGCCCCGAGCCGATCCACACCAGCAGCGCACCCGGGTCACGGGCCACGATCAGGCCGGTGAACTGCTGCTCGCGCTCGAAGGTGAACCTCAGGTCGCCGAGGACCACCTCCTTGCCCGGGCTGAGCACCTGGGACCCGAGCGGCTGGCGCTGGCCCTCCCCGTACAGCTGGACAGCCACCTGGCCAGGCTTGATGTCGGTGCTCTGGGCGCCGGAGGCGGCCCCGATCACGTACATCTCGATGCCCTGCTCGGCCAGCACCACCCGGCCGTACACGTTCTGGCCGTCATTGCTGGTCCACTGCAGCGGCACCCCGCCCGAGTAGACAGTCCTGCCTCCGGCATCGCGGACGGTCACCACCGCGGCGGTCCCGTACGCGGCCTGGTAGAAGGCCACCCCGCGGTAGCGCAGCGGCTGGTTGACCCGGACCGTCTGGCGTGCCACCTCGGCTCCGTCCTGGTACAGCACCAGCTCAGAGGCGTAGTCGCGGGGACGGCCCTGGTCGTCGTGGCTGGCGCTGAAGGCAGTCGCCGCCACTGCCAGCCCGGTCTGGTGGCCGACCTCGCGGCGGCTGCCCACGGTGACGCTGAAGTCCTTGTCCGAGAAGCCGGCCAGCGACGAGACCAGCACCCCGACCAGGATCACGACGAAGGCCACGTGGGCGACTGCGGTTCCGAACGGCATCCAGCGGAACCGGTCGGCGTACCAGCCGTCACCGTGCCCGTTCGGCAGCACCCGGTAGCCGGCCTTCCGGAGCCGCTCGGCGACCAGGTCCAAGGCCTCGTCGACGGGCTGGGCCAGGGTCGCCTGGCAGTGGAGCCGGGAGTGCTCGAAGAACCGGTCCTGGACGTGGACGTGCGGACGGGTGGCCGCCTGCCACAGCCTGGGCAGCCGGTGGCTGGTGCAGGCGATGATGCTCACCGCCAGCGCGATCGTGGTGGCCCGGAACCAGACCGTCGAGAAGACGTGGAACAGCCCGAGGGCCGACAGCACGGGGGTCCACCCGTCATAGGTCTGCTGCACGGTCCGCAGCCAGCCCTGGTACGACTCCGGGTTGCCCAGGACCTCGTCGGGGGCCTGCTGGATCAGCACGCCGAGCAGAGACATCAGCCCCATCGCCAGGATCAGCAGCAGACCGACCTTCTTGGAGTAGCAGAAGGCGTAGACCCAGGCGCCGACCTCGCGCAGCGAGACGTCACGGACCTCGCCCTCACTGTCCTCGGCCGGGGCAAGGTCCGTACGGTCGGCGGTGTCGGTGCTCATCGACTCAACTCCTGCTGGCAGACGGGCTGGCGGGTGCGGACGGGCCGAGGCCGAGGCGGCTGAGGTGTCCCCTCACCGTCTGAGCCATGTCGGAGCCCGGGTCAAGCTCGACCACCCGGTTCCAGCACCGCTCGACCGCTGGCATGTCGGGCGGGTTCTGACCGAGGTAGGCAAAGCCGAGGTTGTACCAGGCCTCGGTCTGGCGGGGGTCGATCCGGGTGACCTCGGTCCACTGGGTGATCGCCTCGGCGACATCGTCCAGGTTGTACAGGTCGACTCCCAGCGCCAGCCGGGCGTCGACATGGCCCGGCGCCACCTCGACCGCCCGGCTGTGCCACTGCTTGGCCTCCTGCGGCTGGCGGGCCCGCGAGTACAGGTCACCCAGCGCGTTCATCGACTCCGCGTCCCTCGGGTTGGCCTGCACCTTGGCGGTCAGCTCGGCCACCTTGGCCTGGTCCAGCTGGGGCGTTGAGGCGGCCGCGGTCGGCACTCCGCCGGCAGGCGCTCCGCTGGCGCCTACCGCGGGGTGCCCGGCGGGGAGCCCTTGCTGGGAGCTCTGGGACTGCTGGATCGTCACCACCGCCACGGCAGTCAGGACTGCCACGGCCAGCAGCACCACCGGCGAGCGGAGCAGGGCAGCCAGCCGACCTGACCGGGACTCGCTGCTGCGGGCCGAGCGCGGCCGCCCGGGGCGGCTGCGGCCTGGGTGGCGCTGGAAGACGGGGCCGTCGGAGTCGTCGTCAAGGACTCCCTCGAAAGGGTCACCCTCTGGCTCGTCGCCCGACTGGTCCTTCAACGGTCCGGGTCGCTGGTCCGGCTCCGCGCCAGTGCCGACCAGCACCCGCTCCGGCTCCGCGGACCCCTCACCGGTGGTCTCAGCCTCGTCCGGGCCGAGCTCCTCGCCTCTCCTGCGCTCCGGGCGCTCCACCCCGGCCGCGTCCAGCGATGGCGGGTCGCGCAGCGGCAGCGGAACCGAGGCCACGGCCTCGCTGCTGCGCAGCCGCGCCACGGCCTCCTGCACCTCCTCCGCGGTGGCGTCGGACGGCAGACCGAGCCTGCTCAGCGCCGCCTGCAGGTCCCGGTTGGCGGACTGGGTCGCGACCAGGCTGCGGCGCGCCATCCGACGCCGGCGGGAGGTGTGGCTCATGACTACCTCGGCTGCGAGCTCATCGGCTGCGGGTCACCGCGCAGGGCCAGCTGCCCACGCCGGGCCGAGTCAGTGACGTCGGCCAGCAGGGTCATCGTGTACTGCGGGGCGTGGAAGCCGCGGGAGTTCTCGCTCACCACGTAGTCCATCTGGAACTGCGCCCGGCGCTGGTAGGACTGGGCGATCGCGATCCGGTCGGCCGGGGTGCCATCGGTCTGGGCCTTCTTCAGGTCCTGGATCAACGCGTCCAGCGCGTCGAAGGCCTGGTTCTTGGTTCCCTCGTAGCGGGTCTGGATCTGCTCGACCCGGCCCTTCATCTCGGCCTCAGTGCTGCGGTGGCAGGTCAGGCAGGAGCGGTTGATCGTCTCCGAGGTCGCCATCGGGCTGCGCACCTGGTGGTCGGTGAACTTCGTGGCGCCCGAGCGCAGGTACGACATGTGGCAGTCGGCGCAGGTCACTCCGGCCCGGGCGTGCACACCCTGGCTGAAGGTCTCGAAGTCAGGGTGCTGGGCCTTCAGCGCCTTGGCCCCGGTGAGCGTGTGCTCGAAGTCGGTCCAGCCTTCCTCGTCGTAGTACTTCACCGCGTCGAGTGCTGTCAGACCGTACTTCCACGGGAAGGTCAGGGTCTTGCCCTCACCCTTGAAGTAGTACTCGATGTGGCACTGGGCGCAGACGTAGGTCCGCATCTCCTGCGGGGTCGCGTCACGGTTCACGTCGTAGCCGGGGTTGTTCTTCCAGGCCTTGAGCCCTTCCATCAGAGCCGGTCGGGTCACCCGCAGCTTCATGGTCTTCGGGTCGTGGCAGTCGATGCAGGCGACCGGGTGGCTGGCGTTGCTAGAGGCCTCGGCATAGGTCATCTTGTTCATCGCGTCGAAGCCGGCCGTGGTGCTGCCGTTGCCCAGCTTCTTCATCACACCCACCGTCGAGGCGTGGCAGTTGAGGCAGGCCCCAGGCTGCTTGAACTGGGTCACCCGCTTGGTCAGCTGCTGGTCGACCAGCATGTACTCGTGGCCGCGGGGCTCGCGGTAGTCGACGGCGAAGGCGTAGCCCTGCCATATGGTCACCAGGCGCGGGTCGGCCTCGATCTTCGAGTGCGCGGTCACCGTCCGCGGGTCGTCGGCGGTGGCCTGCCTCGGGACCTGGTCCTGGGGCGCCATCTCCGTCGTCTTCTTGTACGTCTCGTACTGCAGCGGGAAGTTCTGCCCCCAGACCGCTGGGTCGTCGGTGTCCTCGGTGAGCTCCACCACCCGGTACGGCTGGGTCGTACCCTCGCTCTTGCGCTGCATGATGTTGACCAGAAGGGCAGCGATCCCTGCCGTGACCACGGCTCCGGCCAGCATCGCCAAGGTGATCGGGAGGATCCAGCGTCGCCGGCCCTGCTTCACCGCCGAGCCCTTCTCGCCCTCGACGCCGTCGCCGCCGGGCCTGACCTCGGAGTCGCTCATCTCATCACCTCTTGTGTCCCACCTGGTCATGGCACTTGATGCAGCCCACCTGCTGGTCGTGGGGCCGGGTCTGGTTCAGGTCGGAGACGAACTGCTGGTGGCAGTGCAGGCAGGCCTGCTCGGTCACCTTGCGGTTGCTCTCGCGGATCTTGATGTTCTCGGGGTAGTCGCCGGTGGTGAACTTCAGTGAGTGCCAGAAGCCGTTCTCAGCCTTGGTGTAGTACTTGGCGACCACGCTGTCGTGGGGGGCGTGGCAGTCGTTGCACCCAGCCACGGCCTTGTGGCTGCCCTTGGACCACGAGTCGTACTGCTCGTTCATGGCGTGGCACTGGTTGCACGTCGCGGGGTCGTTGCCGAAGTAGCTCGGCCCCCCTGCGTAGACGAAGGTGAAGGCCCCAATGCCGATCGTCACCCCGATCAGGGCCGCCACGACCACCGGGAACAGAGCAGCCAGCTTCTGCAGCAGCCCCTGTGCTGCCCGGCTCGCCATCGCGCCCTCCCGATCGCAGACTCCTTACCGACACTGGGGATCTTGGTGCCCCAGAGGGCTCGGGCACAATCCATCCGGCGATAGGGTTTGGGTACAGCGAAGATAGAGGAGCTCAGAGCTGCGCCGGGCCACCCAGCCCGTTGCGTACGACGTAAGCGGCCGCCTGGATCCGGTTCTCGATCTTCAGCTTGTGCAAGACGTTGTGGACATGGGTCTTCACCGTGCCCTCGGTGATGTGCAGCCGGGCGCCGATCTCCTTGTTGCTCAGCCCCTGGGCCACCAGCCGCATGATCTCCCGCTCCCGGAAGCTGAGCTGCGGGCCGCCAGCCGGAGCCGGGTCCCGGTCGCGCTCTCGCAGCTCGGTGAGCATCCTGGTCACCAGAGCGGGAGCGACCGGGGTCTCGTGCCGCATCACCGCCCGCAGCGCCTCGAACAGCTGCTCTGGGGCCAGGTCCTTGAGCAGGTACCCGCTGACACCTGCCCGTACGGCGCGGTGAAAGTCGGCGTCATCGCAGGCCCCGGCCAGCACGACCACGTGGATCTCGGGGTAGCGCTCACGCAGGACCTGGGCCGCCTCAGCCCCGGCCAGCACCGGCAGAGCAGCATCGAGCACGACCAGGTCGGGTCTCAACCGGCCGGCCATCTTCACCGCGTCCGCGCCGTTGTCGGCCTCGCCAACCACCAGGAAGTCAGGCTGCAGCGCCAGCAGCCGGGCGACCGCCCGCCGCAGCAGCGTGGTCGGGTCAGCCAGCAGGACCCGGGTGGCCTCCCCGGCCCGAGGCCCGGAGGGGCTGCGCTCCGAGGAGACAACCCGCAGCTCGAGTCGACGGTCGGTCGAGGGCACCGGTGCACCTTTCTTGTGGGAACGACCCGAACAATAGCCCAGGCGCCCCGGGAGCGCGCCAGCACGCAGGAGGCGCCTCCCCCTGGCAGAACAGACCGGACCGCCGCCAGGGGTCAGCTCAGGCGGGTCAGGACCAGCTCCCGTACGGCTGCCGCGTCGGCCTGGCCCCGCATCTGCCTCATCACCCGTCCGATCAGGGCTCCGGCAGCCTGCACCTTGCCGTCGCGGACCTTCTGTGCCGCGTCCGGGTCGGCCGCGATCGCCGCGTCCACCGCCGCCTCCAGGGCACCGGTATCGGTGACCACGGCCAGGTCCCGGCCCTGGACCACGTCGGTCGGCTCTCCTTCTCCGGCCAGCACCCCGTCAATCACCTGGCGGGCCAGCGTGTCGTTGACAGTGCCGGCGTCCACCAGGGCCTGGACCGCCGCCACCTGGACTGGGGTCATCCCGACCTCGGCCAGCGGCACCTGGGCCTCGTTCGCCCGGCGGGCCAGCTCGGTCAGCCACCACTTGCGGGCGGCCTGCGGCGCAGCCCCGGCAGCCACCGTCTGCTCGATCAGGTCGAGCGCCTCGGCCGCCACGACATCACCCATCTCGCGCTCTGAGAAGCCCCACTGCTCACGCAGCCGCCGGGTCCGGGCCGCTGGCGGCTCGGGCAGGGTCTGGCGCAGCCGCTCCACCCACTCCCGGCTGGGGGCCACCGGCACCAGGTCCGGCTCAGGGAAGTAGCGGTAGTCCTCGGCCTGCTCCTTGGAGCGGCCTGGCGTGGTGAACCCGCCGTCCTCGTGCCAGTGGCGGGTCTCCTGCCGTACCGGCTGGCCGTCGGCCAGGAGGGCCGCCTGGCGGCAGATCTCGTACCGCAGCGCCCGCTCCACCGAGCGCAGCGAGTTCACGTTCTTGGTCTCGGTCCGGGTCCCGAGCTGGGTGCTCCCCCTCGGCATCAGCGAGACGTTGGCGTCGCAGCGCAGCGAGCCCTGCTCCATCCGGACGTCGGAGACCCCGAGTGCCCGCAGCATGTCGCGCAGGAAGGTCACGTACGCCCGGGCGACCTGCGGTGCCTGGGCCCCGGTCCCCAGAACCGGCTTGGTGACGATCTCGATCAGCGGCACCCCGGCCCGGTTGTAGTCCAGCAGCGAGTAGTCGGCACCGACGATCCGGCCCGTCGCCCCGCCGACGTGGAGCAGCTTGCCGGCGTCCTCCTCCATGTGGGCCCGCTCCACCGGCACCCGGTACGAGACCTGGCCGACCTCGACCTCGACCTCGCCGTCAAAGGCGATCGGCTCGTCGTACTGGCTGGTCTGGAAGTCCTTCGGCATGTCGGGGTAGAAGTAGTTCTTCCGCGCAAAGCGGCACCACTCGGCGATCTCGCAGCCCAGCGCCAGCCCGATCCGGACCGCCGACTCGACGGCCCGCTCGTTCACCACCGGCAGCGACCCCGGCAGGCCCAGGCAGACCGGGCAGGTCTGGGTGTTGGGCTCGGCACCGAAGGCGGTCGAGCAGCCGCAGAACATCTTCGACGCGGTGCTCAGCTCGACGTGCACCTCCAGCCCCAGCACCGGGTCGAAGCGCTCCACCGCCTCGTCGTAGTCCAGCAGCCGCTCGCTCATCGGGCGTCCTCCTTCAGGGCCAGGGAGCCGGGCAAGGGCGGTAGCCCGGCCAGGCTGGGCGGGAGGGCCGCTTCCAGAGCCGCTCCGACCCGGTACAGCCGGTCCTCGGCCAGGGCCGGCGCCATCACCTGGAAGCCGACCGGCAGCCCGTCCTCGGGGGCCAGGCCCACCGGGAACGAGGCCGCGCAGACCCCGGCCATGTTGGCCGGGATGGTGCACAGGTCCGCCTTGTACATGGCCAGCGGGTCGTCCACCCGCTCCCCCAGCCGGAAGGCGGTGGTCGGGGTGGCCGGCGAGACCAGCACGTCGACCCGCTCAAACCCCCGGGCGAAGTCCCGGGCGATCAGGGTGCGGACCTTCTGGGCCGAGCCGTAGTAGGCGTCGTAGTAGCCCGAGGAGAGGGCGTAGGTGCCCAGGATCACCCGCCGCTTCACCTCGTCACCGAAGCCCTGGCCGCGGGTCAGGCTCATCACCTCCTCCGCCGACCGGCTGCCGTCGTCGCCGCAGCGCAGCCCGTAGCGCATCGCGTCGAAGCGGGCCAGGTTGCTCGACACCTCGCTGGGCAGGATCAGGTAGTACGCGGGCAGGGCGTAGTCGAAGCTGGGGCAGGAGACCTCGACCACCTCGGCCCCGAGCTGCTGCAGCAGCTCGACGGCCGCGCCGAAGCGCTGCTCCACGCCAGGGGCGTAGCCCTCACCGCCGAGCTCGGTGACGATGCCGACCTTGAGCCCGCGGACGTCGCCGGTCCGGGCGGCCTCGACCACCTCCGGCAGCGGCGCACTGATCGAGGTCGAGTCGTGCGGGTCGTACCCGGCGATCACCTGGTGCAGCAGGGCGGCGTCGAGCACCGTACGGGCGCACGGGCCGGGTGTGTCCAGTGAGGACGCGGTAGCGACCAGGCCGTACCGGGAGACGGCGCCGTAGGTCGGCTTCACCCCGACCGTCGCGGTCAGCGCCGCCGGCTGCCGGATCGAGCCGCCGGTGTCGGAGCCGATCGTCAGCGGGGCCTCGTAGGCGACCAGGGCGGCTGAGGAGCCGCCGCCGGAGCCGCCCGGGACCCGGTCCAGGTCCCACGGGTTGCGGGTCGGGCCGTACGCGCTGTTCTCGGTCGAGCTGCCCATGGCGAACTCGTCGAGGTTGGTCTTGCCCAGGATCACCAGCCCGTGGTCCAGCAGCCGCTGGGCGACGGTCGAGCTGTACGGGGGCAGCCAGCCCTCCAGCATCCGCGAGCCGCAGGTGGTCGGCGCCCCCTGGTAGCAGAAGGCGTCCTTGAGCCCGACCGGGACCCCGGCCAGCGGCCCCAGCTCGGCCCCGGCGGCCCGCTGGTCGTCGATCTGGCGGGCGGTCGCCAGGGCCCGCTCGGCGTCCACGTGCAAGAAGGAGTGGACCTGCGGCTCCACCGCCTCGATCTGGTCCAGGTGGGCCTGCACCAGCTCGGTTGCCGACACGTCCTTCGCCGCCAGCCGGGCGGACATCTCGGCCGCGGTCCAGGTGATCATGCTCACGCCTGCTCCCCCAGGATCCTCGGGACCCGGAACCGGTCCTCGTCCACCTCGGGCGCCATCGCCAGCACCGCCTCCCGTGACAGCGACGGCTGCACCACGTCCTGGCGCATCACGTTGGTGAGCGGCAGCGCGTGCGAGGTCGGCGGGACGTCGGCCCCGGCGACCTCGGACACCCGGGCCACCGACTCCACGATCAGCTTCAGCTGCGGCGCGAGCCGCGCCCGCTCCTCCGGCGTCAGGTCGATCCGGGCCAGCCTGGCCAGCCGGCCGACATCGTCAGGGGTCAGCGCCACGAGTCCTCCTTCGTCGGGTCGACATGCTAGACGGTACGGACGGGTGCGCCGTGCCGTAGCGCAGGTCATCGACCCGGTGTGGTCGGAGGTCGGCCACAACCGAAGGCCTCGTCCCCGGACAGGCCCACCGCAACGGGCTGACGTCTACCGGCAGGCTTTCGAGCCGCACGTTCACGACCGGCGGGAAAACCGCTGGGCAGGGTCGCGGTCGCTGTGCCAGCATCAGGCCCCATGACCCTGGAGCAGATCTTTCCGCCCTTCGCCGTACGGATCAGCTGCGGCCCGGTGACCCTGCGGGCACTGCGGGAGCAGGACGCGGTACGGGTCGCCGAGCTGGCCCAGGCCGGGATCCACGCCCCGGACCAGCGGCCGTTCAACTTTGCCTGGAACCTGGTCGACAACCAGCCCTGGGAGTCGCTGCGGTTCTACTACCGGGCCTGGGCCGCCTGCTCGCCGCAGGACTGGAACCTGCTGCTGGCGGTGGAGCGGGACCACCAGATGGTGGGCTGCCAGGACCTCAAGGCGACCGACTTCGTGACCACCAGGGTGATCGAGACCGGCTCCTGGCTCGGGCTGGCCTACCAGGGCCAGGGCACGGGCACCCTGATGCGCCAGGCCGCGGTGGCCTTCGGCCTGGACCACCTCGGCGCGAGCGAGATGCGCTCAAAGGCCTGGTCAGACAACGCCCGCTCCCGCCGGGTCAGCGAGAAGACCGGCTACCAGCCGAACGGCTACCGGGTCCGGGCCCGAGACGGCCACCCGCACCGCCAGGACCAGTTCGTGGTCACCCCGCAGACCTTTGTCCGCCCGCCGTACCCGGTCGTGGTCAGCGGGCTCGCCGAGCTGCGGAACTTCCTCGGCCTGGGCCCCACCGACTGACCACCCGACGGTCTCTCCTGCACGACAGACCCGTCAGGTTCTAGGGCCTGCTGGCGCTGCCTCAGCTGTCGGCACCGGCTCCCGGCGCGCTCTCGTCACCGGTGGCGTCGCCTGGGACCTGCGAGGTCTGCGGCAGGGAGACCTGGACCACCGCGGCCGGAGTGACAGTTCCGTCCCAGCGCACCGCGGCCACGCGGACCTGGTACTCCGCGCCGGGGCGCAGCCCGGTCAGGACGGTGCTGGTCTGCTCGACCCGGACCCGATGCTGCCCCGACGGTGCGGTCGTGCTGGCCCAGGCCAGCACGTAGCCAGCCAGCTGCCCTTCCGGCGCCTGCCAGGAGACCCGCAGAGCACCCGCCGGCATCCGCGCGGTCGAGGCCACCAGCCCCGTCGGCGCCTCGCCCCCCGCTGCCGAGGCCGGGGTAGTGACGACGAGTAGGCAGCACAGAACACAGAGGAGCCCCACCACCCCAGTCCACGCCCGATGCACGATCCCTGCCCCCTTCGAGCCAACGACCCATGCCACTTGTGAGCGTCACCGTACGCCACCGGACCGGTCCCGTCTAGCCCCCGGCGGCGGCCGGGTCAGACCTGGCTCAGAAGAGTGAAGACGTAGTAGCCGACCCCGATCACGGCTCCCGCGGCGGCGGTGAAGAGCAGGATGGCCCACAGCCGCCACCACACCTTGAAGCGGGTGCTGGGAACGCCGGTCGGTCCCCACTCGCCGATCCGGGGCTGGGCGCGAGCCGGTGTCGACCCGTGCAGGTCGAGATCGGTGAAGACGCGGCGCGGCACGCCCCACAGTGTACGGGGCTACTCGGAGCGCACCAGGGCGGCGACGGCCTGCGGCCCGCCGCTCAGGAGCGCCTCGAAGCCGGCGGCGTCGAGGATCGGGCGGCGCAGCGCGACGGCCTTGTCGTACTTGGACCCGGCGTTGTCGCCGACCACGACGTAGTCGGTGCTCTTGGAGACCGAGCCTGCAGCCTTTCCGCCGCGGGCCACGACCGCGTCTCGGGCCGCGTCGCGCGAGTAGCCCGGCAGTGAGCCAGTCACCACCACGGTCAGCCCGGCCAAGGTCTGCTCCAGCTGCTCGGGCTCCGGCTCCGCGCCGGGCAGCATCGCCCCTGCCTGCTGCCACTTGCGGACGATCTCCAGGTGCCAGTCGACGGTGAACCACTCCCGGATCGAGGCCACCAGGGTCGGGCCGAGCCCCGGGACCTCGGCCAGCTCGGCCTCGGTCGCGGCTGCCAGCCGGTCGATGTCGCCGAAGACCGCCGCGACATCCGGAGCGACCCCCTTGCCGATGTGGCGGATCGACAGGGCGGTCAGGAAGCGGCTGAAGGGCCGGGTCTTGGCGGCCTCCAGCTCGGTCAGCAGGCGCCGGCCGTTGGCGGACAAGGACCCGGCCTTGGTCCGGAAGAAGTCACTGCGGAGCAGGTCGGCCTCGGTGAGGTTGAAGAGGTCGCCCTCGTCTCGGACCAGTCCCGCCGACAGCAGCGCCTGCGCGGCCTTCCAGCCGAGGACCTCGATGTCGAGGGCCTGCCGGGAGGCCAGGTGGAACAGCCGCTCCACGAGCTGGGCCGGGCAGGAGCGCTGGTTCGGGCAGCGCAGGTCGGCGTCGCCCTCCTTCTCGTACGCGAGCTCGGTGCCGCAGGCCGGGCACTCGGTCGGCATCACGAACTCCCGCTCGGTGCCGTCGCGCAGCGCTGCCACCGGGCCCAGCACCTCGGGGATCACGTCCCCGGCCTTGCGCAGCACCACGGTGTCGCCGATCAGCACCCCCTTGCGGCGGACCTCCGCGGCGTTGTGCAAGGTCGCCTGGGCGACGGTGCTGCCAGCCACCAGGACCGGCTCCATCACCGCGTACGGGGTGACCCGCCCGGTCCGGCCGACGTTGACCTGGATGTCGAGCAGCGTCGTGGTGACCTCGACCGGCGGGTACTTGTAGGCGACCGCCCAGCGTGGCGCCCGGGAGGTCGACCCCAGCCGCTGCTGCAGCCGCCGGTCGTCGATCTTGACGACCACCCCGTCCATCTCGTGGGCGAAGGCCTGGCGGCGCTGGCCCACCTGCTCAATGAACTGCCAGACCTCGCCGATGGTGGCGCAGGTCCGGGCCTCGGTGCTGGTCGGCAGGCCCCAGCCGGCCAGCAGCTGGTAGACCTCGCTGAGCCGGTCCACCTCGACCCCGGTGGCCTCGCCCAGCCCGTGGCAGAGGAAGGACAGCGGACGGGTGGCAGTGACTCGAGGGTCCTTCTGACGCAGCGACCCGGCCGCGGCGTTGCGGGGGTTGGCGAACGGGGCCTTGCCCTGCTCCACCAGGGACGCGTTCAGGTCGGCGAAGCTCTGCACCGGGAGGAAGACCTCCCCACGGACCTCAAGCAGCTCAGGCACCTCGCCGTCGAGCTGCTGCGGGATCGCCGCAATCGTCCGGGCGTTCGCGGTGACGTCCTCGCCGGTACGGCCGTCGCCGCGGGTCGCGGCCCGCACCAGCCAGCCCTGCTCGTAGACCAGGTCCAGCGCCAGCCCGTCGATCTTGAGCTCGCACAGCAGCGGCGAGCCCGCCACCGCCTCGGCTTCGGCCTCGCGGGTGGCCCGGGCGTACCAGGCCTCCAGCTCGGCCTGGTCGAAGACGTTGTCGAGGCTCATCATCGGCTGCAGGTGAGTGACGGGGGCAAAGCTGGCTGAGGGCGCCCCACCGACCTGCTGGGTCGGCGAGTCCGGGGTCCGCAGCCCGGGGTACTGCTCCTCCAGCGCCTCCAGCTCGCGCATCAGCGCGTCGAAGTCCCCGTCCGAGACCGTCGGCTGGTCGAGCACGTAGTAGCGCCAGCGGTGGTCGACGATCTGGTCGGCCAGCTCCTTGTGACGCTCCCGCGCCGGTGCGGGCAGGTCGGTGGTGGCGACGACGGTGGGATCTGTGGTCACGGGCACATCTAAGCAGTGTCCAGAGCCCGCTCAGCCGGCCAGGGAGTCCGTGACGGTCCTGGCGGCCTGTCGCAGGACCTGGGCCACCGCCTGGGCGTCGGGCACGCTGAAGCCTGCCAGCCCGCAGGCGGGGGTCAGCCAGAGCCGCCCCAGCAGCCGCTCGCCGAGCTCCAGCGGCCGAAGCCAGGCCAGGGTCCTGGCGGTCACCTCGGCCACGCTCGGAACGGCTGCCCCCGGGCCGGTGGGGACGATCCCCAGCCACAGCGAGCCGCCGCGGTCCAGGTGCTCGCCGACCTCGGTGCGGGTCTGGGAGCCGGCCAGCGCGGCGTCCAGGGCGACCGTCGCCACCCGGCACTGCGACAGCAGCCCGACCGGGACCGGGGCGCAGCTGTGCACCACGAGCTCGGGGCGCCGAGCGACCAGCTCGCGCAGCCCGGCCCGGACCTCGTCGACCGGCAGCGGCGGGTGCCGGTAGAGGCCGCTCTCGGTGGGGACGGACCCGGCCAGCACCGCGCCCAGGGCCGGCTCGTCCAGCTTGGCGCAGACCTCGGCGCCGGGGACCAGCCGAGCCACGGTGCCCACCAGGTCGTCCACCGCCTCGGTGGTGGCCACGACCAGGTCGCGGCGTGCTCCCGGGTCCCCCAGGACCTTGCCGCCCCGGGGCAGGTCCACACAGCTCATCAGGGTCCACGGCCCGGCCAGGGAGACCACCAGCCTGCCGGTGTAGCCGGCCGCGGCCTCGGCGAGCTGGTCCAGGTCGGCGCGCAGCAGGGCCGCCGCCCGGCGCTGGTCCCGCCCCGGGCGACCACTCACCCGCCACCCCGAGCGGCCCAGCTCAAAGGCCGGCTCCGGCAGCAGGGCCAGGCTTCGACCGACCATCTCGGCGGCCGGGCCCCGACCCGGCAGCTCCGGCAGGAACGGAAGGTCCCACAGCTCCAGCACCTGCCGTACGGCGTCTGGCACCCGGTCCCCCGGCCAGGAGCCGATCCCCGTGGTACCTACCGCTTCTGACATGCGCCTCATGCTAGGCGCAGCCCCCAGACGGGTTCCTCTACCCTGGTCAGGTGCCAGGGGGAACGGGGATCGAGGAGGGGGCGGCTGCGGCCCGGCCCCAGCGACCCGGATGGCGGGTCTGGCTGGTGGCGGTCACCCTCTCGATCGTGCTCGGAGTCGGGACCGGAGTCCTGCTGGGGCCAGTGTCGCGCCAGAACGGCCCCTCCGACACCGTGCGCCGGTTCTTCACCGCGATCCGGGACCACAACGCCGCGGCCGCCCTGGCCGAGCTGCATGACCCTCCTCAAGACACCACCTTCATCACCGACGAGGTCCTCAAGGCCGCCCAGTCGGCCTTCCCGCTGACCGACATCTCGGTCTCGACGACCTCGGCCACCGCCGTCCCGGTCACCTACCGGCTCAACCAGGAGACGATCACCGACGTGGTCTCCGTGGCCCAGGTCGGCAACCAGTACCGGATCGTGTCGAGCCTGAACAAGGGCGGGATCGCGCTGCATGCTCAGCGCCGGGCTGGGCTGACCATGTTCCTCGCGGGGATCGAGGTGACCGCCGAGCGGGTCTTCCTGCTCCCGGGGATCTACCCGATCACCTCGTCCTCCCCGCTGCTTGCGTACGGCCGCAGCGGCCAGGTGGCCGTCCCCCGGCTCCAGGACTCTCCCGGGGGCAGCGCCTTCGCGGTCCAGCTCACCAGCGAGGGCCGCTCCCGGGTCGCGGCCGCAGTGCTCGGCTCCCTCGCCAGCTGCGCGGCGCAGCGCTCGTACACCCCGGTCGGCTGCCCGTTCGGCTACCAGCAGCCGGTGCCCGCCCGCGACACCGCCACCTGGAGCATCACGGCCCCGGCCGAGCAGGACGTCCGGATCACCCCGTCACCAGCCGACCTGACCACGAGCACGGTCGAGGTGACCGTGCCGTCGCTGCGACTGGCATTCCCACCCGGCAGCTCACCCGAGAAGCTCGACCTCGGCAGTGTTCAGGCGGTCGGTAGAGTTGACCTGCTCGTCGCGGACCCGAAGATCGTCTGGACGGCCGGACGGTGACACGATTCTGCTGCTAGAACAGAGAGCCTAGCGTTCAACCGGCGGTCCGGCAGCAGCCGCGACCTCACTGCCCGTACGAACCGACGAGGAGCCTATGAGCCTTCCGGCACTACCCACACCGGACCCTTCAGCCACACTGGGGGCGCACCCTGACGGCGCGGGGACCCAGTTCTCGCTGTGGGCGCCTCGGGCCACCCGCGTGGAGCTGGTGCTCGTCGCTGCCGACCGCAGCCAGCGCAACATTGAGCTCACCGGCCGCCCCGACGGGGTCTGGACCACGTACGTTCCCGGCGTCGGCCACGGCAACCTGTACGGCTACCGGGTGCACGGCGCCTGGCGGCCCGAGACCGGGGAGCGGTTCAACCCCGCCAAGCTGCTGCTCGACCCGTATGCCCGGGCGATCACCGGCGGTGTCGACTACGCAGGCCCGATCAGGGACCACACCGCGGAGTGGAACTACCTGCCAGACCCCACCGACTCCTTCCTGGCGGTCCCGCTCAGCGTGGTCATCGAGCCGACCCCGGCGCCGGTCCCGATCGCCGAGCGCCGCCCGCTCCACGAGAGCGTGGTCTACGAGCTCCACGTCAAGGGGTACACCCGCCTGCACCCGGCGGTCCCGGAGCACCGGCGAGGGACCTACTCCGGGCTCACCCACCCGGCTGTCCTGGAGCACCTGCTGGCGTCCGGGGTGACCGCCGTCGAGCTGCTCCCCATCCACCACTTCGTCTCTGAGCCGTTCGTCGTCGGGTCCGGCCTGGCGAACTACTGGGGCTACAACACCCTGGGGTTCTTCGCCCCGCACGAGGCGTACATGTCGGGCCGGCAGACCGGCTCGCAGGTCGCCGAGTTCAAGGAGATGGTGTCGGCGCTGCACGAGGCCGGGATTGAGGTGATCCTGGACGTGGTCTACAACCACACCGGCGAGGGGGGCCACGAGGGCCCGACCCTCGGCTTCCGCGGGCTCGACCACGGCGGCTACTACCGGCTCACTGAGGACAACCGCAACGACTACGACGTCACCGGCTGCGGCAACTCGGTCGACACCTCCCAGCCGGGGGTGCAGCGGATGGTCCTGGACTCGCTGCGCTACTGGGTGACCGAGATGGGCGTCGACGGCTTCCGCTTCGACCTGGCCACCACCTTGATCCGCAACCACCTCCACCACGTCGACCAGGCTCACCCGCTGAAGCAGGCCATGGCCGCCGACCCGGTGCTGGCCGGCATCAAGCTGATCGCGGAACCCTGGGACATCGGCCCGTACGGGTACCAGGTCGGGCAGTGGGGGGACCGCTGGGGCGAGTGGAACGACCGCTACCGCAACTACCTGCGCGACTACTGGCGCGGCGCCACTCACGGGGTCCAGGAGCTGGCCACCCGGCTGTCCGGGTCCCCCGACATCTACGACCACGGCGGACGGTCGCTGTCAGCCACGGTGAACTACATCACCAGCCACGACGGCTTCACGATGCGGGACCTGGTCTCGTACAACCGCAAGCACAACGAGGCCAACAAGGAGAACAACCGCGACGGCACCGACGACAACCACTCCTGGAACTGCGGAGCCGAGGGCGAGACTGACGACGCCGAGGTGGTGGCCCTGCGGCACCGGCAGGTCCGCAACCTGATCGGCAGCCTGGCCCTGTCGCACGGCACTCCCATGATCACCGCCGGAGACGAGTTCGGCCGGACCCAGCTCGGCAACAACAACGCCTACTGCCAGGACGGGCCGATCTCGTGGGTGGACTGGTCCGAGGCCCAGCAGTGGTCCGACGTCTCCTCCTTCAGCAGCCGGCTGCTAGCCCTGCGGGCCGAGCACCCCCTGCTCCGCCCCGAGACGTTCCTGCACCGGGTCGAGATCTGCGACGGCGACGGGACTGGCCTCGGGCGCTACGACCTGGCCTGGCTCAACGGCTACTCCGGGGAGATGCAGCAGGGCGACTGGCACGACTCCGGGCGGCAGACCCTCGGGATGTACGTCTCCGACCAGCAGGAGGCCTTCATCACCTGGCTCCACGCGGGCCACTACCCGGTCGAGATCACCCTGCCCGGGCTCCCCTGGGCCACGGGCTACCGCCTGCTCGCACACTCGGGCACCGACGACGAGCTGCCCGGCCCGCAGGAGCCGCTGCCGCCCGGAACGGTCCTCACGGTGCCCCCGCGGACCCTGCTGCTGATGGCAGCCGACGTGCCCCGCGACGCGGCGGCTCTGGCTGCAGCGGCCAAGGCTGAGGCACAGGCAGCAGCCGAGGCCAAGGCGGCCGCCGAGGCTGAGGCAGGGGCAGCGGCGGCCGGTAATCCAGACGAGACAGAGCAGGTACCGCCTGCAGAGACTGCGGACAAGCCCGATCGACGATAGGTTGGCCATCGTCGCCACGGCACTCGGGCCGGGCACGTGTGTACGAGGAGTCACCCATGTCCGATCAGCACCGCGCTCCGTCCGCCTCGGCCCGTAGGCCGCAGCCCAGCCCGGGAGGCACCGCCGACGGTCTCACCAAGGCACCGGTGACGCCGCGCCCACCGGTGTCCGAGGTCCCCGACGGTGCGGTCTCGGTGGGGCTGGCTCCCACCGGGTTCGGGCGGATCCCAGTCACCAAGGTCCAGCCGGTCGTCGAGGGCGGAGCGTACCCAGCCAAGGCGGTGGTGGGCGAGCTCCTGCCGGTCACAGCCCGGGTCTTCCGCGAGGGGCACGACGCCGTCAGCGCCACTGTGGTGCTGACCAGCCCCGACGGCACCGAGACCGGCTACCCGATGACTCAGGTCGAGCCGATGGGACTCGACATCTGGCAGGCCTGGGTCCGTCCCGACGCTGCCGGCAGCTGGACCTTCCGGGTCGAGGCCTGGAGCGACCCGTGGGGCACCTGGTGCCACGTCGCTGAGGCCAAGCTGCCGCTGGCCCAGGACGTCGAGCTGGTCTGCCTGGAGGGCCACCAGGTCCTGCAGCGCGGCGCGGACCTGGCCTGGAAGGCCGGTGACCTCGCCGACGAGGCGGTCCTGCGCGCCACCGCCTCGACGCTGCTGCCCCAGCGCGACCCGGCCGAGCTGCTGGAGTCCGTCACTCAGAGCGGGGTACAGCGGGCGATGGCCACCCACCCGCCGCGGGACCTGGTCACCGCGACCACCGAGTACCCCCTGTACGTGGACCGGGAGCGGGCCCTGTTCTCCGCCTGGTACGAGTTCTTCCCCCGTTCCCAGGGCGCCCACCAGGTCGACGGGCACTGGGTCTCCGGCACCTTCGACTCCAGCCACGCCCGTCTTGAGGCGGCCGCGGAGATGGGCTTCGACGTTGTCTACCTGCCCCCGATCCACCCCATCGGGCAGGCCTTCCGCAAGGGGAAGAACAACAGCCTGACCCCCAGCGCCGAGGACCCCGGGTCGCCCTGGGCGATCGGTAGCCCCGCCGGAGGCCACGACGCCATCCACCCCGACCTGGGTGACCTGGCCAGCTTCCGCCGGTTCGTGGCCAGGGCTCGCGAGCTGGGGCTGGAGGTGGCCCTGGACTTCGCCCTACAGGCCTCCCCGGACCACCCCTGGGTCAGCGAGCACCCCGAGTGGTTCACCACCCGGCTCGACGGCACGATCGCGTACGCGGAGAACCCGCCGAAGAAGTACCAGGACATCTACCCGATCAACTTCGACACCGACCCGGCCGGGATCTACGCCGAGGCGCTGCGGCTGCTGCGGTACTGGGCCGACCAGGGGGTGACGATCTTCCGGGTCGACAACCCGCACACCAAGCCGCTGTCCTTCTGGGCCTGGATCATGCGCCAGATGCGCCAGTCCCACCCGGAGGTACTCTTCCTGGCCGAGGCCTTCACCCGTCCCGAGATGATGCAGGCGCTGGGCAAGATCGGCTTCCACCAGTCGTACACGTACTTCACCTGGCGCAACCTGAAGGACGAGCTCACCGAGTACCTGACCGAGCTGTCCACCCAGACCGACGCCTTCTACCGGCCCAACTTCTTCGTCAACACCCCCGACATCAACCCGTCGTTCCTGCAGTCCGGCCGGCCGGCCGCCTTTGCGATCCGGGCGGTCCTGGCCTCGACCCTGTCCCCGTCCTGGGGCGTCTACTCCGGCTTCGAGCTCTGCGAGCACACCCCGCTGCGGCTCGGCGGAGAGGAGTACCTCGACAGCGAGAAGTACGAGTACCGGCCCCGCGACTACGACGCCCCCGGCAACCTCAACCTGCTGCTCGGCATCCTGAACTCGGTCCGGCGGCGGCACCCGGCACTGAAGTCGCTGCGGACGCTGCACTTCCACCCCACCAACCACCCCGAGATCCTGGCCTACTCCAAGCAGGACGGTGACGACCTGGTGCTGGTCGTCTGCTCCCTGAACCCCTACGACGTCGTCGAGGGCGACGTCTACTGGGACCTGGAGCTGCTCGGGTCCGGGCCAGACGCCGGCATGGCGGTCACCGACGAGCTGTCCGGGCAGCAGTGGACCTGGGGCCGCAACGTCTTCGTCCGGCTCTCCCCCGACGCTCCCGCCCATATCGCCTCCGCCCGCCCGAGGTGACGGTCGTGAGCTTCGACAGCCAGGCGGCCGCCGACCTGTGGTGGCCAGTGGTGCAGGAAGCCCGCTGGTTCCAGGGCAAGGGCCGGCAGGGCCAGCTGCTCGGAGTCCGGCCGCTGGCCTGGCTGGTGCCACCGCCGGCGCGGGTCCGGGTCCGGCCCGAGATCGCCACCGTCGCCTACCCCGACGGGGCGCGCGAGTCGTACCAGCTGCTCGTGGCCTACCGTGACCAGGGAGGCGAGGTCCCAGCCGAGGTCGGCCGGCTCGGCACCGAGCGGGTCTCGGACGCCCCCCGGGACCCGGAGGCGATGGCAGCGCTGACGTCGGCCCTGCTCACCCCGTACACCTTGGAGCGGGAGGCGGAGCGGGTCACGGTCCAGGTCCGCAAGCCACTGCCGCCCCGGCCGCTCATCCCGAGCTGGTTCGGCGGCCAGCAGTCGAACACCAACGTCGTCCTCGGCGATGTGGCGATGCTCAAGATCTTCCGCCGCCTTGAGGTCGGAGTCAACCTCGACATCGAGCTGCTGGGCCAGCTCCGCAGCGCCGCGGTGACGTCGGTGCCGGACCTGTACGGCTGGGTCGAGGCCGAGGTCTCCGGCGAGCACCTGGACCTGATGGCCCTGACCGAGCTGCTCCAGGAGCCCCGCGACGGCTGGCAGCTGGCCGTCGACTCCTGCACCCGCGGCGGCGACTTCCGCGCGGACGCGGCGGCCCTGGGCCGAGCGCTGGCCGAGGTTCATGACGGCTTGCGCAGCACCGCGGTCGCTGCTTCTGGCGACGAGGTCGCCGACGGGCTGGAGACCCACCTGGACCAGGCCCTGGGCGCGGCCCCGGTGCTGGGCGAGCATGCCGCCGGGCTCCGGGCAAGCTACGCCCGCCTGCGGGGCCGTACGGTCGAGGCGCAGCGGATCCACGGTGACTTCCACCTGGGTCAGACCCTGCTGACCACGGAGGGCTGGCGGATCATTGACTTTGAGGGCGAGCCGCTGCGCTCCATGGCCGAGCGGCGCCGGCCCGACTCTCCCTGGCGCGATGTGGCCGGGATGCTGCGCTCGTTCAGCTATGCGGCCGCCACCGCTGGGTCCACGACCGCGCAGGCCTGGCTGGCCGAGGCCCGGCAGGCTTTCCTGAGTGCTTACCAGCAGCGCCGCCAGGCGGTGGTGGATGAGGCCGCGCTTGCCGCGTACGAGACAGACAAGGCGGTGTATGAAGTGGTGTACGAGGTGCGTAACCGACCGGACTGGGTGTCGATCCCGCTCAGCGTGATCGCACAGCTGAGCGCGGCACACGCCGCAGAAGAGGAGATGTCATGACCACGTACGACCTGGCGGGCGAGCTCACCGGCTGGGACCTGGAAGGCTTCCAGAACGGCTCGGACACCGAGGTCTGGAAGCGGCTCGGCGCCCACGAGGTGACCGTGTACGACCACGACACGCAGACCCGGATCCCGGGCACGCGGTTCGCGGTCTGGGCACCGAACGCGCAGCGGGTGCAGGTGGCCGGAGACTTCAACTACTGGGGCGGCGACGACATGGTCCAGATCCCCGGCACCGGGGTCTGGGCCCGCTTCATTGAGCAGCGCGGCACCGGCACCCTGTACAAGTTCCGGATTCAGGGCTCCGACGGGGTGTGGCGCGAGAAGGCCGACCCGATGGCCTTCTTCTGCGAGTCGGCGCCGAACACCGCCTCGATCGTCTACACCTCCCACTACGAGTGGGGCGACCACGAGTGGCTGGAGCGGCGGGCCCAGGCCCAGCTCTACCGCGAGCCGATGAGCGTCTACGAGGTGCACCTGGGCGGCTGGCGACGCGGCAAGACGTACCTGGAGCTGGCCGACGAGCTGGTCGAGTACGTGACCTGGCAGGGGTACACCCATGTCGAGCTGATGCCGCTGGCCGAGCACCCCTTCGAGCCGTCCTGGGGCTACCAGGTCACGGGCTACTTCGCCCCCACCTCCCGCTTCGGGCGCCCTGACGAGCTGCGGTACCTGATCGACAGGCTCCACCAGGCGGGGATCGGCGTGATCATGGACTGGGTGCCGGGTCACTTCCCCAAGGACGAGTGGGCCCTGGGCCGCTTCGACGGGACGGCCCTGTACGAGCACCAGGACCCCCGCCAGGGCGAGCACCAGGACTGGGGCACCTACATCTTCAACTACGGCCGCAACGAGGTGAAGTCGTTCCTGGTCTCCAACGCCTTGTACTGGGTGAAGGAGTTCCACATCGACGGGCTGCGGGTGGACGCGGTGGCGTCGATGCTGTACCTCGACTACTCCCGTGAGCCGGGTCAGTGGGTGCCGAACCAGTACGGCGGCAACGAGAACCTGGAGGCGATCGACTTCCTGCGCTACGTCAACTCGCACCTGTACGAGCGCGAGCCCGGTGTGACGATGATCGCCGAGGAGTCGACCTCGTTCTCCGGGGTCACTCGTCGCGTCGACCAGGGTGGGCTCGGTTTCGGCTTCAAGTGGAACATGGGCTGGATGAACGACTCTCTGCGCTACCTGGAGCTGGACCCGGTGTACCGGCAGTACCACCACGGCCTGATGACGTTCGCGATGATCTACGCCTACTCGGAGAACTTCATCCTTCCGATCAGCCATGACGAGGTGGTGCACGGCAAGGGGTCGATGATCAACAAGATCGGCCAGGACGACTGGCGCAAGTTCGCGACCCTGCGCGCCTTCTACGCCTACATGTGGGGGTTCCCGGGCAAGAAGCTGGTCTTCATGGGCAACGAGTTCGGCCAGCGCCGGGAGTTCACCGAGTCGAGCAGCCTGGAGTGGTGGGTCTGCGACCTGTGGGGCCACCACGGCCTGCAGCAGCTCTTCCGAGACATGAACCAGACCTACCGGGCCTACCCGGCGCTGCACCAGCTCGACAGCGACCCGGCTGGTTTCCAGTGGATCAACGCTGACGACGCCGGGGCCAACATCTTCAGCTGGGTCCGCTCCGACGGGGCCGGGAACCTGATCGCCTGCATCACCAACTTCTCCGCGCAGCCGCACGCCACGTACCGGATCGGGCTGCCGAAGGCCGGGGTCTGGCGAGAGATCCTGAACACCGACTCCGAGGTGTACGACGGCACCAACACGTACGGCAACCTGGGGCAGGTCACCGCGTACGAGATCCCGACCCGGGACTTCCCGGCCACCGCCACGATCGCGGTGCCGGCGCTCGGCGCGATCTGGCTCGCGTACGACCCGACAGCCCAGGTGGAGACCCAGGCCGGCGGGGTCTAGTCCTGGACGGTGCGCCCCCGCCCGGCCGGGCCGGCTGGTCGGGGGCTGCGCCTGCCTCGCCCCTCGGCACTGAGCAGCTCGAGTCACTGGCTCAGGCAGGCCAGAGAGCCAACCGTCTGACTTGTGCTCTGCCTGTCCACAGGTCCTCAGGAGGCAAGAATGTCGCAGCAGGTGCTCCGGCTGAGCTGGCGCGAGGTCGTGGGCGCGCAGCAGCTGGCGGCCCGGATCGACGCTGCCTTCGCTGCTGGCGCTACCCGGGTGGAGCTGCTGGTCCCCGAGACCTGTGCTGAGCTGCGCCGAGCCGCCCACCAGGTCGGGATGCGTCGCGAGGGGCGGCTGCGCCGGGCCGTAGCGACCGACCAGGGAACCGCGGCCGGGCTGCTCTACGCGGTCCTCGACGACGACCAGCGAGCCGGCCCGGAGGTCTTCTCCACGGTCATGAACTCGGTGCTGCCGAGAACCCGGCTGATCTCGCACACGCTGATCACCGACCGGGCCTGGACCGACCCGGCAGCCCGCCTGCTGCTGCTCGAGGTCTCCTACAAGCGCGACTGGGAGCTGCCCGGCGGTGTCGTCGAGCCGAACGAGTCGCCGCGGCAGGGCGCAGCCCGAGAGGTCCGCGAGGAGCTCGGGGTCGAGGCTCAGCTCGGCCGGCTGCTGGTGCTGGACTGGCTGCCGCCCTACCTGGGGTGGGACGACGCGGTGGAGCTGATCTTCGACGGTGGGGTCCTGGACCCGGCCACCGAGCTGCGGCTCGCCCCGGGCGAGGTGGTGGCAGCGCACTGGGTGACGGTCGACCAGGCCGCCGACCGGCTGAGTCCGCTGGCGGCTCGGCGGATCCGGTGGCTGTCCGCTCACCGCGGTGCCGCCCCGGTCTACTGTGAGGCCGGGTCCCCGGTCGGCTCCTGACCGAGCGGCCCCGACCGCAGGAGCAGCCGGCCGTCCCTGCTCCGCCGATCTGGCGAGGAGTGGCCGCGGCCCGGGTCACGTCCGTACGATGACCTGGAGAGCCGATGCCTGACTACTGGAACCACAACACCGCGTTCCACGACGAGCTCGTGGCTGACGCCGCCACCCGTGGTGGCCGGGCCCTCGATGTCGGCTGCGGTGACGGTCTGCTGGTAGAGCGCCTGGTCGGGGTCTGCCAAGAGGCTGTGGGGGTCGAGGTCGACCCGGCGGCGGTCGCCCGGGCCCGGACCCGGCTGGCGGGTACCTCGCGCGCCAGCGTGGTCGCCGCCGATGCCCTCAGCCTGGAAGCCGGTCTGAAGCAGGGTGGCTTCCAGACCGTCACCTGCGTCGCGGTCCTTCACCACCTCCCGCTGGCGGCCGGCCTGAGGCGTCTGGCTGGACTGGTGGCTCCCGGCGGCCGGCTCCTGGTCGTCGGCCTCGCGGCGAACCGGGGCGTCGGCGACTGGCTGCTGGCCGGGCTCAGCGTGGTGCCGGTCCTTCTGGCCAGTCGGCTCCACCATGAGGTCTCCGACATCGGGGTCCCCGTCGCTCGCCCCCAGCAGTCGCTGGCTGAGGTCCGGGACACTGCGCGGCGGCTCCTGCCCGGGTGCCGCGTCCGGCGCCGCTTCTACTACCGCTACCTGCTCACCTGGGACCGGCCGGAGCAGGACCCAGAGGCTCTGGCCGGCTAGAACAGCGCCGTGGCGAGGGCCCGGCGGGCCTTGAGCACGGCCGGGTCGGTCGGCCCGAAGGTCTCGAAGAGGTCCAGCAGCCGGACCCGGGCCTGGTCCCGAGGGTCGCCTGGGCCGCGGCGGACCACCTCCAGCAGCCGCTCGAAGGCCTTCTCCGGAGCACCCTGCGCGGCGTCGAGGTCAGCAGCCAGCAGCACTGCCTCCAGGTCGTCGGGGTCCTTCAGGCGGGCGGCCAGGCTCGCGGGGTCGAGGGTGCTGACCCGGCGCAGCAGGCCGGCCTGCGCCTGCCCGGCCCGGGCCGCGGCGTCGTTCGGTCTGGCCTTCAGCAGCTCGGTGAAGGCCTTCTCGGCGCCCTCGTAGTCCTCGGCCTCCATCGCCTGGTAGGCGGCCGCCAGACGGGGGTCCGTCGCCGGCTGGTCACCTTCAGGGGCGGGCGCAGCAACCGGCTCGGCCTTGCCGACGAGTCCCTGCTGGGCCGCCAGCCGGAGCAGCTCGTTGATGTACGCGCTGGCCTCCTGCTTGCTCAAGGTGCCTTGCCACAGTGGAACCAGCTGCCCTGAGACCAGCCCGACCACGGTCGGCACAGCCTGGATCTGGAGGGCGGCCGCGATCTGGCCGGCGGTGTCGACGTTGATCCGGGCCAGCAGCCAGCGCCCGGCAGCGGCATCAGCCAGAGCCTTCAGGTCCGCGCTCAGCCGCTCCTGCTCCGGAGCCCGCGGCGAGTAGAACTCGACCACGACCGGGTAGCGCAGTGACCCCTGCACGGTCTGCTCGAAGCTGCGCTCGTCGACCTCGACCACGTAGCTGCCGCCGGTTGGAGGCTGCGAGGCACCCAACGACGAGAGATCGATCGCACCGCGCATCCGCTGAGGTTGTGTCATAGGCCTATTCAACCAGCAGTCGCAGCGAGCCAGTCGGAGCAAGCCCCGGCAACCCGCTGCAGAGGCGCCCAGAACAGGCCAAGATAGCGTTATGGCTCATGAACGCGCCGGCCTCCGGGCCGAACCCCAGGACCTGACCGACGTCGACGCGGTGGTCGGCGCCTACTACGACCTCTCCCCCGACCCCGGCAACCCCGACCAGCAGGTGGTCTTCGGCACCTCCGGCCACCGGGGCTCCAGCCTGGACGGGGCCTTCAACGAGGCCCACATCGCCGCCATCACCCAGGCGATCGTGGAGTACCGCGCGGCGCAGGGGACCACCGGCCCGCTGTACCTCGGCAAGGACACCCACGCCCTGTCGCTGCCGGCCTGGAAGACCGCCACCGAGGTCCTGGTGGCCAACGGGGTCCAGGTCCGGGCCGAGGCCGAGTCGGACTGGACCCCGACCCCGGCGCTGTCGCGGGCGATCATCGTCCACAACCGGGACCACGCCGAGGTCCAGGCCGACGGGATCGTGGTCACCCCCTCCCACAACCCGCCCCGCGACGGCGGCTTCAAGTACAACCCGCCTCACGGCGGCCCGGCCGACTCCGACGCCACCAAGGTGATCGCGGCCCGCGCCAACGAGCTGCTGGGAGACCTGGGCTCGATCCGGCGGGTGCCGTACGAGCAGTGCCAGGTGGAGCGCTGGGACTACCGCACCGCGTACTGCGAGGACCTGGCCTCGGTGATCGACCTGGACCCGATCCGGTCGGCCGGGGTCCGGATCGGAGCCGACCCGATGGGCGGCGCCTCGGTGCAGTACTGGGCCTACATCGCCGAGCACCTGGGGCTGGACCTGACCGTGGTGAACCCCGAGGTCGACCCGGCCTGGCCGTTCATGACCCTCGACCACGACGGCAAGATCCGGATGGACTGCTCTAGCCCGTACGCGATGGCCTCGCTGGTCCAGCAGCGTGACCGCTACCAGATCGCGACCGGCAACGACGCCGACTCCGACCGGCACGGGATCGTCACCCCTGACGCCGGTCTGATGAACCCGAACCACTACCTGGCGGTGGCGATCCGCTACCTGTTCAGCCACCGGCCGGGCTGGCCGTCTGGCGCGGCGGTCGGCAAGACTCTGGTCTCGAGCTTGATGATTGACCGGGTCGCGGCGGAGATCGGCCGCAGGCTGGTCGAGGTCCCGGTCGGCTTCAAGTGGTTCGTGCCGGGGCTGGTCTCTGGCGAGCTCGGCTTCGGCGGTGAGGAGTCCGCCGGGGCCTCGTTCCTGACCCGCGACGGGGCGACCTGGACCACCGACAAGGACGGCATCATCCTCGACCTGCTGGCCAGCGAGATCCTCGCGGTCACCGGCCAGAGCCCCTCGCAGCACTACCGCGAGCTGGAGGAGAAGTACGGGTCCAGCGCGTACGCCCGGGTCGACGCCCCCGCCACCCGGGAGCAGAAGGCCCGGCTCGGGGCGCTCTCCCCCGACGACGTCAGCGCCACCGAGCTGGCCGGGGAGCCGATCACCGCCAAGCTGACCGCGGCCCCGGGCAACCAGGCCGCGATCGGCGGGCTCAAGGTCACCACCGAGAGTGCCTGGTTCGCCGCTCGGCCCTCGGGCACCGAGGACGTGTACAAGATCTACGCCGAGTCGTTCCGCGGGCCCGAGCACCTGGCCCAGGTGCAGGCCGAGGCCCGGCAGGTGGTCGACGCTGTCCTGGGCTGAGGCTCAGCCGGTCAGCCCCGCGGCCTCGGCAAAGCTGTCGGGGTCGACCGGCCGACGGCTTCTCGGCAGCCGTTCCACGACCAGCAGGTACGACACGGTGACCAGCTCTCGGACCAGGTCGGGGTCCAGGCTCGGCCCGGGAGTCAGGGTCACCCAGTGGCGCTTGTTCATGTGGTAGCCGGGTCGGATCTCGGCGTAATCCTGGCACAGCGCCACGGCGTCCACCGGGTCGGCCTTCACCGTGAGGATCTGCTCGCCGGCTACCTGGGACAGGAGCGCGAAGACCTTCCCGCTGACCTTGTACACGTCCCAGTCCGGGCCGAAGGGCTGGCCCACCTCGGCTCCCGGCAGCTCCTGGGCGGTCTGGTGGGCGTGGCGCAGCAGGTCCTCAGGCGTCATCGGCCCATGCTCTCAGGCTGTGCGCAGCCACCCCAAGCGCACCAGCGGCGGCTCGTTGTGACAGGCTGGTTCCCATGAACTCAGACCTGTTTGTATGCATTGATCATGTCGGTCTGGCTGTGCCCGACCTGGACGAGGCCATCAAGTTCCACACCGAGGTCCTCGGCTTCCGGGTCCTGCACCGTGAGACCAACGAGGAGCAGGGGGTCGAGGAGGCCATGCTCGGCACCGGTGAGCAGGGCGTTGAGAGCGCTCAGATCCAGCTCCTGGCCCCGCTGCGCCCGGACTCGGCGATCGGCAAGTACCTCGACAAGAACGGCCCCGGCATCCAGCAGCTGGCCTACCGGGTCGCCGACCTGGACAAGGTCTCGAAGGCCCTGACGGAGGGCGGCGTCAAGCTGCTCTACCCTGAGCCGAAGATCGGCACCGGTGGCTCCCGGATCCAGTTCTGCCACCCGAAGACCACCGGTGGCGTCCTGCTCGAGCTGGTGGAGCCCGCGGCCAAGCACTGACCGCCGCCGCGCGCGGTCCGGCAACGGATCGCGCGCGGTCGACCACCGCGATGCCCCCTTCGGGGGTAGGGTCACGCGCAGACACGCGGCAAGGAGGGACATCCGTGCACGACGACGACGCCGGTCTCAGCCTCTTCCACGACCGAGCAACAGCCGCCGGGAGCTTCGCGTCGGCCGTTCTGGGCTACGCGAAGGAGCCGGTCGACGACTGCGTCCGTGACCTCGAGCGCCAGATCCGTGACCTGAAGCGGGAGCTCCAGGACTCCTCAGCAGAACTTGAGGCGACCAAGCGGGAGGTCAAGCAGACCGACCTGTCGCGGCTCACCGGGCACGCAGCGATGCTGCTCGGCTCGGCCGAGGCGGAGTCGGCCCGGGTCAGCGCCGCCGCCGGTCTGGAGGCGGAGCAGATCCGGCAGCAGGCGATGCGCGAGGGCGAGCAGCTGCGGGCCGCCGGCATGCAGGAGGCCGACGACCTGCGCGCCGCCGCGATGGCCAACCTGCGACGCCTGCGCGACAAGCAGGCCGAGGACATCGCCGCCACTCTGGCAGCAGCGCGTGCCGAGGCCGACCAGGCGGTCGTCGCCGGCCGCAGGCACGGCGAGGCGATCGTGCGCCAGGCCCACCACGAGGCCAGCGCCATCGTCACCCGCGCCCAGCAGGAAGCCAGCCGGATCAAGGCCGACACCGAGCGGCAGGTCGCCGAGATGCGGGCAGCCGCTGCCCAGGAGCGCGAGGAGAGCCTCCAGGCTGCTCAGGCCCAGCTCGCCGAGATTCACCAGCGAGCCGCCGAGATGCTGGAAGAGTCCTCAGCGCACCATGCCGAGTCCACCCGGATCCTGGCCGAGGAGGCCAGTGCGGCCGCCAAGATCCGCGCTGACGCTGGCACGGAGGCGGAGCGGATCCGGCTCCAGGCGGTCCGCGAGTCGGAGCAGCACCTGGCTGCCACCCGCACCGCCGCTGCCCAGCTGCGTACCCGTCTGGAGCAAGAGGCCGAGCGCCGCAAGACTCAGCTGGTCGCCGAGATCGAGGCGCTACGCCAGCAGCGGCAAGCGATCGGCCACCAGCTCGACGGTCTGGTCACGATGGCCGGTGCCGCCGCCACCGACCTGTCTGCCGACGACGAGCCCTGGCCAACGGCCAGCTTCCCCTCCGACGACCGGCTCCGGGCTGAGACTCCTGCCAGCCCCAGCGCCCCAGCGCCCAGCCCGGTCGGGTCACCGGCGGACGCCGGCTCAGCTGGATCGCCCGAGTCGTCGCCGGTCAGTGCCGCGACACCCGGCTCTGCGAGCCGCGACCCACTCGCCCTCGACCCTCCGAGGCAGGACCAGTCCACTCCCACAGCACCGTCGCCGTCCGAGCTGGCTGAGGCTCGCGTGACCGACCCGGGCTCTGCCGCAGACGAGGCCAGTCTGGCCGCTTCCGACGAGACTGCGGGCTACGAGGCCGCGAGCGCTGTCCTGGACGGCGAGGCTCTCGACGAGACCAGCCCCGACTCTCCCGGCGAAGCCCACAACGGGTCCGGTGACGAGCCCGACCTCGGCCTTGATGACGTGGATGATGACGACGACGTGGACCGTACGGTGATCCGGCCCCCGGAGGGGGCATGACCTCCCCTGCCGAGCCAGAGCCCAGTCCACTCGTAGACCAGCAGCCCGACCCGCACCCGCCTGGCACCCACCCGGCGGGCGCTGCCGAGGCCCGGCGCTGGCCGTGGCGGCTGGTCGGGCCGAGAACGGGTCAGGCCACGGAGACGCTGGAGGGTGAAGCCCCCCCGGTGGTGGTCCGCCCCACCTCGCTGCTGCGCCACTCACCCTTCGCCCTGGGCTTCTTCGCCACCTTCGGCGGGATCACCGCCATCGGCCTCTGGCAGGCACTGACCGAGCTCAAGTCGATCATCCTGCTGGTCGTGGTCTCGCTCTTCCTGGCGCTGGGCCTGAACCCGGTCGTCGAGTGGCTGGTAGCCAAGGGCATCCGGCGTGGCCTGGCGGTCGCGCTGGTCACCCTGGGCGGCCTGGGCGTGCTGGCCCTCGGCAGTACCGCCGTCTTCCCGGTCGTCAGCCAGCAGCTGGAGCAGCTCTACAGCCGGGGCCCAGCCCTGATCCGCCAGCTGCGGGAGAACCCGCAGGTCGCCCAGCTCGACCAGCAGTACCACTTTCTGGAGCGGATAACCGTCTTCCTGACCTCCGGGGACCTGCTGAACACGGTCTTCGGAGGGCTGCTAGGAGCCGGCAAGTACGTCGCCAGCGCGGTCTTCTCGCTGATCGTGACGCTGGTCCTGACGATCTACTTCCTGGCCTCCCTGGAGAACATCAAGAACGTCATCTACCGGCTCTCCCCAGCCTCGAAACGCTCCCGCACCCGCTACATCGCCGACCAGATGTTCCGCCAGATCGGCGGTTACCTGACCGGCATGTTCATCGTCGTCACGATCGCTGCCAGCTGCGCCTTCGTGTTCATGCTGGTCGTCGGGCTCGGCGAGTACGCCCTGGCGCTGGCCTTCGTGGTGGCGGTCTTCGCCTTCATCCCGCTGGTCGGCACCCCCACGGCGATGCTCATCGTCGCGCTGGTGGGCTTCACCATCAGCCCCACCGTCTCAGTCGCCGCGATCATCTACTTCCTGATCTACCAGCAGTTCGACGCGTACGTGATCCAGCCGCGGGTGATGTCGAAGCAGGTGAACGTCCCCGGGGCGGCTGTGGTGCTCTCCGCCCTGGCCGGTGGCACCCTGTTCGGCATCATCGGCGCCCTGATCGCGATCCCGACCGCGGCCGTGCTGCTGCTCCTGTACCGCGAGGTCATCCTGCCGAACCTCGACGCTCGCTGAGCCGTACGGCTCAGAAGAGCCGGTCCTCGGCGTTGTCCATCCCGCGCAGCGCGTCGTAGTCGACGAGGGTGACCCCGATCCCGCGGTCCTCAGCCAGCACCCGGGCCTGGGGCTTGACCTGCTGCGCGGCCAGCACGCCGGTCAGGTTCGCGAACCGGGGCTCGCGGCGCATCAGCTCCAGGTAGCGGGTGAGCTGCTCCACCCCGTCGATCTCGCCACGGCGCTTGACCTCGACCGCCACGTACTCGCCGCTGCGGTCGCGGCAGACCAGGTCCACCGGGCCGATCGGGGTGTAGTACTCACGCTGGACCAGGGTCCACCCGTCCCCCAGAGCGCCGGGGTTCTCCGCCAGCAGCGCCTGCAGGTGCTTCTCGACACCGTCCTTGCGCAGCCCCGGGTCGACCCCCAGGTCATGACTGGAGTCGTGCAGCACCTCAGCGACCGCGATCTGCAGGGTGTCCCCGCCGTGGTTGCTCACCTCCCAGACCTCGGTCAGCTCCGGGTCCGTCTCCGCGGTGGTCGCGGCCAGGTCGGCGGGCGCCGGGCGGACCGAGATGGTACAGGGCGGGCTCATCCAGTTCAGCGGCTTGTAGGCCCGGTCATCGGCATGGACCGAGACTGAGCCGTCCGCCTTCACCAGAATCAGCCGCACCGCCATCGGAAGATGAGCCGTGAGCTTGCCTGCATAGTCCACCTGGCACCGGGCCACCACGAGTCGCACCCGACCATTGTCGCTGTGCTTGAATCGCCGTGTGGCACGACGACCCAGCAAGCACCTGCGCCCGCCCCGACCACTCGGTGCCGGGTACGCCCGGGCCGCCGAGAAGGCCGACGGCAGCTGGGTGGTCCGCAGTGTCCCCGGCGCCCGGGCCCTCAAGACGTACACCTGCCCCGGCTGCCAGAACCCGATCGGGGTCGGGGTCCCCCACATCGTGGCCTGGCCGTCGCAGGTCCAGTGGTGGGCGCAGTCCGGGGTAGCCGAGCGCCGCCACTGGCACCAGGGCTGCTGGGAGCGTCGCCGGTGAGCGGGGTCGGCCTGGCGGTGTACCGGGTGGGAGGCTCGCCGCCGAAGGCGGTCTTCCTGCACGGGCTGCTCGGCCAGGGCCGCAACTGGTTCACGATCGCGAAGGGCCTCCAGCCGGCAGGGAGCCTACTGGTCGACCTGCCCCACCACGGACGCTCCGGGCGCCAGGGCCCGATCACCTATCCCGCCCTGGCGGCCCAGGTGGCCGAGATGCTGCAGCTCGGCGGCGCCGCCCAGCACCCGGTGACCCTGGTCGGGCACTCCATGGGGGGCAAGGTGGCGATGCAGACCGCCCTGGCCCATCCCGAGCTGGTGGCCCGGCTGTGCGTGGTCGACATGGCCCCGGCAGTGGCCGACCCGTCCGGCTTCAGGCCCTACCTGGACACGATGCTGGGCATCGACCTGGAGCACCTGCCCAGCCGCGCCGAGGCCGACCAGGCGCTGCTGGAGGTCGCGCCCGACCCGGCCGTACGGGGCTTCCTGCTGCAGAACCTGCGCCGGTCCGGGCAGGACTGGTACTGGGCGGCCGACCTGGCCGGGCTGCGGCAGGCACTGCCCGCGATCGGTGACTGGCAGCCGCCGGACACGGCTCCGTTCACCGGACCGGTGCTGTGGGTGGCCGGTGCCCAGTCCGGCTACATCCGCCCTGAGCACCTGCCGGCGATGCGGGCGCTCTTCCCGCGGGTTCGCCTGGTCACCGTGAAGAGTGCCGGGCACTGGGTCCACGCCGACCAGCCCGAGGTCATGACCGACCTGCTGCGGCAGCTGCTGAAGGTCTCATGAGACTCACCGTCGCCCGACGGGCTAGCCGACGGTGACCGAGACGATCCGGGCCTCGTTGTTGGGCTTGCCGGTCCCGTCCGACCCGGACCCGTCCTGACCCTCGGCGGCGATCCGGGCGACCACGCCGACCGACTCGGCGTCCATCTGCCCAAAGATGGTGTACTGAGGCGGCAGCTGGGAGTCCTGGTAGACCAGGAAGAACTGCGACCCGTTGGTGTTCGGCCCGGCATTGGCCATGGCCACCGCACCGGCCGTGAAGGTGTCACTGGGGTAGGTCTCGTCCTTGAAGACATACCCCGGCCCGCCCCGTCCGGTCCCAGTCGGGTCGCCGCACTGCAGCATGAACAGCCCGCTGTCGGCGAGCCGGTGGCACTGGGTGTTGTCGTAGTACTTCTGCTGCACCAGGGACAGGAACGACGCCACCGTGCACGGGGTCTTGGCCCGGTCCATGGTGATCCGGAGCTCACCCTCGTTGGTGGTGAGGGTCACCAGGGCGGTACCGGTCGCCGGGACCGCCTCCCCGTCGGGCGGGTCGACCGGACGCGCCGGGCTCGAGGTGGTGGTGTAGCGGCAGCTCACGGTTCCCGGCGGGGCGCTCGCGGAGCTGGCAGGCGCGGCAGCGCTGGAAGGTGCGCCTGCCGAGCCCCCCGACGTGCTGGAGGAGGTGCAGCCCGTCAGGGCCAGGCCGGCGGCAGCGGTCACAAGGATCAGTCGGTGCACTGGGCCAGCCTGCCACAGCCGATGAGGACATGCTCCCTCCAGCTCCCTGTGTCGCCGTGCTCGACTAGGGTCAAGGGCATGGTGCACCTGACCCGGATCTACACCCGTACCGGCGACGCCGGAACCACCCGGCTGGTCGACAACTCCCAAGTCCCGAAGACCGACCTGCGGGTCGAGGCGTACGGCTGCGTCGACGAGCTCAACTCGCTGCTCGGAGTCGTGATCGCCACCGGCGGCCTGGGCAAGTCGGTCGTCGACCTGCTGCGGGTCGTGCAGAACGAGCTCTTTGACCTGGGCTCGGACCTGGCCACCCCGCTGGCTGCCCAGCCGAAGTGGGAGCCGCTGCGGGTGCTGCAGTCCTCGGTGGACCGGCTCGAGCAGTGGTGCGACGAGCACGGCTCGGGCCTGCCAGAGCTGCGCTCCTTCGTGCTGCCGGGCGGCACCACCGCCTCGGCCTACCTGCACCTGGCCCGGACCGTCTGCCGCCGCGCCGAGCGGGTGGCCTGGGCTGCGGCCGCCGAGGTCGGTACCGACGTCGGCACGGGCGACCAGCCTGGTGGGGTCAACCCGGTGGCGCTGACCTACCTGAACCGGCTCTCGGACCTGCTGTTCATCCTCGCCCGGTCGGCTAACCGCCGCGACGGTGACATCTTGTGGGTGCCTGGTGGGGAGCGGGTGACCACCACCGCGCAGCAGCCCTACCAGGACCAGGCCTGAGCTTCGGTCAGCCGACTGCCGCTGTCAGTCCGCGACGCTGCCGTACCGGCCGACCCCCGGAGGAGCGGCCTCCAGCCACGACAGCAGACCGGTCAGGGCCTCCGGGGCCATCGCCACCTCGACGGTGCTCCGGTCGGTACGGCGCTGCTCCAGCTCGGCGACCTGCTGGCCGTCGCGCAGCACCACCGCCTCGACGGCGCTCGGTGCCCGCTGCCCCACGACCACGGTCCGTGCCCGCTCCCACCTCAGCCGAGGAGCGAGCGCAAGGTCGACGAGCCGGTACCACTCCAGCCACTCCCCCGAGTAGCGCGCGACGCCGAGCACCCAGCCGGAGCCAGGCGTTGTCGTGGACAGCCGCACCGAGCAGTCGAAGACCGCCCCGCGCCGAGCGATCAGGCGTCGCCGCAGCATCATCCAGGCGAACGCGAGCAGCGCCAGCACCGCGCAGGCGAGCAGCAGGTCTCCCACCGCTGTCACCCAGCTCATAGGAGCACCTTACTGGAGCTCCTCGTACCGGTTCGCTGCCGGGAACCTGCTAGCGGGTACGGCCATCAGTGCTGGGCGGCTCGACGGGCGGCCTCTACCTGGGCGCTGGCCCGCTGGAAGTGCCGCACCGTCTCGTCGTCGTTGGCTCCAGCCTCCATCCGCTTCTCGGCCTCCCGCAGCTCCGCCTCGGCCTCGGACAGCGAGACCTCGCGGGCCAGCTGCGCGAACGGGCTGATCAGCGCCACGCGAGTCCAGGTGACCGAGACGAAGCCGCCGTCGACGGCGATGATCTCACGACGCCCGTCCGCAGTGGTCACCTCGGCCACGCACGGCACCAGCGGAGCGATCAGCGGCTCGTGGTGGGCAAGGATCCCGATGTCGCCCTCGACGGTCCGGGCCACGAGGGCGACCGCGTCGCCCTCCCAGACCACGCGGTTGGCGGCGACCACCTCCACCCAGAAGGTGTCAGCCATGGTCTCAGGCGCCTTCCTTCTGCAGCTCGTCCCACCTGCGGTACACGTCCTCGAGGCCACCGACGTTGAAGAAGGCCTGCTCGGCGATGTGGTCGACCTCACCAGAGCAGATCATCTGGAAGCTCTCGACAGTCTCCGACAGCGGCACTGTGGAGCCCGGGACCTGGGTGAACTTCTCCGCCATGTACGTGTTCTGGCTGAGGAACTGCTGGATCCGGCGGGCCCGGTTGACGACGATCTTGTCCTCCTCCGAGAGCTCGTCGACACCGAGAATGGCGATGATGTCCTGCAGCTCCTTGTTGCGCTGCAGGATCTGCTTGACCTCGACCGCGGTGTCGTAGTGAGCCTGCCCCACGTACTGCGGGTCAAGGATCCGCGAGGTCGAGGTGAGCGGGTCTACCGCCGGGTAGAGACCGCGGGAGGCAATCTCGCGGGAGAGCTCGGTGGTGGCGTCCAGGTGGGCGAAGGTCGTCGCCGGGGCCGGGTCGGTGTAGTCGTCGGCCGGCACGTAGATCGCCTGCATCGAGGTGATGGAGTGGCCCCGGGTGGAGGTGATCCGCTCCTGGAGCTGGCCCATCTCGTCGGCCAGGTTCGGCTGGTAGCCCACCGCCGAGGGCATCCGTCCAAGCAGGGTCGAGACCTCCGAGCCGGCCTGGGTGAAGCGAAAGATGTTGTCGATGAACAGCAGCACGTCCTGGTTCTCGACGTCACGGAAGTACTCAGCCATGGTCAGCGCGGTCAGCGCCACCCGCAGCCGGGTGCCCGGTGGCTCGTCCATCTGCCCGAAGACCAGCGCGGTGTCCTTCATGACCCCGGCCTCGATCATCTCGTGGATCAGGTCGTTGCCCTCGCGGGTCCGCTCCCCCACCCCGGCAAAGACTGAGGTGCCGCCGAAGTTGTGGGCGATCCGGTAGATCATCTCCTGGATCAGCACGGTCTTGCCGACGCCGGCTCCGCCGAAGAGGCCGATCTTGCCGCCCTGCACGTACGGGGTGAGCAGGTCGAGCACCTTGATGCCGGTCTCCAGCATCTCGGTCTTCGACTCCAGGGCGTCGAACTTCGGCGCCTCGCGGTGGATCGGCCAGCGCTCGGTCACCTCCACGGTGGACGCGTCCTCGTTGAGGCACTCGCCGGTGACGTTCCAGACCCGGCCCTTGGTGACCACGCCGACCGGAACCGAGATCGGGGCACCGGTGTCGACCACCGGCGCGCCGCGGCGCATTCCGTCGGTCGGCTTCAGCGCGATCGCCCGGACGATGTTGTCGCCGACGTGGAGGGCCACCTCCAGGGTCATCTCGCGGGTCGAGTCACCGGTGTCGATCTCGACCAGGAGCGCGTTGTGGATGTCGGGCATTTCGTCGGGGGCGAACTCGATGTCGACGACGGGGCCGATCACACGGGCGACCCGCCCGACACCGGGCGTGGCAGCGTACGTCGACGCAGCGGTCTGGGTGGCGGTCATGGGCTTACTCCTCGTCCTCGCCCTCGGCCAGCGCGGAAGCGCCGCCGACGATCTCGGTGATCTCCTGGGTGATCTGCGCCTGCCGGGCCTGGTTGGCGTCCCGAGTCAGCTGCTCGATCAGGGCCTCGGCGTTGTCGGTCGCCGTCTTCATCGCCTTCTGCTTGCTGGCCAGCTCCGAGGCTGCAGCCTGCACCAGGTAGAAGTGGATCCGGTTGCGTACGTACAGCGGCAGCAGCGCGTCCAGCACCGTCTCCGGGTCCGGCTCAAAGGCGTAGACCGCCTTCATCCCGTTCGGCGGGCTGTCCTCACTGGCGCCCCGGACCACCCGCAGCGGCAGGATTCGCCGGACCCGGGGCTCCTGGACCAGCATGGACTCGAAACGGGTGTACACCACGTGGATCTCGTCAACCCCGCCCTCGTCGGTGGGCAGCAGGAAAACCCGGATCAGCTCGTCGGCAACCTCGTCCGACTGCCGGTGGCTCGGCTTGTCGGAGAATCCCGACCAGGCCCCAGCCACCGGGCGCCCCCGGAACTCGTAGAAGCCGATCCCCTTGCGGCCGGTGAGGTAGACCAAGACCTCCTTGCCCTCGTCGCGCAGGGTCTGCACCAGCCGGTCACCGAGCTTGATGGCGTTCGCCGAGTACGCCCCAGCCAGTCCCCGGTCCGAGGTCACGATCAGCACGGCCGCCCGCTTGGGGCTCGGCTCCTCGTGAGTCAGCGGGTGGTCGAAGTCCGAGTACGAGGCCACCGCAGCCACGGCCCGGTTCAGCTCCCGGGTGTACGGCAGCGACTCCTGGGCGGCCTGCTGGGCACGAACGATCCGGGAGGCGGCGATCAGCTCCATCGCCCGGGTGATCTTCTTCGTGGTCTGGACCGAGCGGCGTCGCTGGCGCAGCTCGCGGAGGCTGGCGGGCATCGGTCAGTGAGCCTTCCCGCCGACCTGGATCTCCTCCTGGTGGATGTCCTCCTTGGCCACCCGGCCAGGCTCCTCGTAGTCCCGCAGCGGCTTGCCCTCCGAGGTCCGGAAGAGCCGCTTGAAGGCCTCGATCCCCTCCCGGGCCGCGGCCTGGGTGTCGTCGTCGAAGACCAGCGTCTCGCCAATGGTCTGCAGCACCGAGGTGCTGGCGCGCAGGTGCTCCAGCAGCTCCTGCTCGAAGCGCAGCACATCAGCCACCGGAACCTCGTCCAGCACGCCGTTCAGGCCGGCCCACACCGAGACCACCTGATCCTCTACCGGGTACGGGGAGTACTGGGGCTGGCGCAGCAGCTCGACCAGGCGGGAGCCGCGGTCCAGCTGGCGCCGGGAGGTGGCGTCCAGGTCGGAGGCGAACATCGCGAAGGCCTGCATGTCGCGGTACTGGGCGAGCCCGATCTTCAAGGTTCCGGCCACTGACTTCATGGCCTTGACCTGGGCCGCTCCGCCGACTCGGGAGACCGAGATGCCGACGTCGATCGCGGGGCGCTGGTTGGCGTTGAAGAGGTCGGACTGCAGGAAGATCTGCCCGTCAGTGATCGAGATCACGTTGGTCGGGATGTAGGCCGAGACGTCGTTAGCCTTGGTCTCGATGATCGGCAGCCCGGTCATCGAGCCCCCGCCGAGCTCGTCGGAGAGCTTGGCGCAGCGCTCCAGCAGCCGTGAGTGCAGGTAGAACACGTCGCCCGGGTACGCCTCGCGGCCCGGCGGACGGCGCAGCAGCAGCGACATGGCCCGGTAGGCCTCGGCCTGCTTGGTGAGGTCGTCGAAGACGATCAGGACGTGCTTGCCCTCGTACATCCAGTGCTGCCCGATCGCCGAGCCGGTGTACGGGGCGATGTACTTGAAGCCAGCCGGGTCTGAGGCCGGGGCGTGCACGATCGTCGTGTACTCCAGGGCCCCTGCCTTCTCCAGCGCGCCGCGGACCTCGGCGATCGTCGAGCCCTTCTGCCCGACCGCCACGTAGATGCAGCGCACCTGCTTGTCGGGGTCACCCGACGCCCAGTTGCTGCGCTGGTTGATGATCGTGTCGATAGCGATCGCGGTCTTGCCGGTCTTGCGGTCGCCGATGATCAGCTGGCGCTGCCCGCGACCGATCGGGATCATCGCGTCGATGGCCTTGATGCCGGTCTGCAGCGGCTGGTTCACGTTCTGCCGGTCCATGACGCCGGCCGCCTGCAGCTCCAGGGCCCGCCGCTGCCCCAGCGGCGTGATCTCCCCTAGCCCGTCGATCGGGGTACCCATGGCGTCCACGACCCGTCCGAGGTAGCCGTCGCCGACCCGGACCGAGAGGATCTCACCAGTCCGGCGGACCGTCGAGCCCTCCTCGATCCCTTCCGAGCTGCCGAGGACCACGACGCCGATCTCCCGCACGTCCAGGTTCAGCGCGATTCCACGGACCCCGTTCTCGAACTCCAGCAGCTCGTTCGCCATCGCCGAGGGCAGCCCCTCGACCCGGGCGATCCCGTCACCCGAGGTGACCACGGTGCCGACCTCCTCGCGCGCCGCGGTCGCGGGCGAGTAGTCCTGGACGTACGAGTCCAGCGCGGCCCGGATCTCCTCCGGGCTGATGGTCAGATCCGCCATCGGATGCCTTTCTTCGTCTGGTTCGACTGGTGCTCAGGGATGGCCGGCGAGCCGCCGGGTCGCGTCATGCAGCCGCGACGAGACGCTGCCGTCGATCAGCTGGTCGCCGATCTCGACCCGGACCCCACCGATCAGGTGCGGGTCCACAGTGACCAGCAGGGTCACCGGGCGACCGGCCTGCTGGGTCAGGACCGCCTGCAGCCGGGCCTGCTGCTGCGCGGTGAGGGGCTGGGCCACCCGGACGGTGGCGACTACCCGCCGCCGCAGCGCGGCGCAGATCCCCAGGTAGTGCTCCATCGTGAGGTCAAAGGTGCGGTGGCTGGCGGCCACCGCTCGCTCAGCCAGCGCGATGGCCTCGTCCGGCACCTTGCCCTGCAGCAGCGACCGCACCAGCGCCTGGCGGCCCTCCAGCGGCACGGAGCGGTCACCGAGAGCAGCCCGCAGCGCCCGGTCCCCCGCGACGATCCGGCCGAACCGGAACAGGGTGGCTTCCACCTCGTCCAGCCGGCCCGCCTGCTCGGCGGCCAGCAGCACGGCCCGTACGCCCTGCCGGTCGATGGCGCCGACCAGCGCCTGACCGCTCGACCACTCCTGGCCCACGCACTGTCCGACCACTGCCAGGGCGACCGGGTCGACCTTGCCCTGGAGCAGCCGGGTGACGACCCCCTGCCGGGTCGTCACCGACAGCGTCGGGTCGATCAGGGTCCGGCGCAGCTGGGCGGAGCCGCCCAGCAGGTCGGCGACCGCGAACAGGTCAGCGGCGACGGCTACTGACAGTGGCCCTGCTGCCGCCAGTGCCTGGTCGGCGGCGCCCAACCGGTTCTCGGTCTCCCGACTCACGATCATCAGTACGCCTTACACCTGCTGCAACTGGGTGTGATCCTCAAGGTCAGCGAGGAACCGGTCCACCGTGCGCTGAGCCCGAGCATCGTCGTCCAGCGCCTCGCCCACGATCTTGCCGGCCAGCTGAGTCGCCAGGCTCCCGATCTCCCGCTGCAGCTCGGCGCGGGCCTGGGCCCGCTCAGCCTCGATCTGGGCACGAGCGGCAGCCAGGATCCGGCTCGCCTCGGCGCTGGCCTGCTCGCGCATCTCCGCCAGCACCTGAGCCCCGGCGGCCTTGGCCTCCTCACGGATCTTGGCAGCCTCGCCCCGAGCGTCCGCCAGCTGGGCCTGGTACTGCTCGCGGGCCGCGTTCGCCTCGGCCTGGGCCTGCTCGGCGCGCTCGATCCCGCCACGGATCTGATCGGCTCGCTCGGCATAGGTGGCCTCGAACGCCGGGACCACCTTCTTGGCCACGACCACGGTGACCAGCAGGGCCAAGACGATGCCGACCACGAACTCCGAAGGGTGCTCGGGCAGCAGCGGCCCCAGCGGGCCGGTGCCTTCCAGGAACAGCACCCTCAGCTCACTTGGTGAAGTCGCCGGTGAGCACGAAGGCCAGGGCGATACCAGCGATGGCAAGCGCCTCGACCACCGCGAAGCCGATCCAGGCGGTGCCCATCATGGCTCCCCGGGCCTCCGGCTGCCGAGCAGTGCCGTTGATCACCGAGGAGAAGATCCAGGCCACGCCGATAGCCGGCGCCATGGTCGCGATGCCGTACCCGATCATGTTGATCGAGCCGCTGATCTCGAGAAGGTTCATATCATTTCCTTTCGGCAGGTAAGGACTGGCAAAAACTAGTGCTCCTCGGCAATCGCCGAGGCCACGTACTGGGCGGACAGGACAGTGAAGATGTACGACTGGAGCACGCCGACCAGAATCTCCAGCGCGAAGACCGCGAGGCTGAACAGCAGCGCCACCACCCCGGCCACATTGTTGATCAGGGGCTCGGAGTAGACCAGCAGGTAGGAACCGCCCACCACGAAGACGGCGATCACCAGGTGACCGGCAAAGAGGTTGGCGAACAGCCGCAGCGTCAGGGTCAGGGGGCGGGTGATGACGTTCGACAGGAACTCCAGCGGGATGATCAGCACCAGCAGGGGCCACGGCACCCCCGCCGGGACCAGGATGTGCTTGAAGTAGCCGACGAAGCCGTGCTTGGCGATACCCGCCCCGTTGTAGACCAGCCAGGACAGCAGCGCCAGCGCGTACGGGAAGCCGACCTTGCTGAAGGTCGGGAACATGAACAGGAACGTCTGCCCGAACAGGTTGTTCACCAGGATGAAGCTGAACAGCGCAACCAGGTACGGCAGGTACTTGCGGTAGTCAGCCCCCAGCGCGTCGCGGGCGATCGTATTGCGCAGGACGTCGTACAGGTACTCCCCCACGAACTGGCGCTTCCCCGGGACCACGTGCTGACGCCTGGCCATCCACAGCCAGAAGCCGATCACCAGCGCCGCGGCGACTGCCGCCTGCACGATGTGGTTGGTCAGCCAGATATCAGTCCAGGTGTAGTGAGCCTCGTCGCCAGCCAGCCAGGCCGAGCTCGGCATGATCGGCCGGCTCTTGAAGGTGCCCAGGCCAAAGGTCGGCGGCTGGTGCCCCTCCAGTGGCACAAAAGGGATCGTCACCCCCATCAAGACCGCCCCTTCGTCGAGTCTGCCGGGCCGGTGGTCTCACCACCGAGCCGTCTTGCCACCAACCATGTCCCCAGAGTCAGCCCCACGATCATTCCGAGCGGCATCAGCAGCCGAGTCCCCAAGACTCGGTCCCCTAGCCAGCCCAGCCCCCCATAGCAGATCAGGCCGGAGACCAGGTAACTGAGCCCTGCGTAGACCTGGCCAGGGCCCGTACCGTGGTCGCTCATGGTGCGCTTACCATATCAGTCAAGACCTGGCTCCTGACGAATCGGGGGAGGACGGCTCGGCGGGCTGAGGTGGGTAGTACTCGGCGTCAAAGACCGGGATCCGCAGCCGGGCGAAGACCAGCACCTCAGCCGCCAGCCAGGTGAGGGTGGTGACCAGGACCCCAGCGGCCAGCCACCCGGCCCTCAGCCCGGGCAGCAGGTCGTTGAGGTAGGCCCCCAGCACAGCCCCGAGCAAAGCCGCCCGGGCCAAGTAGGACACCAGCGAGGCCACGAGCACCTGCCGGGGGTGACGCTCCGCGACCACCACCTGGGTGCCCATCCCGACCCCGGAGAAGAGCAGCGCCATCGCGGCCCCCAGCAGAGCCGAGACCGTGGCCGGCACCCCGCCCCAGGCCAGGGCCAGGCCGATCACCGGTAACGCACCCAGGTGCCACCCGACCACCCCGCCGCGCAGCAGCCGAAGCGCCCTCTGGGTGCTAGGACCGCGCCCGATCACGGTGCCCGACTGTGGTCGGTGCTCTGCTCACGGTCAGGGTCGGGTTCTCGACGAGTCCGCCGGTGCCCGGGGACCAGGGTGAGCACCACCGCCACCGCGACCAGACCCAGGACCAGCGCCACCACCCAGCCCTGCTCGGCCAGGCCGACCGCGATCGCCCCGAACGACAGCAGCGCCGTCCACAGGTACATCACCAGGACCGCCCGGGTCTGGGAGTGGCCGCGGTGCAGCAGCCGGTGGTGCAGGTGCATCTTGTCGGCGTGGAACCACCACTTTCCGGCGATGGTGCGCCGGACGTAGGCCATCACCAGGTCCAGCACCGGCAGCGCCAGGATCGCGACCGGGAGCAGGATCGGCAGGTACGCGGTCAGCAGCCCCTGCTGGTCGGCCAGCGCGGCCGGGTCCATCTGGCCGGTCAGGCTGACGGTCGAGGTCGCCAGCAGCAGCCCCAGCAGCATCGCGCCGGAGTCACCCATGAACATCCGCGCCGGGAAGAAGTTGTGCGGCAGGTAGCCCAGGCAGGCGCCGGCCATCGCCACCGTGACCAGGCTGGCGGTCGTGGCCCGGACGAGGTCCTGCTCCACCGACAGGACATAGGTGTACGCAGCGAAGGCCAGCGAGCCGATCGCGACGACGCCGGCCGCTAGGCCGTCCAGCCCGTCGACGAAGTTGATGGCGTTCACGCACACGAAGATCAGGAAGACCGTGATCGCGATGCTCGACATCTGGTCCAGTGCCACCAGCCGCCCGGGGACCGGGATCCACAGAATCCGCACCCCCATCAGGACCGCGATCCCCGCCGCCAGCACCTGCCCGGCCGCCTTGGCCAGGGCCGGCAGGTCGATCAGGTCATCGAGCACCCCGACCCCGCAGATCACCGCCCCGGCCAGGAGGATCGCGAACGAGTCACCGGTCACCAGCTGGTGGCGGCCGAGGAACGGCAGCTGCCTGGCACAGACCAGGGCGACGCTGACTCCCACCAGCATCGACAGACCACCGAAGTACGGCACCGGCCGGGCGTGCACGTCCCGGTCGCGAACCTTGGCGACCGCCCCGGTCCGCAGCGCCAGGCTGCGGCAGGCCGGAGCGGCCAGGAAGGTGGCGCTCAGCGCCACCAGCAGCACCAGGACGTACTCGCGCACCCCAGCCCCCTACCTACCCGGCTCTGCCCCGGCGGTCTCACCGGCCGCCGGCTGGTCAGCACTGCCGGGCGCGGGAACCTCCCCCGTGCCTGCCGGGTCCGGCTCGGCCGCCGCCTGCGACCGCCTCGTCTGGTCTGACTCAGCCGTCGGACCGGGCTCCCCCATCGGACTGGGCTGCGCCGTCGGCCCGGTCTGCCCAGCCGCGTCTGGAACGGCCGCCACTGCCTCCGGCCCGTCCGGCTCGGACGGAGCCGTCTCGGGCCCCTCGACCAGGGGGGCGACGGCCTGGACCTCACTGACCGGCACCACCCCGACCCGCAGCACCCGCCCCGCTGGGCTGGCGGCGAAGTCGATGATCGTCGAGCCCACCGGTCCTGGAGTCGGGCCGGCGTCCACGTACACAGCGACCGAGCTCCCGAGCTGGGCCCGGGCCGACCCCACGTCGGTTCCCGGTGGCTGCCCGCTGATGTTGGCGCTGGACACCGCGAGCGGCCCGGTCGCCCGCAGGACCGCTCGGGTGACCTCGTGGTCGGGGACCCGGACCCCGACTGTGCCGCGGGTCTCCCCCAGCTCCAGGCGCAGGCTCGAGTGCGCCGGCAGGATCAGCGTCAGCGGCCCAGGCCAGAACGCCGCCGCCAGCGCCCGGGCCGGCTCGGGAACCTCCCGGGCCAGGGCGTCGACGACGAAGGCGTCAGCGATCAGCACCGCCGGCGGCATCTCGCGGCCCCGCTGCTTAGCGTCTAGCAGGCCCTGGACGGCCGGCTCTGAGAAGGGGTCGGCGCCGATCCCGTACACGGTGTCGGTCGGCAGGACCACGCACTGCCCGGCCTTGACCGCCGTACGGACAGCGGCCACCGCCTCAGCCAGGCTCTCCGCCGCGACGACGACGGGCTCGGGCTGGTCATCCGCAGGATCGCAGTCCGGCTCGGCGGGCGGGTCCGCCACCGCGCTGGGGGACGCGTCGGCAGCCACGTCTGCGGTGAGCGCGGAGAAGGCGTCGGCCAGCGGCTGGGGCGCCTCCCCCACGGTGGTCTCCGCAGGAGTCTCGGCGGACGGTGTCGGGTCGGTCACCGGACCATCCTGCCAGTCCTGCCGGACTGCGACGACGACCAGACCCGCCGTGGCAGAGACCATCACCCCGTGCTGGCGCCGCTCAGCCCTGCCGGTTCCGGCGCGCGAGGCATGCCGGCGCTCAGGCCCGCCGCTGGAGGGCGAGCGCCAGCTGGGTACGGTCGCGCAGGCCGAGCTTGCGCAGAGCCGCGGAGACGTGGTTCTTGACCGTGCCCTCGGTGAGGAAGAGCGCGTCGGCGATCTCCCGGTTCGACGCCCCGGCAGCCACCATCCGTGCGATCTCGGCCTCGCGGGCCGTCAGCTCCGGGCTCCCGGGCGGGCCGGGCGGCACCTCCAGCGCCGGCCGGGCGCCCCCGGACAAGCGCGCGACGACCCGCGGCGCGACGTGGTCGTCGATGACCAGGGTGCGGCCGCGGACGGACCTGATGGCCTGCACGAGGTCCTCCGGCTCGACGTCCTTGAGCAGGAAGCCGTCGGCACCGACCGCGAGGCTGCCGAACACCAGCTCGTCCTCGTCGAAGGTCGTCAGCAGCAGCGTGGCGATGCCCGGGTGGCTGGCCTTGAGCCGGCCGATCAGGGTCATGCCGTCCATCCCGGGCATCCGGGCGTCGACCAGGGCGACGTCAACCCCGAGGCCGTCGGCCAGCAGGGACAGCGCCTCCGCTCCGTCACCGGCCTCGCCGGCGACGACCACGCCGTCCTCGATCTCCAGCAGCCGGCGCAGTCCTCGCCGGACCAGTGCCTGGTCGTCAACCAGCAGGACCCGGACCACCTCGCTCATCCGGTGACCCTCTCCAGCACCCGCGCCAGGACCCGTACGCCTCCGGCCGGCGGCTGCTCGATGACGAGCTCTCCTCCGGCCTCGGCCAGCCGCTGCTTCGCGCCCGCCAGCCCGAACCCGGGCTGGACCGGCGGACAAGGCCGCCCGTCGTCGCCGACGCTGAGGGTCACCGAGCCCGGGGCGAACGTGAGGGTGACGTCGGCGCGCGTGGCTCGCTCGGCGTGCCGGTGCACGTTGGTCAGGGTCTCCTCGGCCACCCGGTACAGGGTCGCACTGATGTCCGGCGGCAGTGCCCGAGCGGCCCCCGACGTACCGAAGGACACCTCAAGGCCGTTGCCCCTGTAGGTGCCGGCGAGGGTCTGCAGCGCGGTGCCGAGGCTCTGCTCGGCCAGAGGCGCCGGGCCCATGGCGCGGACCGCACGACGCACCTCGTCGAGAGCGGTTCCGGCTCCAGCGCGGGCGTCCGCGACCTCTGCCCAGGCCGCCTCCGGGTCCACCTCCCGGTACCGCAGCGCGTTGGTCAGCCCCAGCCTGATGACCGTGAGGTGGTGACCGACGGCGTCGTGGACCTCCCGGGCCAGGCGAGCCCGCTCCTCCGCAACGGCCAGCAGGCGGGTCTCCTCGCTGCGTCGCTGCAGCTCGGCATGTGCCTCGGCGAGGTCGGTGTGCGACCTGGCGAGATCGTCGTGCGCCTTCTCGAGGTCTGCGAGGAGGCGGGCCGCGGTGGCACGGCGCTGGCGCTCGGCGGCGATGAGCTGAGTGACGGCAAGAGTGATGAACACCAGCGGCGCGATGCCGACGACCTGCTGCACGACGTTCTGCCAGGACTGGTGGTACACGAGTGGCAGAGTGACCCCCATCGTTGCGACGAGGACGCCCGCGGCGAGGGCCGCCACCCGGGCCCCGGCCACCAGGACGACACCGGCGAGAGCGATCAGGAGAATGGACGCCCCGTACCCGGTGCCGTCGACCACCGTGTGGAAGATCCCAGCCGCCACGAACCCGAGGGACATCACCGGGTTGCCGCTGCCGGGCGACCACCCGAGCCACGGCCAGAGCGCCAGCAGGACAGCAGTGACGGCTGCAAGCCACGGAGCCGGCAGCAGCAGGGAGTCGTCACTGGCTGCCCACCGCGCCACCCAGGGCAGCACCAGTCCGCTCCAGAACAGCAGCGTGAAGACCCAGGGCCGGTCACCGGCCCTCCCCGAGCCGACGAGCACCGTCAGGAGTCTGCGCATGCCACCGACCCTAGAGGCGCGGCGTCCGGGGAGGCATCCGTCAAAGGTCCTCTCCCGACCGTGACGAAGGTCATGCCTTATCGCACGGTACGACGCCCCGGAGCAGGTGCCCCCAGGGCTCGTCCAGGCCGCAGGCATGACCAAGGTCACCCGGAGTCGTGGAGACCCATGACCTGATCCGTGACGGGCGACTGATGTCCGCTCCAGCAACGAGCCGTACGTTCGCTGGCATGCCCGTGCCTGATGATGAGTCCCGCTCCCCGGCTCTCAAGACGGAGCCCGAGCCTGCTCCGCCCAGGTCCCCGCGCCTGGCCCGGTCCCGGCACCCGGGCCTGGCGATCGCCCTGCGAGCTCTGCTCACCGTCGTCGCCATGCTCGCAGCCTCACTCGGTTCGGCTCTCGCTGCTCACGCTCTTGGTGCTCGGCTGAACCTGACCGGCCAGCCCCTGCGCCTGACGGTGTACACCGTCGTGTGCCTGGTCGGCTGCCTGCTGGCCTGGCTGCTGCGGCGCTTCTTCGAGCAGGACCGGCACGGCTACCTGGCCGCAGGCTGGCAGCGGGGCCGGGCCGTGGCCGCGCTGGGCGCCGGTACCCTGGCGGCGGTGGTAGTTCTGGGGACCGCCTACCTCGTCGCGACCGCCACCGGGACGGTCGGATGGAGCCCGTCAGAGCTCACCCCGAGTGAGCTCCTGGCTGGGCTGCCCCTGATCCTCGGCGTCAGCTTCGGGCTGCAGGGGATCCCGGAGGAGATGCTCTGGCGGGGCTACTTCCAGACCACCGCGGCCGAGCGGGTCGGCCCGGTGACCGCCGCGGTCGTCGGAGCCGCCGTCTTCGGGTCGATGCACCTGGTCTCGATCGGGTCCGGAGACACAGTGGGGTCCAAGCTGGTCTACATCGCGGCTGCCTGTGGCCTGGGACTCGCCTGCGCCGGGCTGCGGCTGGTCACCGGCTCGGTCTGGGCAGCAGCCGGCTTCCACGGCGGCATGCACGTGGTGGTCCGGGTGGCCGGGGTCTGGGCTACGCGGGAGCAGGAGGTCCAGCTCAACGCGCTCACCGGTGCCTGCGAGCTGGTGACGGGGCTGATCTGCCTGGCGCTGTGGCGGCGGCGTCAGAGCCGGGCGCAGGTGAGGTAGCGCCAGCGGCCGGTGAGGTCGCGGTGGTCACGCACCGACGTGTACGAGCCGTGGCGGGCGTACAGCTCGACCACGGCCTCGTGCTGCACCTCGGCGTGCTCGGCGGCCAACAGCCCGCCCGGCCGCAGCAGCCGGGCCGCCGCCCCGGCCAGGACCCGCAGTGCGTCCAGCCCGTCGTCGCCCGAGAACACCGCCAGCTGCGGGTCGTGGTCACGCACGTCCGCCGGGACCGACTCCCAGGCCGTCAGCGGCACGTACGGCGGGTTGCAGACCACCAGGTCGACCCGGCCGCTCAGCTCGGGCAGGGCCTCGGCCATGTCAGCCTCGACCACCTCGACCCCGGTGCCGTCCAGGTTGTCCAGCAGGTACGCCACGGCGTCCGGCGAGACCTCGACCGCCACCTGCTGCAGCCCAGGGTGCTCCTGAGCGATCGCCTTGCTGACCGCTCCGGAGCCGGCGCAGAGCTCCACCACCACGGCGTCGCGGCGCCCGGCCAGCTGCTCCAGGCACCACCCGGTCATGGCCTCGGTCTCCGGGCGGGGGACGAAGACCCCCGGCCCGACCCGGACCTCGGTGCGGCGGAAGTACGCGACCCCGGTGATGTGCTGCACCGGCTCCCCCGCCACCCGGCGGGCCACGGCCTCGTCGAGCCGCGCGCAGCTGTCCTCGTCGAGCGGACCCGCCAGAGCTAGCCGGGACGGGTCGGTACCCAGGGCGTACCCGACCAGGATCCGGGCCTCGGCGTCGGGTGAGGTGCTGGCGGCGAGCGCGGCCCGGGCCGCACGGACAGCCTCGCTCACCGTCTGGTGGCTCAGCTCTCCCCCACCCGGGCCAGCCGCTCAGCCAGGTCGGCCTCGTGCAGCGCGGTCAGCAGCGGCTGCAGCTCCCCGGCCAGCACCAGGTCCAGGTTGTGCGCCTTGAAGCCGATCCGGTGGTCAGCGATCCGGTTCTCAGGGAAGTTGTAGGTCCGGATCCGCTCCGAGCGGTCGACGGTGCGGACCTGCGACTTGCGGGCCGCCGCCGCAGCGCTCGCAGCCTCCTCAGCGGCCGCGGCCGCTAGCCGGGACCGCAGCACCCGCATCGCCGACTCCTTGTTCTGCAGCTGGGAGCGCTCGTTCTGGCAGGAGACCACGATCCCGCTCGGCAGGTGGGTGACCCGGACCGCCGAGTCGGTGGTGTTCACCCCCTGGCCGCCCTTGCCGCTGGAGCGGTACACATCGATCCGCAGGTCGTCGTCACTGATCTCGATCTCGCTGGTGTCGTCGAGGTCCGGGGTCACCAGCACCCCCGCAGCCGAGGTGTGGACCCGGCCCTGGGACTCGGTCACCGGCACCCGCTGGACCCGGTGGACTCCTCCCTCGAACTTCAGCACCCCGTACGGCATCTCCTCGCCGTGCCCCGGGGCCCGGACCAGCGCGGTCACCGACTTGTAGCCCCCCAGGTCGGTGTCCTGGGTGTCGAGCACCTCGACCTTCCAGCCCCGCCCCTCGGCGTACCGGCCGTACATCCGGAACAGGTCGGCGGCGAACAAGGCCGACTCCTCGCCCCCCTCGCCGGACTTGATCTCGAGGATCGCGTCGCAGGAGTCGTTGGGGTCACGGGGCGCCAGCAGCCGGGTCAGCCGCTCGGTGGCCTCGCTCAGCTGCTGCTGCAGCCCTGGCAGCTCCGCAGCGAAGGACGGGTCCTCCGCAGCCAGCTCCTGGGCGGCCGCCAGGTCGTCGGTCAGCCGCTCCTGCTCCGCCAGGGCCTTGACGACCGGGGTCAGCTCCGAGTAGCGCCGACCCAGCCGGCGGGCCAGGGCCAGGTCGGCGTGGGTTGCGGGGTCGGACAGCCGCCGCTCGATCTCGGCGTACTCAGCGACCAGGGCATCGGTTCCCTCAGACATCACCCTCCTGCAAGCCGGTCGAGACAGCACAGCACCGGAGCAGGATCGCTCCCGCCCCGGTGCCGACCAGCGCTACTTCTTCTTGCTGGCCTTGGGGTCTCGCTTGGCGTACCTCCGCTCGAACCGGGCCACCCGGCCACCGGTGTCCAAGATCTTCTGCCGACCGGTGTAGAAGGGGTGGCAGGCCGCGCAGACCTCGGTGTGGATGCTGCCGCTCTTCGACGTCGACCGGGTGGTGAAGCTGTTGCCACAGCTGCACGCGACCGTGGTCTCGACGTAGTCAGGGTGGATGCCCTGCTTCATGATGCTCTCCTCGTGTACTTCCCGGGTCGCCTCATACGGTGGGCCGGAACTGGCCGACCGGGCGTGAACCGGGACCGCCGTCTGATTATTCCGTACCGCCAGCGGCGGGCCAAAATCATGGCCTAGCTCGGCGTGGTCCGGCTGATCTGGACCAGGAACTCGCGGTTCGAGCTGGTCTTGCGCATCTGCTTGAGCAGCATCTCCACCGCTGCGGTGGTCTCCATCCCTGACAGCACCCGCCGCAGCTTCCAGATGATCGCCAGCTCCTCGCGGCCCAGCAGCAGCTCCTCGCGCCGGGTGCCGGAGGCGTCCACGTCGATCGCCGGGAAGATCCGCTTGTCGGCCAGGTCCCGGCGCAGCCGCAGCTCCATGTTGCCCGTCCCCTTGAACTCCTCGAAGATGACGTCGTCCATCTTGGAGCCGGTCTCGATCAGGGCCGTGGCCAGAATCGTCAGCGAGCCGCCGTCCTCGATGTTGCGGGCCGCCCCGAAGAACTTCTTCGGCGGGTACAGCGCGGCCGAGTCGACACCACCAGACAGGATCCGCCCCGAGGCCGGGGCAGCCAGGTTGTACGCCCGCCCCAGGCGGGTGATGCCGTCCAGCAGCACCACGACGTCCTTGCCCGCCTCCACCAGCCGCTTGGCCCGCTCGATGGCCAGCTCAGAGATCGTGGTGTGGTCATCGGCAGGCCGGTCGAAGGTCGACGCGATCACCTCGCCGGAGACCGTCCGCTCGAAGTCGGTGACCTCCTCGGGGCGCTCGTCCACCAGCACCACCATCAGGTGCACCTCGGGGTTGTTGGCGGTGATGGCGTTCGCGATCGACTGCATGATCATTGTCTTGCCAGCCTTCGGAGGCGACACGATCAGCCCTCGCTGGCCCTTGCCGATCGGGGCCACCAGGTCGACGATCCGCCCGATCATGCTGACCGCAGAGGTCTCGAGCTTCAGCCGCTCCTGCGGGTACAGGGGGGTCAGCTTGTTGAACTCCGGGCGGCTGCGGGCCGCCTCTGGCCCGCCGCCGTTGACGGTCTCCAGGGCCACCAGCGGGTTGAACTTCTCCTTGCGCTCACCCTCCCGAGGCTGACGGATCTGGCCGGTGACCACATCGCCCTTGCGCAGCCCGAAGCGGCGCACCATCGACAGCGAGACATAGGCGTCCTCGGGGCCGGGCAGGTAGCCGGAGGTCCGGACAAAGGCGTAGTTGTCCAGCACGTCGAGGATCCCGCGCACCGGCACCAGGACGTCGCCCTCGTTGACGGTCGGCTCGGCGTCATAGCGGTCGATGGCCCCTTGCCCACCGCGCTGCCGACGGTTCTGCCGGTCCCGGTTCCGCCGCCGGCGGCCGCGGCGGCCGCCACCCTCGTCCTCGTTGTCGGTACGGGGCTGCGGCGCCCGCTCCTCGGCCTCGGCCTGGTCAGAACGGCTGTCGCCCGCCTCGGCGTCGCCCCGGTCCCGGTTGCGCTGCCGACGCGTGCGGCGCTCGGGGTCGCCGCCCTCCAGGCCGAGCGCCGCCAGGCGGGCGCCCACCTCGTCCGCGGTCGACGACTCACTGCCCTGGGCAGGCTGGTCGCTGCCCTGTGACGGCTGCCGGCTCGGCTGAGGGTCTGGCGCCGCGGCTGGCTCACGGGACCCGGCCTGGGCCGCGTCACCCGACGCAGCAGGCGCGCTGGTCTCGACCGAGGCGGTGGCCGGGGCCTCGGTGAGCGTCGGCTGGTCGGCCGGCGCTCCGGCCGACCGCTTCGCTTCCCGGCGCTGACGGGGCTCCCGGGACGGCTGGGCCTCGCTGGTCGCGCCGTCCGTCGGGGCCGCCGCAGCCCTGGCCGGCTGCTGCGCGGCACGGATCGCGTTCACCAGGTCGCCCTTGCGCATCCCGGTCGTACCCTTCAGGCCGATCGAGCTGGCCAGCTGCTTCAGCTCCGACAGCAGCATGGCGTCCAGGCCCTTGGTCGGCGTGGTGGTGTCGGTCACGGACTTCCTTCCGTCGTGACGGCCCGGGCGCGGCCGCAGGCGTGCGGCACACTCACCCGGGCGTTGGAACATCCTTCAGGTCCGGACGTCGCATGATGTCTGTTCGGCAGCTGCCGCGCTTGACCTGTGAAGCGTTTTCGCAGAGAGAGCCTCCGCAACGACATCTAATGTAGCACCGGACCCGAGGCAGGTCCTAGCGGCGCGACCCGGTGGCCAGCACGGCTATCCTCGCGGCCATGACTCTGCCTGAGCCCCGACGCAACCTGCTGGCCGACCAGGCGGCCCCCACCCTGCTCCCCGATGACGGAGCTGACCTGGCACTGACCGCTTCCGAGGCCGCCGCAGCGGCCCGGCGCCAGCCGTCCTCGTGCCTGGCCTGGGCAGTGCTGGCCGAGCAGGAGCTGGCTCGCGGCACTGCCGACGCGGAGATCACCGCGTACGCCTATGCCCGGACCGGGTACCACCGCGGTCTGGACGCGCTGCGGCGCAACGGCTGGCGGGGCTCGGGCCCGGTCCCGTGGGAGCACCAGCCCAACCGGGGCTTCCTGCGGGCCCTGTGGGCCCTGGCCACCGCGGCCGACCGGATCGGCGAGACTGACGAGGCGGCCCGCTGCGTCCAGCTCCTGCGGGACTCCAGCGAGACCGGCTACCAGCAGCTGGCCGGCCGGTAGCGGCCGGCGCCGGCTGTACGACGGGTCAGGCCAGCCTCAGTGAGGCCTGGCGCAGCTGCTTGCGGAGCTGGTCGTAGCCGTAGCACACCGGTAGCCGGTCAGCGAACTCAGCCACGACGCTCCTGGGCGGGTCGAACAGCACACCGGCGTCGGCGGCTAGCAGCATGCTGGTGTCGTTGTACGAGTCCCCCGCGGCCAGCACCCGCATCCCCAGGCTCTGGAAGGCCTCCACCGCGGCCCGCTTCTGGTCCGCCATCCGCAGCCGGTAGCCGGTGATCCGGCCGTCGTCAGCGACCACCAGGCTGTGGCAGAAGATCGCCGGGAAGCCGAGCTTGCGCATCAGCGGGTGGGCGAACTCAGCGAAGGTGTCGGACAGGATCACCACCGCACTGAACGACTCCCTCAGCCAGCTCAGCATCTCGAGTGCTCCGGGCAGCGGGTCCAGCCCCGCAATCACCTCGGTGACATCGGGCAGGCCGAGCCCGTGGCGCTCCAGCAGGTCCAGCCGGTAGCGCATCAGCACGTCGTAGTCTGGCTCGTCCCGGGTGGTCCGCTGCAGCTCGGGGACCTGGGTCCGCTCGGCCACCGAGATCCAGATCTCGGGAACCAGGACCCCCTCCAGGTCCAGGCAGACCATCTCCGGGCGCAGGTCCTCGCTCACTGCCCTTCCACCCGCATCGTCCGAATCCGTCCCAGCACCGACGCCGAGCTCTTCAGCTCGGCCACCGTGTCGCCGACCTGGGCGTCCTTGGCCAGGTGGGTCATGATCCCTAGCCGGGCTCCTTCCTCCTCGCTGACCTGCTCCTGGCGGACGGCGAGGATCGAGACCTCGTGCTTGGCAAAGACCGCGGCGATCCGGGCCAGCACCCCGGGCTGGTCCTTCACCACCAGGCTCAGGTAGTACGAGGTCGTGGCCTCCTCGATCGGCGCCACCCCGCGACGCCGGTAGGTCGACATCGCCGGCCCGTGGGTGCCCCGGACCCGGTTGCGGGCCACGGTCACCAGGTCTCCCATCACCGCCGAGGCGGTTGGCTGCCCGCCGGCGCCGGGGCCGAGGAACATCAGCTGGCCCGCGTTGCGGGACTCGACGAAGATCGCGTTGTAGGCGCCCCGGACCGAGGCCAGTGGGTGGCTGGCCGGCACCATGGCCGGGTGCACCCGGACCGAGACCAGCTCCTCCTGGTCGCCCGCCACGGTCGCCACCGCCAGCAGCTTGACCACGCAGCCGAGGCGCTCGGCGGCCTCCATGTCCTCCCGGGTCAAGGTGGTGATCCCCTCCCGGTGCACATCGGACCCGCGGACCTCCGTGTGGAAGGCCAGGCTGGCCAGGATCGAGGCCTTGGCGGCGGCGTCGTAGCCCTCGACGTCAGCGGTCGGGTCGGCCTCCGCGTAGCCCAGCTGCTGGGCCTCAACCAGGGCCTCGGAGAAGGACACGCCCTGGGTGGCCATCTGGTCCAGGATGTAGTTGGTGGTGCCGTTGACGATCCCCATCACCCGGGTGATCTCGTCGCCGACCAGCGACTCCCGCAGCGGTCGGACGATCGGGATCGCCCCGGCTACGGCGGCCTCGAAGTAGAGGTCCACCCCGGCCCGCTCCGCAGCCGCGTACAGCTCGGGCCCGTGCGCCGCCAGCAGCGCCTTGTTGGCGGTCACCACCGAGGCACCAGAGTCGATCGCGGCCAGCAGCAGGCTTCGGGCCGGCTCCAGGCCCCCGATCACCTCGATCACCACATCGACCCCGCTGCGGACCAGGGCCTGGGCGTCGTCGGTGAGCAGGGACCGGTCGATCCCCTCACGCTCGGTGTCCAGGTGGCGCACGCCGATCCCGACCAGCTCGACCGGGGCACCGGTCCGGGCCTCGAGGTCGGCTCCGGTCTCCAGCAGCAGCCGAGCAACCTGCGAGCCGACCACACCGCAGCCCAGCAGGGCCACCCTCACCGGCTTGGCATCATTTCCCACAGGGTTATCTTGGCGCACCCGGCGCCGCCCGTACGGCGACTCACACGGTCTGGGACGCGACCAGCGCGTCGAAGGCCGCCAACACGGTCTGCGGCGCCGTGTACTGGGGCACGAAGCCGAGCAGCTCACGGGCCTTGGCCATCGAGTGGTGCGGCGAGCGCCCGATGTGCTCCGCGGTCGCGGCAGCGTGCTCGCCGGCCTCGGCCGCGAAGTCGTCCCAGGGCAGGTACCGGGCCCGCAGCTCGTGCCCTGCCCGGGCCGCCAGCAGACCGGCGTAGCCGCGCAGCGTCAGCGACTGCTCGCAGACCGCGTTGAAGGCCTCGCCGACGCTGGCCCCGGGCTGGTCCATGACCCTCTGGTGGAGCCGGGCGACGTCATCGGCGTGCACGTGCTGCAGCATCCCCAGCCCACGCTCGGGCAGGGTCACCGAGCCGTCCCGGCGCAGCGACCGGTAGACCTCCAGGTCGAGGTTCCCGGCCGGGTTGACGGCCACCCAGCCCGGCCCGCTGATGTGGCCGGGGTGCACCACAGCGGCGCGGACCCGCTGCTGCTCACCAAGCAGGAAGTCCTGGACCGCGGCCTTGTTTGTGCCGTACTCGTCGGTCGGGTACCGCGGCGACTGCTCGGTGGTGGGCACCACCTCGCTCGGCCCCCAGGACCAGATGCTGCCGGTCTGCACCAGCAGCTGCCCGTCCAGGGCGTCGGTGAGCTGGCGGGCCTGGGCCACGGTGAAGCAGGTCAGGTCGTGGACAGCCTCGGGCCGCCACTGGGCGACCAGTGCCCCGAAGCCGCCGTCTGCCTCGGCCCGGGACCGGTCGCAGGTGATCATCTCGACATCGCCCCAGGCCTCATCATCCCGGTACGGGCGGCGCTCTCCCCGGGTCAGGACGCCGACCTGGTGCCCGGAGCGGACCAGCCGCGGAACCAGGTAGGTGCCGATGTGCCCAGTGCCGCCGATGACCAGGATCCGCATCCTGCCACCCTACGTCGCGGCCCAGCCCTGGTCGAGGGCCAGCAGGTCCTCCAGGGTCTCCCGTCGCAGCAGGGTGGTCAGCTGAGCGTCGCGGACCGAGACCACCGGCGCCTTGGTGGTCATGTTGTAGTTCGAGGCCATCGCCCGCGAGTACGCGCCGGAGGACGGGACCGCGACCAGGTCTCCGGGACGGATGTCGCTCGGCAGGTAGACGTCGCGGACCAGGATGTCGCCGCCCTCGCAGTGCTTGCCGACCACCCGGCACAGCACCGGCCCGGCGCTCGAGGCCCGGTTCGCCAGGACCGCCGAGTACTCCGCGGCGTACAGGGCGGGGCGGATGTTGTCGCTCATCCCGCCGTCGACGCTGACGTAGACCCGCTGGGCGCCGCCCTCGAGGTCAACCACCTTGACCGTGCCGACGGTGTAGACCGCCATCGCAGCCGGGCCGCTGATGGCCCGGCCGGGCTCGATCGAGTACCGAGGCTCGGCCAGGCCGTAGCCGCGCCGCTCGTGCTCGACGATCTCGCGCAGGCTGGCCGACAGCCGGTCGGGCGTGGACGGGGTGTCGTCACTGGTGTACGCGATCCCGAAGCCGCCGCCGAGGTCAAGCTCAGGCAGGTCGGTCCCGGTGGCCTGGCGGAACTGGCTCATCAGGCGCATCGTGCGCCGGGCCGCGACCTCGAAGGCCCCGGTGTCGAAGATCTGGCTGCCGATGTGGGAGTGGATCCCGCGCAGCTGGAGCCGGGGGCTGTGCTGGCACCGTACGAGGGCCATCAGGGCCTGCCCGCCCAGGATCGAGAAGCCGAACTTCTGGTCCTCGTGGGCGGTCGCGATGTACTCGTGGGTGTGCGCCTCGACACCGGTGGTCACCCGCACCAGGACCGGTACGGTCCTGCCCACCTCGTCCAGGATCCGCTCCAGGCGGTCGATCTCGTCCAGCGAGTCGACGATGATCCGCCCCACCCCGGACTCGATCCCGTAGCGCAGCTCGTCGCTGCTCTTGTTGTTGCCGTGCATCCCGATCCGGGCCGGGTCCATCCCACCCCGCAGCGCCACCGCCAGCTCGTTGCCGCTGCAGACGTCAAGGCAGAGTCCTTCCTCGGCGATCCAGCCGGCGACCCGGGTCGTCAGAAACGACTTCCCGGCGTAGAAGATGTCCCAGCCGGCGAAGGCGTCCCGGAAGGCCCGGGCCCGGCGCCGGAAGTCGTCCTCGTCGACCGCGTACACAGGGGTGCCGGTCCGCTCGACCAGGGCGTCGACCCCCAGGCCGGCCAGCTCCAGGACCCCGCTGCCCGCCCGGCTCACGTTCACCGACCAGAGCCGCTGGTCGAGGGCGTTGACGTCGTCGGGACGCTGCAGCCACTGCGGCTTGACGGTGATCGCGTCGGCGTGCAGGGACCCGGCGACGTGAGTGTGGCTCATAAGGGAGAACTCTGCCAGGTCAGACTCGGCCCGCCGCGACCGCAACGGGATCTGGATCCGCACCGGCCGGGCCGGTTGGCCGACGGGCTCCCCCTGCCGGCGGGCCCCGCGCCGGCCGCAGACACCCCGGAGACCCTGCCCAGAGCCTCACCCGAGCGGCTGGCGCAGGGGTACGAGACGGCCGGGACGCGAAATGCACATCGCCCCCATAAGCTGACGTACCAGCGAGCACCACCACCGCGATGTTTGCTAAGGTTCACACCGGCGCCAGCACGCTGGCCCCCGTAGCTCAGGGGATAGAGCACCGCCCTCCGGAGGCGGGAGCGCAGGTTCGAATCCTGCCGGGGGCGCTGTACTCCCCGCGCCAGTGCCATCTCGAGGAGCCCCGTGCCGACCGTTGCCCCTAGCCCGTCCTGGCGTACTCCGGCCCTGGTCTGGGTCGTGGCCCGGCTGGTGATCTTCGGCGCCTGGTGGTTGTTCTCCTTCAGCACTCAGGGCGATGTCGTCTACTACTGGCAGCGGCTGCACCAGCTCTGGAGCGGGCAGCGGACCCCGGCCGAGACCCTGGTCGAGTACCCCACTCCGGTCGTCTGGCTGCTCTCGGTGCCGTACCTGCTGGCCCGGGGCATCACCGGGGCTGACCCTTCTGAGGCGTCGAAGAACGCATTCATCTGGGTCTTCGTGGTCGCGATGCTGCTGCTGGACCTGGCCTTCGCGGTGGCCCTGTGGCGCGGCGGCGGCGAGCGGCGCCGGTTCGCCCTCGGCTTCTGGGTCCTGTTCACGGCCCTGATGGGGCCCATCACGTACATGCGCTTCGACCTTGTGCCGGCGGTCCTGGGCGGACTGGCGGTGCTGTTCCTGGCCCGCCAGCGGCCTGTCGGCTCGGGAGCCCTGGTCGGGCTGGGAGCCGCGACCAAGCTCTGGCCGGCTCTGCTCTGGCCGGCCCTGCTCGGCGGCGACCGCCGCGACCGGCTGCGTGCCAGCGCCGGCTTCTGGGGCGCCGGGGGGCTGCTGGCCGGAGCCTCCCTGCTCTGGGCCGGCTGGGGCCGGCTGGTATCCCCCCTGAGCTGGCAGTCCGGCCGGGGGCTGCAGGTGGAGTCGGTCTGGGCCACCGGGGTGATGCTGGCCCGCGGTCTGTCCCCCCACACGTACCAGGTCGAGCTGTCCCGGTGGCAGGCCTTCGAGATTGCCGGTCCCGGGGTGCCCGCGATGCTCACCGCCGCCACGGTGGCCACCGGGGTCGGGGTCGTGGCTGTGGTGGCGGCCTACCTGGTCTGGCTGGCCCGCAGGGAGCGGAGCCTGGTCGACGCCGGGCTGCTGATGCTGCTGGTGGTGCTGGTCATGATCGTGACCAACAAGACCTTCAGCCCGCAGTACATGATCTGGCTCGGCGGGCCGCTGGCGGCGCTGCTCGTCGTGGCCGGCCGCCCAGGTGCCGAGCAGGCTCACCCGACGTGGTCGCAGCTGCGCAGCCTCACCTTCTGGGTGCTAGGGCTGACCCTGGGCACCCAGCTGGTGTACCCGGTTCTGTACGAGCCGCTGATCCACGGTGGGCGATGGCTCCTGCTCGCGACCGGGGTCCTGGTGGTTCGCAATATCGCGGTGCTGGTCTTCACCGTGGTGCTCGCCCGCGTGGTCTGGCAGACCCTGCGCCGCTCTCGCTCCTCCCGAGCGCACCGGCGCCGGCGGCTGCGGGGTCGTCGCCCGTGACCCGGCTGGGGGCGGTGCTGGGCTCTGGCTGGTTCTGGGCGGCGCTCTGGGCGCTGTCGCGGGCCTTTCTGGGCTACCAGTGGCGGACCACCAGCTCCTACATCGTCGGCGATGTCCACTACTACGCCCAGCAGGTGGCCCAGGCCGGCGGCTGGTCGGCGTCCCTGGTCGAGTACCCGACCCCCGTGGCCTGGGCGATGAACCTGCTCCGGCTGGTCACCAACGACAACCTGGGGGCGTTCGTGTGGGGCTTCGCGACCTCCATAGTGCTGCTCGACGCGGTGATGGCCCACCTGCTGTGGCGGTACGGCGGGCAGCGCCGCCAGCTCGCGGTGCTGGGATGGATCGGCTTCGTCACCCTGCTCGGCCCGCTGGCCTACTTCCGCTTCGACATGGCCCCGGCGGTGCTGGCCGGCGCCGGAGCCTTGCTGGTCAACCGCCGACCTAGCCTGGCCGGGGCCCTGATCGCGGGCGGGGCAGCGCTGAAGCTCTGGCCGGCACTGCTGGTGCTGCCACTGCTCGGCCGGGGGCGGGAGCGCCGGGCCAGCGGGGTGTCCTTCCTCGTCACCGGGCTGCTGCTGGCCGTGGCCAGCCTGGTGGCTGGCGGCTGGCCACGGCTGCTGTCACCGCTGGTGTGGCAGTCGGACCGGGGCCTGCAGGTGGAGTCGGTGGCCGCCACGCCGCTGGTGTACGCCCGAGCCTTCCTCGACGGTGAGTGGTCGGTGGGGATGTCGCAGTACAACGCGTACGAGATCACCGGGCCGGGGGTGGACACCGCGCTCCAGGTGGCCGACCTCTCCTTCCTGCTGGGCCTGGCCGTGATCGGGGTCCTGGGCTGGCGGGCGGTCCGGCTGGACCGGCGTACTCCGGCCACCGTGGCCCTGGTGATGCTGGCCACGACCATGGTGATGATCGTCACCAGCAAGACCCTCAGCCCGCAGTACGTGCTCTGGCTGGGTGGTCCGGTCTGCGCCCTGCTGGTCTCCTCCGACGAGCCCGAGCACCAGGCTCTGCGCTGGCCGCTGCTAGTCGCGGCCGGAGCCTGGCTGCTGGCGCTGGCCACCCAGGTGGTGTATCCCCTCCGGTACGCAGACATCGTGGGGAGCCCGCCCGGGGCAGGCGGCACCTCGGTGCTGGTCCTGCGCAACCTCGCGCTGGTAGCGGCGGCAGTGGCCGTCGTAGCACTGGCCTGGCGCAGCAGCCGGCAGGAACCCGTCTTTGGATCTGAGACCGAATCCCCCGACGACCCAGTCGTGACGGACCCGGTTCGCTAGCCTGGGCAGACAGTCTGGACGAAGGCCGCCCGGACTGACAACAGATGATTCGAGGAACCGTGGCAACCCAGCCGGACCAGGACCCCTCCGCCTCCCAGGACTTCGGAGCCAACGACTGGCTGATCGACGAAATGTATGAGCGGTACCAGCGAGACCCCGGCAGCGTCGACGCCGCCTGGGTAGCCTTCTTCGACAAGCGGGCGGGCACCGAGAAGCCGGCCGCTCCCGCTGCCCCGGCAGCGCCGGACCCACCGGCAGCACCAGCACCGGCACCGGCTCCCGTCGTCGCCGCACCTGCGCCCCTCCCGCAGCCGGGAGCGGCACCCTCACCGAAGCCGTCGAGGCCGGCCTCGGTTCCCCCGTCCAAGCCCGCCACCTCGGTCCCGCGCTCGGCTGAGCACGGCGGAGCCAGCGCGTACCTGCCGGCCGAGGCCCCCAGCTTTGCCCGGCGCCCGGCGCCGTCCACCGAGCAGCCGCAGCACACCGTGCTGCGCGGTGCCCCGATGCGAACCGCCAAGAACATGGAGACCTCGCTCCAGATCCCCACCGCCACCTCGGTCCGGACGATCCCGATGAAGCTGGTCATCGACCTGCGCACCATGATCAACCGGCACCTGCGCCAGACCATTGGCGGCAAGGTCTCGTTTACCCACATCATCGGCTACGCGATGGTGAGGGCCCTGGGCATGGTGCCCGCGATGAATGTCTCGTACGCGCTTGCTGACGGCAAGCCGACCGCGGTCCAGCCCAGCACGGTGAACCTGGGCCTGGCGATCGACCTGCCAAAGCCCGACGGCACCCGCCAGCTGATGGTCCCCAACATCCGCAGCTGCGAGCGGCTCACCTTCGGCCAGTTCTGGCACGCCTACGAAGAGCTGGTCCGCAAGGCCCGGGCCGGCAGCCTCACCGTGGACGACTTCGCCGGCACCACCGCCACCTTGACCAACCCGGGCGGGATCGGGACCAACCACTCCATCCCGCGGCTGATGCAGGGCCAGGGGCTGATCCTCGGGGTCGGCTCGATCGACTACGCGCCCGGCTTCGCCGGGGCTGCGCCGGCCCGGCTGCACGAGATGGGCGTCTCCAAGGTCATGACCCTGACCTCCACCTATGACCACCGGGTGATCCAGGGCGCCCAGTCCGGGGAGTTCCTGCGGGCGATGGAGCAGCTGCTGCTCGGGCAGCACGACTTCTACGAGGAGATCTTCACCTCGCTGCGGATCCCGTACGCGCCGCTGCCGTGGGACACCGACATCGACGTCTCGCCCGCGGACGCGGTCGACCGGCAGGCCCGAGTGATCGACTTCATCACCTCGTACCGGACGCTGGGGCACCTGACCGCGAGCGTCAACCCCCTCACCTACCGCCAGCGCAGCCACCCGGACCTGGAGCTGCGCACCCACGGGCTGACGATCTGGGACCTGGACCGGACCTTCCCGGTCGGGAACCTGGGCGGCCAGGAGCGGGCCCAGATGACGCTGCGCGACGCCTGGGAGGTGCTGCGCGACGCGTACTGCCGCTCGGTCGGCGTCGAGTACATGCACATCGCCAGCGTTGAGGAGCGGGACTGGCTGCAGGAGCGGCTGGAGCAGCCGACCGTGCCGCTGTCGCACGCCGAGCACCTGCGGATCCTGGACAACCTGAACGAGTCGGAGATCTTCGAGACCTTCCTCCAGACCAAGTTCATCGGGCAGAAGAGGTTCTCGCTGGAGGGCGGCGAGTCGACCATCGTGGCGCTGCACGAGATCTGCGAGCAGGCGGCCAACACCGGGCTGGACGAGGTAGCGATCGGGATGCCGCACCGGGGCCGCCTGAACGTGCTGGCCAACATCGTGGGCAAGTCGTACGGACAGATCTTCCGCGAGTTCGAGGGACAGACGGACCCGCTGTCCACCCAGGGCAGCGGTGACGTCAAGTACCACCTCGGAGCCGAGGGCGAGTTCGTCTCCTCCAGCAACCGCCGGATCGTCGCCTCGGTGGCGGCGAACCCCTCCCACCTGGAGGCGGTCAATCCGGTCCTGGAGGGAATCACCCGGGCCAAGCAGGACCGTTCCAGCAACGAGCAGCCGTACCCGGTGCTGCCGATCCTGCTCCACGGCGACGCCTCGTTCGCCGGGCAGGGCGTGGTCTACGAGACCTTGCAGATGTCGCAGCTGCGGGGGTACCAGACCGGTGGCACGATCCACCTGGTGGTGAACAACCAGATCGGATTCACCACGGCGCCGGTGGAGTCGCGCTCGTCGCTGTACTGCACGGACGTGGCCAAGGTGGTCCAGGCCCCGGTCTTCCACGTCAACGGTGACGACCCCGATGCGGTGGTCCGGGTGGCGCGGCTGGCCTTCCAGTTCCGCCAGCAGTTCCACAAGGACGTCGTGATCGACCTGGTCTGCTACCGGCGCCGGGGTCACAACGAGGGTGACGACCCGAGCTTCACCCAGCCCCTCATGTACGACCTGATCGAGCAGAAGCGCTCGACCCGCAGGATCTACAACGACGCCCTGATCGGCCGCGGCGACATCACCCCGGAGGAGTCCGAGGAGTACGCGGCGAAGTTCCGCACCCGGCTGGAGATGGTCTTCCGAGACCTGCGCGAGGGCACCCGCGACGAGGACCAGGAGTACCGCAAGGTCCCGTACTACCCGCCCAAGCTGGGCTCCAACGTGGGCACCACCATCTCCGAGGAGGTGATGCACCGGATCGCCGACGTGCTGACCGAGGTACCCGAGGGCTTCCAGATCCACCCGAAGGTCCTGCCGCAGCTGCAGCGGCGCGCCGACATGATCCGCAACGGCCCGATGGACTGGGCAACGGCCGAGACCCTCGCCTTCGGCTCGCTGCTGATGGAGGGCCGCCCGGTCCGGGTCACCGGGCAGGACTCCCGCCGGGGCACCTTCTCCCAGCGCTTCGCCGCCATCATCGACCGGTCCACCAACGAGGCCTGGGTGCCGCTGAAGCACCTGACACCGGACCAGGCCAGCTTCGACGTCTACGACTCGCTGCTGAGCGAGTACGCCGCCATGGGCTTCGAGTACGGCTACTCGGTGGCCGCTCCAGAGGCGCTGGTCTGCTGGGAGGCCCAGTTCGGCGACTTTGCCAACGGTGCCCAGACCATCATCGACGAGTTCATCAGCTCAGGAGCGGCGAAGTGGACTCAGAAGTCGGGCGTGGTGCTGCTGCTCCCCCACGGCTACGAGGGGCAGGGCCCCGACCACTCGAGTGCCCGCATTGAGCGCTGGCTGCAGCTGTGCTCAGAGGACGCGCTGGCTGTTGCCCAGCCCTCGACCCCGGCCAGCTACTTTCACCTGCTGCGGACCCACGCCTACGTCAACTGGCACCGGCCGGTGGTGGTCATGACGCCGAAGTCGATGCTGCGGAACAAGGCCGCGATGTCGACTCCCGCCGACATTCAGCACGGGCGCTGGCAGTCGGCCATGGACGACCCGACCATCCAGGACCCAGCGCGGGTGAAGCGGCTGATCCTGTGCTCGGGGAAGATCCGCTGGGAGCTGATCGCCCAGCGGTCCAGGCTCGGTCTCGACGAGCAGGTGGCGATCATCTCGCTGGAGCGGCTGTACCCGCTGCCCGCCGAGGAGATGGCGGCCATTCTGGACCGCTACCGCCACGTCAGCGACGTCCGCTACGCCCAGGACGAGCCTGCCAACCAGGGGGCCTTCTGGTTCATGGAGCGCCACCTCGGAAAGGCTGTGCGAGAGCACCTTCCCGACTACGAGCTGCGGATGCGCCCGTACATGCGGGAGGCAGCGTCGGCACCTTCTGTCGGGTCTCACCAGCTGCACGAGGCCCAGGCGGCCGAGCTGCTCAAGGCGGCCCTCAGCGACGACCCGGAGGGCTGACGTGTACTTCACCGACCGCGGTCTGGAGGAGCTCGCCCAGCGACGCGGGGAGGAGACCGTCACCTTCGCCTGGCTGGCCGACCGGATGCGGACCTTCGTCGACCTCTTTCCAGAGCTGGAGACTCCGGTGGAGCGGCTGGCGACCTGGCTGGCCCGCGACGATGACCTCGACGACTAGACACGGTCGCCGCTGGTGCCGTGCCGCCCGGCTGTGCCGAGTGGGTTCCCGCCCGTGTCACCCGGACTGGGTCTGCTCCCTGGAACACGACTGCTGGTAGTGACACCAGGGGTGCGACATGCCTACACTTGAAAGGTTTCCCCGGTGACGAGGGCTGCTGCTCGGTAGTCTCCTCGCTGGGCGCTCTCCGATCGACAAGGAGTTCACTGGTAATGGACTGGCGCAATCGTGCCGCGTGCCTGACGGAAGATCCCGAGCTGTTCTTTCCGATCGGGAACACCGGTCCAGCTCTTCTTCAGATCGAGGAGGCAAAACGCGTCTGTGCGCGCTGCGAGGTGCGCGACAGGTGCCTGCAGTGGGCGCTGGACGCCGGGCAAGACCATGGCGTGTGGGGCGGGATGAGCGAGGACGAGCGGCGGGCTCTGAAGCGGCGCAACGCCCGGGCCCGAGTTCGTCAGGGCTGATCAGAGCGGGATGGTCACGACCGCCCGGGAGCCTGACTGGTCCGGGCGGGGCCCCAGGGTGAAGCTGCCGTGGAGGTCGCTGACCAAGGTGGTGACGATCGACAGGCCGAGGCTGCCCCCGACGCGCTCCAGTGTGAATCCCTCGGGCAGGCCCTGCCCGTCGTCGCAGACCTCAATGACGAGCCGGGTCTCGTCCCGGGTGGGGACGACCGTGACAGTTCCTGAGCCTGAGCCGAGGCCGTGCTCAATGGCGTTCTGGCAGAGCTCGGTCAGCACCAGCGAGAGGCTGGTGGCGGCGGCCGCCGGCACCTCCCCGAACGAGCCGTCCCGGATCGCAGTGACCTTGCCCCGCGACGCGGCCAGGTCGCCGACGTACCGCAGCAGACGGTCCATCACCTCGTCGAAGGCCACCACCCCGTCGAAGCTCTGCGAGAGGATCTCGTGCACGACGGCGATGGCCTGGACCCGGCTCATCGCGTGCTGCAGGGCAGTCTTGCCCTCGCTGCTGCGGATCCGGCGAGCCTGAAGCCGCAGCAGCGCTGCGACGGTCTGCAGGTTGTTCTTGACCCGGTGGTGGATCTCGCGGATGGTGGCGTCCTTCGTCACCAGCTGCCGTTCCCGGCGCCGCAGCTCGGTGGAGTCCCGCAGCACCAAGAGGGTCCCGGCGGAGCCGGTCGCCGTGGTCAGCGGCACCACCCGGATGGTCAGGGTGGCCCGCTCCCCCTCGAGCTCGACCAGCGCGCTGGCGCGGTCCTGGAGCTGGGTGAGCGGGGCCTGGTCGGTGGGCTGGTCCTGAAGCAGCCCCTCGGTGAGGCTGACGACCGGCTCCCCCGCCAGGTCGCCGGTGAGCCCGAGCCTCCGGTACGCCGACACCGCGTTCGGGCTGGCGTAGCGGACCGTTCCGTCCGGGTCGACCCGGACAATGCCCTCCCCGACCCGCGGCAGCGGGGCCCCCTCCGGTCGGGCGACGGGGAAGTCGCCTCGCCAGAGCATGTCGGACAGGATCTCGGCGATCTCGAGGTACTGGTCCTCAAGCTCTCCCGGTGCCCGGACTCCCATCTGGTTGGTGTGCCGCTCCACCACAGCGATGCAGCGGCCGTCACGCATCACGGGGATCGCCCAGACGTCGACCGGGATCCCGGCCTGCAGCTTGTTGTCACTGGTCTCGCAGATGACCTCGGACAGGTACGCCTCGGTGACCAGGTGCTCGGGGTCGTAGCTGATCACCTCGCCGACCACGTCGTCCTCGAGCGCTGTCGGGCCTGTGACCGGACGGATCTGGGCGGCTGCCCAGAACTCGTTGTCATCTGTGCCCGGAAGCCAGCAGATCAGGTCGGAGAAGGACAGGTCAGCCAGGATGTGCCAGTCGGCGACCAGGTCCTGCAGCATCTCGACTGCGGACTGGTCGAGGTCAGTGTGCGCCTGCGCCACCTGGGCCAGCGTTTGCACCGGCAGACCCTCAGCGCGGCAGACCGGTGCTACGCGTTGGGACGCTTGCCGTGGTTGGCGCTGTTCTTGCGACGAGAACGACGCTTACGTCCGCCCTTGCCCATGGTGTCTCCTCACCTCGACGACGATCCCGCCGCCACGGCGGGCACGGTGGGCCATCCTACAGGGTGCCGCTGCGGGTCACTGCCGCTCGACCCGCACCGTGGCGATCCGCAGGGTGATCCGGCTCACCAGGCTGGCTGGTGCCGGAGTGGGCGGGCAGGCCCGCTGCACCAGGGTCCGGACTGCGGTCCAGACCTCGGCCTGGTCCAGGCACGGCTCACAGGCGGCCAGGTGCTCGCGGACCGCGTCCTCGGTGGCGTCGTCCAGCTCGTGGTCGAGGAACTCCTGGATCCGTTCCAGGACCAGTCGGCAGCTCTCGTCGTGCTCGTGCTCCTCCCCGAGCGGTACAGCCTCAGGCATCACGCCTCCCGACCAGACCTTCTTGCTCGGCGTACGCGCGGAGCCTGGTGCGCAGCTGGCCCCGGGCCCGGTTCAGCCGCGACATCACGGTCCCGATCGGGGTGCCCATGATCTCGGCGATCTCCTTGTACGAGAAGCCCTCGACATCGGCCAGCAGAACCGCCATCCGGAAGTCGTCCGACAGGGAGGCCAGGGCCTCGGTCACAGCGGAGTCCGGCATCGCGTCCAGCGCCTCGGCCTCGGCCGAACGCAGCCCGGTGCTGGTGTGGGACTCGGCTCGGGCCAGCTGCCAGTCCTCCACGGTCGGGTCGTCGGACAGCTGCGGCTGGCGCTGAGCCTTGCGGTAGCCGTTGATGTAGGTGTTGGTGAGGATCCGGTATAGCCAGGCCTTGAGGTTGGTTCCGGGGGTGAACTGGTGGAAGGCGCTGAAGGCCTTGACCATGGTGTCCTGCACCAGGTCCTCGGCATCGGCTGGGTTGCGGGTCATCCGCAGCGCCGCGCCGTAGAGCTGGTCCACGTAGGCCAGGGCGTCACGCTCGAACCGGGCGGTCCGCTCGTCGTCGGTCTCACGCTCGAGATCGACCATCAGGTCGGCCCGGTCGGACCCGTCGGTGATGCTCATCACCCACGACCCTAGCGTCAGGGCGGCAGCTGGCGCACGGCCGCCGCGCGGGGTCAGTGTGGCGACGCTCATGCCGGCAGCAACGCCCACCCCTGCCGCCCGTATTCCCGTGCCCCCGGTCCGGCCTTCCGAAGCCCCCGGCCTGGGCGAACCAGCGGTGAAGAACGATGCGCTAGAAGGACCGGTGACAGCGAAGCGGCCGAGCCGCCGGGCAGGCGGCGGTCAGACACGGCCCAGGAAGCTCGCAACAGCCGCCACGACCAGGTGCTGGGCCTGCTCGACGGTCAAGGCGCGGCGGGCCGGGACCAGGTCGTGCGCGGCCGAGGGCACCTCGACCAGCCGTCGGGGCGGCTCGAACCAGCCCTCGGGGACGCTGTCGTGCAGCTCTGGCGCAGTCCCGAACGGGTCTCGCTCACCCTGAACCACCAGGACTGGCTGCTGGACGCCGAGCAGCTCTGACAGCCGGGACTTCTCCGGCTGGCCCGGCGGGTGGAGCGGGAAGGACAGCGCCACCACGGCTCGCTGCGGCGCCAGCTCGGTCGCCGCACTGCCGCGGCAGGCGCAGCGGGCCCCGGCACTGTGCCCTCCGGTGACCAGGGGAAGCTGCGGGTAGCGGGTCTGGGTCCAGCGCAGCGCCGTGGCCCAGCCCTGGTCCAGGACGGCTGAGCGGGGCGCCACCCGAGCGCCGCGGGCCTTCCAGGGCTGGATGTGGCGGACCACGCTGATGCCGAGGCCGGGCAGCTGCTGGGCCAGGGCCTGCAGGTCCAGCCCGTCCACCCGCCCCCCAGCGCCGTGGCCGAGCAGGAGCAGGGCCACCGGGTCCGCGGCGGGGCTGACCAGAGCCACCCCGTCGTCGTCGAGCTGGACCTGCTCACTCACCTCAGCCAGGTCCCGGGGCGCGTCCGTGCTCATGCCGGCTCCAGCGGCTGTACCAGCTCTGGCCCGTCGTTGCGCACGTTCCCGACGGCCGCCGAGACCGGGTACCCGGCCAGCCGCTCCCCGGTCAGGGCCAGCAGGCCGAGCACAGCCTGCGGGTCGGTCAGCCCCGGGTCCAGCCAGGCCTCCCAGTCAGTCGGCTCCACCGTGACCGGCATCCGGTCGTGGAGCTTCCCGAGCCGGTCGGTGGCCTCGGTGGTGATGATCGCCACCGACGTCAGCCAGGTTCCAGTGGCGGGGTTCTTCCAGTGCTCGTAGATCCCCGCCATCACCAGCAGCCCGGTGTCAGGCTTGATGAAGTAGGGCTGCTTGGTCCGCTGCCCACCGGGCACCGGCTGCCACTCGTAGTACCCGTCGGCTGGGAGCAGGCAGCGTCGGGAGGCGAAGGCGGCCCGGAACATCGGCTTGCTCGCCACGGTCTCGGCGCGGGCGTTGACCTGGGGCCTGCCGAGGCCTTTCGCCCAGGACGGGACCAGCCCCCAGCGGGGCGCTACTAGCACCCGGCGCCGCTGCCCGGTGTCCCGGCTGGTCTGGGTGACCACGGCCGGCACCGCGTCGGTGGGAGCCAGGTTCCACGACCGCGGCGGCGGCTGCAGCACCTCGTCCGGCTGGAAGACCTCCTGCAGTGCCGCCTCGTCGGCCGAGGCCGCGTACCGTCCGCACATCGTGGTGCCCCGCTCCCTGGTCGGTGTCGTCTGCTGGGTCCGCTCCCGCTGGGCGTCACCTTATTAGGACGGGCTGGGGTGGCTGGCACAGTCTTTTCCCGTGCCCAGGGTGTGCCCGCACCCCTCGACAGGATAGGAATGGACCATGAGTCTGATGCGATTCGCTGCTCGTTCGATGCTGGCCAGCTTCTTCGTCGTCCAAGGCGCGAAGGCCGTGGTCAACCCGGAGCCGCTGGTGGCTGGTGCCGAGCCCATCGCGCGCTCCTTCGTGCCGCTGGCCCAGCGGGTCGCGCCCGCGTCGCTGGCCGGGTACGTCCCCGAGGAGACCCAGACCCTGGTCCGGGCCACCGGGGCAGCTCAGGTCGTCGGGGGCCTGATGCTGGCCACCGGGATCGGGCGGCGTCTCGGCGCTGCCGTGCTGGGGCTGTCGATGGTTCCGCACGTGCTGGCGTCGCGCCCCAGCCGCGCCGCGAGCGCCGAGCAGCGCGAGATTGCCAAGTCGCAGCTGCTCCGCAATGTCGCTCTGCTCGGTGGCGCGATCCTGGCCTCCCTCGACACCCAGGGCAAGCCCAGCCTGGCCTGGCTGGCTGCAGACCGCCGGGAGCGGCTCACCACTGAGGCTCGGCGGACCGGGCGGCAGCTGGCCCTGGGCGCCCGGCGGACCGGCAAGGGCGTCGCCCAGGACACCCGGCGCGCGGCCCGGACGACCGCCCAGGAGGCCCGGCAGACCCAGAAGGCGCTGCGCCGGGCCGGGACCAGGGCCCGTCAGCAGGTGGCCCAGAGCAGCCCTGCCCTCAGTTGAGCCAGCTCGGAGGACCGGGCCCCTGGCCGGCGCCGCGCCGGACCGGGGTGTCTGCCACGGTCCCGGTCCCCGGCTCGAAGTCAGCCACCGCCCGGGCGCTGCTGCTGGCGGCACTGGCGTCGGGGCCGGGCACTGTCGCCGGGGCCCTGGAAGCCCGTGACACCGCCCTGATGCGGGCCGCCCTGCGGTCGCTGGGGGCCCAGGTCGACGACACTGACCCGGCTCTGTGGCACGTGCAGCCGGTGACGCTCACCACCCGGGACGTCGAGATCGACTGCGGCCTGGCCGGTACCGTCGCCCGCTTCGTCCCCCCGGTGGCGGCCCTGTCCGCCGGGACTACCCGCTTCAGTGGTGACCCGGCCGCGAGCCGGCGGCCGATGGCACCGCTGCTGGACGGCCTGCGGCAGGCCGGCGCCCGGGTCACCGACGACCGGCTGCCGTTCTCGGTGACCGGGCCGGTCACCGGGGGTGAGGTCCGCATCGACGCCGCGGCCTCCTCCCAGTTCGTCTCCGGGCTGCTGCTGACCGCTGCCCGGTTCCCGCAGGGGATCCAGCTGTCGCACACCGGCCCGGAGCCGGTCCCGTCGGCCCCGTACCTGGAGCTGACGGTGGCGGCGCTGCGGGCCCGGGGCGCCGAGGTCAGCACCGGCCCCGACCGCTGGCAGGTGGCCCCAGGACCGCTGGCCCCGGTCGCCGAGACAGTTCCTCCTGACCTCATGAACGCGGCCGCCTTCCTGGCGGCGGCGGTGGTGGCCGGCGGCCGGGTCACCGTCCCCGGGTGGCCGGGCACCGAGCTGCCCGGGGCTGAGGTCCCCCAGCTGCTGCAGCGGTTCGGCGCCCAGACCGAGGTCGGCTCGCACGGGCTCACCGTCAGCCATGACGGCGGTGGCTGGGACGGGATCGAGGTCGACCTGCGCGGCAGCGCCGAGCTGACGCCGGTGGTGGCGGTGCTCGCTGCCCTGGCGGGGTCGGTGTCCACGATCACCGGGATCGGGCACATCCGCGGTCACGAGACCGACCGGGTCAGTGCCCTGGCCACCGAGCTGACCAGGCTCGGCGCCCGGGTCGAGGAGCACCCCGACGCGCTGGTGGTCCGGCCCGCCCGGCTGCACGGCGGGCTGTGGCACTGCTACGGCGACCACCGGATGGCCCATGCCGGGGCCCTGCTCGGGCTGGTGGTCAGGGACGTCGTCCTTGACGACATCGGCTGCACCTCGAAGACCCTCCCCCAGTTTCCGGCCCTGTGGACCCAGATGGTGGCCGCGTGAGGGCGCCAGGCGGGATCTACCACGACGACCATGCTGGCTTCGGACGGCCGGCCCGCCGGACCCGTCCCCGGACCAAAGAGCGACCCGACTACCGAGACCGCCCGACCGGACGGGTCATCACCATCGACCGGGGCCGGTACCGCTGCGTGGTGGACGGACGCCACGTCAGCGCTACCAAGGCCCGGCCCCTGGGGCGCCGCTCGGTGATCGTCGGCGACCTGGTCTATCTCGACGGAGACATCTCCGGCGCCGAGGGCAGCCTGGCCCGGATCGTCGAGGTCCAGCCCCGGACCACGGTGCTGCGCCGCTCGGCGGACGACAGCGACGCCGCCGAGCGGCCGGTGGTGGCCAACGCCGACCAGATCCTGATCGTCACCGCCCTGGCCAACCCACCACCGCGGCCCGGCATGATCGACCGGGTCCTGGTAGCCGCGTACGACGCTGGGATCGACCCGGTGCTGTGCCTGACGAAGGCCGACCTGACCGGGCCCGACGCGCTGCTCGCCGCGTACCAGCCGCTTGGGATCCCCATCGTGGTCACCGCCCCGGGGGCTGACCTGAGCGAGCTTCGGCAGCTGCTGGCGGACCGGGTGACGGTGCTCGTCGGGCACTCCGGAGTCGGCAAGTCCACCCTGGTCAACGCCCTGGTCCCCAGCATCAACCGGGCCACCGGCGAGGTCAACGAGGTCACCGGGCGGGGCCGGCACACCTCGACCTCCGCGATCGCCCTGGAGCTGCCGTCCCCCGGCGGCTGGGTCGTCGACACTCCCGGGGTCCGCTCCTTCGGCCTGTCCCACGTCCAGCCCCGCAACGTGCTGCGGGCCTTCACCGATCTCGACCAGATCGCCGAGGGCTGCCCCCGTGGCTGCACCCATGCCGCCACGGAGCCGGAGTGCGCGCTGGACCTGGCGGTCCGCGACGGGCGCCTGTCTGCCGACCGGCTCGGCTCGTTCCGCCGGGTCCAGGTCGCTGGCCCCGTCCACTGACGCACCGCCAGGCACCGACCGGCCCCAGGTCGAGACCCGGTACTCTGCCAGTCATGGCTGCGAGCAAGGACCTGACCGACGACCTCCGTCTGGCGCACGTGCTAGCCGACAACGCCGACTCCCTCACCACCAGCCGGTTCAAGGCGATGGACCTGAAGGTGTCGACCAAGCCTGACCTGACCCAGGTCTCGGACGCAGACACCGCGGTCGAGGAGGCGATCCGGCGGACCCTGAGCCGAACCCGGCCGCGGGACGCGGTCCACGGCGAGGAGGGCGAGGACACCGGCTGGGGGCCGCGGCGGTGGGTGGTCGACCCCATCGACGGGACAGCCAACTTCGTCCGCGGGGTGCCGGTCTGGGCCACCCTGATCGCGCTGATGGTCGAGGACCAGGTCGAGGTGGGAGTGGTCTCGGCGCCGGCCCTGGGACGGCGCTGGTGGGCCTGCACCGGGTCGGGCGCGTACACGGGGAAGTCGCTGATGCACGCATCACCGATCCGGGTCTCCCGGGTCAGCCGCCTGGCCGACGCCTCCGTGTCCTACTCCTCCCTCCACGGCTGGGTGAGCTGCGGGCGGGGGCTGCAGTTCGGTGACCTGATCCGGTCCGCCTGGCGAAGCCGGGCCTTCGGTGACTTCTGGTCGCACATGCTGGTCGCCGAGGGTGCGGTCGACCTGTCGGTAGAGCCGGAGCTCGCGGTCCACGACATGGCCGCCCTCGACGTCATCGTCCGGGAGGCTGGCGGGCAGGCCACCTCGATCGACGGGGCTCCAGGCCCGGTCGGCCCCGGCCTGCTGTGCAGCAACGGCCGGCTCCACGACGAGGCGCTGGCGCTGCTCAGCGAGTTCGACGACGACGCCGACGACACCGAGGAGTCGATCATCATCATCGGCAAGCGGGAGGCAGCCGACCAGGGCTGACAGCTGCGCCTGGGGCTACCGGCTGCCGCCGGCCCTCAACGAGCCGGTGCCGAACCGGGGTACGGCCGCCAGCAGCTCGGTGGTGTAGTCAGACTGCGGCGCCTCGTACACGCGCGCCGCGGGCCCGTGCTCGACCAGCGCCCCGCGACGCATCACCGCCACCGTGTCGCAGACGTGGCGGACCACGCTCAGGTCGTGGCTCACCATCACCAGGGTCAGCCCCTGGTCGCGGACCAGCTCGGTGAGCAGGTTGAGCACCTGGGCCCGGACCGACACGTCCAGGGCCGACACCGGCTCGTCGGCGATCAGCACGTCGGGCTCGGGCGCCAGCGCCCTCGCGATCGCGATCCGCTGCCGCTGGCCGCCGGAGAACTCGTGCGGGTACCGGTCGGCGGCATCGCTCGGCAGCCCGACCGCCTCCATCACCTCAGCGAGCCGGGCCCGCGGGTCAGCGGGAATGTGGCCGCGGCGGCGCAGCAGCGGTGAGCGCAGCGGCTCAGTGATGATCTGCCCGACCCGCATCCGCGGGTTGAGTGAGGAGCGTGGGTCCTGGAAGACCAGCTGCACCGACGAGCGCAGCTCGGCGAGGTCCTGCTCCCGCCGCCCCGAGACCGGCTGGCCCTGGAACCGGATCTCGCCGCCCGTCGGGCGGTCGAGGGCAACCATCATCCGGACCAGGGTCGACTTGCCCGAGCCGGACTCCCCTACGATCCCGAGCCGCTCCCCTCGCTCCACGCTCAGCGACACCCGGTCGACAGCCAGCACCGAGCCGGGCCGCCCAGGGGCCCCGTACCAGCGGCTCACCTGGTCCACCTCGTACAGCATCACCGCTCCCGCCGGTAGAAGTCCTCGACGGTCGGCAGCCGCTGCCCCGGCTCGACCAGGTCGATCCGGGCGGTCGCCACCAGACCCTGCGTGTACGGGTGGGCCGGGCTCGTGAAGATCTGCTCCGCCGGTCCGCGCTCGACGACCTGCCCGTCCAGCATCACCAGCACCTGCTCGCAGACCTGGGCCACCACCGCTAGGTCGTGGCTGATGAACAGGCAGGCCGCGCCCACAGCCGCCAGCTCGGCGTCCAGCAGTCGCAGCACCTTCGCCTGCACGGTGACGTCGAGAGCGGTGGTCGGCTCGTCGCAGATCACCAGCCCGGGCTGGTTCACCAGCGCCATCGCCAGCACCACCCGCTGGCGCTGGCCTCCCGACAGCGCGTACGGGTAGGATTCGGCGACCCGCTCCGGGTCGGCCACCCCGACCGCGCCCAGGACCTCCAGCACCCGGCCGCGGGCCTCGGCCCGGCCCGAGCCGCGGTGCAGCAGAAGCACCTCAGCCACTTGCCGGCCGACCTTCATGGTCGGGTCCAGAGCGGTCATCGGCTCCTGGAAGACCATCGTCACCTGGCTGCCGCGGACCTGGGCCAGCTCGCGCTGCGACAGGCCCAGCAGCTCGCGCCCGTTCAGGCGTACCGAGCCAGCGACCTGGGCCGAGTCGTCGAGCAGCCCGATCACCGACAGCGCGGTCACCGACTTGCCCGAGCCGGACTCGCCGATCAGCCCCAGCCGCTGTCCCGGCTGCAGCTCGAAAGACACCCCGCGCAGCACCTCCCGGTGGCTGCGGCCCAGCCGGACCCGCAGGTCCTGAACACTCAGCAGCGCGGTCACCGGGCCTCCCTCAGCCGGGGGTCCAGGTAGTCACGCAGGCCGTCGCCGAGCAGGTTGAGCCCCAGCACCGCCAGCCCGATCGCCAGCCCCGGCCACAGCGCCTGCTCAGGCTGGGTGAAGACCAGGTTCTGAGCGTCCTTGAGCATCCGGCCCCAGGTGACGACGTGCTGCGGTCCCGACAGGCCGAGGTACGACAAGGCAGCCTCGGCCAGGATCGCGATCCCGAACGAGACCGAGGCCTGCACCCCGACGATCGCGGCGATGTTGGGCAGCACGTGACGCAGCGCGATCCTGGGGTAGGAGGTCCCCGAGGTCCGGGCGGCCAGGATGTAGTCCTGGGTCATCACCAGCACCGTTGCGGCCCGGGCCACCCGGGCGAAGGCCGGCACCGAGGAGATCCCGATCGCGACCATGGCCGTGGCCGTGGAGGCCCCGACGGTGGCGGCGAGCAGAATCGCCAGCAGCAGCGCCGGGAAGGCGTACAGGATGTCGGTGAGCCTCAGCACCAGCTGGGAGGCCCAGCCACCGGCCATCCCGGCCAGCACTCCGAGGGGAACCCCGACCAGCAGTGCGAGCGAGACCGCGATGATCCCCACGTACACCGTGCTGCGCGCGCCGACCAGGAGCCGGGAGGCGATGTCGACCCCGTACTGGTCGGTTCCCAGCAGGTGCGGCCAGCCGGGCGCCAGCAGCTCCTGACCGGGGACCACAGCCTGCGGGTCGTACGGGGTCCACACCGCCGACAGCGCGGCGGCCAGGAGCACCAGGCCGACCAGCGCCCCTCCCAGGTAGAGGCTGAACCGTCTCATCGCCGCTCCCCCGACCGCAGCCGTGGGTCGATCAGCAGGTAGGCCAGGTCGGTGACCAGGTTCACCACCAGGACGAAGCCGACCAGGAGCATCACGATCCCCTGCACCACCTGCAGGTCTCCGTTGCCCACCGCCTGCAGCAGCGCGGTGCCCAGCCCGGGCAGCCGGAACACCTGCTCCACCACGATCGCCCCGACCAGCATCGTCGACAGCTGCAGCCCGAGCACCGTCAGCACCGAGATCGCTACGTTGCGCAGGCCGTGGCGCCACAGCGCCCGCCAGGGGGTCCAGCCGACCGCCCGGGCAGTCCGGAAGTAGTCCTCGTGCAGGACCTCCAGAAAGGCGCTGCGGACGTAGCGGGTCAGTACGGAGGCCTGGACCAGAACCAGCGACAGCACCGGCAGCACCAGGTGCTGGGCCCAGCCGGCCCAGTCCCACCAGCCGGAGGCGTCGCGCAGCTCGACGTAGCCGTTCGCCGGCAGCCAGCGCAGCTTCACCGCGAAGACCACCACCAGCAGGATCCCTGCGTAGAAGGCCGGCACCGCCAGCCCCAGCTGGGACAGGGCCGAGGCCGCGAAGCCGGACCAGCGGCGCCGCTTCACCGCGGCCAGCATCCCTTGCGGCAGGGCCGCCAGCGGCGCCAGCAGGACCGCGAAGCCGCACAGCCAGCCGGTGACCTGCAGCCGGGGCCCGATCAGGCCCGCCACCGGCTCACCGGTCGTGTACGAGCGACCCAGGTCGCCGCTCAGGAAGCCGCCCAGCCACTCCAGGTAGCGCACGCTCGCCGGCCGGTCCAGGCCCAGGCGGTGGCGCAGCTCGGTGACCGCGGTCGGGTCTGCCCCGACCCCCAGGATCTTGATCGCGGGGTCACCCGGCAGCGTGTTGACCAGGGCGAAGATCAGCAGCGACGCCAGCAGCCAGCTGGCGGCGAAGAATGCCAGGCGGGTGGCGGCGGCGCGTACCAGGGCCACGGCCTAGCGGGAGGAGGCGACGGTCGTCAGGTCGAAGCTCAGCGTGGCAGCGTTAGCGGAGACCCCGCTGATCGTCGACTTCGTCACGACCAGGTTCGGCATCAGGAACAAGAAGACTGCCGCAGCGTCGGTGGCCAGCACCTGTGCGGCTTGCCTCATCTTGGCCACGTACTCTTCCTGGGTTCCCATGTCAGCCTGCGCCAGCAGGGTCGAGAACGTGGGGTTGCTGTAGTGCCAGTAGTACTCCGGGTCGGCCCAGTTGCTGATGTCGAAGGGCTCGGCGTGAGCGACGATGGTCATGTCGTAGTCGCCCTTGGTGTAGACCTCCGGCAGCCAGCGGCCGCTGAAGTCGAGCTCCTCCACCGGGGCGGTGATCCCGACCTGGGCCAGCTGGCTGGAGACGAACCGGGCCGCGGCCGTGGCGTAGGGCGTGGTCGGAACCCGCAGCCGCAGCGACAGGCTGGGGGTGCCAGCCTCCGCCAGCAGCTGCTTGGCCTTGGCCGGGTCGTACGGGTAGGTCCCTGACAGGTCCTGGTAGAAGGGCTCGGTCGGAGAGCCCATCGACCCGATCGGCCGGCCCCGACCGGCCCAGACTGTCTTGATCAGTGCCTGCTGGTCGATGGCGTGGTTGATGGCCTGGCGAACCTTGATGTTGCTCAGCAGCGGGTGCAGGTGGTTGAGGCCGAGGACCACCTCGGCGGTGGTGGTTCCCTCCAGGACTGTGTACCGGCTGGTGTCGCTGAACTGCGACACGGTCTGGGGTGACTGCAGGTTGCTGACGACGTCCAGGTCACCGGCCAGCATCGCCGCCACCATCGCGTTCGCCTCGGCGTAGTAGCGGAAGACTGCCTCGTCGAAGCGGGGCGGGGTGCCCCAGTAGGCCGTGTTCCTGGTGAGCACGATCCGGTCGCTCTTGGCCCAGGAGGCGTACGCGAACGGGCCCGAGCCCATCGGCCTGGTGGCCATGTCGGTGACGGCTGGGTCGATCACGATCCCGGCTGTGGAGGCCATCGAGTACAGCCAGGAGTGGCTTGGGCGCTTGAGCTGCACCTCAACGGTGCCACTGTCAACCGCCCGGACGTCGGCGACCACCTCGTGCTGGCGCCTCACCGAGCCGACGGTGCTGGCCCGCATCCGCTCCAGGCTGGCGACCACTGCGGCCGCGTCGACCGGGGCCCCGGAGGCGAAGGCTGCTCCTGCGTGCAGCGTGAACGTGTACCGGGTGAGGTCGTCGGAGACGTCCCAGCGCTGCGCCAGCAGCGGCCGCAGCCTGCCCTCGCTGTCCATCCGGATCAAGGTCTCGTAGACGTTGTACAGCAGCACCTGCGAGATCGAGGCGGCCGCCGACACGGTCGGGTCCAGTGTTGGCGGCTCGAGGGTCGCCCCCACCTTCAGCACCCTGCGCTCGCTGGGAGGACTGCTGGCCGGGGAGTTGCACCCAGCGACGGAGAGTGCCGCCACCGCCGCCGAAGCACTGAGCAGAGTCCGCCGCGTGACCCGGTCAGACGCCATCGAGCGTGTCCCTTCCGTCTCGAACCGCGCCAGTGCACGGACCTTTCACAGCGTCAGTCTATGGGAACCGTACGGGACCTGCCGCACTCCTGGCCTGACCGTCTCGGGCGGCAGCGCCGGACGCCCGCGGACTTGTCTCTCCCTGCCGAGCCCGGTAGAGTAGGCCAGGCCGACGCGGGGTGGAGCAGTTCGGTAGCTCGCCGGGCTCATAACCCGGAGGCCACAGGTTCAAATCCTGTCCCCGCTACTAGTGACCGCGGAGTGAGAACCTCAGGACCGAGAAGGCCTGAGGTTCTTTCTTCTTCTGCCCTCCCCTCGGTCCCGACACCCTGGCCCCAGCCCTCAGGACCGTCGGCCGGTCCCACTAGGCTCGGCCCATGACCCACCAGCAGATCCTGGCCGACATCGGCGTCGCCGTCCCCGACATCCTGCTCCCCGCCCCCGGAGCTGACCTGCGGCGGTGGGCGGTGGTGGCCTGCGACCAGTTCACCTCCCAGCCCGAGTACTGGAGCCGGCTCGCCACCGAGATCGGCGACGCTCCCTCGACCCTGCACCTGATCTACCCAGAGGTGTACCTGGGCGAGCCCGACCCCGGTGCCCGGATCGCCCGCATCAACGACACCATGCGCAGCTACCTGGAGCGGGGCCTGCTGCAGACCCTGCCCGAGTCGTTCATCCTGGTCCGGCGGCAGTCCGAGTCGGGCGCCGTCCGGTGGGGGCTGATGGTGGCCATCGACCTGGAGGCGTACGACTACAGCCCCGGCTCCCGCTCCCTGGTACGGGCCACCGAGGGAACCATCCTGGACCGGATCCCGCCACGGAAGCGGATCCGCCAGGACGCACCGCTGGAGCTGCCGCACATCATGGTGCTGATCAGCGACCCCGGCCGCAGCGTGATCGAGCCGCTGACCAGCCAGACCGACCGGCTGACCCAGGTCTACGACACCGACCTAGTGGCCGGCGGCGGCCACATCACCGGGTGGGCGGTCAGTGACCCGGCCGACCTGGCCCAGGTGGCTCAGGCCCTGGCCGGGCTGCACCACCAGCTCGACCCGGCCAACCCGCTGCTGTTCGCCATGGGCGACGGCAACCACAGCCTGGCGACAGCGAAGAGCTGCTGGGAGGATGTCAAGGCCGGTCTGGACGAGGCCGAGCGGGCCCAGCACCCCGCCCGGTACGCCCTGGTCGAGCTGGAGAACATCTTCGACCCCGGGCTGGACTTCGAGCCGATCCACCGGGTCCTCTTCGCCACCAGCCGCGACGCCTTCGAGACCGAGCTGGCCCGGCACTGCGCGGGCTTCGTCCGCGAGCCCGTCCCTGACCTGGACACCCTGCTGGCCGCGCTCGAGACCACCGGCGAGCAGGCCTTCGGGACGGCCTGCGGCGACGAGCTCGACGTGTACGTGGTCCAGCAGCCACAGGCCAGCATCGCCGCCGGCACCCTGCAGCGGGTGATCGACGCCCTGGCCGCCGAGGGCCACGAGGTGGACTACATCCACGGCGCCGACGTCACCGCCGAGCTGGCCGGCGACGAGGCCAACCTGGGGCTCTTCCTGCCCGAGGTGTCGAAGAAGACCTTCTTCGCCTCCCTGGTCGCCGACGGGGCGCTGCCCCGCAAGACCTTCTCCATCGGCCAGGCGGCTGAGAAGCGCTACTACCTGGAGGCTCGGGCGATCCGCTGACCGGCGGCCCACTAGGCTGGCGCCCACCATGGCCAGCCTCGACCAGCAGATTCGCTACCCGATCCACCAGCACCGGCTCGACAACGGGCTGCGGGTGGTGATCAGTCCGGACCCGACCGTGCCGGCGGTCGCGGTCAACCTCTGGTACGACGTCGGCTCAGCCGACGAGCCGCCGGGCCGGACCGGTTTCGCCCACCTCTTCGAGCACCTGATGTTCCAGGGCTCGTCGCAGGTTCGGGCTGGCGACCACCTGGGGCTGCTGCAGGCCGCCGGCGGCTCGGTCAACGGGACTACGTCGTTCGACCGGACCAACTACTACGAGTCGGTCCCGACCGGGGCGCTGCGGCTGGCGCTGTGGCTCGAGGCGGACCGGCTGGGGACCCTGCTCGACGCTGTTGACCAGGCCAGCCTCGACAACCAGCGCGAGGTGGTCAAGGAGGAGAAGCGGCAGCGCTACGACAACGTGCCGTACGGGAACGTCTGGCAGCACCTGCTGGAGCTCAGCTTTCCCGCCGACCACCCGTACGGGCACACCACGATCGGCTCGATGGCCGACCTGGACGCCGCCACCCTGGCCGATGTCCGCGACTTCTTCGAGCGCCACTACCGGCCGTCGCGGGCGGTGCTGACCCTGGTCGGCGACATCACCGAGCGCCGCGGGCTGGCCCTGGCCCAGCAGTACTTCGGTCACCTCCCGGCTCGGCCTGGTCGCCGCCGTCCCCAGACCCCGGCCCTGCCGGCCCACAGCGGGGTGCCCCGCCGGGAGGTGAGCACCGACGTCCCCCGTGACGCGGTCTACCTGGCCTGGCGGCTGCCCGCAGCCGGGCACCCGGACCTTGAGGCTCTCGGGCTGGCGACCTCAGTTCTCGGTGACGGGCTCACATCCAGGCTGCACCAGGCCCTGGTCCGCACCGAGCTGGCCGAGCACGCCGGCGCGTTCACGCTGTCGCTGGCCCGGGGCAACTCGATCGCGGTCGGGTATGCCCGCTGCTGGGACGAGGTGAGCCTGGAGCGGCTGGAGCAAGAGCTGGTGACGGCCTGGGACGAGCTCGTCGGCACCGGCCCGACCGAGGCCGAGCACGCCCGTTCCGTCGCCCAGCTGACTCGGGAGTGGCTCACCGAGCTCGCCGCCCTCGACCAGCGGGCCGACCGGATCGGGCAGGCCACCTGCCTGCTCGACGACCCCGACTGGATCAACACTCGGCTGGCGACCGTTCGGGCTCTGACCCGGGACCAGGTCGCAGCGGCGGCCCAGCGCTGGCTCCGCAGCGACCAGCGAGCCGTCCTCCACTACCGGGCTCAGGAGGCTCGATGACCCGCCGACCACGCATCGCCCCGGCCCGCGACTGGAGCTTCCCCGGCCACCAGGAGGCCCGGCTCAGCACCGGGCTCACCGTCTGGGCCTTTCACCTGCCCGGCCAGTACGTGGTCTCGGCGGCTCTCAGCCTGGACCTGCCCCTGAGCCTGGAGCCCCCCGAGATGGAGGGGATCGCCACCATCGTCGCCCACACCCTGGACGAAGGCACCCTGCCCCATCCCGGCAGTGAGCTCACCGCCCGCCTCGAGGACCTCGGCGCGGTCTTCGCCGCCTCCGCCACCCTCTCGGGCACCCAGGTCGGGATCAGCGTCCCGGTGACCGAGCTGGCACCGGCGCTGCCACTGCTGGCTGAGGCCGTGCGGGAACCGGCCCTGGCCGAGGCCGACATCGTCCGCCAGGTCGGGCTGCGCAGAGCCGAGCTGGTGCAGGTCCGGGCCAGCTCGGCCCACCTGGCGGCCGCCCTCACCCCGGCCTCGGTCTTCGCTCCTGGCTCCCGGGCCAGCCGTCCCAGCGGCGGCAGCACGACCACGGTCTCGCGGGTCACCGCCGAGGCCGCTCAGGCTTTTCACCGGCAGCACTACTCCCCCGTCGCGGCGACGCTGGTTCTGGCCGGGGACTTCACCGGCCTCGACCCGCTCCAGCTGGCCGAGGACGCCTTCGGCGACTGGCGGGCCGACCGGTCAGCCCCCGAGCACCAGCCACCCGCAGCAGCCGTACCGTCACAGCGGCTGGTGGCGCGGTCGAGTGCGGTGCAGGCCGATGTCCGGCTGCTGGCCTTCGCCTGCGACCGGCTGGACCCACGCTGGCCGGCGCTCCAGGTCGCGTCGGTCGCCATGGGAGGGGCCTTCCAGAGCCGGCTCAACACGGTGCTGCGGGAGCGTCGAGGCTGGACCTACGGGGTCCACCTGACGCCGTACCCGCTGCGAGGCGCCGGGTACCTGGCCTTCTCCGGCTCCTTCCGGACCGAGGTCGTCGCCCCCGCCCTGGCCGAGGCCCGGGCCCTGCTCGACATCAGCCAGCGGCCCTTCAGCGCCCGGGAGGTCGCCCGGGCGATCCGCTACCTGACCGACATCGCGCCGCTGCGGTACGCGACCGCCGCCGCGGTCTGCCAGCAGGCAGTGGTGCTCGCCTGCCACGGGCTGGATCCGGCGTACCTCGACCAGAGCCGGGCCCGGACCCGCACGGTGACCCCCCAGCAGGCTACCGCCGCGTACGCCGAGCTCTGGCCGAGCGAGCCGTCGCTGCTGGTGGTGGGGCACCCGGACCTGGCCGAGGCGCTTCAGGTCCCGGCTGAGCCGGCGCCCGAGCTGTAGCCCGTCGGCTCGCAGGCCTGGGGGCCGGCCAGGCAGGTGCCTGCGGCCCCGGTCCGCCGATCAGCGTCCCGACGCCACCCGGGCCCGGTCGATGGCCGCCCGGGCCTCGCCGATCGCCTTCTGGTAGCCGGCCAGGTCACCGTTCTTGAGCGCCGTGTCGGCTGCGGTGAACGCCTTCTGGGCGTCGCCGAGGGCCTGCTGCAGGGCGTCCTGGTCGACGTTGCCAGTAGGCGGAGGCGGCTGGGTGCCGGGAGTGCCGGAGGTGGTCTGCTCCCCCGTACTCACACCGGAGTTGCCGGCGAAGGCCTGGTCCAGCGCCTCCTGCAAGGTGGTGCCGATCCCGACCGTCTCCCCGAACCGGACCACCACGAAGGTGAGGACGGGGAACGAGCCGGCAGCGGCGGTCCCGCTGCCCTGGGCGTTCTCCCGCTTGGTGTAGATCGGCTCCACGTACATCACGCCGCCGCCGAGCGGGATCGTGAGCAGGTTGCCGTACAGCACCTGCGCCGAGCTCTGCTTGTACGGCAGCACCGCGGCCGCCACCCGCTCGCTGGCGACGATCGCGTTGTACGCCTGGTTCGGGCCGGAGATCTGGGTGCTGTCACTCATCCGCAGCACCCGCAGCTTGCCGTAGTCCGGGCTGGCCGCGTCGGCTACCACCACCAGCTGAGCCGCCAGGTTCTCCCGGTTCACCGGGGTGAAGACCGCGGTCTGCGAGAACCGGGCCTTCGGCTCGGCCGGGGTGTCGACCCCGTTCAGCTTCGCTGCCGGCCACTTGATCGAGACGAAGTAGGTCGGCTCGCGGCGCTTGTCAGCGGTCGGGCTGAGCGGGATCGCCCACAGGTCTGACTGGTCGAACCACTTCGCCGGGTCGGTGGTGTGGTAGCGCTGGATCACGTCGCGCTGAACCTTGAACAGGTCCTCCGGGTAGCGCAGGTGGTCACGCAGCTCGGCACTGATCTGGGAGCTCGGCTGCACCGTGCCCGGGTACACCTTCATCCAGGTCTGCAGCAGCGGGTCCTGCTCGTCCCAGGCATAGAGGGTCACGGTCCCGTCGTACGCGTCGACGGTCGCCTTCACCGAGTTGCGCAGGTAGCTGACGGTGGCGTCGGTGCCCACGGTCTGCCCGCTGTTGATCGCGTCGGTGATCGCGCCGCGCAGCGAGGTGCTGCGGCTGTTCGGGTAGTAGGCGGTGGTTGTGTACGCATCCACGATCCACACGATCCGCCCATCCACGATCGCCGGGTAGATGTCAGAGTCCGGCGTCAGCCACGGCGCGACCTGCTTCACCCGTTCCCGCGGGGTGCGCTGGTACAGGATCTTCGACGAGGCGTTCACCCGGTCTGAGAGCAGCAGGTTGATGTCGGCGAACCGAGTCGCGTACAGCAGCCGGTTGCCGAAGCTGCCGATCGGCACCCCGCCCCGGCCGGCGTACGTGCTCTGGTGCTCGCTGCCGCCCACCCCGGGAGTGTCGAACTCGATCGGGGGGGCTCCCTCGGGGCGACCGACCACCGCGAAGGTGGTCTGCTGCTCGCCGTAGTAGATCCGCGGCTCGGCCACGGTGAGCCGGCCGACCTGCGGGATGTCCTTGGCCAGCCAGTCCGGCTCCCCGGAGACCTGGCGCCGGTTGCCGTACGAGGCGACCACGCCGTAGCCGTGGGTGTACACCGTGTGAAGGTTGTTCCACTCCTTGTTCGGCAGCCCGCTGTGGTCCATCTCCCGGGCCGCGATCACCACGTCGGTCTCCTGCCCGCCGATCGTGTACCGGTCGACGTCCAGCACCGGCGCCACCGAGAGGTAGCCGCGAACCTGCTGCAGCTGCTCGAAGGTGTCCCGCGACAGGGTCGGGTCGATCAGCCGGATCCCGGGCAGGGCGGCCGCGTCGGCCTTCAGCTGGCCCGGGTTGGTGGCCGTGGTCGCCGAGTAGTCGTAGATCTCCAGGTCGGTGATCCCGTAGGCCTGCCGGGTGGCGGCGATGTGGCGCTCGATGTACGGCCGCTCCTTGTCGGGCTCGTCGGGGCGGACGTCGAAGGACTGGATCACGGCCGGGTAGGCCAGCCCGACGATCAGCGACGACACCACCATCAGCACGACCGACGCGATCGGCAGGCTCCAGCTCGGGCGGACCGCGTTCCAGAAGAACAGGACGGCGGTGATGAAGGCGATCGCCGCGACCACGGTGGCCGCGGTCAGCCGGGAGTGCTCGTCGGTGTAGGTCATGCCGTCCAGCAGCCCCGAGCCGGAGCCCAGCACGAGGCCGTACCGGTCGAGCAGGTTGTCCACCCCGAAGACCACCAGCCACAGCCCGATCAGCACCGAGATCTGGGCGTGGGCGCGGCGGGCGGTACGTCCAGGCCGCCCGGAGCCGGGAGTGAGCATCCCCAGCGCGAAGTGCACCACTAGGGCACAGA
>CALBCJ010000009.1 GCA_937926975.1 uncultured Propionibacteriaceae bacterium | reverse complement strand
TTTGGGCCGGTCCAGTCGTCACCTGAGGCCTTCGGGGCGGCCCAGTCAGCCGGGACTTTTGGGCCGGTCCAGTCGTCACCTGAGGCCTTCGGGGCGGCCCAGTCAGCCGGGACTTTTGGGCCGGTCCAGTCGTCACCTGAGGCCTTCGGGGCAGCCCAGTCATCGGGGGCTTTCGGACCAGCCCCGTTCCCCCAGGCCCCGGCCGTTCCGGTCGGCGAGACGCCCTTCCCCGCCGGCGCTCCCACGACCAGCCCGTTCCCTGAGTCCCGGGGCCGCAGCGGAACAATCACCGTGAACCGGCCCCCGGTTGCCATTCTGGCCGCGTGTGCGGTGATCGGCGTCGGGGCTGCCCTGGCCGCCTGGCTGAGCGGGCTCGTGGCTGTCGCCTTCGGGTGCTGGGCCCTGGCCGGGCCGGTCGCGATGGGTCTGCTGGCACTCTTCCAGCAGCGGGACGCGGTGGCCCAGTCCCGAGGGGTCTATGAGCGTCCGAGCTGGGTCACCCCCGCCTTCTATGCAGGAGTCCTGGTATGTCTGCTCGCCGTCTGCGTCTGCGCCTTCCGGATCGCGATCTGGGCGGGGCGGCTGTGAGGCGCCTGCTGACTGCCCTGGGGGTGGCGGTGCTGAGCCTGGGGCTGTGGTGGCCAGCCGCACCGGCCCAGGCCGAGGAGCCAGCCGCGACCACCGCCAGCCGCTTCGGTGCCTGCCTCGCCCAAGGCAAGCAGGGTGACCTGGTGCTGCTGGTGGATGAGTCGGCCTCCCTGCGGACCAACGATCCCAGCAACGGCCGGGTGACCGCCTCCGAGCACTTGGTGCGAGGCCTGGCCGAGCTGGCGAAGGAAGGCGTGACCGTCAACGTCCGGGTCGACACCTTCTCGACCTCGTACGCCAACGGCTCGGGCTGGACCGCCCTCAGCGAGCAGTCCCTGCCCGGAGTCCTGAACCAGGTGACCGCGCTGGCCAACCGGCGCCAGGGGACCGGGACCGACTACTGGCTGGCCCTTGACGGCGCCCGCCAGCACCTGGCCGAGCGGGCCGCCGCCGGCTCCACCTGCCAGGCGATCCTGTTCTTCTCCGACGGTGAGATGGACATCGACCGAGGCCCCGGGGAGAACGACTACACGGTGGCCCCGCGGCCGTACGACCCGACCAACAAGCTGCGCAACCCGGCCGACCGGGAGCGCGCCAGCAAGAGCGCGACCGAGTCGCTGTGCCGGCCCGGTGGGCTGGCAGACCAGCTCCGCTCGGCTCAGGTGATGATGTTCGGGATCGGGCTGCAGGGGCCGAACCCCGGCAAGTTCGACCTGATGCGCTCGATCGTGACCGGAAGCAGCCCAGCCGGGCCCTGCGGCAGCATCGTCGACCCGCCGCCAGGAGACTTCTATGCTGCCGGCAGCGTGGGGGACCTGCTGCTAGCCTTCAACCAGGTCAAGGCCCCTGGCCGGATCACCGAGCGTGACGTCTGCCAGGGCGATGTGTGCCCCGAGGGGGCACACTCCTTCGTCCTCGACCCGTCCGTGGGCCGGGTCGAGATCCTGGGCACGTCGTCGGGCAGCGGGGAGCCGCCGCAGGTGGTTCTGATCGACCCGTCGGGAGCCCAGGCCGTGATCCCGACCGCGGCCGGGGAGCAGAAGCTGCCCCTGCCGCAGACGGTCGCCAGCGGCCGCTGGCTGGAGCCTCGGACCGCGGCGATCACCCTGACTCGGGAAGGGTCCCAGTCCTGGACCGGGCAGTGGCAGGTGGTCTTCGTCGACCGGGCCAAGACCAGCGCCGGGTCGAAGTCCAAGACCAGCCTGCGGATCGTGGGCGATGTCCGCCCGGCCTGGGTGAACGCTGACAGCACCGGCACCTGGCGCCAGGGCGGCGAGCCGGTCGCCCTGCAGCTCGGCCTGGTCGACGGTGCTGGCCAGCCGGTCACTCCTAGCGCCGTCCTGGGCAAGATGCAGATGGCGGTCGACGTGGTCTCCAGCCGGGGCACCCATCGACTGGGGGTCCTGGACCAGAGCAGTCTGGCCAACCCGGTCATGGTCGACCCGGGCACCGTCGGTCTGGGAACAGCGACCCTCTCGCTGACGCTGGACATCACCACGAAGGCAGTCACCGACCCCCAGGGCCGCAGTGTCAGCGGCACTCCCTTAGCCACCCAGCAGGTGGACACCCCAGTCACGGTGCAGCCACCGGTGGGGTACCCAAGCCTGGGCGCGGGGCCGGTCCAGTTTGGGTCCGCCGAGGGCCCAGCCCACCTCAGCGCCGCCCTGCCGATCACCGGGCCGGGCTGCGTGTGGCTCAGCGGAGACCGAGCCGTCGCCGGCCCAGACGGGGTCCCGTGGGAGGTCACCAGCCCTGCCAACCGGGCAGAGAGCTGCGTGAAGGTCCCCGAAGGGGGCAGCGGTGAGCTGCCACTGACGCTGACCTCCAAGGAGGCCGGCAACGGCGGCCTGACGGGCGAGATCACGGTGTCGTCGGCTCCTCTTGACGGCTCCTCGGCTCCCCGCGAGACGGCGGTAGGCTACCGGGCGTCGCTGGCCAAGCCCTTGAACCAGACCAGCTTTGTGCTGGTCTTCGTCGCGGCCCTGCTTCTCGGCCCGGGGATCCCGCTCGGCCTGCTGTACCTGTTCCGGTACCTGGTCGCGGCTCGGATCCCGGGGGAGTCCTTGATGGTGACCCAGGTCCCGGTCACCTTGGGCGAAGCAGGCCAGCTGCTGCGGGACGGTGCCGCGCTGGCACCACAGCCCCACGACCTGTCGCAGATCCTTCCAGGCACGGGCAGGCCGCTGCGCCGGGTGGATCTCGGCTCGGGGATCGTGCTGCGGACCCGTACCGGGTGGTCACCGTTCGCAGCCCCGTACGTGCAGGTCGAGTCGCCCGGGGCGGTGGGGGTCTCGGACAGCCACGGGGCACCGATGCCGAAGTCAGGCTGGGCCCGGCTGCCCGTGGCGGTGCAGAACCACTGGGTGCTGGTGCAGCGGCACAGCGACCCGGCCGACCAGGCGACCCTGGTGCTGATCGCGGGCGCCAGTGCGTCGGCCGAGCAGCGCAAGGACCTGTACCAGACGGCAGCCGACCGGGCCCAGCAGTCGTTCAAGGCGCTGGCTGCTGCTCGACCGGCTGGGTCCTCGGCTCCCGAGACCAGCAGTCCGTTCGGTCCGGTCTCAACCTCGGGTCAGGCTGCTGAGAACCCCTTCGGGCCGGTTGGTCCCGCCGCGACGACGGGGCCGGCCACAGCCAGCCCGTTCGGCGTGCCGGGGACCCCACCAGCGGGTGAAGCCGGTGGAGGGCCGTTCGGCGTGCCGGGGACCCCACCAGCCGGTGAAGCCAGTGGAGGGCCGTTCGGCTCGGCCGCGGCCGGTGGTCCGTCCGGTGTGCCAGGAGGGGCTTCGGGAGCTGATGAGACACGTGGCCAGGCCGGCTCGACTCCGCCCGCGGACCCGTTCGGCGTGGCCGGAGCGCCTCCGGGAGCCGATGGGCCGTTCGGCGCACCCGCGGCTTCGCCGGGCCCCGCCTCCAGTGGCCCTGGCGGCGGCCCGTTCGGCCCAGCCGCGCCGCCCAGCACCTTCGAGACCGCGTCGGCCGGCTCGGCAGGTGCTCCCGCTGCCGGCGACCCGTTCGGGCCCGCGTCCGCAACAGTGATCGCAGGCCCGTACCAGCCGGCCGCGCCCCCGCCGCAGGCCGCGCCCTTGACGTACCAGCCCGAGGCTCCGCCGCAGGGCGTCCCACCCGCCCCCGACGGGTCCAACCCCAACGCCTGAACCGAATCTGACGAACCAGGAGTACCGCATGTCTTCGACGTACGACCAGGCTCCGGCTGCTCACACCGGCCCGGCCCTGCACCGCTTCCTCGTCGTGGGCTGCGGCGGCTCGGGCGGAGCGACCCTGAGCTACATGCTCGACCAGCTCCGCTCCGACCTGGCCGCCCGGGGGGTGGACCGGGTCCCCGACGGCTGGCAGTTCGTGCACGTCGATGTGCCCATGGCGGCGGACCACGGGCCCGAAGGGCTGCCGAACGTACCGCAGAGCGGCGGCACCTACATTCCCCTCGGGCTGGCGTCGGGCAGCTACCGGGAGCTGGACGGGATCGTCACCAACCGGGTGGCGGCGCACCAGCACCTGGAGCTGATGGGCTCCTGGGCACCGCGGGCCGTCGACAAGGTCTCGGTGCCGCTGACCACGGGCGCTGGCCAGCTGCGGGCGGTGGGCCGGATGGTCACCCTGCACAAGGCAACCCAGATGCGCGAGCAGCTGCGAGCCGCCTGGCTGAAGCTCTCGGCGGCGAACATGACCCAGCAGATGATGACCCTGCAGCGGTTCGGCCGCTACGACCCGCAGCGTCCGCCGATCGTGCTGGTGGTGACGTCGATGGCTGGCGGGGCCGGGGCCTCCATGGCGCTCGACGTCTGCCGGATCCTGTCCAGCCTTCCGATGTACAACGCCTCGCTGGCCGGGGTCTTCATGGTCGGTGCGGACGTCTTCCAGAGCCTCTCGCCGGCCCAGCGGACCGGTGTGATGCCGAACGCCCTGAGCATGTTCGGCGAGATCGTCGCCTCCCAGACCGGGGAGGCAGTCACCGCCGACAAGGGCCTGCTGGAGGCCCTGGGTCTGAACGAGGTCGGGACCCGGGTCCCGTTCGCACGGGTGTTCCCAGTCAACCTGTACCAGGGCGGCAACCAGATGACCATGGTGGGCGACGGGTCGCCGCAGGCGGTCTACCGGGCCCTGGCCCGAGGCCTGGCCAGCCTGATGACCTCGCCCCAGGCGACCTACCCCTTCATCCAGTACGACCTCACCAACACCGTCGGGCCGGCCTTCGACCAGCAGATCTTCGGCTGGGGCTCCGACACCCCCAAGCAGCTGGAGTGGGGGAGCTTCGGCTACGCCTCCCTGTCGATGGGTCGCGACCGGTTCGCCGAGTACGCAGCCCAGCGGATCGCGTCCAAGGCGGTCGGTCGGCTGGTGGACGGCCACCTCTTCGAGGGCTCCCAGGCCGACGGGCTGGAGCAGCTGCGGCAGCGGGCCGCCACCTTGTGGCCGCACGAGGTCGCCGCCACCGGGCTCTGGGCCGGGCCGCAGAGCACGGACGCCAACCTCGGCGGCTGGCTGTCCCGGGAGGCCTGGCCGCACCAGGAGGCGCGCGCCACCGCCGCTGGGCTGGTCCAGTCCCAGCTGGTCGACTTCATTCCCGCCGGCGGCAACGTCGTGGCCCACGACTGGATGCAGCGGGTCCGGCAGGTGTTCGCCCAGGCCCGGCCCGGACTGCAGGTCGCGATCGACCACGCGGCCTACACCTGGGCCACGCACTGGTGCGACCAGCTGCTGGCCCGTACCCAGCAGGTCGTCGCCCGGGCAGTCAGCCAGCACGGCCTGGCCTACGGGCAGCGGCTGGTGCAGATGCTGCGCAACCACGGCACCACGGTGCTGCAGCCCGCTCTGCGTGACATCGTCGCCTACGCCCCAGAGCCTCTGGACACCGTCGACCAGCAGGCCAGCGCGGTGGTGGACGCCATGCGGGGGGCCGTGCAGAACGTCGAGGCGATCGTCGGTCAGATCGCGGCCCACTCCGAGGGGGTGGTCCAGCAGCACCTGTACCTGGCGGGCTGCCGGCTGCTGCACGAGATCCTGCCCAGCTACGTCGAGGACGTGCTGGGGCCGCTGGAGACCGAGCTCGGGGCGCGGCTCTCAGAGCTCAGCCTGGCACGGGAGGCCCAGAGCCGCACTGTGGGGGTCGCCCACGTCGCGACCACATCGGTGGCGGACTGGCCCAACGAGGTCGAGGCCGAGCCGGCCAAGCGCTGGTACCAGGCCACCAACGAGGTGATCCTGACCACCCCCGACCAGTACCACGCGGCGTTCACCAACCTCGTGGTGGCCACGGCCGGCAAGCCGGGGCGGTACCCGGAGGCGCTGGATGACATCGTCTCGTCCGTGGTGCCGGGGGAGTGGGAGACGGCCGATGGCAGCGCCCCGCCACGGGACCTCGTGGTGATGACCCGGCGCTGGCTGCCGGTGGCGCTGGCGACCAACCCGATCACCGGGGAGACCGCGTCTCAGGCCATGGCCGGCTTCGAGGTCCGGGCCACCCCGGCCGCGGTGCTGGACCGGGCGCGGGCCTTCGTCGCCCGCCGCGGGGCACCGTTCCAGACCTTCGTTTCCCAGTCGCTGCGCTCGTACGCGACCTCGCCGCAGACCGTCGACGACATCGCCGCTCGCTTTGAGACCGTTCTGGTCCGGGCGCTGCCGCTGGCCAAGGTCGACGCCTCGATGGTGATGAAGCTCTACGGTCACCAGGTCAGCTACCGCTACAAGTTCTCCGAGATCCCGTTCCAGGGACACCCGCTGGAGACCAGCCTGCGGCGCGTGCTGCAGGGTGGCGTCGACGTGGCGCAGGAGGCCCTGCAGGCGTACGACTCGGCTCTGACCGGGTCCCAGACCGCCACCCGGATTGACGTCTTCGGCTCCTACCCGTGCTACGCACCGCTGTGCTTCGACTCGGTGTTCGAGCCGATCGTGCAGGAGTGGAACCAGAAGAAGGGCACCTTCCAGCAGGGTGACTTCTGGTCGCTGCGCCGGTCCCGGCCGCTGCCGGGAGTGCTGCCGCTGACCGGGGCCGAGCGGCGGGCCATGATCGCCGGCTGGTTCCTGGGCCAGGTCGTGGGGCGGGTCAGCATCCCGGCCCCGCCGTACAGCCAGAACGTCCCACCGGCGACGATCTGGGTGCCGCAGCTCAACCAGTGGCGTCCGTTCACCGACGTCATGCTGACCCGGGTCCACGAGATGGTCTCGACCGCCGACTGGCTGCCGGCGGTGCTGGAGTCGTCGCTGATCGCGATGGCCCGGGCCCATGAGCAGCCGGTGACGGAGTCGCTGCTGCCGTACCGGGCGCTGCGGGAGATCTTCGACGACGACCCCCTGGGGGTACGGCAGTGGGACCTGGCCCTCGACGGGACCATGCCGTTTGTCGGGCAGACTCTGCTGGCTGAGTGGCTTCGGACTGGCAGTACCCCGCCGCGGGGTGTCTCCCGGGTGACGGTTGATGAGGCCGCACCGGACCCGGTCGCGGCCCGGGTGGCGGGGACGACGGCCTTCCTGGACCTGATGGAGAAGACCAGCCACGACTTCTTCGCCCCGGACACGGGCAAGTTCGGCGCGATCGGGAACCGTCAGCTCGCCTCCCAGATGCCGGTGATGCGGGACCTCGTGGACGACGTGCTGCTGGTCCTGGACACCCTGCGCCGGGTGCTGGCCCTGGCCGAGCGGCAGCTGGGCAGCGGCAGCGACAAGCAGGGACCTGCCGGCTTCGACGAGATGGGCTTGATGTGACGAGCCTGACGATTCTGGTCGCACCGCCTGGTCCGGTGCCGCTGGGGCTTCGCGACCACCTGGCCGACTGGGTGGCTGCCGGTCTGGTGAAGCCGTTCCTGTGGGTGCTCGCAGAGCGGGTCACGGTGGACGGCACCAGCGCGCTGCTGGTGAACCCGGACGGGATGGTGCCGGTCCAGCTCCAGTCGTACCTGGGCCGGGCGCCGGCCGAAGAGCTGGTGCTGGGCGTCCTGGTCCCGGTGGCGGCCGGGGCCCCCACCGTGGCTGCGAGCGTGGAGGGAGCGGTCTGGCAGCAGCTGGCCGCGGCCCGCAACACGGCCCGAGTTGTTCCGCTGCGGTGCCTGCTGGCTCGCCGCCTTGACCCGGTCCAGGCTGAGGTAGGCACCGCCGGCTGGCACAACGTGGTCGTCTCCCCGGAGGACTCTGCCGACCCGACAGTCGCGGTCGCGCCACTGCCGCCGACCGATGACCCAGCCGAGATCGGCCGGCAGGGCGCAGTCGCGGTGGCCGGTCTGGCCGGGATGTGGGTTGGCTGCGGCCAGTCTCCGCTGGCGACGCTGACCCCGGTCAATGGTCGCTACGCCCGACTGGCTCGCTCCCACCTGCTCTGGGCCGACGCGACCGCGCTCGGGGCCGCCATTGAGACCAAGACCCTCGACACCCAGGTGGTGCCGCGCCCGGCCGCGAGCCTGGGAGCGACGGGCTACATCGACGACGCCACAACGGCTGCCCAGATGGCCGCGGACTCGTTGCTGCAGGCCCACCGGGGCGAGCTGCTGAGCCCTCGGGAGCCGGCCCCGGCGCCGGAGGTCACCCAGCTGGGGATCGGGGCGGCGCTGCGGATGTTCTGGGGCTTCCTGGCCAAGGCCCTGGCCAACGCGCCGGGGACCTGGGCCCGGTCGCTGCTGGCCCGGGCCGGCTCCCAGGTGGCGCAAGTAGTGCACCAGCAGGTCTTTGGAGACGGCTCGAGCTACCAGGTGGTTGCCGGGATGCGTTCCGCCTCGCCGCTGGAGATCAGCCAGACCGCTCAGAACCTGGGGGCGCACCTGGACCGGGTGGCGGGCAGCACGCTGGAGCCGACCGCCACCTTCCCTGGACTGTGGCAGGACTTTGTCGCCGGGGGGCTGACCCTCATCGACGGCGGCTCCCGGACCGAGGCGGTGCCGCCGGTGCGGGTCGGCACCGAGGTGGCCGTGGTGCGGACTCCGGACGCGGTGGCTCCCTCGCCCGCAACCCGGGTCAAGGTGGACCCACGCGTCCCCGGGGTGACCGGCTCACGGTCGGTCTCGCCAGCCGACTGGGTGGCCATGAACGCCGTGGTGACCCTGGCCGAGCAGGCTCGCTCCGCCGACCCGCGCAACAGCTACCTGGGCGATGTCGTGACCGGGATCAAGGACTTCCGGCTGCGGTACGGGTCCTCGTACGCGGCCAAGGTCGGAGAGCGCCTAGGCGGGCTGCTGCTGTCGCTGATCGACGAGGTCAACACCTTGTCGACCAGGCTGGGGCAGGCCGCTACTGCCGACGACGGGACGGCCGAGCTGCAGGCCGAGCAGGCCCGACTCGGCCGGAGAATGCAGCTGCTGGCGATCTACTTCGTGCTCAGCCTGGTGCTGGTGACCGGGCTGGGGGTGTCGAGTGTCATGACCACCGGCTGGGTCATCGGAACCGGGGTCGGCTGCCTTCTTGCCTGGGTGCTGGGGTCGCTGGTCACCTTCATCCAGGGCCAGCGCAACCTCTTTGCTGCCCTCAACCGCCGTGAGGTCGCGGCCGGGCAGGCCGAGGCGAACTTCCGCAACCTGAGGGTGGCCGTGCGGGACCTGCGCCGCACCAGCGACGCGTACAACCAGCTGCAGGCCTGGGCCCGGGTGCTGGGGGCCTTTGTGCACCGGCCGCTGGGTGAGCAGCCGGGCAGCGAGCGGCCGGCGCTGGCTGGGCTCAGCGGGACCCCCCGCAACATCTCGGTAGGTGAGGTCCACCAGTCGCCGGCCGGGCAGGACCAGATCGCCGCCCACCTGCGGCGGCGGCTGTTCCAGGTGAGCTGGATGAGCCCTGCCTGGCAGGCTCTGCTGAACGACGCCCCCCGACGGCTGGGGCCCCGCGCGGCCGACCTGGTCGGGGCGCCGGAACGGCTCTTTGCGGAGCGGACCGATGTGGCTGAGTCACTGCTGGACCGCTGGGCCGAGGTTCTGGAGCAGGAGGGGGTTGGTCCCGTGGGCGGGACCGCGGCCCGGGCGATGGTCCGCGACCAGCTCAGCGGAGCCGGCGGCGAGGACTACCTGGTGGGCTCCGAGGTCACCAGTGCTGACGGTCGGCAGCTGCCGCTGGAGACCTTCCTGGGCGGACTGGTCGACCCGCAGCGGCTCGGGCAGCGTTTCGACGGCCGGATCCTGGGGGTGGAGGCTCGGACCGACCAGGGCCTGTCGGGTGTGGAGCGGGCGCTGGTGACCCCGCTTCCGGTGCTGGGGCGGGCCGTGGCCCGGGTCGAGCTGAGCCCCGACATCCCTGCTGAGCTGTTCGTGATCGACCGGGGCTACCAGACCTCGTACGAGCAGCCGTCGTCGCCCACTCCGCCCACCCCGCCCACGCCGCCCAAGATCGACCTGGTGATGTGAGATGCCGGTGAACGTCAACGCCCGGATCGCCGCCTTCGACAAGTGGTTGGCGGTGGCCCGGCTGGAGGGGTCGCGCGACCTGCCGCCCCGGCAGGTCCTGCACGGCCTGGCCGCCACCTGGGACGGGCAGCCGCTGGGCAACCGGTTCGGGTCCTGGGGGACCTTGCTGACCCACATCATGCTGGCCTGCGACGCCGGGCACCCGCAGCCGCTCGAGGCGGCGCTGGACCAGGTCCGGCGCCAGGTCCCACCGGCCTACCCTGGTACCACGAGCGGACCCGCCCAGCCCGCCCAGCCACCCGCGAGTCGTCCTCCGGCTTCGGGGCCGCAGCCGCCGGCCGGTGGCCGCCCTGCCGCCTCGGTGCCACAGCCAGCAGCCGGTGCTGAGCAGGCTGCACAGCAGCCGCCAGCCGGTTCTGGGTGGGGCCCGAGGCCCAGACCACCGGCCCCGGGAGAGGCGGCCGCGCAGCCTTCCCAGGGCAGCCCGGACGCGGGCACGGGCTCGGTTCGAGAGCGGCTGACCTCGTGGCTCGCGCGCAACGGGATCTCGCTGCCCGAGGGGACCTTGTCCCAGCTGACGAAGGCCGGGGCCAACGAGCGGGACGTCGCCAGACGCCTGCCGACCTCGTACCGCCAGCACGCTGCCGAGATCACTCAGCTGCTGGACGAGACCCAGGCAGGGCCCGGTCCGGCACAGACGGCAGGCCCCGCCGCGACCGGCCCGAGCCCTGGCCCAGCGCCGGGGGCGGTGGCACAGCCTGCCACCCAGGCTCCGATGACGGTCGTCAACCCACCGGCAGCACCGCCGGTCGCGACCCCGCCGGCTGCGGGCTCACCGGCCCCGCCCCCGCCCGCTCCACCCACCGGGTCACCCGTTCCGCTCCCGCCCGCCGGGTCACCGGTCCCGGCCGGCCCACCCGCCGACTCACCAGCACCCGCCCCCGCCGAGCCGGCACCGCAGCAGCACGGGGTCGTAGCCTCCCTGGACGATCCTGACCGGCTGCTGGAGAGCATGTCGGGCTTCGCGCCGATGATGTTCGAGGAGGTAGCCGACCCGGTCACCCCGGTCAAGCTGCGGATGGTCCCGGGACCGGGTGGGATTCGCCTGACCTGGCCAGCACTGGAGCAGGCCGGCACGGTGGCCCTGCTGCGCGTGGTCTCGGCCGAGAACGAGGAGCCGCTGTCACCCGACCATGCCGACCCGGTGGCCGTCGCCACCGGGACCGTGGCCTTCGACCCGCGGCCGCTGCGGTCAGCGGTACGGCACTACCAGGTCTGGGTCAACACCGGCACGACGGAGGAGGACGCCCGCTGGTCCGAGCCTCAGCTGTACGGCTCGGGCTCCATGGTGGCTCAGCCCTGGGACCTCGAGATCCGCCCCGAGGGCGGTAGCGTCATTGGCAAGTGGGTCGTCGCTCAGGGGATCACCGAGGTGACCGTGACCCGGGTACCGAGTGGCTCGGGCATGGCTGCGCTGCAGAACCCGCAGAACCGGGTCGAGCCGGGCAACCCGCACCTGACCGGCTTCGTCGACGCCGGGGTGGAGCCAGGCAAGGCGTACCTCTACCGCGTCGTCGCCACCGCCGAGGTGGGGGGTGCGCTGCTGCGTTCGCTGCCCCTGGACCGCCGCCTGGTCACCCAGGCCCAGCTGGAGCCGGTCACCGACCTAGACGCCGAGGTCGACCCGTCCGGTGACAAGACCACCTTCACGCTGCGCTGGACCCCACCGCAGACGGGCAAGGTCGAGATCTACCGAACCCAGGACCGGCCGCAGCCGCCCTCGGGGGAGATCGCACCGGAGATCCTGCCCCAGACCGGGCTGGTTGACGCCGACCGGCTGATCCACCCCGCCAGCCAGAACCAGAGCGGCCAGACCGAGATGGTGGCAGTGCCGTCACGTCTGGGCTGGTCTCGGGTCTACTTCACCCCGGTCACCTTCCTGGAGGGAAAGGCGGTTGCCGGCGGTGTGGTCAGCGTGGTGGTTCCGGGCAGGATCTCGTCGGCGGTGGTGGTAGACCGGGGGCACTCCCAGATCATCACCCTGGGCTGGCCAGAAGGTGCCTCGGCGGTCAACGTCTTCCTAGCGAAGCAGGAGGTCGCGGTCGAGGAGGTGGTTGGGGGCCGTCCTCACCTGCAGCTGTCTCAGCAGCAGTACCGGCTCCAGGGCGGGATTCACTTCTCTGAGCCACTGCCGAGGGAGGGCACCGAGATCCACCTCGTGCCGGTGTCGTACAACGCCGAGGGCGCAGTGCCGGGCCTGCCGTACACCATCAGCTACACAGGCAGCTACCAGGTGTTCTACAACATTGAGCCCCCCGGCGGGATCGGCTCGGTGTTCAGCACCAGCAAGCGGGTGCTGCGGCTTGACGCCGGACGGTTCTTTCCGTCGCTGACCTTCGTGCTGGTCTGGAACCCCAACCGGATCCCGATGCACGTTGACGACGGGTCGATCGTCCCCCTGGCGCCGATCACGGACGGTGGCCAGCCGCAGCCGCCACAGCGCTCGATCACGACTCCGGTGGGGCCGGGGCTGGCCCAGACCTGGGGGACTGACCTGGGTAGCCTGCGGGGCTGGATCCGGCTTTTCGCAGTCGGGCTCACCCCGGAGCAGCAGGCCGTGCTCGCTGTCGTCGACCCCGAGCCCGCGAAGCTGTGGCGAGGATGAGTGGCGTGGGCCAGCTGACGTACGCCTCCTTCGACGCCCGCGGCGCCGCCCGGGGCGGCTGGCAGGTGAAGGAGGCTGTCGGCCTACCGCCGGAGGTGACTCCGGAGCAGGTTGTGGACCGGGTGGTGACCACTCTCGACCCGGGGGTCCCGATCCCGGCCTACCCGACCGCTGAAGAGCGCCGCCTTCTGCCGCGGCGGGTCCTGTTCGCCCACCTCGCCGGCCACCCCGCCTGGTGGAGCAGCGTTCCGGCCGGCCCGGACGCCTCGGGCCGGCAGGGCAACGTCTTCACCCACGTCGTGGTGGGGGCTGGGCCGTCCCGCCCGGCCGCCCTGGTTGCCTCGCCGGACTGGCTGGCGCCGTTCGGAGCCGCCGAGGTCGCAGCCGCCAGCGTGGGCCAGCCACCAGCCCCCGTAGACCTGGTGGCCCGTGCCCAGTACTTCCTGGACCACGGTCCGGGCTGGCCGCTGGGCACACTCGGGGTGCTGGCAGACGCGGTGGCGGCGGCGCTGCAGGACGGCCCGGTGGTGGCGGTGCTGACCGAGTCGACCGCTGAGGCGGCGGAGTGGGTCGGCGCCCTGTCCTTGTGCTGCTCCCCCCGGACCTCGGCCACCATCTCCTTCGCCACTCTGGAGCGGGCAGCGACTGCCGCCACCTGGGCGATCGACGGCCTGACCCTGGTCTTCCTGCCCCGGCTGGACGCCGAGGCGGCCCGCGGCCTGCCGAACGTGGTGGTGATCGACCCGCTCGGTGACGTAGTGGTCGCCGAGCCGGGCGCCTACCACGAGACCGGCACGGGGCAGACGGTGCCGGCAACCGAGTGGTCAGCGCTGCTGATGGACCAGCTGGGCACCACGAGCGAGCTGGTGCGAGTGGTGGACGAGCTGGACTGGATCGCCGCTCAGGTGGGCGACGACGACCTGTCACCGGTCTGGCCGCTGGCCATGCGCGGAGCGCTGGAGCAGCGGGTCGGCACCGAGCAGGTGGTGGCCCAGGCCCTGCTCCGGACGACACCAGACCGGGTGTCGGCCCACCCGGAGCTGCACCAGACCGTCCAGCTGAGCATCCGCCGGCAGATGGGGGCCAGCACCCCCGAGCGCTGGTCGGCGCTGGTGGGGATGACATCCGGGTCGCCGGCCGTCCTCCAGGTCGCAGCACTCGTGTACGCCGAGGCCGCGGTGGCGGACCTGGGCTGGCTCGCACAGCCCGGAGACCCGTGCCTGCCAGCCGACCAGATCCGTCCGGGTCTCACCCCGCAAGCGGTGGCCGCTGTCAGGCAGGGTGTCGGCGGGCTGAGCCGGCTGGGACTGCTGGACGGAGCCCGGGCTGGCATCCACCTGCTCGGCCTGCTGGAGGTGCTGGGATGGTGGCCAGAGCCCCGACTGGCGGGGTTGCGCGAGCAGCTGCTGGACGTGGTCCTCGACGGCCTGCGCTCCCCAGCGGCAGCCGACCTGGTACGCAGCAGCGGCAGCCTGCGCCCCGGTGTGGCCGCGATCATCGAGTGGGGCCTGCGACTGGCGGTGATGCCGGGTGAAGGGCCCCTGGGGACCCGGGTCCCGCCGGAGTCGATGCACTTCATCGGGCTGGGGGAGAACCGGCTCGACGACCAGTCCTGGGTGCTCCAGGACCAGCGGCCCACCGCCCTCGCAGCGGAGCTGGCGATCTGGCTGCTGCGCGCCGGCACGACCAGCGACCACCACCGCCGGGCGGCCCGCTACCTCGCCGCCGAGGCGCTGATGCGGGAAGGTCCGGGGCAGGACCCGTCAGGGGCGGTGGGGGCGCTGCTGTCTCAGGAGACCTTCACCTCCTGGGACCTGAGCCTGCTGGTCCGGGGCTTCGGGGCGGCGTGGGAGCAGCAGGCCGTGGCGGCCCTGCTGCGGGAGCCCGCCAGCACCGACCTGGACAGCCTGGCCGCCAGTGTGCTGGGCTCCTGGGGCTTCAGCCCGCCGGCCCGCGACCTGGCCGAGATGCGCTCCCGAACCGGGCGGCTGGCCCAGCGCCTGCCGACCCTGGCCGAGGTGGAGCTGGTCCGCAGCGCGGTGAACCATGCTCTCGGCGGCGACAGCCAGGGGCTGGACCCGGGCCTGGTCGAGCAGCTCCAGCTAGGGTCGCTGGCGGGGCTGCTGCGCGGAGAGCCGGAGTCCGCCTGGGTGCACGAGCTGACGGTGCCTACGGTCGGGGAGGAGCAGATCACCCAGGTAGCCGCCGAGCTGGCGCCGGTGCTGCCAGCAGCCGAGGCCCTGGTGGCCCTGAGCCACTACCACCCCCAGTCCCCCGAGCTGGTCGCGCCGGCCGCGACCGCTACCTGGCTGGGGGCGTGGACTGCAGACGACGAGCAGCTGGTGCTCGACAGGCTGCTGGTGGCGGTGCTGGCTCCCGTGGCCGACACCGACCTGTACCACGTGGCCGAGCGGACCTCGCTGGGGCGGGCCGACAAGTTCGTCAGCCGCTGGCTGCAGAAGAACCGGCCCCGCCGCGTACGGGACCGGCTCGGCAGCTTCTTCGGAGAGAGATGAGGAGCAGATGCCCGAGTACATGCTGAGGCAGGGCACCAGCGTCGCCTTCCCCACCGGCCCGCTGACGATCCGGGGCAGCGCTGGGCTGCGAGTCGAGGTCCGGGCCCGGCACGGTGGTACGGTCCGGACCGCGTCCCGCCAGCCGGAGCTCGTGGTGGTGCCCCAGCTGAGCACCACCTGCGACGTCTTCTTGTCCCGGGCAGACCAGGCCAGCTTCACCGGGACCGAGCAGGCCTCGGTGACCTTCTCGTCCGGTGAGCGGACGATGGACCCGACCCTGGCCACCCTGAGCGATGTCCATGGTGAGGGCCAGGTGGAGGTCCTGGCGGTCACCTTGGAGCCGGGAGACAACGGGATCCAGATCAGCGTGGTGGGAACCAGGGACCGCCCAGCCGGCCTGGCCGGCCTGGCCAGCGATGTGACCCAGCGGCTGCTGATTGCGGGCGCCCAGTCCCGCGACCTGGGTGTCGCGGTGGTGCTGGACAGCTCGGCCAGCATGCGGCCCTGGGCGGGCTCGGCGGGCGCGGTGGTCAGCCTGCTCTCTGGGATCGACCATGCCCTGGGGGCCGGTCGGGGCGTGCGACTTGACGTGGGCGACGGGCAGTGGCGTCGGCTCGACCCGGCCGGGGTCGAGGAGGCGGTGCAGCAGTGGGCAAGCCGGCCGACCGCGACCTCAGGGAGCAGCCCGCTCGGCCCGACCCTGGAAGGCTGCCTGACGTTCCGGGTCAGCGACGCGGTACCGGTCGACCACCCGGGCGAGCGGCAGTGGGTGGTGGTGCTGTGCCGTCCCGGTGCCTGGGAGCTGCTGGATGATGGCCGGGGCCAGGCGGTCCCGGTCCCGGTTCCGGTCGGCGCCGACCTGAGCCAGGTGCTGAGCCGGGACCAGCGGCTGCTGCAGCAGCTGGTGGGTCAGCTCGCCGACCCGCTGCTGGTTCGAGGAGGAGTCAGATGACAGTCTGCCCCTGGTGCTTCACTGAGCTGCTGCCGAACCGGGTAGCCTTCGTCTGCACCGGCTCTTGCCAGCCGCAGCAGGACCCGGACAAGAGCCGGTGGGCCGGCAAGCGGGGCCAGACCACGGCCCCGATCACGCTGGTGGAGGGCCCGCCGGAGGACCGGCGGTGGGTGCCGCCGACAGAGCAGCCCTGCCGGAACTGTCAGGGGCCGACCCAGGAGTGCTGCCTGACCTGCCACTTCGCGCTGCCGCGGGGCTGGCGTGCGGGGCAGGCGGTCACGGTGGCCTTCTCGGGTGCCCGGTCCACCGGGAAGACGGTCTACATCGGGGTCCTGGTGCACTTCCTGGCCCTGGCGATGCAGGCCCGGCACCGAGCCTTCGGGTACGCCAACGAGGCCTCCCGGCGGGAGTTCGACTACTACGAGAAGCAGCTCTTCGAGACTCAGGGACTGCCGGCCGCGACCGGCGCGGCCGCCACCCAGCCGAACTTCATGCCGATGATCATCAGCCTCGGTGAGCACCAGAGGATCCCGCGCTACCTCGTGCTGCGGGACGTGGCCGGGGAGGAGCTGGAGGACTCGGCTCCCAAGGACCACCTCGGCTTCTTCGCCCGTGCCGACCTGGTGGTCTTCCTCTACGACCCGCTGCGGGTGCAGGAGATCTACGCCCAGGTGAATGAGCGGATCGCCAGCCACGGCCAGATTCTGGGTGGGGAGCCGACAGCAGTCCTGTCCCGGGTGCTGGAGCTGATGCAGGGCCGTGGCCGCCTGGCGGTGTGCATGTCGAAGTTCGACATCATGCACGAGCTCGGCTCGGTCCAGGGCTCGGCGTACCAGCCGATCATGTCGAACCTGGGCTCGTCGCTGCTGCGGGACGTCGGGCCGCTGAGGACACCCACTCTCGCCGACCAGGACCTGCTTGACGCCGAGGTCCGCAGCCTGCTGACGCTGGCGCACGCCGAGAACCTGATCAACATCGTCGCAGCAGCGCAGCAGCGCGGGGTCGAGTGCCGCTACTTTGCGGTCTCGGCGCTGGGGAACCCACCCAACGCCGACGGCGTGCACCCGCACGGCATCGCGCCGTTTCGGGTGCTGGACCCGATCCTGTGGGTGCTGGGCCGTACCGGCGCGATCTGAGCAGGCCCCAGCCACGACCCGCCGCGCCCAGCCTGGCTGGGTAGCTGCCCCAGGAGCCCAGAGCACCGGGCTGCCCGGTGCCAGCCCGCTGCCCAGACGGCGCCCGGCCGGTCCCGTCTCGAGGGCAGCGGCCGCGCCGCGTACCAGCGCCTGACGTGCAGGCGTAAGAACGTCAGCTGGGTGGCACGATGAGGCCATGACCTTCTGGAGCCAGCTGTGGGCCCAGCTCGGGACCACCGGCCCGCACGCGCTAGGAGTGGTGATCTCCAGCTGTGTGCTGTACCTGACCTTCACCACGGTGCTGCGGGTGTGGGGGCAGCGGCTCTTCGCTAACCGGTCTGGGACCGGGCTGGCGGTGGTCCTGGTGCTGGGCGCGCTCGTGGGCCGCTCGATGCTGGGCCCAGGGCCGACCTTGCTGGGTGGCCTGATCTGCCTGTCTACCCTGGTCGCGCTCGAAGGCTTCTTCGGTACGGGTCGCCGAGCCGGCCTGATCGGGCACCGTAGCGCAGTGCTGGTGTACCACGACGGGCACTTCGACCAGCGCACCCTGCGCCGCTACCACCTCAGCCAGGCGATGGTCTGGGCCCGAATGCGCCAGGCTGGGATCAGCAACCCCGGGCAGGTCCTGGCGGTGGTCCTGGAGACAGACGGCAGCCTCAGCCTGATCCGGGACGGAGCCCCGCTGCACCCCAGCCTGCTGTCCGGGATCCGCGGTGGCGAGCGGCTCCAGCCCGAGAGCTGACCGGGTCAGACCTCCGCGTACAGCCGCAGCAGCCGGGTCACCTCCGGGACTACCGCGTCCCGGGCCGCACCGAGGTAGCGCCTCGAGTCCACCACCGTCGGGTTTTCCTCTAGGTACGCCCGCAGCGCCTGGGTGAAGACCACGTTGAGGTGGGTGGAGACGTTGATCTTCGTCATCCCGGCCCTGATCGCGGCCTGGATCCCGGCGTCACTGACCCCTGAGGAGCCATGCAGTACCAGCGGCACCGGGACGGCGGCATGCAGCCGGCGGACCAGGTCCAGGTCGAGCTGGGCGTCGCGGGTGGTCATCGCGTGCGAGCTGCCCACCGCGACCGCCAGCAGGTCGACCCCGGTCGCGGCGACGAAGGCCACCGCCTCGTCCGGGTCGGTCCGGGCCCGTGGGTCGTGGACCCCGTTCTTGCCACCGACCTCACCCAGCTCGGCCTCCACCGTCACCTGGTGGCTGTGGCAGTGCGCCACCAGCTCCGCGGTCAGGGCCACGTTCTCCTGGTACGGCAGCGCCGACCCGTCGAACATCACCGACCCCACCCCGAGCTCGACCGCCTCGCGGACCAGGTCCGGTGAGACGGCATGGTCGAGGTGCACCACGACCGGGGCCGGGCTCGCGGCAGCCTGGGCCAGGGTCCCGGTCAGAACCGGGGCCAGGCTGCCGTGGTAGCGGACCGCGTTCTCGCTGATCTGGAGCACCACCGGGCGCTGCGCGGCCTCGGCGGCCCGGCAGAACACCGCCGCGTGCTCCAGGTGGATCACGTTGAAAGCCCCCAGCCCGGTCCGCTCGGCGGCGGCCTGCTGGGCAAGGTCTGCCAGACTGGCCAGGGTCATCGGGTTCTTCCCTCCACCACGGCCCGGGCTGCGGCCCGGGTTCCCTCCTCACGGATCCGGGCGTACCAGGTGGCGACACACTCCCGCAGCCGCGGCTGGCCACCGACCGACGCCAGCACCGGGTGGTCGAGCAGCCGGACCGGGTCGTCGCGTACCAGCGCCAGCAGGCTGTCCAGCCGGTCGTCGACCGGCTCCAGCGGCCGGCCGGAGTCGTCGCGGCCGAGCAGGTACCGAGCCCAGGCGGCGAGGACGAAGCCGGACGCGTCGACCGGGCCGCCAGCAGCCAGGTTCGCCTCCAGCGTGGGCAGCACGAAGGTCGGCACCCGGTCGCTGACGTACGCGGCGATCCGGGCCACGGTGTCGGCGATCCCGGGGTTGGAGAAGCGGTCCAGCAGCACCCGGCAGTAGTCGACCAGGTCCACTCCGGGTGGTGCCTCCAGCTGGGGCTGGGCCTCGTCGGCCCAGAACACCTCGAGCAGCCCGGCCAGGTCCGGGTCGGCGGCGGCCTCGTGGATGTAGCCGAAGCCGGCCAGGGCACCGGCACAGCCCAGCACCTGGTGGCCGGCGTTAAGCAGCCGCAGCTTCATCCGCTCGTACGGGGCGACGTCGTCGACGAGGAGCACCCCGACGTCCTCCCAGCGCGGCCGTCCCGAGGGGAACCGGTCCTCGACCACCCACTGCCGAAACGGCTCGCAGGTCACGGGGCACTCGTCACGGACCCCCAGCGCGGCGGCCACCAGGTCCCGGTCGGCGTTCGTGGTGGCCGGGGTGATCCCGTCCACCATCGAGCTGGGGAAGGCCACCTGCTCGGCGACCCAGGCCCCCAGCTCCGGGTCGAGCGCGGTGGCGAAGGCCACCACCGCCTCCCGGGCCGCCGGTCCGTTGTCGACCAGGTTGTCGCACGAGAGCACCGTGAACGGCGCGACCCCGGCCGCTCGGCGGGCCGCCAGCGCCCGCGCGATCAGCCCGAACACCGAGCGGGGCCGCTCCAGGGCGGCGTCGGCGGCCGGCTCGGGCGCCTGGGGGTCGATGTGCCCGGTGGCGGACTGCCGCAGGTAGCCGCCCTCGGTGATGGTCAAGGTGACGAGCTTCGTCACCGGGTCGGCTAGCCAGGCGGCCAGCAGGTCCAGGTCGCCGGGCGGCAGGACCTGCTCGACCGAGCCGACCACCCGGTGGCGGACCTCGCCCGAGGTGGCCTTCTCAGTCAGGCAGTACAGGCCGTCCTGCTCACCCATAGCGGTGAGCAGACGGGCATCGCCGGGGAGGGTGCCCGCCCCGCGCATCGACCAGCTGAGGTCGCCGCGGCTGCGGAGCTGGTCGAGGTACCAGGCCTGGTGAGCGCGGTGGAAGTTGCCGAGCCCAAGGTGGACCACCCGGTGCTCCCCGGCACCGCGGGGATAGCGGGGGACCGCCACCTGGGGCGGCAGCTCGGCGAGCGTGTGCTGGTTGAGCCGTGACATCGGGGCATCCTCCTCTCAGTCACCAGCAGGTGTAGCCGCCGTCGATGACGACGTTGCTGCCGGTCATGAAGGTGGCCTGGTCGCTGGCCAGGAAGCGCACCAGTCGGGCGATCTCGCCGACCTCGGCGGGCCGGCCCATCGGGGTCTCCCGGAACCAGGTCTCGGTCCACTGCGGCTGCAGCGCGGTGACCTGCTCCAGGATCGCGGTGTTGGTGTACCCGGGAGAGACCGAGTTGACCCGGACTCCCTTGGGGGCCCACTCCCCGGCGAGGCTCTTGGTGAGCATGATCACGCCGGCCTTCGAGGTGTTGTACGCGCACTGCGGCTGGGGGTGGTTGGAGACGATCCCCGACATCGAGGCGATGTTGACGATCACGCCGCCGCCGCGCTCGATCATGTGCCGCCCGACCTCGCGGCAGCAGTAGAAGGTGCCGTTCAGGTTGACGTCGATGACCTTCAGCCACTGCTCGTCGGTCATTGCCTCGGCGTCGGCGTTGATGTCGATGCCGGCGTTGTTCACCCAGATGTCGATCCCGCCCCGCTCAGCGACCACCTGGCTGATGCAGGCGGCGACAGAGGCGGAGTCGGTCACGTCGATCGGCAGGCAGCTGCCGCCGAGGGCCTTGGCGGTGGTGGCGCCGAGCTCGGTGTTCAGGTCGGCGACCACGATCGTGGCACCGGCCTCGGCCAGGGCGGTGGCGATCGCCTGGCCGATCCCCTGAGCGGCGCCGGTGACGACGGCGACCTTGCCGGACAGATCGATGCCTGCACTCATGACGGAGTCCTTTCCTTAGTGGGGTCGAAGTGGATCTTGCCGGTGCCGGGCTCGGCCATGGCGGCCACCGCGGCGTCGAACTGGTCGAGCCGGAGGCGGTGAGTGACGAGCTGCTCCACGGTGGCGGCCAGCTGCGGCATCCGGGCGGCCGCGGCCGGGTAGGCGCCGGCGACCGAGAACGAGCCGACGACTGTCAGCTCGCGGGCGAAGACGTCGTACGGCTCGAGCTGGGCCAGGGCCCCGGACGGAGCCGCCCCGACCTGGAGGAAGGTCCCCCGGGTCCGCAGCCGCCGTAGCCCGTCGTTGATCGCCGCGAGCGCCCCGGTCGCGTCGAGCACGTAGTCGTACTGGTCGAGGTCAGCGCCGGGCTCGACCGCGCGGGCCGCGCCCAGGGTCAGCGCCCGGCTGCGACGCTCGGGGGTGGTCTCGACCACGGTGACCTCCAGCCCGAGGTCCCTGGCCAGTACCAGGCAGGCAGCACCCATCGTGCCCGCTCCGTACAGCAGCATCTGGCCCGGCCCGCTGACCTGGGCCCGGTCGAAGGCGTGGATCGCGCACGACAGGGGCTCGATCAGCGCCCCGGCGGTGAAGGAGACTTCATCGGGCAGCCCCACCACGAACCGGGCCGGGACACACAGGTACTGTGCCAGCGCCCCCGGCAGTGTGATCCCGGCGGCCTGCCAGGACTCGCACAGGTTGTACGCGCCCCGCTGGCACCAGTGGCAGCTGCCGTCGTAGCGGTTCGGGTCGGCCGCTACCCGGTCGCCGGGACGCCACTGGTCGACGTCCGAGCCGACCGCGTCGACGACCCCGGCGAACTCGTGGCCGATGACCAGCGGCAGCCGGGCCGGGAAGCTGCCGTGGACAATGCTGAGGTCGGTCCCGCAGATCCCGCTGGCCCGGACCTCGACCCGGACCTCGCCCGGCCCGGGCTCGGGAACCGGCAGGTCGGCCAGCTCGACCCGGCCGACCTCACTCAGCAGGACAGCTCTCACTGCCCGCCTCCGGGGGCCAGCAGAACCTTGCCGGAGGTGCTCCGGCTGGCCTGCTCGAAGGCCGCGGCGGCGTCCTCCAGCGGGCGGACCTCGCAGATGATCAGGTCGGCCGGGATCTCGGCCCCGATCCGGATCGCCTGCTCCACATCCACCTCGGTGTACGCAGCGCAGCCCTGGACCCGCAGCTCCCAGTCCTGGATCAGCGGCATCGGGACCGTGAAGTCCCGGTTCGGCACCCCGACGATGCAGATCGTGGCGCCGCGGCGCACGATCGAGGTCCACTGCCTCGCCGACGCCTCCACCGCCACGCAGTCGAAGACCACCTCGGCCTTGCCGCCCAGGGCCGCGACCACGTCGTCGGCGAAGCTCGTCGAGGCCGCGTCGACGGCCGCGTCGGCCCCGAGCTGGACCGCCCGGTCCCGCTTTGCCGGCTCCAGGTCGGTGACCACCAGGGTCTGCGCCCCGGCCATCCGGGCGGCGACCAGCATCAGGACCCCGATCGTCCCGGCCCCCATCACCACGACCCGGCGGCCGGTCAGGTCCCCAGCCATCCGGGCGGCGTGGACCGGGGTGGCCAGGCACTCCACCAGGGCCGCCTGCTGGTCGCTGACCTGCTCCGGCAGCGGGTACAGGTTGCGGGCGGGGGCCAGGAAGAGGTCGGCCATGGCGCCGGGGTGGGCGCCGCTCGGGTCGCAGCCGACCCAGGCCAGCGTCTGGCAGCAGTTGGAGCGCTCAGAGCGGCAGTTCTCGCAGTCACCGCAGGGAAGGTTCGGCTTCAGCAGCACCCGGGTGCCCAGGGCAGGGGAGTCGACCCCCTCTCCGAGCGCCTCCACCACGCCGATGGCCTCGTGGCCCGGCACGTACGGCGGGTAGAGCAGCGGGTGGTGCCCGGCCAGGGCATGGGTGTCCGAGCCGCAGATCCCGACCAGCGTGGTCCGTACCAGCGCCTCCCCGGGCCCGGGGACCGGAACCTCGGCGTCGCGGACCAGGACCTGGCCCAGCTCGGCGGCAAAGACTTGTCTCATCTCAGTACTCCTTCGTAGGTCACTTCACGGCGCCGAGCGAGAGGCCCTGGACCAGGCGGTCCTGGGCGACCCAGCCGGCGATCACGACGGGGATCGACACCACCAGCGCGGCCGCCGAGAGCTGGGCCAGGAACAGGCCCTCACTGGTGATGAAGCCGACCAGGAAGACCGGAGCGGTGCCGGCGTTGGTGGCGGTCAGGTTGAGGGCGAACAAGAACTCGTTCCACGACAGGATGAAGCAGATCAGCGCGGTGGCCGCGATCCCCGGCATCGACAGCGGAAGCACGATCCGGGTCAGCACCCGCAGCAGGGAGGCGCCGTCGATCTCGGCCGCCGCCATGACGTCCTTGGGGATCTCCTTGAGGAAGGAGTGCATCATCCAGATCGCGATCGGCAGGTTCATCCCGGTGTAGAAGATGACCAGCGCCCAGATGTTGTCGAGCATCCCCAGCCACTGGAAGGTGACGTACACCGGCACCAGGGCGGCGATCATCGGCAGGAACTTGGTCGACAGGATCCACTGCAGCACTCCGCGGGGGTCACGGGCCGGCTTGATGGCCGTCGCGTACGCAGCGGGCACGGCCAGCGCGACGACGAAGACCGTGGAGAAGCCGGCCGCCATCAGCGAGTTCGCCAGGGCGTAGACGATGTCGCCGGAGAAGACCCGCTCGTACTGGGCCAGGGTCAGTGGGGCGAGCAGGTTCGGCGGGCTGGCGGCGGCGTCGACCTCGTCGTGGAAGGAGACGAAGACCATCCAGGCCAGCGGGAAGATGAAGACCAGGCCCAGCACCCAGGCCAGCAGGCCGAGCAGCCAGCCGAAGCGGGAGCGACCAGGACGGCGGGTACTCATCGGGAGGCCTCCTTGGTGGGTGCGGAGTCGTCGGCCAGGGAGCTGACCATCCGCAGCCCGAAGGTGGCGAGCAGGACGCTCAGGGCCACCACGAGCACCCCGGCGGCCGAGGCCTCGCCGTAGTCGTAGCCGCGGTAGGCGGTCAGGTAGATCGCGTACGGCAGGTTGGTGGTGGCCGTGCCGGGGCCACCCTGGGTGATGGTGAAGACGTGGTCGTACGCGTTCAGCAGGTAGATCACTCCGAGCACCAGGCAGAGCTCGATGTACGGGCGCAGCATCGGCAGCGTCAGGTAGCGGAACGTGGCCCAGGTCCCGGCGCCGTCGACAGCGGCCGCCTCGTGGATGTCCGGGTCCTGCGACTGCAGCCCGGCCAGCAGGATCAGGAACATGAACGGGGTCCAGGTCCAGGCCAGGGCAATGATGATCGCAGTCATCGGGGACTGGCTGACCAGGTCGGTGTGCGGGGTCGGCTGGCCGGTCAGGTCGGCAAACCAGGCTGAGAAGCCGTGGATGATGCCGTACTCCGGGTTGTAGATGAGGTGCTTCCACATCAGCGAGGCCGCCATCGGCATGATCAGGAACGGCGTGATGAGCAGGGTACGAACAATCCCGCGGCCGAAGAACTGCCGATTCAGCAGCAGCGCCAGCACCATACCGGCGACCAGGCAGATCACCAGTGTGGCGACCACCATGACCACGGTGTTGAGCACCGCATCCCGCATGGTCGGGTCCTTCAGCACCGCCAGGTAGTTGGCGACAGTGCCGAGCTTGCGGTCGTTCGGGTACTGGATATTCCACTGTGCGAACGAGATCACCAGGGTGACCACGAACGGTACCTGGGTGACCACGATCAGAAAGATCAGGGCGGGCAGCAGCGGCAGCCGGCGGCGGCGGGTACGAGCCCGGCTCTGGGCGTCGGCGTCACGCCGGGCGGTGGCTGTCTCAGCCATGGTGGCTCCTTGCGCTTGAGGAGGCGGGGCCCCGGAGGGTGGGGTGACCCTCCGGGGAACGGGCACTACTTGTGCTTAGCGGCGACGGTCTCGGCTGCGGCCTGGCAGGCTGCCAGAGCGTCCGCGACCGACTTCTGCCCGGCCAGGGCGGCGCTGACCTGCTGGCCGATCTTGGTCCCGAGGTCGGCGAACTCGGGGATCGCGAGGTACTGGCAGCCGGGGGCCGGGCGCTTCTGGACCCCACAGTTCGTCGGGTCGGAGCGCTCGAGGGCGGTCAGCATCACCTGGCTGTACGCCTTCGAGGCCTCCTTGTACTCCGGGATCTGGAAGGTCGACAGCCGCTTGCCGTCGGGGACCCGGGTCCAGCCCAGCTTCTTGCCGACGGCCTGCTCGTACTCCTTGCCCGAGGCCCAGGCGACGAACTTCCAGGCGTTGTCGAGCTTCTTGGTGGTCTTCGGGATCGCCCAGGCCCAGGCCCAGACCCAGCCGGAGCGGGCCTTCATCTTGGGCGCGTCGGCGTAGCCGACCTTGCCGACGATCTTCGACGAGGCCGGCGACTCCAGCGAGTTCGCCGCCGAGGTGGCGTCGAACCAGATCCCGGCACCGCCCTGGCTCATGGTGTTGAGGCACTCGGTGAAGCCGGCCTGCGGGGCGCCCTTCTGGCCGAAGTCCTTGACCAGGTCGACGTAGTAGGTGATGCACTCGGTGACCTCGGGAGAGGTCAGCAGCGGCTTCCAGTCGGCGTCGAAGAAGGCCCCGCCGAAGGAGTTGACCATCGACCCGACGACAGCCATGTTCTCGCCCCAGCCGGGCAGCCCGCGCATCACCACCGGGGAGATCGAGGGCTCGGCTGCCTTGAGCTTCTCGGCCAGGGTCCGGATGTCGGTCCAGGTCGGCTCATCCGGCATCGTCAGGCCGTGCTTGGTGAACAGGTCCTGGCGGTACATGGTCATCGCCGACTCGCCGTAGAACGGGATCGCGTACAGGTCGCCGCCCTTGCTGAGAACCCCCTTCATGGCGGGCATCAGGTCGTTGACGTCGAACTCGGCCTCCTTGGTGGCCAGCGGCTGCAGGTTGGTCAGCCAGTCGTTGGCGGTCCAGACCGAGCCCTCGTACGCGCCGATCGTGACGACGTCGTACTGGCCGGCCTTGGTGGAGACGTCCTGGGCGACCTTGTCGCGCAGCTCGTTCTCCGGAAGGACCGTGAACTTCACGCTGATGCCGGTCTTGCTGGTGAAGTCGGACACCATCTCCTGGATGTCCTTCATCTGCGGGTTGCCCACCATCAAGACGTTGAGCTCGCCGCCAGCCGAGCCGGAGGCGCCGGCCCGACCGGCTCCGGCTCCGGAGCAGGCGGCGAGGGCGAGGGCCGACCCGACACCGGCGGTGCCGGCGAGCAGGGACCTGCGGGTGATGCTGTTCATGTGTCTGACTCCTGTGTCACGAAGGTGCTCCCTGGCGGGAGCGGGCAGTGGTAGCGGCTGGGCCGCGGCGAGATCAGCTGCGCTGGACCACCCCCTCTGCTGCTTGCCGGGCCAGGACGCAGGCCCCGACGATCCCGGGCTCGGGGCAGTCGGTGGCCGGGGTGGCGCTGAGCAGCTCGGAGCGCAGCCGAGCCATCAGCGGGTCGTGTGACCAGCCGCCGAAGACCTGAACCAGCTCGGGGGAGCCGACGATGGCGCTGACCTGGTCGAGGTGCTCGCGGGCCCGCTCGACCAGCTGGGTCATTACCGCGCGCCAGGCGCCTTCACGGGTGTCGCCATCTCCGATCCCGGCCAGGGTGAACGAGTCCAGGTCAGCCTGGACGAGCCGGACTCCGGGCGCTGCGGGCACGGTCGCGGCGGCGCGGCTGAGACTGAGGCGGGCCTCGGTCTGGTCGCAGCCCAGCAGCCGGGCGAGCCGCTCCAGGGTGAGGTTGGTCGGCAGGGTGCTGAGGACGTACCAGCGGTCACCCAGCGGGTGCCAGTCGACGGTGGCGTCGAGGCGGACCAGCGCCAGCACCTGCTGCGCCGACATGCCTGGGGCCACAACCCGGACGTGGGCCTCGGAGGTGCCCAGAGACAGGCTCACGGTCCCCGCCTCGGACCCACCGCAGGCGAGGGCGGCGACTGGGTGGTCGTGCCCGGCCACGGTGACCGCTGCGCCCGACAGCAGGCCCAGCCCGGGCCGTACGGTGCCGACGGCGGTCCCGGCCGGCACCGGGTCGCCGGGCAGCAGCCACCGCCCGGCGCCGAGGAAGCCCAGCGCATCGTCCCACCAGGTGCGCCCAACGAGGTCGAACAGGCCAGTCCGCCCGCTGAGCGAGAACTCGCAGCAGCGCACCCCGGTGAGCCGGTACGCGATGTACTCGCCGATGTTGAGCCAGACCTGCCCGGGGCGGAAGCGGTGGCCGCGGCTGCGCAGGTAGTCGAGCTTGACGATGCTGGGTGCCAGGTCGCAGCCGTGGCCGGTGGTCTGGGCGAAGCGGTCCGGGCCGAGGGCCTGCTGGACCCGCTCCGCGTCACCCAGGGTGTGGTGCCAGGCGAAACCGGGTGCCAGGGGCTGGTCGTCGGGGCCGAGCAGGGCGCCAGTCTCGGCCATCCCGGTGATCCCGACCCCGGCTACCTGCCCCCTGGCCGCCCCGCCGGTCTCGGCCGCCTCCTGAGCCACGGCCAGGACCAGGTCGGCGAGCTCGACCACATCGACCACCGGTCCTTCGTCGGTGGTCTGCCAGGGGGTGGGCCGCCAGGCCAGGCTCGTCAGCCGGCCCGCCTCGTCGACCAGGCCGGCCTTGACCCGGGTGGTGCCGACATCGATCCCGACCCACAGGTCAGTCATGGTCTCCTCCTCGACGCTGCAGGGGGCTGAGCGGCAGCACGACCGAGGCCTCGGCACCGGCTGGTCTCGGGTGCAGCGCCCGGTCGACGGCGACCCGGCCGATGGCGTCGGTGTCCTGCTCCAGGCAGAGCACCGGGACCGGCAGCAGGCCGTACAGGGGGTGGCTGTCGAAGGAGGCCAGCTCGACCTTGGACCCGGCCAGCTCCCCGGTGAGCAGCGCACTCAGCAGCGGCGGCACGCTCAGCGCTAGGAGCGCGGTCGGGGCGTCGGGCCCGGTCAGCAGGTCGCGGACCCTCTGCCGCAGCACCTCGGCACTCCCGTGGACGATCCGGTCCTCGGGCAGCGACAGACCCTGCTGGGCCAGGGTGGTGCGGACCCCGGCCAGCCGCTCGGCCTGGGTCCAGATGCTGGGCTCGATGGTGAGCACACCGAGCCGCCGGTGGCCGCGCTCCAGCAGCGCCTCGGTGAGCCGGCTGGCGCCGCCGACGTTGTCGGTCGTGACCGTGGTGCAGCGCAGGCCGGGGACTGGCCGGTCGATCAGGACCAGCCAGGTGCCGAGATCGGCCTCCCGGGCCAGGGGCTGCGGGTCGGTGCCGGGAGCGGGCACGATCAGGACCGCCGAGACCCGGTGTGCCACCATCTGCTCCACCAGGCGCTGCTGGGCCTGCGGGTCCTCGTTGTGGTAGCCGATGATGACCTGGTGGCCAGCGGCCCGGGCGGCGGCGTGGACCCCGGTGGTGACCGAGGTGAAGAACGGGTCCTGCAGGTTGGGGACCACCAGCCCGAGCAGCCTGGTCAGCCCACCGAGCCGCAGCGCGCGGGCAACCTGGTTGCTGCGAAAGCCCATCCTCTGGGCGGTGTGCCGGACCCGGCTGCGGGTGGTGTCGGCGACCCGGGGGTCGTCGCGCAGCGCCCGCGAAGCCGTGGAGGGCGAGACCCCGGCGGCCCGGGCCACAGCGGTCAGGGTGGGACGTGGGGTCACGGCAGCCTCCGGCGCAGCTCGGTGACCTGGTCGGCGTCGGCCAGCCCCGGGACCCAGCTGGTGACTGCGGAGGACGCGGTGGCCACAGCCCAGGCAACGGCGTCGGCGACCGAGGAGCCGGTCGCCAGCCGGGCCATCAGCCCACCCAGGAAGGCGTCACCGGCACCGATCGGGTTCACCGCCTCGACCGGGACGGCCGCCACCAGTCCGCTGCCGCCGGCGCCGGCCCAGGCGGCGCCCTGGGAGCCGGCGGTGACCACGGCCAGCCCGATGCCCCGGTCGACCAGGGTCTCGGCGGCCTGGACCGCCTGCTGCCCGGCGCCGGCGTGAGCGTCGACCGACTCGGTGCCTGCCTGCCCGCTGAGGGCCTGGGTCGCCTCGGCCAGGTTCGGGGTGACCAGGTCGGGTGCCGCCGGGAGGGCAGCCGCCAGCCAGCTCGGCCCGCAGTCCAGCGCCACCCGGCAGCCCTGGGCGCGTAGGTCGCTCACCAGGCGGGCCACGTCGTCACCGGTCACGCCGGGCGGGAAGCTGCCCGAGACCACCACCCAGTCCTGGCCGGTGGCGCGCTGGCGGACCTGCTCGGCGAAGGCCGCCCAGTCGCCGGGGGAGACGGTCTGGCCGGGGCCGTTCACGACCGTGGCGCGCCCGGAGTCCTCGTACACGACGATGGTCTCGCGGACCTGGCCCGGGACCCGCCAGACCTCGGCCTGGATCTGCTCGGCGGCCAGCCGAGCCACCCAGTCCTCGTCCTGCTCGGGCAGCAGAACGAGCAGCTCTGGCTGCCAGCGGTGGGCCTTCATGGCCCGCAGCACATCCACCGGTTTGCCGCCTGGCAAGGAGCGGTTGCGGTGAGACCGGGAGACCGACCCGGGCAGCAGCTCACCCACGAAGACCTGACGGTCAATCGTCGGATTAGGACAGACGACGAGCATTCGGCGACCTCTACCTCTGTGTACGGGGCGCGTCATGAGGAACAGTGGTAACGTTGTCATTGCGGGGCCCGCATGTCAATACCCGACCGCAGTACGGTCTGGTCGCGGTCGGAGCAGGGAGGGACATGGACGTCTCGTGCGCCATGGATCTGGGGACCAGTGCGGTGAAGGTGCTGCTGGTCGACGCAGCCGGGCAGGTTCAGGCCAGAGCAGCGGCGGGCTACCCGGTCCGGGCGGCCAGGCCGGGCTGGGCGGAGACCGAGACCGAGGACTGGCGGGCAGCCGTCTGGTCTGCGATAGCCGAGGCTCAGCGGCAGAGCCCGGCGAGCCGGGTGGTCACCGTGGGGCTGGACGGCCAGATGCACGGCCTGGTGCTGTCGGCGGCCGGCCGGGCCGTACGCCCGGCGCTGCTGTGGCCCGACACCCGGGCCGAGCAGGTGGCCGAGGACTGGCAGCGCCTCGACGAGCCGGTGCTGGCCCGGCTGGCGAACCCCGTCGCGCCCGGCATGTACGGGCCGCTGCTGGAGTGGCTGCTGCACCACGAGCCGGCGCTGCTGGCCCGGGCCGAGGTGGCGCTGCCGCCCAAGGACTGGCTGCGCTCAGCGGTGCTCGCCCCCGGCAGTGACCCGGTCACCGAGCCGTCGGACGCCTCAGCCACCCTCCTGTGGGACGCCCCGGCCGACGACTGGCACCGCGACCTGGCCCGGCTGCGGGGGCTGCCGCAGGCGCTGCTGCCACGGCTGCGCCGACCCAGCGAGGCAGTGGCCAGGACCGGTCCTGGCAGCCCGCTGCCCTCCGGGCTCCCGGTGGCGACCGGGGCAGCCGACACCGCGGCCACCCTGGCCGGGCTGCAGCTGGCCAGCGACGAGGTGCTGGTGAACCTCGGGACCGGGACCCAGGTCTGCCAGAGCTGCCCCGCACCTGAGCCGACCGCCTACCCCGACTGCCACCACTACGCCGACGCCCACGGTGGGCACTACGCGATGGTGGCGCCTCAGAACGGGGGACTGGTGCTGCAGCGGGTGCTGCAGCTGCTTGGAGCCGACTGGGACGAGCTGTACGCGGCCCTCGACCAGCCCGACCCGGGCTCGGTCCGGTTCAGTCCCTGGCTGACCAGCGACCGGCTGCCGCGCCGCCCCGGGCAGCGCGCCGGCTGGTCCGGGATCGGGCTCGACACGTCCCGGGCCGACCTGCTGCGGGCCGCGCTGGAGGCGGTTGCCTTCCAGGTCCGTGCCGCGGTCGCCCGGCTGCCGCGCCGCCCGGGACGGATCCGGTTCGCCGGCGGCGGCACCCGGGACCAGCGGATGCGGCAGCTGGTCTGCGACCTGACCGGCCTGCCCAGCCGCCGGTCGGCGGTGGTGGACGCCACCGCCCTGGGGGCGGCCCGCCTGGGCTGGGAGGCGGCCGGAGCGGACCTGGCCTGGGAGCCTGCCGTGGCGCCGGGGCTGACCGAGCCCCGCCCTGCCCCGGGACTCCTCGAGCGCTCCGAGCAGCACGCTGCCGAGACTGCCAACTGACCGGCCGGTCGGCGCCCCGTACCAGCCGGCCCCGCTGGCAGCGGCTGTCCACCCCAGTACCTGCGGCCTGTCCAGGCCGGTGCCGGCCCGTACAGTGACCTTCGTGCAGGCACTGACCGGATACGTCACGATTGGTGTCCTGATCCTCGTCGGCGTGGTCTGCGGCCACTTCGGGGTGCTGACCACCCAGCACCAGCGGATGCTGAGCAAGACCGCGCTGCTGGTGGCCTCACCGGCGCTGATGGTGATGCTGATGTCGCGGGCCGACCTCAGCCACGTCTTCGCTCGCAGCGTCTACGCCTCGTACGGGGCGATCGCTGGCTCGGCGCTGGTGTACACCGTCCTCGCCTTCGCCGTCTTCCGCACCGACCTCGCCGGACGCACCATCGGCACCCTGCTGTCGTGCTACTCCAACGCCGGCAACATCGGGATCCCGGTCGCCATGTACGCCCTCGGCGACGCCACCTGGGCGGCCCCGATCCTGCTGGTCCAGGTGGCAGTCATGCAGCCCATCGGGCTGGCCGTGCTGGACTACTGCAAGGCCCGCGACAACGGGGCCCGGATCCCGCTGCTGGGTCTGCTGAGCCTGCCTTTGCGCAACCCGCTCACGGTCGGGTGCCTGACCGGGCTGGCGCTCAACCTGCTCGGCCTGACCGTGCCGCGCCTGATCGCCACCCCGCTCGACATGCTGGGAGGGATGGCCGTGCCCAGCATGCTGCTGGCGCTGGGGATCTCGCTGCGTCTTGAGCCACGCCCCAGCCGTAACGCCGAGTCGGCCGAGTCGGCCACCGTGATCGGGCTGAAGTGCCTGGTTCAGCCGGGCATCGCGTACCTGCTGGGACGGGCCCTGGGGCTCCCGGGGGAGGCGGTGAGGGCGGTCACGATCCTGGCGGCCCTGCCTCCGGCCCAGAACGTGCACGTGATTGCCACCCGGTACGGGGTGCGGGAGCTCTTCGCCCGGGATGCGGTCTTCCGGGCCACGATGGTCTCGGCGGTGGTGATCCTGGTGCTCGTCACCGTCCTGTAGGTTGCCGGGCAAGGAGGGACCGTGGAGATCGACGACTTCGACATCGACCGGAGCACCGACCAGGCCTGGGAGCAGTTCCGCGACCGGCTGTCGGAAGTGCTGTCGGTGATGGACGACGAGGCTGACCTGCACCTGCCGACGCTGTCTCCCGACGACGACGTCGCCCCGTACCTGCACTTTCGCTGCCGCCGGCTCGGTGAGCTGGTCGCCGAGGCCTCCTCGAACGCCAGCCTGGGGGAGGACTTCCAGCTGGCGGTGACCCAGCTGACCACCATGGAGGAGCTCGGGTGGCAGCCTCCCAGCGTCAGCGGCGAGCACCCGAGCCACGACTTCAGCGTCGTCTGGTCTCAGGACGACACCGACGGGCTGGCCGCGCTGAGCATCGAGACGCTGCGCTCGGTGTACGGGGTGCTGCACCCGGTCTTCATCGCTCCCGACCACCTGGCTGAGGTCCTCGCCCCGCCGGCGCCGACCGAGCCGGGCTCCCTGGGCGAGAACGGGCCTGGGCCGAAGCAGGCGTACGACGCCGAGGAGCTGACGGCGGTGATGCTGCCCGACCCGGAGGACCTGGCGGCGGCGGTCGCCGAGGAGCTCACCGAGATGTTTGGCCACACCCCGTTCCGGGACTCCGAGGGGGACTTCGCGGTCCGGGTGGGCTCGGCGATGGTCTTCGTGCGGGTCACGGCCGACGCCCGCGAGGTGATCGCCTTCTCGGCTGTGGTGCACGACCTGGAGGGACGCTCCCGGGCCGCCGAGATCTGCAACGACCTCAACGCCGAGAGCCGCTTCATCCGGTTCTGGGCGCTGCGGGACCGGGTCTACGCGTCGATGTCGCTGCTGGCGCAGCCCTTCGTGCGGGCCCACCTGCACCAGGTGGTACGCGAGGTCGCCAAGATCGCCGACGAGATCGACGACTTCCTGGCCGACGCCCTCAAGGGACGCACGACCTTCGAGGTCTGAGGCCCGCACTCTCGCACTTCGGTCGCGGTGCCCGTCGGTATCGTGATGCCATGCCGATGCTTCCTGCGCTGACTGAGGCCGAGCTCGCTGGGCTGGACGCCTGGTGGCGGGCCAGCAACTACCTGACCGTGGGGCAGATCTACCTGATGGGCAACCCGCTGCTGCGGGAGCCGCTGCGCCCCGAGCACATCAAGCCCCGGCTCCTCGGTCACTGGGGGACCTCGCCCGGCCTCTCCTTCGTCTATGCCCACGTCTCGCGGCTGATCCGCCACACCGGCCAGAGCTGCCTGTTCATCACCGGACCTGGCCACGGCGGGCCGTCGCTGACCGGGGCCTCCTACCTGGAGGGCACGTACACCGATGCCTTCCCCGCGATCACCGAGGACGAGGCCGGGCTGCTGGCCTTCTTCCGGCAGTTCTCCGCGCCCGGCGGGATCCCGTCGCACGTCTCGGTCACCACTCCCGGCTCGATCCACGAGGGCGGGGAGCTCGGCTACGCCCTGATCCACGCCTTCGGCTCGGTGCTCGACAACCCGGACCTGCTGACGGTGGCGGTGGTCGGCGACGGCGAGGCCGAGACCGGGCCGCTGGAGGGGTCCTGGAAGGGGATCTCCTTCCTCAACCCGGTCCACGACGGCGCGGTGCTGCCGGTGCTGCACCTCAACGGCGGCAAGATCGCCGCCCCCACCGTCTTGTCCCGCAAGCCCCGAGACGAGGTGACCCGGCTCTTTGAGGGCCACGGCTACCAGCCGATCTGGGTCGAGGGTGATGACCTGCCCGGGATGCACTACCGCTTCGCCGAGGCTCTCGCCAGCGCGTACGAGTCGGTCCGGGAGGTCCAGGCCACCTACCGCGGCGCCGACCGGCCCACGCAGCGGCCCTGCTGGCCGATGATCATCCTGCGCTCGCCCAAGGGATGGACAGGGCCGGACGTGGTGGACGGGGTCCAGGTCGAGGGCACCTGGCGTGCCCACCAGGTGCCGCTGGCGGGGGTGAGGGAGAACCCCGAGCACCTGGCCCTGCTGGAGCAGTGGCTGCGCTCGTACCGGCCCGAGGAGCTCTTCGACGCGAACGGGAGAGTGGTCGACCTGGTCCGGCAGGCCAACCCCGACAAGCCGGCGTCGATGTCGGGTACTCCGTACGCCAACGGCGGCCTGCTGACCCAGGAGCTGGACCTGCCTGACTTCCGGGAGCTGGCGGTGCCGGTGACCGAGCGGGCCGGGGAGCGGATCGAGTCGACCCGCAAGCTCGGCGAGCTGATGAGGGCCGCCTACCAGCGCAACCCCCGTACCTTCCGGCTGTTCTGCCCGGACGAGACCACCTCGAACCGGCTCGGCGCGGTTCTTGAGGTCTCCGACCGGGCCTGGATGGAGCAGGTCACCGACGACGACGTCAGCCTCAGTGCCGACGGACGGGTGATGGAAGTGCTCAGCGAGCACAGCTGCCACGGCTGGCTGGAGGCGTACACCTTGACCGGCCGGTACGGGCTGTTCGCCACGTACGAGGCCTTCGCGATGGTGTCCGCCTCGCAGACCGTGCAGCACGCCAAGTGGCTGCAGGAAGCGATCGAGCTGCCCTGGCGGGCGGACGTGCCCAGTCTCAACATCCTGCTCAGCTCCACCGCCTGGCGCAATGACCACAACGGCTTTAGCCACCAGGGTCCGGGCCTGATCCAGGTCGTCCTCAACCAGCGCGGGGAGGTCGGCCGGGTGTACCTGCCGCCGGACGCGAACTGCCTGCTGTCGGTGGCCGACCACTGCCTGCGGTCGAAGTCGTACGTGAACCTGATCGTGATCGACAAGCAGCCTCAGCCGCAGTGGCTGAGCATGGACGAGGCGGTGGCCCACTGCGCCAAGGGGGCCTCGACCTGGACCTGGGCCGGCTCGGCAGAGGGGCCGGGCGAGCCGGACATCGTCCTGGCCTGTGCCGGGGACATCATGACCATGGAGACGGTCGCGGCGGCTGAGCTGCTCAAGCAGCGGCTGCCGGCGCTGCGGACCCGAGTGGTGAACGTGGTCGACCTGATGACCCTGCGCCGACCCAAGGACCACCCGCACGGGATGAGCGAGACCTACTTCCGCGAGCTCTTCACCGACACCAAGGACGTGATCTTCGCCTTCCACGGCTACCCGGGGGCGATCCACCAGCTGGTGCACGGCCGTCCCGACGCCGACCGGTTCCGGGTCCGGGGATTCATCGAGGAGGGGACGACGACCACCCCGTTCGACATGGTGGTCCGCAACCGGGCCTCCCGCTACCACCTGGTGCTGGATGCCCTGAACAATGCCTCGGTCGCGCCGGCCGGCTCCGACGACCTGCGGTCCTACTGTGAGTCGCAGTTGGCCCGGCACGAGACCTACATCCGCGAGCACCTGGCGGACCTGCCCGAGATCCGGGACTGGCGGCTGGCCCGGACCGTCAGCTGAGGGCTCGCCCGGCGAGCACCTGGTGCCCGGTGGGGATAGGGTCAGGCCATGAACGACGAGGTGAGCCAGTCCTCAGCGCAGCGGGTCCTGGTGGGGGTCGATGGCTCCCCGGACGCGCTGCGCGCGGTCCAGTACGCTCAGGGCACGGCGGAGCGGACGGGGGCCGACATCTGGTTGGTCCATGCCCTCGATGACGGGGTGCTGACCGGCGGCTGGGGGGTGGTGTACGACCCGCGGATCCTGTCTCAGGTGGGGGAGGAGGCCCTGGTCGATGCCCGGCGCTTCCTCGTGGAGCGGGGCTTCCCGGCCGAGCGGGTCCGGACCGAGGTGCTGATGGGCCACCCGTCCGCGGTCCTGGCCGACCTCAGCGAGGACGCCGAGATGGTGGTGGTCGGGCGGCGGGCCTCGAGCAGCGCGGAGCGGATGTTCGTTGGGTCCACCAGCGTCTCGCTGGCCGGGATGGTGGGCTGCCCGCTGGTGGTGATCTCAGCCGCCTCGACCCCGGAGCCGACCGGCCGGTTCCGGCGGATCGCGGTGGCGGTCAGCAAGCCCGACAAGTCTCGTCACCAGCTCCGCTGGGCGCTGGAGGAGGCTCGGAGCCGGGGGTGCCGGCTGAGTGTGGTGCTGGTGGTGCCGCCGCCACCGAAGGGCTTGCGGGCTGCTTTCGGTCGGGACCCGGTTCCTGATGCGGCAACGTCGAAGGCGGCGCTGGAGGTGCTGCTGGCTGAGCTGCGGGTGGAGTACGGGGACGTCACGATCGAGGGTGAGGTGACCAGTGGGGTTCCGGTTGAGGAGCTGATCGGGGCCACAGGTGAGGTGGATCTGCTGGTGGTGGGGGTTCATAGTCATCCGGTGACGGGGGTGGCGTTCTCGGGTGCGTTGCGGGCGGTTCTGGCTCACTCGTTGTGTCCGGTGTGCCTGGTGCGCTGAGGCGGCTGCCAGCCTGCCCACTGCCTTCTGGGCGTGATGGCGTTCCCGGGGTGGTTCCCGGCTGCTCTGGATATCTCTCATGTCCTGTCTGTCTGGTTCGCCATCCCGCGCCTTTGGTTCTGTGAGACGAGGTTTGGCTGCCGGGTCGGGGCAGTCGTCCGGCACCGTCCGGGAACGGTTGTGGTGCCCGGTAAGGCAGTGGGGTGAGCCGGGCCGGGGTAGCGTGCAGGGCGGAGAATCTGTTGGACGACCCGAGGAGGTGGTGCTGTGCAGGCGCGTGACGAGACGGAGAGCTCAGTAACGACCGCACGGCGGACGCGAGTCTCGCGACCTGGACCGAGAGGGCGGCGCCGGTCGTCCGCGCTGGCACTGTCCTGGGCAGGGATGTCACGGCTGCGGCAGGTGAGCCTCTACGACGCCAACCACCCTGCGCTCGAGCCGACAGTCGAGGACCTCGGGGATGAGGTACCAGGCCGGCTGGACCGGGTGGTCTTCGGGACCACCGGGGTCGTGTCGCTGGCCTTCGTGCTGTGGGGGGCCCTCGCTCCCGGCAGCCTCAAGTCAGCCTCCAGCGCTGGGCTGGCCTGGGTGGTCGACAACACCGGCTGGCTGTTCGCCACCGCCTCCACCGGCTTCGTCTTCTTCATCCTGTGGCTGGCGCTCAGCCGCTACGGGGCGATTCCCCTCGGCCGCGACGGGGAGAACCCCGAGTTCTCGACGGTCTCCTGGGTGGCCATGATGTTCAGCGCCGGGATGGGCATTGGCCTGATGTTCTACGGCGCCGCCGAGCCGCTGTCGCACTTCCTTGCCCCTCCGCCTGGCCATGCCGGGGCTCCGGAGGCGGACCGGGTCCGCAACGCCCTGGCCACCACGCTGTTTCACTGGGGCCTGCACCCGTGGGCGATCTACGCCGTGGCCGGAGTCGCGATCGCGTACAGCGTTTTCCGCAAGGGCCGTCCCCTGACGGTCTCGGCGGTCTTCGAGCCGCTGCTGGGCAAGCGGCAGGCGTACGGCCCGGGCGGCAAGGTGATCGACATCTTCGCGATCTTCGCCACTCTCTTCGGCTCGGCCACGTCACTGGGGCTGGGGGTGCTCCAGATCGCCCGCGGTGCCCGCATCGTGGGCTGGGCCGGGGAGGCCGGCAACACCCTGCTGGTGCTGCTGATCACCGTCCTGACCATCTGCTTCATCCTCTCGGCGGTATCTGGGATCGCCAAGGGGATCCAGTACCTGTCGAACATCAACATGGTGCTGGCGGTGGTGCTGGCGCTGTTCATCTTCGTGGTCGGTCCCACCGTCTTCGTGCTGAACCTGATCCCGACTACGCTCGGCACCTACCTGCAGACCATCATGCAGATGTCGTCGACCACCGGAGCCCTCGGGGCTGAGGCCAACAAGTGGCTCGCCAGCTGGACCATCTTCTACTGGGCCTGGTGGGTGTCGTGGACGCCGTTCGTCGGGATGTTCATCGCGCGGATCTCCCGGGGGCGCACCATCCGGCAGTTCGTGGCCGGGGTACTGCTGCTGCCGAGCACCGTCTCGCTGCTCTGGTTCGCGACCTTTGGAGGCGCCGCGATCCACGCCGAGCAGGCTGGCGCCCAGCTGGACCAGGCTGGCGACGCCGAGGGGATCCTGTTCGCGCTGCTCTACACCATGCCCTGGGAGACGGTGACCTCGGTGCTGGTGATGGTGCTGGTGGCGATCTTCTTCGTCTCCGGGGCCGACTCGGCGTCGATCGTGATGGGCACCCTGAGCGAGAACGGGACCATCGAGCCGCGGCGCCCGACCGTGATCTTCTGGGGTGTCGTGACCGGGGCGGTGGCGGCGATCATGCTGGTCGCCGGCGGTGAGGACGCTCTGGCAGGGCTGCAGTCGGTCACGATCGTGGCCGGTCTGCCGTTCCTGCTGGTGATGATCGCGATGGCTGCCGCCCTGATGCGTGACCTGCGCCACGACCCCCGGATCGTGCGGGGCCGCTACGCCGACATGATGATCGACCAGGCCGTGGTCCAGGGAGTCAGTGCTCACGGTGACGACTTCGCCCTGGCGGTCGGGCGGACCGCGCCCGGTCAGGGGGTCGGCTCGCTGGTCCCGACCCCGGAGCCGGCCGACGACGCCGACGCGGACTGACGGCTCAGCAGGCCGGGGCGACAGCGGCCAGCGCCAGCTCCAGGGCCAGCTCGTGGCTGTCCTGGCCCCAGCTGCGCGGGTCGTGCTCGCCGTCGGCCAGGGAGTCGCCGGTGAACAGGATCTGCCCGAACCGGACCCCGCGGACCTGGGCGCAGGCCGCCAGCGCCGAGCACTCCATGTCGACCACCGAGCAGCCCTCGTCGAGCCGGGCCGCGACCAGCGAGCGGGTCTCGCGGCAGATGGCGTCGGTGGTCCAGACATCCACCTCGGCAGCGGTCAGGCCACGGTCACGGATCGCCGCCAGGCACTGCTCGCTGATCCCCCGGTCCAGGTCGACCCAGCGCCCGGGCGGCAGGTAGTGGTAGCTCGTGCCCTCGTCGCGCAGGGCCCGCCGGGCCACCAGCCACTCACCCTCGGCGAAGTGGCGCAGCCCACCGCAGGAGCCCACTGCTACCGCCTCCCGGACCCCGTGGCGGAACAGGACCTCGGCGAGCAGTGCCGCGATCGGGGCGCCTAGGTGCGCCCGGACCAGAACCACCGGCCCGGTCGGGGTGGGCACCAGCCAGTACGGGTGGTCACCGTTGATCGACTTCTCGGTGTGGACCACCTCGGCCCCGGTCCGGGCCGCGTACGCGTCGACGGTGCCGGCGAGGAAGGCGATCACCGCCCGCGCCGGGAACAGGTCCGCCGGCAGAGTCCGGGGCGGGACCCCCATGATCACGTCGTCGGGATCGGGGTCGAAGTCGAGGATCGGGAAGTGTCCGGACTGCACCCGGTCATCCTCCCACGACTCGTGCCCCGGTAGGGGAAAGCCCTCGGCGGCTAGTCTTGGGCGGGCCATGACCGACCAGTCCGCCTCGTCCTGCGCCCCGGTGCTCCAGATCAGCCCCGACCTCCCGATCGCCGAGGCAGCCCCCGAGATCGCCGCCGCCCTGCTGTCCAGCCAGGTCGTGATCGTGGCGGGGGAGACCGGCTCGGGCAAGACCACCCAGCTGCCGAAGCTCTGCCTGATGGCGGGCCGGCGCCGGATCGGTCACACCCAGCCGCGCCGGATCGCGGCCCGGACCCTCGCCGAGCGGATCGCCGCCGAGACCCGGACCGAGGTCGGCGACCTGGTCGGCTACCAGGTCCGGTTCACCAAGCAGGCCGGCCGGCAGACCCGGGTCAAGGTGATGACCGACGGGATCCTGCTGTCCGAGATCAGCCAGGACCGGCTGCTGCGCCGCTACGACACGGTGATCATCGACGAGGCCCACGAGCGCAGCCTGAACATCGACTTCCTGCTCGGCTACCTCAAGCAGCTCCTGCCGAAGCGGCCCGACCTCAAGGTGATCGTCACCTCCGCCACCATCGACACCGAGCGGTTCTCGGCGCACTTCGATCACGCCCCGATCGTCCGGGTCGAGGGCCGCACCTACTCGGTCGAGGTCCGCTACCGCCCGGTCCGCGACGACGGTGCGGCGAGCCTCGACAGCGACGAGCAGCCCCGCCCAGTCCCCGAGGCGGTCGCCAAGGACCTCAACGAGGCGATCTGTGACGCGGTTCGCGAGCTCTGTGCCGCCGGCGACGGCGACATTCTGGTCTTCCTGTCAGGTGAGCGCGAGATCCGCGACGCGGCGGAGGCAATCGAGGCTCTCCAGCTGCGGTTCACCGAGGTGCTGCCGCTGTACGCGCGGCTCTCGGCCGCCGAGCAGCACCGGGTCTTCACTGCGCACCAGGGACGGCGGGTGGTGCTCGCCACGAACGTGGCCGAGACCTCCTTGACGGTGCCGGGGATCCGGTACGTGGTCGACCCGGGCACCGCCCGGATCTCGCGGTACTCGAAGCGGACCAAGGTGCAGCGGCTCCCGATCGAGCCGGTCTCGCAGGCCTCCGCTAACCAGCGGGCAGGTCGTTGCGGCCGCACCGCCCCCGGGATCTGCATCCGGCTCTACTCGGAGGCTGACTTCCTTGCCCGGCCCGAGTTCACCGAGCCGGAGATCCTGCGCACCAATCTGGCCAGCGTGATCCTGCAGATGGCCGAGGCGGGGCTGGGTGACATCGCCGCCTTCCCGTTCGTGGAGCCGCCCGACACCGCCCAGATCACCGACGGGCTGCGGCTGCTGACCGAGCTCGGGGCACTGCGGCCCGGACGCTCCACAGCACCCCGGCTCACCCCGGTCGGCAAGCAGATGGCCCGGCTGCCGGTGGACCCCCGGCTGGCCCGGATCCTGGTCGAGGCGGCCCGGCTGGGCTGCCTGCGCGAGGCCCTGGTGGTGGTCTCGGCGCTGGCGATCCCCGATGTCCGGGAGCGGCCGGTCGACAAGCGCCAGCAGGCCGACGAGCGGCACCGCCGCTTCCACGCCCCGATCACGCCGATCGGCCCAGGCGAGCCCGACGGCTCCGACTTCGTCGCCCTGCTGCGGCTCTGGCGGTACCTCAAGCAGCAGCGCACGACCCTGTCGGGCAACGCCTTCCGCCGGCTCTGCCGTGATGACTTCCTCTCCTTTCTGCGGATCCGGGAGTGGCAGGACCTGCACCAGCAGCTGCGGCAGCTCTGCACCGAGCTGGGGCTGGAGCGCAACCGGGAACCGGCCCCGGCCGACCTGCTGCACACCGCGGTGGTCTCCGGGCTGCTGTCCCACGTCGGCCTGCTCGACATGCGGACCGAGCGCAAGGACCTCCCGCCCCGCAAGCGGGCCCGGCTCGGGCCCCGGGAGTACCTCGGCTCGCGCGGCAGCCGGTGGGCGATCTCGCCCGGCTCGGCGCTCGCGAAGACCCCACCGCCGCTGGCGGTCGCCTTCGAGCTGGTGGAGACGACCCGGCTCTGGGCCCGGACTGTGGCGGCGATCTCCCCAGAGTGGGTGGAGGCGGTGGGCGGGCACCTGCTCAAGCGCACCTACGTCGAGCCGCGCTGGGTCGAGGCCACCGGAACGGTGGTCGCCGACGAGACGGTCAGCCTGTACGGGGTCCCGATCATCAGCGGCCGGACCGTCTCCTACGCCCAGGTCGACCCGGTCGAGGCCCGGCGCCTGTTCATCCAGGCCGCCCTGGTGGAGGGCCGCTGGCGGACCCGGCACCACTTCGTCCGGCGCAACCAAGCGGTCCGGGACCAGGTAGCCGAGCTGGAGGAGCGGACCCGGCGCCGGGACCTGGTCGTCGATGACCAGGCCATCTACGACTTCTACGATGCCCGGGTCCCGGCCGAGGTGGTCTCTCAGCAGCACTTCGACACCTGGTGGCGGCGCAAGCGCCGCGAGCAGGACGACTACCTGGACCTGCGGCTGGAGGACCTGGTCGCCGCCGGGGCGGAGAGTGTCGACGCCGACGGCTTCCCTGACTGGTGGCGGGTCGGTGACCACGAGCTGGAGGTCTCGTACGTCTTCGACCCCGGCTCGCAGCACGACGGGGTCAGTGTCGAGATCCCGCTGGGAATCCTCAACCAGCTGCCGCCGGCCGCGTTCACCTGGCAGGTGCCCGGGCTGCGGGCCGAGCTGGCTACCGAGCTGATCCGGTCCCTGCCGAAGCGGCTGCGGACCGCTTTCGTCCCGGCCCCGAACCACGCCGCGGCGGCCCTGGCCTGGCTGGAGCAGCGCCCGGATGTCGCCTCCGCCGCCCAGGGGGACATCGCCCCCGACACGATCAGCTTCAGCGAGGCCCTGGCGGTGGCCCTGCGCTCGCTCACCGGGACCGACCCGGCCGGCGCCTGGCAGGAGCAGACCCTCCCGGCCCACCTCCAGCTGAGCCTGGTCGTCACGGACGGGGAGCGCGAGGTCGCCCACGGCAGCGACCTGGCCGAGCTGCAGCGCCGGCTGGCGCCGGAGCTGACCCGGACCCTGACCCGTGCCAGCCGGACGGTGGCGGTCACCGGCGCCACCGGCTGGTCCTTCTCAGAGCTGGAGACCCGGCACACCACCCGCCGCAGCAGCGGGGCCGAGCTGGCCGGCTACCCCGCGGTGCAGGACGAGGGGAGCAGCGTCGGGGTCGTGGTGCTGGACACCGAGGCCCGGGCCCGTGCGGTCCACGCCCGGGGGGTGCGCCGGCTGCTGGCCCTGACCACCCCCGACCCGACGACCTGGGTGGTCTCGCGGATGTCGAACCAGACCAGGCTTCAGCTGGGCGCCTCCCCGTACCCGAGTGTGGCGGCGCTTCTGGCCGACTGCCGGCTCAAGGCCCTGGACCGCTGCCTGGCCGAGCTCGGGACCGACCCCTGGACGGTCCGGAGCCCGGACCGGTTCGCTGAGGTGTCGGTGCCGGTACGCGAGCAGATGGCCGACACCATGCGGGCCGTGGTCGCCTACACCGGCGACGTCCTGGGCCGCTACCAGGCGGTCCAGCGGCTGCTGCCGACGGTCAAGGGCCCGACCGCCGACGACGTCACCGAGCAGGTCGCCAACCTCGTCTTTGCGGGTTTCGTCGTCGCCACCGAGGACCCCTGGTTCGGTCGCCTGGAGCGCTACCTGCACGCCGCCGAGATGCGGCTGACGGCGTACGCCAGCAACCCGGCCCGCCAGCGGCAGCCGGCCGAGGTGGTGGCCGAGCTGGAGGACGAGTACGCCGAGGTGGTGGCCCGGCAGCCTCAGGGCCCGCTGAGCCCGGAGGTGGTTCGGGTCGGCTGGCTGCTGGAGGAGCTGCGGGTGAGCCTGTTCGCCCAGCAGCTGCGCACCAGCGAGCCGGTCTCCGCCAAGCGCGTCCGGGCCGCTCTGGCCTGTCTGGGCTGACCGCTGGCAATCCCGGGCAACTGACCCGGTGGAGCCGTAAGTCCCGTAGCCTTGGCGGGATGCGGGATCCACGAGAGCTGTACACGACGGAGCCGGGCGACTGGTCCGAGCTGGCCGAGGCTCCGCTGCTCCACCTGCTGAACGGCTTCCTCGACTCAGGACGGGTGCTGCAGGGCGCGGTCCGGCACCTGGAGCAGACCTGCTCGCCGGTCCGGGTCGCTACCTTCGACACTGACGAGCTCCACGACTACCGCAGCCGTCGCCCCGTGATGACCTTCGACACCTACCGCTGGGTCGGGGTACAGCCGCCCCAGCTGGTGCTGGACCGGCTCACCGACGCCGAAGGACGTCCCTTTCTGCTGCTGCACGGCGCCGAGCCCGACGCCCAGTGGGAGCGCAGCATCGCGGCCGTCCTGTCGGTCTGCGACGACCTGCGGGTGGGGAGCCTGTACACCCTGGGCGGGATCCCGCTGGCAGTGCCCCACACCCGCCCGACCGGGATCACCCGTCACTCGACCGACGAGCAGCTGGTGCATGACAACCCGCCCCTGATCGAGCGGATGGACGTCCCGGCTCAGTGGTCCTCCCTGTTCCAGCTGCGCGCCGGCGAGGCGGGCCGCTGCGCCAGTGGCTACGTGGTCCACGTGCCGCACTACCTCTCCCAGGTGTACTTCCCGCAGGCTCTGGTGGTGGCCCTGCAGGCGCTGATGGACGACACCGGGCTGGTGGTCCCGCTGGCCGGGCTGGCTGAGGAGGCCGCGGAGAGCCTGGACCTGATCAACAAGGAGATCGCGTCCTCGGCCGAGACCCAGGAGCTGGTCGGAGCCCTGGAGGAGGCCTTCGACGCCGCCCACATCCGGGTCGCGCCGGTACCCACCGCCGACGAGATCGGGGCCGAGCTGGAACGCTTCCTCGCCGAGCGCGAGCACGGGGACGACCGCTGATGCCGAGGTCCATCAAGGACCTAGTGCGGACCAGTGACCAGCCAGCTTAGCCGGGTAGGGCGTAGTACCTGGTCTCCAGGTACTCGGTGATCCCCTCGAAAGAGCCTTCCCGGCCCAGGCCGGAGTGCTTGACCCCGCCGAACGGTGCCGCTGGGTCGGAGGCCAGCCCGGTGTTGACCCCCACCATCGCGTAGTCCAGGCGGCTGGCCACCCGCAGCGCGGCTCCTTCCTCGCCGAAGACGTAGGCCATCAGCCCGAAGTCGGTGTCGTTGGCCCGGGCCACGACATCGTCGACATCGGAGAAGGTCTGTACCGCTACCACCGGGCCGAAGATCTCCTCGGTGGCGATCCGGGCCCTGGTCGGGACCTCGGTCAGGATCGTGGGGGGCAGAAAGGCGCCCGGGCCCTCGAGAGCCTGGCCACCGTGGACCAGGGTGGCCCCGGCGGCGGTGGCGTCGGTGACCAGGTCGACGATCCGGGCCACGGCCTGCTGGTCGATCAGAGCCCCGAGCCGGGTAGCGGGCTCGGTGCCTGGACCCACCGGCCAGTCGTCGAAGGCCTCGTCGAGCCGGGCCACGACGTCGTCGGCCAGGCTCTCGTGGAGGAAGAAGCGGTTCGCCGCAGTGCAGGCCTCGCCGTTGTTGCGCATCTTCGCCACCAGCGCCCCCTGGACCGCCTGCTCCACATCGGCCCCCTCCAGCACGATGAACGGGGCGTTGCCGCCGAGCTCCATCGAGCAGCGCAGCACGTTGCCGGCGGCCTGGCGCAGCAGCCCTCGCCCGACGCTGGTGGAGCCCGTGAAGGTCAGCTTGCGCAGCCGCTGGTCGGCGATGACGGCGGCCGAGGTCTCGGCGGAGCGGGAGGAGACGAAGGTGTTCACCACGCCGCCGGGCAGTCCGGCCGCCAGCAGCACCTCCATCAGCAGCAGAGTGGTCAGCGGGGTGGCGGAGGCGGGCTTGACCACCACCGTGCAGCCGGCGGCGAGCGCCGGCCCGATCTTGCGGGTCGCCATCGCCAGCGGGAAGTTCCACGGGGTGATTGCGTACACCGGACCGACCGGCGTGAGGTCGGTCACGATCCGCTGCCCGCTCAGCGGGGCTTTCCCGTACCGGCCGTGGACCCGGACCGCCTCCTCGGAGAACCAGCGGAAGAACTCCGCCCCGTACGCGACCTCGCCCCGGGCCTCGGCGAGCGGCTTTCCCATCTCGAGAGTCATCAGCAGTGCGAAGTCGTCACCGCGCGCCACGATCAGCTCGTACGCCCGGCGCAGCAGCTCGGCCCGTTCCCGGGGTCGGGTGGCCGCCCAGTCGTCGGCTGCCGCCACCGCCGCGTCCAGGGCCGACCGGGCGGTCTCGACACCGGCATCGGCGACCGTGGTCAGGACCTGGCCGGTGGCCGGGTCGATCACCTCCAGGCTAGGCTCTCCGGTCCACCGGCCGCCGATCAGGTGCTGGCGGGGAATCCTGCTCATCAGCTCAGTCATCTCGCTCCTCGTCCACGGTGACCACCGGGCCGAACGCCCGTTCCTGGGCCAGCTCGTCCACCGCCGGATCCTGGGCACGGGCGCGACTGGCCGGGATCTGGTCCAGACCAAGGACTACCTGGCCGGTCCGGCCCTGTCCACCCAGCCCAGCGTGGACCGGGCGCAACGACCAGCGGCGGGCTGAGATGGTCCTCGGCTGGTGCCGGGCTGAGCCAGGACTGCCAACCTGGGACCTCGCCGGCTCACAGGCTCTACCAGGCGCCTGGGCTTCCTTCCGCTCCCGGTCTCAGCACGGCTGTGGCCCGCCACCGAGGGGTTGGCGGGCCACAGCCGGCTGACTCAGGCGGCGAGCTCGGCCTTGCGGAGCTTCGCGATCGCGTGCCGCTCGATCTGGCGGACCCGCTCAGCGGTGATGCCCCAGACCAGGCCGATGTCGCTGAGCTTGGCCTGACGACCGTCGAGCAGCCCGTACCGGCGGCGGACCACGTCGGCAGAACGGTCATCAAGGGTGGCCAGCATCTTCTCCAGCCGCTCGTGCTCCTCGGCGTCAAGGACCACCTCGTCCGGGCCGGGGGTCGGTTCGCGGGCGATCAGGTCACCCAGCGAGGTGTCGCCGTCCTCCTCGACCGGGGCGTCTAGCGAGACGTGGTCGCGGGAGTACCGGATCAGCTCCAGCACCTTCTCCGGCTCCATGCCGAGCTCCTCGGCAACCTCGGGCAGCTCGGGCTCGCGGCCCAGCCGGCGCTCGAGGGTCCGCCGGACCGCGGCGATCTGGTTCACCTGCTCGGCGACGTGGACCGGGAGCCGCACGATCCGGCCCTGCTGGGCGATCCCGCGGCTGATCGACTGCCGCACCCACCAGGTGGCGTACGTGGAGAACTTGAACCCCTTGGCGTAGTCGAACTTCTCGACCGCCCGGATCAGGCCGGTGTTGCCCTCCTGGACCAGGTCCAGCAGCGGCATCTGGGCCCGTCCGTACTTGCGGGCGACGCTAACCACTAGGCGTAGGTTGGCGGTGACGAACCGTTCCATGGCCTCCTCGCCGAGCCGGACCAGCTCGGCCAGCTCCTCTGCCGTGGCGGCGACCGGGTTCTCGCCGCGCTCCAGATCGAGCACCTCGCCATCGAGAATCGCCTTCGCGTACAGCCCGGCCTCGATGGCCCGAGCCAGCTCGACCTCCTCGGCGGCTGTGAGCAGCGGGGTCTTGGCAATCCCTTCAAGGTAGAGGCCGACCGCGTCCTTGCCATCAATGCCTTCGGTGCTGCGGGTGCGGTGAGTCGTAGCTGCAGCCATGAACTTTCCTTTCGACGTCACTATCTCAACGCCTGGCAGCCCCGACAGGTTTCCAGAAGAAGCCGGAAAGCGACCCTGATCCAACCCTGACCCACGGGGCCTCGAGCCTGGACCCAGGTCGTACACAACGGCTAGGCACATGCTTTTGGCAAGGTGGAACGCCGTGCCCAGAGGCGTCAGCGAACGGCGTCACCACAGATCAGGGGGACGAGCCAGCCGATCCACCTCGACGGTGGGAGGGACCGCAGCCGGACCTGGGCGAAGCCCGCCTGGCGGATCGCCGCCTCGGAGTCCCGGCAGGAGTCGCAGCCCCGCCAGAGCACCTTGGTGAGGGGAGTGATGAGCCGTTGCGCACGGTGGGCCAGCGAGGTGGGAGCAGCAGCGACGTGCTCGAAGAAGACGACCCGCCCGGCCGGGCGCACGACCCGGCGGACCTCGGCCAGGGTCTCAGCCGGGTCGGGAACCGAGCACAAGACCATGGAGCAGACCACGGCGTCGACACTGGCGTCGGGCAGAGGGATCTGGCTGGCGCTCGCGGCCAGCAGCTGGGACCCGGGCCGGGCTGCGACCGTACGGGCCAGCCGCCGGGAGGGGAACGGCTCCAGAGCGAGCCACCGTACGTCGGGGCGCAGGTGGCGAGCGGCGGGGCCGTGGCCGGCGCCGAGGTCGAGCACAGTGCCACGCAGCTCACTCAGCACCTGCTGCCGCCAGCGAGCCAGCTCTTCGGCAGCAGTGCTCATGGCACCAGGCTAGATGCCCAGGCCGGCGCCGGGGTGGGAGGGGCTCGTTGCCGCAGGGAGCCAGGCTGGGGGTCGGTGTGGTGCGGCGAGACCCTGGCCGGGGTTGGCGACCAGGCGCCGGGCATGGCACTATAGCCACCGGAGCATTGACACCAGCGGGGTTTTGCGCGCTCGCGATCGTGGGAAACCGCGGTGTGAGGCTCTGTCAGCGAGGCGTCCGCCTCTCGAGACCATGTGAAGGGTTCCGCGTGCCACGTACCGCAGCTCGTCAGCCAGTTCCCGCCGAAGAGAAGCCCACCCGCCGTCGTAGCGCCGCCCGGCTGGCTGCCGTGGCGGACAGCACCACCGAGGAGACCGCGGCCAAGCCCGCCGCCCGGTCCCGCGCCAAGGCCGGCACCGCGGGCAGGACGAAGACAGCGAAGACCGCGGCCGCCAGGACCAGCACCGGGCGGGGCACGGCCGCCAAGACCTCGAAGACGACCTCGCGGGCCGCCCGGGCGAAGGGCCCGGCCCGTGGCCGTAGGGCGGCTCAGAGCGACGGGCTGGCGGTCGACATCCTCCAGTCCGATGACCTGGAGAACGACCTGGACCTTCACGAGGACAGCGCCGATGACGAGGGCCCCTCGATCGCTGACGCGGTGACCCGTGAGGTTCCGGTGGAGTTCAAGCGCGAGGGCAATGATGTGGTCCTCAAGGTGGGCGGCAAGAAGCGCAGCCTGGAAGACGTCGACGAGTCCGAGTTCCAGCCGGCCAAGGAGGCGCAGCTGGAGAAGGAGATCACCGAGGACGAGGGCTTCAGCCTGTCGGACGCCGACGACGCCGACGAGCCCGAGCAGCAGGTGACGGCCGCCGGTGCCACCGCGGACCCGGTCAAGGACTACCTGAAGCAGATCGGCAAGGTGGCCCTGCTGAACGCTGAGCAGGAGGTGGAGCTGGCCAAGCGGATCGAGGCCGGGCTCTTCGCCGAGGAGCGGCTCAACGACGACCAGTCGGTCCCAGCCGCCGATGTCGACGACTACGAGTGGATCGCCACCGACGGTCGCCGCGCCAAGAACCACCTGCTGGAGGCGAACCTGCGGCTGGTGGTCTCGCTGGCGAAGCGGTACACCGGCCGCGGGATGCTCTTCCTGGACCTGATCCAGGAGGGCAACCTGGGCCTGATCCGGGCAGTCGAGAAGTTCGACTACACCAAGGGCTACAAGTTCTCCACGTACGCCACCTGGTGGATCAAGCAGGCGATCACCCGAGCGATGGCCGACCAGGCCCGGACCATCCGGATCCCGGTCCACATGGTCGAGGTGATCAACAAGCTGGCCCGGGTGCAGCGCCAGATGCTGCAGGACCTGGGCCGCGAGCCCACCCCGGAGGAGCTGGCCAAGGAGCTCGACATGACCCCCGAGAAGGTGGTCGAGGTCCAGAAGTACGGCCGGGAGCCAATCTCGCTGCACACCCCGCTGGGCGAGGACGGCGACTCCGAGTTCGGTGACCTGATTGAGGACTCCGAGGCCGTGGTGCCGGCCGACGCCGTCAACTTCACCTTGCTGCAGGAGCAGCTCCACGACGTGCTGGACACGCTGTCTGAGCGTGAGGCCGGCGTGGTGTCGATGCGTTTTGGACTCACCGACGGGCAGCCGAAGACGCTCGACGAGATCGGCAAGGTGTACGGGGTGACCCGGGAGCGGATCCGCCAGATCGAGTCGAAGACCATGTCCAAGCTGCGTCACCCGTCGCGCTCCCAGGTGCTGCGGGACTACCTCGACTGAGGCTGCTCCCAGGAGCGGTCGCACACCGCGCACCTGGTGGCGTGGAGAGTCCCTGCGGGGTCTGACCTGTGACAGGATCGGGCCATGGCCTCGGTGACTGTCCTGGCGTGGGTCTCGCCCCTTGTCCTGGTGCTGGCGGCCTGCTCAGGCCCGGCGGGGGGCGCTTCTGCTGGCGGGCCGACGGTCTCGCCCACTCCTGCCGCATCGAGCTCTCCGGCTGAATCAGCCGTAGCCACGGTGGCCTCAGTGGTCACCGCGGGAGTGTCCGCCACACCTGCGTCCCCGGCGAGCCCCGCCGAGACGCCAGCCGGAACCAGGCCGGGTGGCCCCCAGGGGCTGAGCCTCAGTATCGGGCAGACCGCCCGTCTCAGGTACTTCGATGTGACCGTGCAGCGGTTCGCCCACGGCAAGGACGGCATCAGCGCTGGCTACCGGGTCCAGGTCTGCTACGCCGCCCCGCACCCCAGCGCCAACGCCGACGGGACGACGAGGGTCAGTACCGACCCGTGGTCGTTCCTGGTCCGCGACGGCGAGTCCGGCGGCCGGTACCGGCAGGTGCCGGTCGGCGAGCTCCCGCGGGACTGGGCCTGGAGCCCGTCGTACCGGGAGACCCTGCTCAGGGCTGGCGAGTGCAGCACCGGGTGGATCGGGGTACGCCACGGCAGCCCAGACCTGCAGTGGGGCGGGATCGTGTATCAGCCCGCAGACTTCGGTGACCGCGTGACCTGGACCTGACGTCGCAGTGCCCGGCGAGCACGAGCAGGTCACCGCCACCGCGGGGTTACCCGCCGGCGGTTCCCGGTCGGGGTCGAGCCGGACCGGGAGCCACTCGGGGCGTCAGATGACTCCCATGGCGACCATGGCGTCGGCAACCTTGATGTAGCCGGCGAGGTTGGCACCCACCACGTAGTCGCCCGGGTGCCCGTACGTCTCGGCGGTCTCCAGGCAGCGGTCGTGGATGTCGGCCATGATCTGCTCCAGCCGCGACTCGGCGGTCTCGAAGCTCCACGAGTCCCGGGACGCGTTCTGCTGCATCTCCAGGGCGCTGGTGGCCACCCCGCCGGCGTTGCTGGCCTTGCCTGGCGCGAACCGGACCCCGGCCGCGGTGAGCACCGCGATCGCCTTCGGGGTGGTGGGCATGTTGGCGCCCTCGACCACCATCCGCACCCCGTTCTTGACCAGGGTGGCGGCGTGCTGCTCGGCGAGCTCGTTCTGGGTGGCGCAAGGGATGGCCACATCACAGGGAAGGTCCCAGATCGAGCCGTTGGTGACGACCCGGCAGCGGTCGCCGACGGCCGCGGCGTAGTCGCTGACCCGGCCCCGGCGAACCTCCTTGACCTCCTTGAGGACCTCCAGGTCGATTCCCTGCTCGTCGACCACGTAGCCCGACGAGTCCGACACCGCGACCACCCGGGCGCCGAGCTGCTGGGCCTTCTCGACCGCGTAGATCGCGACATTGCCCGAGCCGGAGACCACGACGGTCTTGCCGTCGAAGGAGTCTCCGGCCTGCTTCATCATTGCCTCGGCGAAGAAGACGGTGCCGTAGCCGGTGGCCTCGGTACGCACCAGCGACCCGCCCCAGGTGGTGCCCTTGCCGGTCAGTACCCCCGACTCGTACTTGTTCGTGATCCGCTTGTACTGGCCGAAGAGGTAGCCGATCTCGCGGCCCCCGACGCCGATGTCACCGGCTGGCACGTCAACGTACTCGCCGAGGTGACGGTACAGCTCGGTCATGAAGGACTGGCAGAACCGCATGATCTCGGCATCGGACTTGCCCTTCGGGTCGAAGTCGGAGCCGCCCTTGCCGCCGCCGATCGGCATTCCGGTCAGTGAGTTCTTGAAGGTCTGCTCGAAGCCGAGGAACTTGATGATGCTCAGGTTCACGCTGGGGTGGAACCGCAAGCCACCCTTGTACGGGCCGAGCGCCGAGTTGAACTGGACCCGAAAACCTCGGTTGATCTCCACCTGGCCGGAGTCGGTGAGCCACGGAACGCGGAAGATGATCTGCCGCTCCGGCTCGCAGATGCGCTTCAGGATCGACCACGCAGTGTAGTCCGGGTGGTCGGCGATCGGGGCCAGGGAGTGCATGACCTCGAAGACCGCCTGGTGAAACTCGGGCTCGCCCGGGTTACGGGTGAGCACGATCTCGTACATGGGCTCAAAGGCGGGATGAAGGGCACTGTCCATGGGCGGGACCCTACCCAAGCCCGGGACGGCCACCGCTCCCAGCCAGATGCCGGAACGTCAGGCGAAGATGCTGCGCTACTCGCCCAGGCCGGCCAGGTGGGCTGCTGCCTCGGCCGGGTCCATCCGGTCTGCCTCGGCCGCGATCGCAGCCGGCAGCAAGGTGGTTTCTTTGGCGGTCGCCACTCCCGTGACGCTAGAGAAAGTCCCGAGCACCCAGCCGATCGCGGCCCGAATATCGGCCGGGGCGGTCAGCGGCTGGTACCCGGCGGCGGGCTGGCGCTCACCGTCCCACGGCCTGCGGGCGGCCACCCTGGTCGTGCGCAGCCCGACCCCGCGCTCTTCCAGCATCTGGTAAAGGGTGTCGAAGTCCTGGGCGAACTGCCGGTCGGCGGTGTAGAGGTGGTAGCTCAGCGGGGTCAGCACCGAGTCGAAGTCGAACCGGTGCAGTGCCTTGGCGTGCACCGCGGGGGCCTGCTCGGTGTGTCCAGTGATCCCGAGCCAGTTCACCACCCCTTCCTCTCGGGCCCGCAGGAAGGCCTCGATGGCGCCGCCCGGGGCGAAGACCTGGTCCAGCTCCTCCACCGTGCAGCAGGCGTGCACCTGCCACAGGTCGAGGTGGTCGGTGCGCAGCAGCTCCAGGGACCGCTGCAGGTCGGCCCAGGCCTGCTCGGCGCGGCGCTCGGTGGTCGTGGAGGCCAGGAAGACCTGGTCGCGGACCCGCTCCACAGTGGGGCCCATCAGCTCCTCGGCTCGTCCGAACGAGGCCGCTGTGTCGAGGTGGTTGATGCCGGCGTCGAGGGCCAGCCGCAGCGACTCGTCGGCCTGGTCCTGACTGGCTTCGCTGAGGGCGGCCGCCCCGTACACGAGGACAGTGCTGCGGTGACCGGTCCGGCCGAACGTTCGCTTCTCCATGCGTGAACCTCCCTGCCGGTCAGCCTAGACCGCGGGCGCTCGGTGGCAGGGTGCCCGTGGCAGCCCGACGGGCATGGCAAGACCCCCAGCCCGCGAGGGTGGGGGTCCTGGTGCCTCGGGTCAGCGGACCCGGTCGGTCTCGTCGTGAATCCGTAGTGCGACCTGGCGCAGCTTGTCGGAGTGGGCCTTGGCGTGGTGAGCGCAGAACAGGAGCTCGCCACCGCCGGACAGCGTCACCCGCAGGTACGCCTGCGCACCGCACCGGTCGCACCGGTCGGCCGCGGTCAGGGAGTCGTCGTACAGGGTCGTGCTCACAGTGCCTCTCTTCCCGAACAGGTGTCACGGAGACGTGCTGGGCGGGTTGCTTCCTTTCTAGCACTGCTCCGGGTCGGAGCAGCCCGACATCTCGTCAACGGCGCAGCAGTGTGGAATGTTCCCCCAGCACCCCGGCGACGTGAGTCGTACGCGCTCAAGTCTAGCGCCAGGGGAGGAGCAGCCACCGGGCGTGCCCCGGCCGCACTGCCGGTCCGGATCGCTAACCTTCGCTGCGTGACTGATCAGATCCGGCCCGCTCGTCGCGGCGCCTCCCCGCAGCTTGGCCATGACTACGAGGCCCGGCACCTGCTGGTTCTCGAGGGTATGGACGCGGTCCGCAAGCGCCCGGGCATGTACGTCGGGTCGAACGGCACCCCCGGGCTGATGCACTGCCTGTGGGAGATCATCGACAACTCCGTCGACGAGGCGCTGGCCGGCTTCGGGGACCGAATTGAGGTCGAGCTGCGGGCCGACGGCTCGGTGATGGTCGCCGACCATGCCCGAGGGATCCCGGTCGACATCCATCCTGGGACCGGGCTGACCGGCGTCGAGGTGGTGTTCACCAAGCTCCACGGCGGTGGCAAGTTCGGCGGCGGCTCGTACAACGCGGCCGGCGGTCTGCACGGGGTGGGGGCCTCGGTCGTGAACGCCCTCTCGGCCCGCCTCGATGTGGAGGTCGACCGGGGCGGGGCGACCTGGGCGATGTCGTTTCGGCGCGGTGTCCCGGGGGTCTTCGACGGCGACGGTCCCGACGCCAGCTTCACTCCGACGGCCGAGCTGCGCCGGGTCGGCAAGGTCGCCCAGAGCACCACCGGCACCCGGGTCCGGTACTGGCCAGACCGGCAGATCTTCGTCGTCGGTGCCGAGATCCAGCTGGAGCCGGTGCTGAACCGGGCCCGGCAGACCAGCTTCATGGTTCCCGGTCTGCAGCTGCGGGTCAGCGACCTGCGCGGGGAGGAGCCCCGGACCGAGGTCTTCCAGCACGACGGCGGGATCAGCGAGTTCTGCGACTTCCTGGCTGCCGGGGAGCCGGTGACCGAGGTGGTCCGGCTCCGAGGCCGCGACCAGTTCACCGAGACTGTCCCGATGCTCGACGACGCCGGGACCATGACCCCGACCGATGTCGAGCGGAGTCTGGAGGTGGACATCGCGGTCCGCTGGGGGCAGGGCTACGACACCACCGTGCAGTCCTTCGTCAACATCATTGCCACCCCCAAGGGCGGCACCCACGTCCAGGGCTTCGAGCGCGGCCTGGTCCGGGCCTTCGGCAAGGGCCTGGACGGTACCCGGATCATGAAGAACGGCGAGGAGATCACCAAGGACGACATCCTTGAAGGGCTCACCGCGGTGGTCACCGTCCGGCTGGCCGAGCCGCAGTTCGAGGGGCAGACCAAGGAGGTGCTGGGAACCCCGGCAGTCTCGCGGATCGTGGCCCGGGTCGTGGAGTCGGAGCTGGTGGACTACCTGACCGCGACCAAGGCCACCGTACGCAGCCAGGCCCGGGCCCTGATGGAGAAGGTGGTGGCGGCGTCGCGGACCCGGGTTGCCGCCCGTACTCACCGGGAGGCGCAGCGCGCCAAGAACGCCCTGGAGTCGTCCACCCTGCCGCCCAAGCTGGCCGACTGCCGCTCTCACGACGTCGACCGGACCGAGCTGTTCATCGTCGAGGGTGACTCGGCGATGGGGACCGCCCGGCTGGCCCGCAGCTCAGAGTTCCAGGCGCTGCTGCCGATCCGGGGCAAGATCTTGAACGTCCAGCGGGCCTCGGTGACCGACATGCTCCGCAACGCGGAGTGCGCCTCGATCATCCAGGTCGTCGGGGCCGGCTCGGGGAAGACCTTCGACCTGGAGCAGGCCCGGTACGGCAAGGTGATCTTCATGGCCGACGCCGACTCCGACGGGGCCCACATCCGGTGCCTGCTGGCGACGCTGTTCTTCAAGTACATGCGGCCGCTGGTGGAGGCCGGCCGGGTTTTCACCGCGGTGCCGCCGCTGCACCGGTTCGAGATCCTGAACCCGAGGAAGGGGCAGCCGAAGTACCTGTACACCTACTCCGACCCGGAGTACCAGCGCAAGGCGGCCGAGCTCACCAAGCGGGGAGTTCGCTTCGCCGAGCCGCAGCGCTACAAGGGTCTGGGGGAGATGGACGCTGACCAGCTGGCCGACACCACGATGTCGCCTGGTCACCGGACCCTGCGACGGCTCACCGTTGATGATGCTGCCACCGCGACCCGGACCTTCGAGCGTCTGATGGGCAACGAGGTCGGGCCGCGCAAGGAGTTCATCGTGGAGGGCGCGTACCGGCTGGATGCTGAGACGATTGACGCATGAGTCGTGGCCTCGACAACTGCTGGCCGCGAACCGCGGTACGCGATCTCGTCGCCGGGCAGCTCGACGAGATCGCCCACGTCAGGGTCTGCCCGGAGCGCTGACGAGCGTGTGCCCGCGCGGACAGTCGGCGGGTACTGGCGGCTGCTCCCGGCCCCTCGGGCTCCGGCTCGTCAGGGACGGCTGCCGATCCCGCTGATCGGCTGGGGCGCGGGGGTCCCGGACCCGTCGCGGCGGGGGTCGGGGCCGGGCAGCGGGACCGGGGCTCCCGAGGCTGCCGCCGCGGCTGCTGGAGCCTGACCTGCCCAGGCTCCCAGCAGGGTGTCCTCGCCCTTGAGGAAGCGGTGGCAGCGGACTCCGCCGGTGGCCCGTCCCTTGCCTGGGAACTGCGCCAGGGGGGTCACCTTGACCGTACCGGCGTGGGTGCCCGGCAGGGCCGAGCGGGAGCCGGCGACCGTGACCACCTCACCAGTACCGACCGCGGCCGCGCCGAAGTAGACCACCGTGGCCCCCTTCGCCAGCCGGATCCCGGCTATGCCGCCGCCGGAGCGGCCCTGGGGCCGGACCGCGGTGGCCGGAAAGTGCAGCAGGGAGGCGTCGGAGGTGATGAAGACCAGGTCCACGTCGTCGCTGGCGAGTTCGACCGCCCCGACCACCGAGTCGCCATCCTCTAGGCGGATCAGGTCCCAGCTGTCCTTGCCCACGATCTCAGGATGGGTGCGCTTCACCATGCCCCGCCGGGTACCGAAGGCCCAGGTCCCGGTCTCGGGGCCGAGTCGGGTCAGCGCCACCACCTGCTCATCAGGCTCGAGGGTGATCAGCTCGGCCAGCGGTGAGCCGCCCTGAGTGTGCGGTGCCGTCGCCTGCGGCGGCACCGACGGCAGGTCGATCGCCTGCAGCCGGTAGACCCGGCCCTGGGTAGTCAGGGCGCCCAGCTCGCCCCGGGTGGTGGTCTCAACCTGGGAGACGATCACGTCGTGGTTCGCGCGGGGACCTCCCAGCCCGAGCGGCTCGGCGCCGTCCACCCGGGCCACCAGCCCGGTCGACGAGAGCAGCACCCGGCAGGGGCCGTCCGGCACCTCCAGCGCTGCCGCAGTCGCCTTCGCCGACGGGGTGACCGCACCGGCCCCGGAGAGCAGCACCGTACGGCGCGGGGTGCCCAGGGTCGTGGCGACCTGGTCCAGGTCGTCGCTGACCAGCAGGCGCAGCCTGGCCGGGTCGTCGATGATCGCCTGCAGCCGCCCGATCTGCTCGGTGAGCTGGTCTCGCTCCTGCTCCAGCTCGATCGTCGACAGCCGGGTCAGCCGGCGCAGCTGCATGTCGAGGATGTACGTGGCCTGGGTCTCGGTCAGCTCGAAGGCCTCGATCAGGCGCTGCCGGGCGGTAGCGACATCGTCGGAGGAGCGGATGATGGCGATCACCTCGTCGATGTCGACGATCGCGATCAGCAGCCCCTGGACCAGGTGCAGCCGGTCGGAGGCCTTCCCCAGCCGGTACTGGGTCTGGCGCAGCGTGACCGACAGCCGGTGGTCGAGGTAGACCTGCAGCATCTCCTTCAGCGACAGCGTTCGTGGCTGGCCGTCGACCAGGGCCACGGCGTTGATCCCGAACGAGTCCTCCAGCTTGGTGAGCCGGTAGAGCTGCTCGAGCATCGCGTCGGGGTTGATCCCGTTCTTGACCTCGATCACCAGCCGCAGCCCGTTGGTGAGGTCGGTGAGGTCCTTGATATCGGCGATCCCGGTCAGCTTCTTGGCCTGGACCAGGGTCTTGACCTGCTCGATGATCCGTTCCGGACCGACCATGTACGGCAGCTCGGTGACCACGATCCCGCGCCGGCGCGGGCTGACCTGCTCGACCTGGGCGGTGGCCCGGATCTTGAAGGTGCCCCGCCCGGTCTGGTACGCGTCGCGGACCCCGTCCAGGCCGACGATTTTGCCGCCGCCGGGCAGGTCCGGACCGGGGACGAACCGCATCAGGTCGTCGACGTCTGCTTCCGGGTGGCTCAGCAGGTGCTTGAGCGCCTGGACCACCTCGACCAGGTTGTGCGGGGCGATGTTGGTGGCCATCCCGACCGCGATCCCGGTCGCCCCGTTGACCAGCAGGTTCGGGAAGGCGGCCGGCAGCACCACCGGCTCGGTCCCCTTGCCGTCGTAGTTGGGCCGGAAGTCGACGGTGTCCTCGTCCAGCCCGCCCGTCATGACGGCGGCCGGGGTCGCCATCCGGCACTCGGTGTACCGCATCGCGGCGGGCCCGGCGTCGAGTGAGCCGAAGTTGCCGTGCCCGTCGACCAGCGGCAGCCGCACCGCCCAGGGCTGCGCCAGGCGGACCAGAGCGTCGTAGATGGCCACGTCGCCGTGGGGGTGCAGCACACCCATCACCTGCCCGACCACCCGGGCGCACTTGACGTGGGGCCGGTCGGGGCGGACCCCCATCTCGTCCATCGTGTAGAGGATTCGGCGCTGCACCGGTTTCAGCCCGTCCCGGGCATCCGGCAAGGCCCGGGAGTAGATCACCGAGTAGGCGTACTCCAGGAACGACGACTCCATCTCGGCCGAGACGTCGATGTCGACGATCCGCTCGGAGAGGTCGTCCTCCGGGTCGGCGGCCGGGCGCTTCGCCATGCTCCTCCTTCAGGTGCTGGTCCGTCGGGCATTCTAGGGCTGCGCCGCGGTGCTGTCCCGGCAGCGGCAGCGTGAAACGCCCGCGGCGGCCTCCGCCGGCCGGGTAGCGCCCCCGGCGGAGGATCAGGCGTCGAGCTCGCGAACCTTGCGCGCCAGAGAGAACCCGTCCGGCCCGAAGACCACCGGCCGGGGGTGCCGCAGGTCCTGAGCCGCCGGCGTGTCGAGCCGCTCGCCCGGGGTGCCGTGAGCCAGTACCTGCTCGACCGGGTTGAGCTGCCGGATGGCGATCGCCCGGACCCGCTTCGGCGCGTACTCAGCGAACTCGGCGTACAGCATCGGGTCGTGCTGGCCGTCGTCGCCCACCAGCAGCCAGGAGATGTGGGGGAAGTCTCGGGCCAGCTGGCGCAGGGCGTTGCGCTTGTGGTCCTGGCCGGAGCGGAACCAGCCAGTGTTGGTGGGTCCCCAGTCGGTCAGCAGCATCGGCCCGGAAGGGTAGCGGTGCCGGTCGAGGAAGCGCCGCAGGAAGGGAAGGGTGTTCCAGGAGCCGGTCGACACGTACACGACCGGTGAGCCCGGGTGCTGGGCGAGCAGGTCGCGGTACATCTCCGCCATCCCCGGCACGGCCTGTCGGGCGTTCTCGGTGGCGACGAAGGAGTTGTAGGCCGCGATCATCGGTCGCGGCAGCCAGGTCGAGATCACCGTGTCGTCGATGTCGCTGACCAGGCCGAAGGTGACGTTCTTCGCGATCACGAGGACATCGGCCGAGGTCGGCTCGGCCTGCTCGGTCTCGACCTGCACTGTGTGCCAGCCAGGCGCCAGGCCGTGGTCAGCGATCTGGACATCGATGTAGCCGCCCCGGTCGGTGGTGGCCTCGACCGTACGGTCGCCGAGCCGGACCGTGACCGGGCGGCAGACGCAGGCCAGGGTGATGAAGTTGCGCCAGCCGCGGCGCTCGAGCAGCTTGTGGACCTCGGCCCCCACCACCCCTCGGGGACGGTTCGGGGCCAGCGACAGCCGGGCTAGGACCCGCAGGCTGCGGTGGTTGCCGTACCCGACGTACCCGGTGACCCGTTCCACCCAGCCGGCCCGGCGTGCCAGAGCCTCGATCCGACGGTTGATCGCGGTCTCGATGCGGGCGGCGATGAAGGGTCGCGTCGACATGCCACGAACCTAGCGCGCGCCTTGTCAGGGCGCTGGAGGGACCGCCCCGGACACACCGTGGCAGTCGTGGGAGGATGAGCCGTGTGACACTGCCTGACACCACCGGCCCGCTGCAGGCCGATGTCGCCGCCTGCGGGTACTTTCCCGACCTGGTGACCGATGGGGTGCTGCTGGCGCTGGGGGACGAGCCGCTGGTTGAGCACCTGGTGCACCACGAGGCCACCTTCAGCGAGGACTCACTGCACCGGCACCTCACCGTGCTGGCGCTGACCGCGACCCGGCTGGTCGTCGGCCACACCGACGAGTACGCCCGGGAGCCGGCGCCGGCGCAGGCAGCCAGCACCACCGAGGCGGTCTCGCTGGACCGGTTGGCCTCGGTCTCGTTGAGCCGGGTCGTCAGCCGCCCGGAGAAGTTCGGGACCGCGGAGGCCCGGGTCGAGGAGGCCTGGCTGACGGTGGGGTGGGGGACCCTGCGGCGGCTGGACCTGGAGCCAGCCGGGTGCGGGGATCCCGGCTGCGAGGCCGACCATGGTTACATGGGCAGCGTGACTGCCGAAGACCTCACGGTACGGATGAGTGCCGCCGCGGACGGAGACGAGAACGTCGCCAAGCTCGTTGCCTTCGCCGCTGAGCTCCAGCGTCGTACCGGCCAAGCCAGCACCACGACCCGGGTGGCCCGATGAGCGAGCCGCAGCTGCCGCAGTACGGCTCCGGCTCCTTGGCTGACCTGCTGCCGAGCATCGGGGCCCGGCTCGGGGTGCCGGGCTGCAGAGAAGACGTGCTCGGCCTGCCGGAAGGGGACCGGTGGGTGGTGGTCCTCATCGACGGCCTGGGCTGGCACCCGGCCCAGTCGGTGCTGGCGGAGGCCCCGTTCCTGGCAGGCTCGATCGGGCACGGGAAGCGGATCACGGCCGGAGTGCCCAGCACAACGGTGACCTCGCTGACCAGCCTGGGGACCGGCCTGCCGCCCGGCCTGCACGGGATCGCCGGGCTGACCATGCGCGACACCCGCACCGGCAAGATCTTCTGCCCGCTGTCGTGGGACACCACGACAGAGCCCCAGGACGTCCAGCCGATGCCGACGCTCCTGGAGCGGGCGCGGGCTGAGCAGGTCGCGGTGACGAGTGTGCTGCCGGCCCGCTTTGAGGGCAGCGGGCTGACTCTCGCCGGGTTGCGGGGCGGCAGGTTCGAACCGGTCGCTGACGAGACCGACGACGAGGAGAAGCTCACCAAGACCGTGGCCGCGGCGGCTCGAGGTGACCGGTCCCTGGTCTACCTGTACGACCGGTGGCTGGACCACGCCGGCCACCTGTCGGGGACCGCCTCTGCGCACTGGTACCGCCAGCTGCTGAAGACGGATGCCTTCCTGGCCGAGCTGCGGGACCGGTTGCCTGATGACACCCGGCTGGTGGTCACCGGTGACCACGGGATGGTCGACGTGCCCGAGGACCACCGGATCGTGATCGAGGACCAGCCGCACCTGCTCGACAGCGTCCAGCTGATCGGCGGCGAGGCACGGCTGCGCCAGCTGTACACCGACCAGCCGGAAGCGGTGGCGGCCCGGTGGGCGGAGCGGATGGGGGACCTGGCCTGGGTCCGGACCCAGCGGCAGGCCGTGGCAGAGGGCTGGTTCGGCAAGCTCGCGCCTCGGGTCGCCGGCCGCTTTGGCGATGTTCTGATCGCCATGCGTGACGACTGGGCCGTGCTGACCCACGAGCTGGCCGGGGAGTTCAGCCTGGTCGGGATGCACGGCTCGCTGACTGCAGCCGAGATGGAGGTTCCACTGGTCGTGGAGTAGCCCTGCACCCTCACCCAGCCGCGGCATGGACCCGGTGCCGCACCGGCTCGACCGTGCCAGCCCCGTCAGCCCTGACGCTGTGGCCATCGTCGATCCGTGATGGAAGTGCGCCGACCTGGCCACGGTCTGTGGCAGGCCGGGCTACTCCTTGGAGCCGAACATGATCTCGTCCCAGGACGGGACCGACGCCCGCTTGCTGCGGCTGCGCCGCTTGGTCGGGGTGCTCTGCGGCGCTGGCTGGGGCGGCTGCGTCGGCTCGCTCGGCGACGGGGCTGGGGCGAGCCTCGGCTCAGGCTCGGGTACGGGGCTGCTCTGGGCCGCGGCCTGGTGGGTCGGCTTCGACCGACGACGCCGGGCTCGGGGGGCCGGGCGGGTCGGCTCGTCCGGCTCGGAGTCCACGACGGCTGGTCGCTGTGCTGGTTGCTGGTCGGGCTCCTCACGGGGGGTGACGGGGTTCTGCAAGTCGGTGTAGATCCGGACCGAGTCCTCGTCGATCCCGGAGATCATCTCGTACAGCACGTCCATCTCCGACGACGGGGCCACGAGGTCGTAGACCCCGTCCACCTCGGCCAGCTCGGCCGGGCTGTAGTCCGGCACCTCGGGCTCTGAGGTGTACTCGTCCGGTCCGCGCTCGGGCATGGTCGCCTTGACCAGAGCCAGCTCGTCGTCCAGGTCCACAGTCGGCTCACTGTCCGGGTCGGACTGGCGGCGCCGGGTCCTGGCCGCCGGCTCGGTCTCCTCAATCAGCCACCGGGCGGTGTCGTTCTCGGCCACGGAGAACCGGCCACCCGTGTCGTACGTGAACAGCGCCTCCTGCCGGGCACCGTCGACCTCGTAGCCGGCCTGCACGACCCACCGGCCGTCACCGCGCTTCCAGCTGTCCCACTCGACGTCGTCGATGGTGAGACTGGCGGTGCGCAGCCGCTGCCCGATGGTGACCTCAAGGCCACGGGTCGAGGCCGCCTCTCCGCGCCGACGCACCGGCGCTGCCTGGGCCACACCGACGACATGGGCCCGCTCGGCCAGGACTGGGGCCGCGAAGGCCTCGATCCGTTCCGCGGGCACCCCAGCAGCCTGCGCGACTTCCTCCAGGCTTTCGCCGGCTCGGATTCGCGCTTGGATCTCTCGGGGGCGAAGTTGGCTTTCCATCTCGATCTCCAGTTGTCCCAGGCGCGGGCGGTCCCCCCGGACGGCTGCGCGGAGTCTGGCGTCGACGACGATGGAGATCTCCTCGCCGTCGGGCGTGACCACGTGCAGCGCTCCGTCCGAGGTGAGGCCGAGAAGGCGCCCAGTCCGCATTCGGTGGCCATTCGTTTCGTGCTGTTGGTGGGGCCAACCTACCGTTCCTGAGCCTCAAACCTCTTCAACCGGACCGTGCCCGCTCGCCTGGCGCGCCGGTACGAGTGCGGTGCACGGGGTTGACAGGTGTGGTACACATGCGACCTGGACCGCAGCCGAGGCCGCTTGGGAGGCCATCGGGACGGGTTAACCGACCAGACCTGAGGAAAAAGAGCGATGGCAACTGACTACGACGCACCGCGCAAGACCGATGAGGACTCGAACGAGGACAGCATCGAGGAGCTCAAGAGCCGTCGCAACGACAAGAACTCGGGCAAGGTCGACGAGGACGAGGCCGAGGCGGCGGAGGCCTTCGAGCTGCCTGGCGCCGACCTGTCGCACGAGGAGCTGACGGTGCGGGTGCTGCCGCGCCAGGCCGACGAGTTCACCTGTGCCGGCTGCTTCCTGGTGAAGCACCGCAGCCAGATCGCTGAGTCGCGCAACGGCTCCGACTACTGCGTGGACTGTGTCTGACCGTCTGAGCACAGCAGCGCCCCCGGCTCGACCGGGGGCACTGGTGAGCCGGGGCAGGTCAGCCCAGCTGCTTGTCGCTCACCCACTGCCTGACCTTGCGGGTCGAGTACCGCCCGACCAGAAGCTGGGCGACACCGACACCCAGCGACGAGGCCACGAACCAGGTCACCGCCTCCCGGACGGGGACCTCGGGGTCGTTCGGGTCCGGCGGAGTGCTGCCGGTGGCGACCTGCCACATCCTGCGGACCACGAACTGGGCAATCAGCGTGGTCAGCGCCCCAAGGACCATGGGGTACGTCTTCTCCAGAACCTTGTTGTCCATCTCTCCTCCTGGCCGGGTGCCCCCACCGTACCGGGCCGGGGCCACCCACAACGCCTTGGCCAGCGGCGTCAGGGAGCGTGTCCGTCTAGGGTGGCCGCCATGGTCGACCGCGTACACCTGCACTCCCCGCTGCCGGGAAGGCCGACGGCCGTGGTCGGGGGGTGCCGTCGATGAGTGTCCAGCTGCAGGTGCTGCGGCTGGACCGCGGGGTGCCGCTTCCCTCGTACGCTCACCCGGGTGACGCCGGGGCGGACCTGGCGATCAGCGAGGACGTGGTGATCCAGCCGGGGCAGCGGGTCCTGGTGGGGACCGGGATCGCCGTGGTGATCCCGGACGGCTACGTCGGACTGGTCCACCCCCGGTCCGGCCTGGCTGCCCGGCACGGCCTGACGATCGTCAACGCCCCGGGCACCATCGACTCGGGGTACCGCGGCGAGATTCGGGTGAACCTGCTGAACACCGACGTCGGGCAGCCAGTCAGCCTCCGGCGGGGAGACCTGGTCGCCCAGCTGGTGATCCAGCCGGTGGCCCGGGCCGAGGTCGTCGAGGTGGACGAGCTCCCCCCGTCACAGCGGGGTCAGAGCGGGCACGGCTCCAGCGGGGGGATCGCCGGGTGGCGTACCGTGGGCGCCGACACCGACGAAGAGGAAGACATCACGTGATTTTCGGGCGCAAGAAGAAGGCCGCCGTGCCTGCCTCCCCGGCGACTGCCGATCCTGTGGACGAGGTCGAGCCGGAGGACGACAGCACCGAGGAGCCAGACGACACCGATGGTGATGTCGACGGTCCCGGTGAGGAGCCAGACGACTCCACTGACGACGACAGCAGCGCCGGTGAGGAGTCCGACGACTGGGACGACTACGAGGCGTCCAGGGACTGGCGTGAGGACGGCCCCTTCGACATTGACGAGGTCGACCTCACCGGGGACGAGGTCGACCGGCTCGACCTGGGGTCGCTGATCATCACTCCCGAGGAGGGGATGCAGCTCCAGATCGTGGCCGACAGCCAGACCGGCGAAGGGATGGCCCTGATCGCGGCCCTGGAGAGCTCGGCGCTGCAGATCGAGCTCCGGGCCGCCCCCAGCAGTGGAGGCTTCGCCAAGGAGCTGCGCGGAGACATCGAGGCCGAGACCACCCAGGCCGGGGGGAGCTGTGAGCTGGCCAAGGGCCCGTTCGGGATCGAGCTGCGCCGACTGCTCCCCGCAACCGACCAGGAGGGCAGCGAGGGCGTGGCACCGTTGCGCGACTGGTTTGCGGAGGGGCCCCGGTGGCTGCTGATCGGGCGCCTGATGGGCGAGGCGGCTCTCGACGTCGAGGGTGAGGGCGCCTCGCTGGCAATGGAGGAGTTCTTCGGCAACCTGGTGGTCCGCCGCGGCGCCGAGGCGATGGCGGCCGGGCAGACGGTGCCGCTCACCATCCCGCAGGGCTGAGGCGTGCCTGGCCTCTGGCCCCGGCTGCTGCGCTGGGTCGGGTCCTCCGACGAGGAGCTGGGCGCTGAGGACCCGGCCGAGCGCAGCCGAGGCACCGGAGCCCAGCCCATCAGCTCGGCCCGGGCCCGCGGGCGGGTCCACCTGCGTGGGTCGCTGCAGTCGATCAGGTACACCTCGACCGCCCGGCGGCTCGAGGCCGAGCTGAGCGACGGGACCGGGGCGGTCACCGTGATCTGGATGGGGCGTCAGACGATCCCAGGCCTGGTGGCTGGGCGGGTGCTTGAGATCCGGGGCACCCTGACCATCTCCGACGGGCGGAAGGTGATCTTCAACCCCGCGTACGAGATCGTGCTCGGCTAGGGCTGGCGCGGCGCCAGGAACCGGGAGAGCCGCTGCTCCTGCTCCGGGTCGACCAGGAAGAGCAGCTCGTCCCCGGCTTCCAGGGCCTCGTCCCGCTCCGGAGGCAGGCCCCGTCCGTCGCGGATGACCGCGGTCAGCACCGCTTCTCCCGGCCAGGACAGGTCGCCCACCTGGCGACCGACGGCGGGAGACACCTCGGGCAGGGTCATCTCGACCAGGTTCGTCCGGCCCCTCTGGAAGGTCATCAGCCGGACCAGGTCTCCGACCGTGACGGCCTCCTCGACCAGGGCGCACATCAGCCGCGGCGTGGAGACCGCGACGTCGACGCCCCACATCTCGTCGAACAGCCACTCATTGCCGGGGTGGTTGACCCGCGCCACGGTCCGCGGGACCCCGAACTCGGTCTTCGCGAGCAGCGAGTGCACGAGGTTGGCCTTGTCGTCCCCGGTGGCCGCGATCGCCACGTCGCAGGAGTCGAGCTGGGCCTCGGCCAGCGAGTCCATCTCACAGGCATCGGCTTGCAGCCAGTCGGCATCGGGCACCGAGGCCGGCTTGATCGCCGTCGAGTCCCGGTCAATCAGCAGCACCTGGTGACCGTTACCGACCAGCTCGTTGGCAATGGAGCGGCCCACGTTGCCGGCTCCCGCAATCGCTACTCGCACCGCTGCCTCCTAGCGCTCGACCGGGGCGGCGCCCAGGACCGCCTCGACGTCGGGGATCCGCTCCGACTCCACCATGGCGTAGACCAGGTCCCCGGACTGCAGCACGGTGTCGTCGGTGACTACAGCACCCGACCCGTACCGGGTGATGGCGGGAATCGAGGTCCGGGCCGCCGCCTCCAGGTCCCGGAGCCGGTGACCCACCCAGTCGCTGTGGCACGGCACCTCGATCAGCCGGACCGCCCCAGAGGGATCCCGCCACAGGCTCTCGGCGCCCACCGGGAGCAGTCGGCGCAGCACCTGGTCGGCCGCCCAGCGCACGGTCACCACGGTCGGGATCCCGAGTCGTTCGTACACCTCGGCCCGGCCCTGGTCGTAGATCCGGGCGACGACGTTGTCGACCCCGAAGCTCTCCCGGACTACCCGGGCGGCGAGGATGTTGGAGTTGTCGCCGTTGGAGACCGCCGCGAACCCGTCGGCGTGCCCGATGTCGGCGGCGACCAGCACGTCCCGCTCGAACCCGGCCCCCTTGACGGTCGCTCCGCGAAAGTCCGGTCCGAGGCGCCGGAACGAGTCTGAGCTGACGTCGATCACCGTGACCGTGTGCCGACGCCGTTCCAGGCTGCGGGCCAGCAGCGACCCCACTCGGCCGCAGCCCATGATCACGTAGTGCACCTTGACCTCACTCCTCGTACCTGGCGGACAGCACCACCGTAGCGGTCGGGCTCCCCGAGGGGCTGGTCGGCGCGTCCTCGAGCCACAGGTAGGAGTACCCACCCGGGGCGTGGCAGTGGCGGTCGAGACTGTGGGCGGACGTAGTGTCTTGCGGGTGAGTCGTCAAGAGGACCCAGCGCAGGGACCCGCCGGCCTGGCGGGCCACGGGGACCGGGGTCGTCGACCGGAGCAGCCCCCGATGAGCTGGCAGGTGGGCGAGCGGGTCGGGCCAGCTCAGGTCGGTCCGGTCGCCCACGGCGGGCACTGCGTGGTCCGGGTCGACGGGCGCGTGCTCTTCGTCCGGCACGCTCTGCCCGGGGAGGTGGTTGAGGTGGAGGTCACCGGGTCGCGCTCCCGGTACGGCTACGGCGACGCGGTCGCCGTTCTCGGTGCCCACCCGCAGCGGATCGCTCCGTCCTGCCCGGTGGCCGGACCGGGAGGCTGCGGCGGCTGCGACTTCCAGCACGCCTCACTAACGCTGCAGCGCGAGCTCAAGACCGCCGTAGTCGCCGAGCAGCTGCTCCGGCTAGCCGGGTACCACTGGGACGGCGAGGTCGAGGCGGTGCCCGGGGAGACCGGGGCCGGCTGGCGAACCCGGATGCGGTACCAGGTCACCGCGGAGCACCGGCTCGGCCTGAGGCGTCACCGCGACCACGCCCTGGTCGAGCTGCCCAGCGCCGGCTGCCGGATCGCCCACCCGGGGCTGCGCCCGGTCCCGCCCGCCGTCCTGGCCAAGACCTCGCCAGGGGCCGAGGTAGTCCAGGCCGGGGTGGGCGGAGCGGTGCTCGTGGGTGGGCAGCGGGTGGCTGGCCCAGACCGGCTCCGGGAGACCGCTGGCGGCACGGTCTTCGAGGTCGAGCCAGACGGGTTCTGGCAGGTGCACCCAGCGGCCGCTGAGACCCTCGTGGCCGCAGTCCGTGACATGCTCGTCCCGACTGCTGGCCAGACGGCCTGGGACCTCTACTGCGGTGTGGGTCTGTTCGCGCAGATGCTGGTCGCCTGCGGGGCCTCGGTCAGGGCAGTCGAGTGGTCGCGGAGTGCGGTGGCTCTGGCCCGGCGCAACGTCCCGGCAGCCCGGGTAGAGCAGGGACGAGTCGAGCGGGTGCTGCGCCGCTGGCCGCACCGGGTCGACCTCGTGGTCCTGGACCCGCCGCGGGCCGGGTGCGGCCGCGAGGTGGTGGCCGCGATCACGGCCCGCCGGCCCAACCAGGTGGCCTACGTCGCCTGCGACCCAGCCGCCCTGTCTCGGGACCTGGCGGCTTTTGTCAGTCACGGTTACCAGATCGAGCAGGTCCGCGCCTTTGACCTTTTCCCGATGACTCAGCATGTGGAGTGCGTAGCGCACCTTCGGTGAAAGTGCACATGAGATGCCTCTCACGGATCTTGAGGTCTGGACCAGGGCGGGGCAGTGTTGTTTCAGGCCCTTCGAGGGGAGGAGCCGGGGGAGTACCGCTGGTCGTGATTGAGGGCGGTACCGATGGAAAGGGATGAGCACATGAACGCTATTTCGGCTTACGTGACTACTGCGATGTTCTACGCGGGGCAGCGGCTGGGGAAGGCTGCGAAGGGTGCGACTGCGGTTGAGTACGGCCTGCTGGTCGCTCTGATCGCGGCCGTGATCATCGCCGCAGTGACCGCCTTCGGCACGGAGGTCAAGGCCGTGTTCGTGCAGGTCCAGAAGGCCATGGAGAACCGCGGCAACTGAGCTAGCCTCTGCGGCTCAGGCGGGCCGGTCGTCCTTCGGGACGGCCGGCCTGCTGCTTTGGGGACGAGCACGACCTGGTGACTCGTTACGAGTTGTGGCTGGTGGTTGGGCGTGATGAGGAAGGCTTCATTCTAGTTGCGCTGGTCCTGGTCTTGAACCAGTGTTGTTGCAGGCCCTTCGAGGGGAGGAGCCGGGGGAGTACCGCTGGTCGTGATTGAGGGCGGTACCGATGGAAAGGGATGAGCACATGAACGCTATTTCGGCTTACGTGACTACTGCGATGTTCTACGCGGGGCAGCGGCTGGGGAAGGCTGCGAAGGGTGCGACTGCGGTTGAGTACGGCCTGCTGGTCGCTCTGATCGCGGCCGTGATCATCGCCGCAGTGACCGCCTTCGGCACGGAGGTCAGGGCCGTGTTCGTGCAGGTCCAGGAGGCTCTGAAGAACCGCGGCAAGTGAGCTAGCCTCTGCGGCTCAGGCGGGTCGGTCGTCCTTCGGGACGGCCGGCCCGTTGCGTTGAGCCAGGTGAGGGGGATCTCATGGAAGTAGCGGTGGTGGCCAGGCCGGGATAATTCTTGTTTCAGGCCCTTCGAGGGGAGGAGCCGGGGGAGTACCGCTGGTCGTGATTGAGGGCGGTACCGATGGAAAGGGATGAGCACATGAACGCTATTTCGGCTTACGTGACTACTGCGATGTTCTACGCGGGGCAGCGGCTGGGGAAGGCTGCGAAGGGTGCGACTGCGGTTGAGTACGGCCTGCTGGTCGCTCTGATCGCGGCCGTGATCATCGCCGCCGTGAGTCTGTTCGGCAAGGAGGTCAGGGGCGTGTTCGTGCAGGTCCAGGAGGCTCTGCAGAACCGCGGCAACTGAGCTAGCCTCTGCGGCTCAGGCGAGGCCGGCCGTCCTTCGGGACGGCCGGCCTTCGGCATTCTGCGGCGAGCAACCGTCGCCGGGCAGTCACTGCCGAGTGGCTACCTGGTCCGGTCCCAGCGGAAGCGCCATGTGCCCAGGGCACCGAAGACCAGGGTGCAGCCCACCAGGACCACCACGGACAGCCAGGGCCAGGGCTGGCCCTGCCAGCTCGTCCGGACGAGCTCGGCTAGGTGGTAGACCGGGGAGAAGGCCACTGCGGTCCGGACCCCGTCCGGCAGCACGGCGGTGGGGATGAAGGCCCCGGAGGTCATCATCAAGATGATCATCAGGCCGTTTCCGATCCCCGTGGCGGCGGCGACGCTCGGGTAGAGCGCGGCCAGCGTGTAGCCGAGGGCGAGCATCGCGACCAGCCCCAGCGCCAGGGCAGCCAGGACCAGCTGGACCTGGCGCGGCCAGCCCACCCCGAAGACGAGAATGCCGACCAGCGGTGTCGCGAGCGCTCCGACCAGACCGAGACAGAACTGCACCGTGAGGTCGGCCGCGACGTAGGTGCGAGGCTTGAGCGGGGTGATCCGCAGCCGGGTCAGGGCTCCCGAGGAGCGCAGCAGGAGCTGGTTCTGGGGAACCAGCATCACGCCGGTGATCACGATCGCGATCACGGTGAGCCCGGGGGTCATCTGGTCCACGAAGCCATGCATCCCGAACTGGGGCTGGGGGTCGTTGCCGAAGATCAGGCCGAGCACCAGCATCACCACGGGCGAGAAGACCATGATGAAGAAGAAGGCGACCGGCTCGCGGACCTGCGAGCGGAAGAACGCCAGCGTCAGCTCTCGGTACCCTCGCACCTCAGTCTCCTTCCCGCATCTGCCGGCCAGTGAGCGCGAGGAAGACATCCTCGAGCGTGGCCTCCTGAAGGCTCATCTGGGTGACCTCGACTCCGTCAGTGGCCAGTCGGGCCATCACTGCCGGCGCGAACTGCCCGTGGCCGGTGACGACCAGCGTCGCGCCCTCGCGGCTGGCCTGGTCGACGCCCTTGATCCCGAGCAGCGAGTCGGGCTCGACCGGCTGAGCAGTCTCAAGCCGCAGGCTGGAGCCTCCCGCGTGGGCCGCGATCAGCTCGTCCGCGGTCCCCTCGGCGATCATCCTGCCCGCGTCCATGATCGCGATCCGGTCGCACAGGGCCTGGGCCTCGGCCATGGAGTGGGTCGTGAGGATGATGGTCCGGCCCTGGTCCCGGATCGAGCGCAGAATGTCCCAGATCGCCAGCCGTGCCTGAGGGTCGACGGCCGAGGTGAGCTCGTCGAAGAACAGCAGCTCCGGGTCGTGCAGCAGGGCGAGCGCAATGAACACCCGCTGCCGCTGCCCGCCGGAGAGCTTCTCGACCCGTGAGCCAGCCTTGGAGCTGAGGCCCAGCTCGGCCAGCAGGGCGCCCAGGTCGCGGGTCTTCTCGTAGAACGACGCAAAGGTCCGTAGCGCCTCGATCACGGTCAGCCGGGGAATGATCGTGGACTCCTGGAGCTGGCTGCCCATCCGGGCAGCGAGCTCCTCGCGCTGGCGGGCCGGGTCCAGCCCGAGCACCTCGACCGACCCGGACGTGGGCCGGTCAAGCCCCTGGAGCTGGTTCAGCAGCGTCGTCTTGCCCGAGCCGTTGGGACCGAGGATGCCGAAGACCTGGTGCTTCTCAATGGCCAGGTCGATCCCGTCCAGGGCATGAACCTCGCCAAAGAAGCGGCGGACCTCCCGGCAGACGACCGCAGTCATCGCGGGTCCGGGGAGGCAGGGGGAGTATTCGCCATCATCTCGGCCAGCGCGCTAGCCGGCAGGATCGCGATCCCGCCGGCAACGTCGGCGAGCAGCAGGACCTGGTCGCCGGGTCGGAAGCCGAACAGGTCGCGGGCTCCCTTGGGGATCACGATCTGGCCTTTTGGGCCGATGGTCAAGGTGGCAGCAAAGCGGCCCTCGACCGGAGGCAGAGGGGTGCCCTCGGACATAGTTTCCATCTCCTTCAAGTTGAACTAGTAAGAAAAGTATAACTCAGTGAGACCGGACTGCACAAGGAGGCTCGGGGGTCAGGGGTCTTTCTGGTGAGGGCGCCTCAGGCCTGCTCGCTCAGATCCTGGCTGACCAGGTGCGCGGGTCGATCTGGGCAGCCACCTGACGCTTCGGGGTGAGCGAGCTCCCCAGGCACGCGGGCGACCCACGGTGCTGCCGGCTCGCTGCTGGGTCTGAGTGGGCGAAGCTGGCGGGATCGGGCGCGGTGAGGGCCTGGTGTTGGCAGACTGGCGTGAGCCGGCAGAATCGGCAGCCGGACGTGGTAACTTGACGTCAAGATACTCGGGCGGGGAGGCCCGTCCGCAACGCTGGAGGAGCGACCAGATGAGTGTCAACAGCTTCGGAGCCCGGTCCACGCTCAGTGTTGGCGGGACCTCGTACGAGGTCTTCCGAGTCGACGCCGTGCCGGGGCAGGAGAAGCTCCCGTACAGCCTCAAGGTGCTGCTGGAGAACCTGCTGCGGACCGAGGACGGCGCCAACATCACCGCCGACGACATCCGCGCTCTGGGCTCCTGGGACGCGGGCGCCGAGCCGGACCGGGAGATCCAGTTCACCCCGGCCCGGGTGATCATGCAGGACTTCACTGGGGTGCCGTGCGTGGTGGACCTGGCCACGATGCGGGAGGCAGTCGCCGACCTGGGAGGCAACCCGGCCAAGGTCAACCCGCTGTCGCCGGCCGAGCTGGTCATCGACCACTCTGTGGTGGCGGACGTCTTCGGCCGCAGCGACGCCTTCCAGCGCAACGTCGAGCTCGAGTACCAGCGCAATCGGGAGCGGTACCAGTTCCTGCGCTGGGGGCAGACCGCCTTCGACGACTTCAAGGTGGTGCCGCCTGGCACCGGCATCGTGCACCAGGTGAACATCGAGCACCTTGCCCGCGTGGTCTTCGCCCGGTCCAGCGGGGACGTGCTGCAGGCCTACCCCGACACCTGCGTGGGCACCGACTCCCACACCACCATGGTCAACGGACTCGGTGTGGTCGGCTGGGGCGTCGGCGGGATTGAGGCAGAGGCCGCGATGCTCGGCCAGCCAGTCTCGATGCTGATCCCCCGGGTGGTCGGCTTCAAGCTCTCCGGCCGGCTTCCCGAAGGCACGACGGCCACCGACCTGGTGCTCACCATCACCGAGATGCTGCGCCAGCACCAGGTGGTCGGCAAGTTCGTCGAGTTCTACGGCCCCGGAGTCTCCCAGGTGCCGCTGGCGAACCGCGCCACGATCGGCAACATGTCCCCGGAGTACGGCTCCACAGTCGCCCTCTTCCCGGTTGACCAGCAGACCATCGACTACCTGCGCCTCACCGGCCGTGACGAGCGGCAGCTGGCGCTGGTCGAGACCTACACCAAGGCCCAGGGGCTGTGGCACGACGACAGCCACGAGCCGGTGTACTCCGAGTACCTGGAGCTCGACCTGGCCACGGTGGTGCCCAGCATCGCCGGCCCGAAGCGGCCTCAGGACCGGATCGTGCTCTCCTCTGCGAAGCAGGCCTTCGCCGAGGCCCTGCCCGCGTACACCGCCGACCCGCAGCGCTCGGTGCCGGTGACCCTGGCCGACGGGACCTCCTTCGACCTGGGCCACGGCGCGGTCACAGTGGCGGCGATCACCTCCTGCACCAACACGTCCAACCCCAGCGTGATGCTCGGTGCCGGCCTGGTCGCTCGCAAGGCGAACCAGCTGGGGCTGACCCGCAAGCCCTGGGTCAAGACCACGCTGGCCCCTGGCTCGCAGGTGGTCACTGATTACTACCGTCGGGCCGGGCTCGACCAGGACCTCTCGGCCCTCGGCTTCGACCTGGTCGGCTACGGCTGCACCACCTGCATCGGTAACTCCGGGCCGCTGGTCCCGGAGGTCTCGCAGGCCGTCAACGACCACGACCTGGCGGTGACCGCGGTGCTGTCGGGGAACCGGAACTTCGAGGGCCGGATCTCGCCCGACGTCAAGATGAACTACCTCGCCTCGCCGCCGCTGGTGATCGCGTACGCCCTGGCCGGGACCATGGACATCGACCTGGCCACCGAGCCGCTGGGGACCGGCAAGGACGGCCAGGAGGTCTTCCTGGCCGACATCTGGCCTACCCAGCAAGAGATCGACGAGGTGGTCTCGACAGCGATCGGGGCGGACATGTTCGCCCAGCGCTACGCCGACGTCTTCGCGGGCGACAGCACCTGGCAGGGGCTGCCCACCCCAGCCGGGGAGATCTTCGAGTGGGACCCGGAGTCGACCTACGCGCGCAAGCCCCCGTACTTCGAGGGGATGCTGCTGCACCCGGAGCCGGTCACCGATGTCAGCGGGGCCCGGGTGCTGCTGAAGCTGGGAGACTCAGTCACCACCGACCACATCTCGCCTGCCGGCTCGATCAAGGCCGACAGCCCCGCGGGTCTGTACCTGACCGAGCACCAGGTGGCCCAGGCCGACTTCAACTCGTACGGCTCCCGCCGCGGCAACCACGAGGTGATGATCCGTGGCACTTTCGCCAACATCCGGCTCCGCAACCAGCTGGCGCCGGGCACTGAGGGTGGGGTGACTCGGGACTTCACCCAGCCGGAAGGGCCCGTCGTCAGCGTGTACGAGGCCTCCCAGCACTACCAGCAGGCGGGAGTGCCGCTGGTGGTCCTGGCCGGCAAGGAGTACGGCTCCGGGTCGTCTCGGGACTGGGCCGCCAAGGGGACCGCTCTGCTCGGGGTGAAGGTCGTGATCGCCGAGTCGTACGAGCGGATCCACCGCTCCAACCTGATCGGGATGGGCGTGCTGCCCCTGCAGTACACCGACGGCCAGAACGCCGAGTTGCTGGGCCTGACCGGTGAGGAGACCTTCGAGGTCACGGGGATCACCGAGCTGAACGCAGGCACCACCCCGAGGACCGTGACCGTACGGGCCAGCGGCGCAGCCGCCCCGGTGGAGTTCCAGGCCGTGGTCCGGATCGACACCCCCGGCGAGGCGGACTACTACCGCAACGGCGGCATCATGCCGTACGTGCTGCGCTCGCTGCTGGCGTCGTAGCGGTCAGCTGGCCAGCACCTCCCGCAGCAGGGTGGCGTACGCCTCGATCTCACCGTCGCGATAGGTCGTGCGGGGCCAGAAGAAGCCCCGCAGACCGTCGCCCTTGGTGCGAGGCACGACATGGACGTGGAGGTGCTGGACCGACTGCGAGACGGTGTTGTTGATCCCGACGAAGCTGCCCTGGGCGCCCAGAGCATCCACCATCGCCTGGGAAACCCGCTGGACCAGGCCGAAGAGGCCGGCCACCTGGTCGGCGGGCAGCTGCGGCAGGGTGAGCACGTGCTGCACCGGGCAGACCAGGGTGTGGCCTCGAAAGAGCGGGCGGTGGTCGAGGAAGGCCACTGCGGTCTCGGTCCGGGCCACGACGTGGGCGTCGATCCGGCCGTCCAGCAGCCGGCAGACGATGTCGTCGGCGGGTTCAGGCATGTCGCCCACGGTAGTGATCCGGTGCGGGCGGACGTGAGATCCTCGACGCCATGGTGTCGATGCGGATCGCGGACTCCCCGAACCGGGGTGCCCGGGTCGCCTATGCGGTGCTCGCGGTGGTCGCGGCCGGCCTGGTGGGTGGAGTGCTGCTGGCGGTGCTCTGGCCGCTGGTCGGCGCCACCGGGGCCTGCCGGGCCGACCAGAGCGGTCTGTGCGGCCTGGTGCTGGGAATCCTGGTCTGGATCCTCGCCACCGTCGCGGCGCTCGGCTGGACCAGCTACGCGCTCCGCCTGGGGAGCGGGTTCTGGGGGCTGGTGGTGGCCGGAGCGCTGGTCTCGGTGCAGCTCGGGATCGAGCTGGTGGCACTGTGGCCGGCCCTGCTCTTCGCCGCGCTGCTGGTCGTGGCCGCCCTGGTGACCGACCCCGGTGGGCACGACGGGATGGGGCGGCTGCGGCGCTGGCTGGTGGCGGCCGCGGTGGTGGCGACTGTGGCCCAGTTCGGCTGGTGGGTCTACTCGTGGCTCTGGGCCTAGCCGGCCGGGTCTGCCTGGCGCCGGAAGACTGGGACCTCGGGCGTGGACGAGTCTGGGTGGTAGCGGTAGCCAGCGGTGGCGAAGTCCCGTAGCCGGTCGGTCGACTCGACCCGCTGCTGCACCAGCCAGGCCGCCATCTCGCCGCGGGCCCGCTTGGCCAAGAACGAGACCACCCGGTAGCGACCGCTGCGGTCCGGGTCCTCGAACCGGGGTGAGACCACCCGGCCGGGCAGCCGGGCGGTGTCGACCACCCGGGCGTACTCGGTCGAGGCCAGGTTGACCACCACCGGCTCGCCGGGGGAGGCCTCCAGGTCGGCGGCCAGCAGCTCGCTCACCGGCTCGCTCCAGAACGGGTACAGACCACGGCCCTGGTCGGTGGTCAGCCTTGTCCCCATCTCCAGCCGGTAGGGCTGGATCCGGTCCAGCGGCCGCAGCAGTCCGTACAGCCCCGACAGGATCCGCAGTGTCTGCTGGGCCTGCTCCAGGTCGGCCTCACAGAATCGCTCCCGGGCCCGCAGCCCCCGGTACACGTCCCCGTCGAAGGTCAGCACCGCTGGCCGGGCGGTGCCGGGCTGGGGCAGGGTGAAGTCGGCGTACCGGCGCGCGTTGAGCTCGGCCAGCTCGTTCGAGATCCCCATCAGCTCTCGCAGCTGCCCGGCCGACAGTGACCGTAGCCGCTCGGCCAGGGCGGCGGTCTGGGTCAGTAGCCGAGGCTCGGTGTGCAGCGTTGTCGTCAGCGGTGAGTCCAGGTCGAGGGACTTGGCGGGGGAGAGCAGGCAGAGCATCTCGACAGCCTAGATGATTGATTCCCGCCGCTGGTGAGTAAGGACGTCCAGTACAAGGGGCAGCCATCACAGGAGCACTTTCTCAGGGCAACCCGCCACCTTCACCACCACGAAAGCGAGGCTAAGTCCCCGGACTCACCGGGGCAGTTCATCTGGCCAGGGCTGGGTCACTGGCAGGTCAGGTCAACCGGGCCTGAGGGCTCGCGGTCCCGCCTGTGCAGTAGCATTCGTCAAATGAGCGGCTCAGCCTATCTACTCCAGCTGCGCGCCGCTGTCGGCAGCAGAGTGCTCATCATGCCCGCGGTCTCGGTCCTGCCCGGGGACGGGGAGGGGAGAATCCTGCTGCGCCAGCACGACGGATTCGGCGCCTGGGGGCTCATCGGCGGGACGTTGCACCTCGATGAGAGCCCGTGGGACGGCGTACGGCGCAAGGCCGCTGAGGTCGGGATCGAGGTCGACGGGCTGAGTCTCGTGGACGTGTACGGGGGCCCTGAGTACCGGATTACCTACCCCAACGGGGATGAGCTTGCCATCGTCGGCTCGGTCTTCGCGGCCGCGCTGGCCGGCCCGCTGAGCGATTCCGTCCAGTGGTTCACCACCGACAACCTGGCCGCAATCCCACTGGTCGGACTCACCCGAGCCATTCTGCGCGGACAGCGACTCATCACCGAGTGATGTCCTGCTGGGGTGCTATTGGCTCGTGCGTGGAGCTGTGGGGGGTTGAGGTTGACCCTTCGAAGTGAATATCGGGCTAGGCGGCCTCGGGTTTGGGACGCTGGTTGCTTCGTGGACAGGTTTTGGTATATGCTGGGCGGTGCTGGCGTGGCGTCTTCCTACCGAGGTGGCAGTGGTGTTTTCGGTTGCTGTAGTGGAGTACGGCCCCGGCGTGTCACGTCCCTTGATGGCGGCTTTTTCGTGGCGTGGTGGACCCGCTCTACCGCGTTGAGTGACTCAGCCGGGCACTGTCTCAGCACACTCCGGTCCGGCCGACCCAGCGACGAGTCTGGTGCTCACCTAGTGGGAGTCGGTGATGAACGCGATCGCCCAGACCGCCGACCTCGGTACGGGCGGCGAGTTCTTGGGTGTCCTGGGAGACGGCCCGGCTGGTCCGGGCCTGGCGGGCCGTGGCGCTGGAGGAGTCGCTGCGGGGACAGGTCTTCATCCGGCGGCTCTGAGGGCGCGCGTACGACCGGAGTCGTCAGTCCCAGGGGCGCGAGTCCGACCACAGGCTGCGGGTTGCTGGCAACCGGGCCACCAAGCGGCGGGCAGACCATAGACTCGCGACTATGCCCCTGCTCGACCGGATCGGTTCTCCCGCGGACCTGCGTGACCTCAGTCGTGGTCAGCTCACCGAGCTGGCGAGCGAGATCCGGGCCTTTCTGATCTCCAGCGTCAGCCGTACTGGTGGCCACCTCGGGCCGAACCTGGGGGTGGTGGAGCTCACCATCGCCCTGCACCGGGTGCTCGACTCGCCGCGGGACCCGATCATCTTCGACACCGGCCACCAGAGCTACGTACACAAGCTCCTGACCGGCCGCCGGGAGGACTTCGCGACCTTGCGCCAGGCAGGGGGCCTGTCGGGGTACCCGTCGCGGGTCGAGTCCGAGCACGACTGGGTGGAGAGCTCGCACGCCTCGGCGGCGCTGTCGTGGGCCGACGGGATGGCGAAGGGCTTTCGGCTCCGGGGCGAGCAGTGTACGGTCGGCGTGGTGGTGGGCGACGGCGCGCTCACCGGAGGCATGGCCTGGGAGGCGCTGAACAACATCGCCGACGAGCCAGACCTCCCGATCGTGGTCGTCGTCAACGACAACGGCCGCTCGTACACCCCCACAGTGGGCGGCTTGGCCAACCACCTGTCGGCGATGCGAACCGACAAGCGGTACGAGCAGGCACTGCGGATCGTCAAGGACGCCGTCTCCAGCGCCCCGGTGGTCGGTCGCCCCGCGTACGAGCTGCTGCACGGGCTGAAGACCGGGATCAAGGACGTTCTCGCACCCCAAGGACTGTTCTCGGACCTGGGGCTGAAGTACATCGGGCCGATCGACGGCCACGACCTGGCGGCTCTGGAGACCGCCCTCACCCAGGCCAAGGGCTACGGCGGGCCGGTGATCGTGCACTGCCTGACGGTCAAGGGACGTGGTTTCAAGGCCGCCGAGGACAACGCCGAGGACGCCTTCCACTCGGTGGGCCAGATCAACGAGCTGACCGGTGAGCCGCTGGCCTCCCAGCAGGCGACCTCGTGGACCGACATCTTCGCCGACGAGATGGTCCGCCTCGGCGCCGCCGACCCGCGGATCGTGGCCCTGACGGCCGCGATGCTGCACCCGGTCGGCCTGGGTGCGTTCCAGACCACCTTCCCGAGCCGGACCTTCGACGTCGGGATCGCCGAGCAGCACGCCGTGACCTGCGCCGCCGGGCTAGCCACCAGCGGCCTGCACCCGGTGTTCGCGGTCTACGCCACCTTTGCCAACCGGGCCTTCGACCAGGTCCTGATGGATGTCGCCCTGCACGGGCTCCCGGTCACCCTGGTGCTCGACCGGGCCGGGGTCACCGGTCCGGACGGCCCCAGCCATCACGGGGTCTGGGACCTGGCGCTGCTCTGCGGTGTGCCCGGTCTGAGCCTGTGCTCGCCCCGGGACGCCCAGCGGCTGCGCCAGGCGCTGCAGACCGCCGTCCAGATTGAGGACGGCCCGTCGGTGGTGCGGTACTCCCGCGACCCGGTGCCCGACGAGATCCCCGCTCTGCGCAGCGTGGACGGGATCGACGTCCTGGCGGCCGCCCCGGGGGCTCCGGTCCTCGTGGTGGGGTACGGCCAGCTGGTGGGTCTGGCCCTGGAGGTGGCCGCTCGCTTGGAGCAGCAGGGGATCGGGGCAACCGTGGTGGACCCGGTCTGGGCCCTCCCGGTGAACCCCGCCCTGGTGGAGATGGCTGCTGACCACGAGCTCGTGGTCAGCATTGAGGACGGCGTGGTCGGCTCCGGGCTAGGAGCCCAGCTCGGCTACGCCCTGGAGCAGGCCGGCCAGTCGGTGCCCCTGCGGCAGTTCGGCCTGGGCAAGCAGTTCTGGGCCCACGGCAGCCGCGAGCAGGTTCTGGAGGCGGCAGGGCTGACCGCGCAGCAGGTCGCCCGTACGGTGACGGAGACGGTCACCAGCCGCTGGGCGACCGTCGCCCACTGAGCCCCCTGGCGCCGTGGGGGCCGGACCGCTGCGACCCCCACTGGCAGCCTCAGACCTTTTCCAGCCAGGCCTTCATCAGGGGCTGGGCCTGCGGGCCCGGGGTCCAGCTCTGGCTCTGGCCGTCGGCGTCCTGGGTCACCCAGCCACCGCACTGCAGCTGCAGCTCACGGACACTGCCGTAGCCGTCACGGACCAGCAGCGAGGCTGACGGTCCGGTGCAGGAGCCCGACGGCGTGCCGGGCCTGAGACCCGTCTGAAGGTCGGGGCCGATCACCGACCAGTCCGCGGCGCTGATCTCACCGACCACCTGCCCCAGGCCAGAGCAGAGCCAGGCACCGGTGGCATCTGCGACCCGGGCCGGCACCCAGCTGGCCCGGCAGGAGGGGCTGACGTGGGCCGAGCCGCTCGGCCTGGTCGTGCCGCGCTGCTCCAGCAGGGCTTTGCTGAAGGCGGCCAGCACCTTGTCGGAGCCGAGCCTGCCGCCGATCGTGCGGCAGCCAAAGGCCTGCCCGTCCAGGGTCACGGTCTGGTCTACGTAGCGGATCTCTAGCCGGTAGGTGCCGGCGATGTCGGTGGTGCAGGTCTCCTGCCCGGTGGCGGCGGGCAGTGCGTTGAAGGCCGCGACTACGGCATCGGTGCTGCTGGTCAGCAGGTCCTGGGGCGCGCTCAGGCCAAGCCCCTGACCGCTAGCGTCGCACAGCCGCACTGACTGTGCTCCCGGTGCCAGCGAGCCGGCACGGCTCGGGGTTCCCGTGCAGCCGGCCGGGCCGCTGGCGGGCGCCTCGCTGGGCAGGTCGGCCGGGCTCTGTGACAGCGCACCGGGCAGCGTCACCGAGCTGCTGGCCCGAGCCAGTGGCGCCGAGGGCACCGCAGTGCCCGGGCCTGCCGCTACCGTCTGGCCGCAGCCTGTCAGCGTCACTGCCGCCACCACCGCGGCCGCTCCGAGTCGTCCCATCACCTGGTTCCTCCTCGAGTCTGTGCACATCGGTAGGTAGACGCCTCAGCCGACGATCAGGTTGACGGCTCTTCCAGGGCTGCCACGACCACCGGTACCACGAGCTCGCGCTGCCAGGGGCGAAGTCCGTAGCCCGCCAGCTGAGCGTCCAGCTCGGCAGGGCTGCTGCCGACGGGCTGCCACAGCAGCCGGCGCAAGGAGTCAGGGGTGACCAGGTTCTCCACCGGCAGCCCGTGCTGCTCGGCGAGCCGCACCAGCTCGGGCCGGACACGCTCCCACCGGGCAGCCGCTGCCGGGTCGCGGTTCGGCCAGGTCCGCGGGGGTGGCGGGCCCTCGGAGGGGACCGTCGTAGCGGGCCACTGGGATCGCGGCAGGGCCAGGGCGCGCTGCGCCGCCTCCAGCCAGGCGGACTCGTAGCGGCGGGCCTCGCGCCGGTTGAACCGCGGGATCGCCCGGAGCACCGAGCGGTCGACACGGGCCGGCAGCCGCTTGATCTGCCCGGCCAGGGTGACGATCCCCTCGTCGCCCAGCAGCCGGCTGGGTGCCCGGTCCAGCTCGCGGGCAATCCGGTCCCGCTCGGTCCACAGCTCTCGCGCGACGGCCATCCCCAGCGGTGTCCGTACCGTGTGGATGCCGGACAGCCGGCGCCAGGGATCTGGTCGGGCCGTGGCCGGGAGCCCGGCCTGGGCTACCAGGTACTCGAACTCCTGGGAGGCCCAGGCGGCCTTGCCGGTCGACTCCAGCTCGGCTGCGAGCCGATCGCGCAGCTGCCCGAGCAGCTCCACGTCGAGGGCCGCGTACGCCAGCCAGTCGGGTGGCAGTGGCCGCTTCGACCAGTCGGCGGCGCTGTGCTTCTTGAGCAGCCGGACCCCCAGCAGTGACTCGGTCAGCGTTCCCAGCGCCACCCGCGGGTATCCGAGCAGGCGGGCCGCCAGCTCGGTGTCGAAGAGCTGCTGCGGCAGCAGCCCCAGCTCGGCCAGGCAGGGCAGGTCCTGGGTGGCCGCGTGGATGATCCACTCCGCACCGATGATCGCCGCCCGCAGCAGCCGCAGGTCCGGCTCGGTGAGGCCCAGGGGATCGACCAGCGCGATCCCGCACCCGGTCCGCGCCAGCTGCAGCAGGTAGGCCCGGCCGGTGTAGCGGAAGCTCTGGGCCCGTTCAGTGTCCACCGCCACCGGCCCGCTCCCGGCCGCCAGCCGGTCGGCCAGCGCCCGCAGCTGCTGCGGGGTGCTGACGACCTCGGGGACTCCGCTGAGCGGACGTGACCGGACCGGGACGTCTGACGGCTCGGCGGTCTCAGTCTCCCTCATCGGCGGGACCGCTTGGCGAGGATCGGCACCACTCCCGGCGGCACCGGTGGCAGTCCGGAAGTCATGCAGAGCAGGTCCTGCCAGGCCGACAGGTGGGCCTGGACCGCTCCGGGCTGGCTCAGGTCAGGGGTCCACGAGGCCCGGATCTCGACCTCGGCTGAGCCGGGGTCGCCGGCCAGCTCACCAAAAGGGGTTGAGATCACGGCCGAGACCGTCCCGCTGACCGCTCGGTAGTCGGCGCCGTGGGTGGCCAGGGCATCGGTCAGCCAGCTCCAGCCGACCTCGGCCAGCAGCGGGTCCCGGACCATCTCCGGCTCGACCTCGGCCTTGGAGAAGGTGACGCAGCGGTACGTGCCGTCCCAGGCCTCGTTGCCAGAGGGGTCGTGCAGCAGCACCAGGCGCCCCGAGCCCAGCTCTTCGTGACTGCTGGTCACTACGTCGGCCCCCAGAGCAACCGAGTACGGGGCGATCCGCTGCGGTGACGGCATCTCCTCAATCAGCACCTCCGGGCGCCAGGGTGCCGAGCGCACGTCGGCGACCACCTGCCGGAAGCCAGGTGGCAGGTTCGGCTGAGTCGATGAGGTCACCCTGGCAGCCTACGGACACGGCCGCCCAGGTCTTGAAGGCTCGCCGTGCGGGTGATGATGCGCTCGAGGGGGCGTCGGGGGCGCCCGTCACCTGGCCGGGCGGAGCCGCAGGCAGACCGAGTTGATGCAGAACCGGTTGTCGGTCGGCGTGTCGTAGCCCTCGCCGTGGAAGACGTGGCCGAGGTGCGAGTCGCACGAGGCGCAGCGGACCTCGGTCCGGACCTGGCCCAGGGAACGGTCCTCGCGGTAGACCACGCGGTCGGCTGCGGCCGGGCCCCAGAAGGCTGGCCAGCCGCAGTGGCTGGCGAACTTCTGGTCGGAGCGGAAGAGCTCGGCGTCGCAGGCCCGGCAGTGGTACACCCCTTCGGTCGTGGTGTGCTCGTACTCACCGGTGCCGGGGCGCTCGGTACCGGCCTCTCTCAGCACGTGGTACTCCAGCGAGCTCAGCTGCTCGCGCCACTCCTGCTCAGTCTTGACCACCTGAACCGGTCCTGGTGCCTCTGTCATCCACCCTCCTCAGAGCCGACTGGACCTACGCTAGCGCCTATGGCAGAACCCGCCGTCACCCTGCAGGCCGGCGTGCAACCGAGGTCGCCCCGGCCGACCTGGCCACGATCTGCTGGATGCTGAACCTGGGCACCCTGCGCTTCCACCCCTGGCCGGTCCGGCTGCCCGACACGGACCTGGTCGACCAGCTTCGGCTGGACCTGGACCCGCAGCCGGGCGTGACCTGGCAGCAGACCCGGCAGGCGGCCCTGGTGCTGCGGGAGGTGCTGGTCGAGGCCGGCCTGGAGGGCTTCTGCAAGACCTCGGGCGGGCGGGGCCTGCACGTCTTCGCACGGGTCGAGCCGGCTTCGTTCATCGACGCCCGCCACGCGGCGATCGCGGTCGGGCGCGAGCTGGAGCGCCGGCTACCAGGCACCGTGACCACCGCCTGGTGGAAGGAGGAGCGTGGGCAGCGGGTCTTCGTCGACTTCAACCAGATGGCCCGCGACCGGCTGATGGCCTCGGCGTACTCGGTCCGGCCCGTACCGCAGGCCCGGGTCTCGGCTCCTCTCACCTGGGACGAGGTGCCCGATGCCGAGCCCGACGACTTCACGGTGGTCACCCTGCCGGCCCGGTTCGCCCAGCACGGTGACCCGTGGCAGGCGCTGGAGGAGTCGACGCCGCAGCCGCTGCAGACCGCGCTCGACTGGTACGCCCGGGACCTGGCCCGAGGACAGGGGGAGATGCCGTACCCACCGGAGCACCCCGCGATGCCGGGCGAGCCGCCGCGAGTCCAGCCCAGCCGGATGAGTCCCAAGCGCTGGGGGCAGAACCGTGCAGACTGACCCGGGCCGGGTTCTGCCGGGACGCCGTACCGCCAGTGCCCACGCCGAAGCGGGAGCCACTGAGCGCTGTGGGTGAAGCCAGGACTGAGGGTCCACCCCGGATTCCTGGTCACTGACTTCGACGTGGCTGGGGAACCAGGCCGGGTGGCGGCCGGCTGAGCCAGCCGTCAGGAGACGGCGCTCGCCTGGTCCTCCTCGGCGAAGTGGAGCAGCTCCATGGCGGAGACCACGTACCGGGCCAGGACCAGGTCGACGAGCTCTCGGTCGGCGCCGATCGGGTCGGCGACCGCGACCGCGCCGAACCGGCGGGCCATCTGGGCCTGGGCCTGGTAGGCCTCGTCGGGGGCCAGGAAGAAGGCCCCGACCGCGATGTGGCGCCGGCCCTGGGCTCGCAGCGAGGCGATCGCCTGGCTGATGCTGGTGCCTGAGCCGTCGGCCACTGCCGTGGCGCAGGGGAGCCTGTGGTGGCTCGACCACTGCCGGACCCGGCGGGCGACCAGGGCGTTGCCGCGTACGTCGGCGGCACCCTCGGTGCACAGCACCAGCCCGTCGAGCTCCAAGGTCCGTGACTGGGTCAGCGCAGAGCGGAGCCGGCTGTCCACCACGGAGAGCAGGCTGGCCGCTGGCCCCACCGGCTGGGCCAGGGCGAAGGTGGTCGTCGGGTGAGCGGCCTGCACTCGCTGCAGCAGCCCGGTCAGGTCTGGGCTGTCACTGGTGGCCTGGCTCAGCCGCAGCGGCACGAGGACGACTTCCTCGTGGCCTCGGCTCACCAGCTGAGACACGACCTGGGAGACCGTGGGAGGGCAGTGGTCGAGGAAGGCGATCTGGACCCCGATCTCGGGGCGGAGCGTCTGCAGCTCGCGGCGCAGCCGGTGAGCCACCGAAGTGACTGCCGGGCTACTGCTGCCAGGCGCAAGCATCACCAGTGCTGGAGCTGCCATACCGGGGCCCAACCTTCCATACGCTGTGTCGGGACGGCCCCGTTGCCGTGCCGTGGGTGATCTGCCCACGAAGGCGCGTCTCACTGGGTGAGACGTGCCCGCGAAACCGGTGACCAGCCGGGCTGCTCGCCGCTTCCACAGAGCACTCTGGTAGTCGGGACCATGAACCGCAACCCCCAGTATCACATAACGAGACGTTATCTCGATACACGGGAATGCCGGGGAGCTGGTGGCACGGGGCGAGGTCCGGGCATGCCGTTAGAGTCTGCCTGCAGACAAGGAGGAACAGGTGAGCACCACCCGACGCGAGACAGCCCTGGTCGCCCTGGCATCGGTTCTGGTCACCGGCCTCTGGTGGCTCGACGCCGCGGCCCGCGGTGCGGTCGGTGCGCTGCGCGGCGACGACTGGGTCTACCTGCGGGCGGTGCAGCGCTGGGCTGAGACCGGGGTCTTCGCCCCAGACTTCTCCATGGCGATGCTGGTCGGGCAGGTGCTGCTGGCCTGGCCGGTGGTGGCCCTAGCCGGGCTCTCGGTGACCGCGCTGCAGGCCCTCACCTCCCTCGTCGGGGCAGCCACTCTGACGGCTTCGTACCTGGTGGTGAGGAGCTTCCTGCCCCGGAGCGGGGCCACGCTCGCCACCGCCTGCCTGGCGCTCGGCCCGCTCTACCCGAGCCTGGCGGTCTCCTTCATGAGCGACCTGTACATGACCGGGCTGGCGATGCTGAGCCTGCTCCTGGGGATCCAGGCCACCCGCCGCCCGCAGCGGTCGCTGGTCTGGCTCGCTGGGGCGCTACTGGCCGCCCTGGCGGCCTTCTCGGTCCGCGAGTACGGCCTGGCGGCTGGGGCCGCGGCCACCGCGGTGGTCTGCTGGCAGGCCCTGCGCCGACGTCAGTGGGGGACCGTCCTGGCCGCCGCCGGGCTCGGTCTGGCGACCGTCGGGGTCGCGGTCGGGCTGCTGGTCTGGCGACGCTCGGTGCCCGGGTCGTTTGTCTCCCAGAACGAACCCTGGCCTGCTCCGTACACCGCCAGCATGGTGACCCGGCTGCTGGTCACCCTCGGGCTCTTCGTGCTGCCCGCGGCGCTGCTGCTGCGGCCGAGGGCACTGGCCCTGCGCCAGCGGTGGTGGCGGGCGGCCCTGGTCGGGCTGCTGCTGGCGGCGGTGGCGCTGGCCGGGACCACCATCGAGCCGGTCGAGCTGCTGCGCAACTACACCGCCGCCGTCCCCTCGTACTCCGAGACCATCCCTGGCACCGCCGGGCTGATCATGCCCCGCCACGGCTACGACCTGCTGGTGGCCGGGGGGGTGGTGGGGCTGCTGGCGGCCGGGGTGGGGCTGAGCTGCGCCCGGCGCCGGCTGAGCGACCCGGCACTGGTGGCCCTGGCCTGGGTGCTCGGCTACGGGGTCGGGCTGGTCGCGATCCAGGGGCTGACCGGCAACCTGCTCTTCGACCGGTACCTGATGCCGCTGGTGGTGCCGGTAGCCGGGCTGCTGGCGTACGGGCTGCGCGGCTGCGGCGCCCGGGCCTGGTCACGGCTGCCGGTGCTGGCCAGCCTGGGCCTGGCCGCCCTGGCGGCGCTCGGGCTGCTGGTCGGGGACGCGGCCGCAGCCAACGACGGGGTCAAGCACCGGGTCGGCAGCGGGTACCGGTCCGAGGGCTACCCGGCCGCCACGGTTGACGCCGGGTACGAGTGGTTCGGCTTCTACCAGCCAGGCCCGTGGGGGCTGCGCCCAGCCCAGCCCGGTGAGCCCTGGTACTGGTCGCTCTACCCGCCCGGCACCGTCTGCGTCCGGCTAAGCTACGACGACGGCAGCATCCTTCCTGGCCAGCGCCTAGTCGAGAGTGTCACGGCGACGAGCCTGTCGGGGTACGAGCTGCGCTACCGGGTCACCGTGCCGGTCGAGACCCCGGCCGGCTGCCCGGTGCCGGCGCGCTGACTCAGCCTGCGCCCCCGACCTCCCGCAGAAAGTCGTCATAGCTCCGCAGGTAGTCGTCCGGGTCGTACGGGTGGGAGGCGAAGACCGCCAGCACCGTCCCCGGGGCGTAGCCGTACTGGGTCCCCCAGGTCAGTGCCGGCATGTGCAGCGCCACTCCCGGATGGTCCAGCAGAAAGGTCTGGCGCCGGTTCCCGTCGTCGACCAGGCAGGTCACCGAGCCCGACAGTGCCACCAGCAGCTGCTGGCAGCGGCGGTGGGCGTGCATCCCGCGGACATCCTTCGACGGCACTCCGTAGACGCAGAAGAACCGCTGCGGCGTGAACGGCAGCTGGTCGAACTCCACCGCCGCGAGGCTGCCGCGGATGTCGGAGGCGATCGTGACCCGGTACAGCGGCGGCTCCAGAGCGCCGCTCATCTGGCTGGTGGGCAGCGCGGCGGCCGGGTAGTCCGGCAGCCGGGCGTCGGCTGCGTCGACGTAGCCCACGATCCGGGCCGGGTTGCCGACCACGACCGCGTTCGCCGGGACGTCCTTGGTGACGACCGCGCCCGCCCCGACCATCGCCCGGCGCCCGATCGTCACCCCAGGCAGGATCACCGAGCCGCCGCCCAGCGAGGCGCCGGCCAGGACGTGGGTCTGGGCGTACTGCTCGGGCCAGACCTTGCTGCGAGGGAAGGGGTCATTGGTGAAAGTGACGTTCGGTCCGACGAAGACGTCGTCGCCGAGGTGCACCCCGTCCCAGACCTGGACCCCGCACTTGAGGGTGACCCGGTCGCCGATGGTCACCTCGTTCTCAATGAAGACGTGGTCGCAGATGTTGACGTCTCGACCGACCCGGGCGCCGGGCAGGACATGGGCGAAGGCCCAGACCCGGGTGCCCTCACCGACGGTCGACGACTCACAGATCCCCTGCGGGTGGACGTACACGCTCATCTGGCTCTCCTGGCTCGGGGGGCTTGGGCCCGTACTTCCAGAACAGTAGCCGCCCGCCGAGGAAGCTGAGCGGAGCGGTCACCAGCGCGACCAGCCCGGACAGGGCAGCCGGCAGCCCGGCAGCCAGAGCCAGCTGCAGCACCAGCAGCCCGGCCCCAAACACCACTAGGTACATCACGACGTAGCCGAGCGCCCGCTGCCAGGTGATCCGGCGCCGAAAGACGAACCGGCCCGACAGCACCAGCGACAAGGCAGTCCCGGCCACGAAGACGATCCCGTACGCCAGCCGCGGCTCGACCACTAGCGCCAGCAGACTCAGCGCCGCCCCGGTGACGACCGTGTTGAAGCCTCCGGCGACCAGGAACCGCAGCCCCGCCGCCAGGTCCCGGTTCACTGCCACGGCTCGCCGTAGCTGGTCTCCTCAGAGACGATCGACAGCGGCCGGGCCTTGCTGTTCTCGAAGATCCGCCACACGTACGAGCCGACGATCCCGAGTCCGAGCAGCATCGTAAAGGTGCAGAACAGGATCACCAGCATCAGCGGGGTGTAGCCGGGGACCTCGATCCGGCCGAGCGCCCAGGCCACCAGTACCAGCACCGAGACCGCGGTGGTCGCCAGCACCCCGAGCACCCCGATCCCGGTCAGCAGCCGGATCGGGAGGTCGGTGAAGGCGAAGACGCTGTCGAGCAGGTAGGTGACCTTCTTGCGCGTCGTCCAGCCGCTGCGGCCGGAGGGGCGCGGCTGGCGCTGGTAGCCGATCTCGACCCTCCGGTAGCCGATCCAGAACAGCTGCCCGACCAGGCTGGAGTGGGCCTCGGTGAAGCCCGTCAGGGTCTGGGCGACATCCCGGGTGACAGCGAACACATCGACCCCGCCCGGCGGGATCGACGGCATCACGAACCTTCGGTACGCCGACCAGTAGACCCGCGACAGCAGCGAGCTGGAGGCCGGGTCGGCCCGACCGGTACGGCGCCCGACGGCGACCTCGGCACCGTCGCGCAGCGCGGCGAAGAAGTCCACCATCAACTCTGGCGGCTCCTGCAGGTCGGCGGCCATCACCCCGATCAGGTCACCGCGGGCAGCCGCCAGGCCGGTGCGGATCGCGGCGAAGGAGCCGAAGTTGCGGGAGTGGCTGAGCACCCGGACCGGGATCTGGGCCCGGGGAGCGTGCTGGGCCAGGACCTGGGCCGAGTCATCGGGGGAGCCGTCGACCACGAGCACCACCTCCAGCGGCCCCGGCAGCTCACCGGCCAGCCGCTCCAGCCGCTGCAGCAGCGCCGGCAGAGTGTCTCGGTTGCCGTACACCGGCACCACGACCGAGTGGTGGGGCTCAGGCGGAGGCGAGGGCACCGCACACCTGCGCGATCTCGGACTCGGTCAGCTCGGCGAAGAGCGGCAGCGAGAGGATCCGCCCGACCATCGACTCGGTCACCGGGAGGCTTCCCGGCAGGTCCTGCCAGGCGGGCTGCCGGTGGTCGGGGACGGGGTAGTGGACCGCGGTCTGGACACCGTGCCCGGCCAGGTGCTGGGCCAGCCGGGCGGCGTCATCGGTGACGACCACCGCGAGGTGCGCGGCGTGGCTCTCGTCGGGCGCGGGCAGCACCCGGACCGAGGCCGGGGCGGCGGCGCGGTAGCGGGCCACGATCTCGCGGCGGCGCTGGTTGGCTTGGTCGACCAGCGGCAGCCGGAGCCGCAGGTACGCGGCCTGCAGCTCGTCGAGGCGGGAGTTCCGCCCGCTCGGGGTAGTGACGGTGTACTTGTCGCCCCAGCCGTACTGGGCGAGGTGGCGGACCCGGGCAGCCAGCTCGGGGTCACTGGTGGTGATCGCGCCGCCGTCGCCGAGGGCGCCGAGGTTCTTGGTGGGGTAGAAGCTGAAAGTGCCCAGGTCGCCCAGGGAGCCGGTCATCCCGGCCGGAGTCCGGGCCCCGATCGACTGGGCGCAGTCCTCGACCAACGCCACCCCCGGCGGCAGTGCGGCCCGGACCGCGGTGACGTCAGCAGCCCGCCCGTACAGGTGGGTCACCACGACCGCGAAGGTGTCGTCGTCGACTGCCTCGGCCAGCCGGGCCGGGTCGAGCAGCAGGGTCTCGGGGTCGATGTCGCAGTACCGCAGCCGCAGCCCGGCCGCCCGGGCAGCGGCGGTCGTGTAGCCGCCAGCGTTGGCCACGGTGACCACGGTCCGCCGGTGGTCGCGTCGCAGCGCCCGCAGCCCGATCTCCAGGGCATCGGTGCCGTTGCCGACTCCGCAGGCCTCGCCCACCTGGAGGTAGGCGGCGAGCTCGGCCTCGAAGGCCTGGTGCTGGCGGCCGTGGACCAGCCAGCCGGAGTCGATGACGGCGGCAGTGGCAGCCAGCAGCGACTCGCGCTGCTCGGCAGCGGCCCGCGCCACGGCGTTGAACGGCACCGTCACAGCGGCCTCCTCCCTCTGGTCCCGGGTCATCGTATCGACGCTGTGCCACCATCGTTGGGTGACGACACTGCGGGTAGCCCTGGGCCAGGTCCGGATCGAGCGTGACCCGGAGGCCAACCTGGCCACGATCAACGAGCTAGCGCGGCGGGCCAGCAGCCAGGGGGCGCGGCTGCTGCTGCTGCCCGAGGGACTGGTCGGCTACGACCCGGCCCGCCCGGAGTACACCGCCGAGGCGGCCCAGCCCGAGTCTGGTCCGTTCGTGGCCGGGCTGGCCCGGGCCAGCCGGGAGCAGGGGATCGCGCTGGCCGGTACGGTGCACCTGCTGCGGGGCGGCCAGGCCGAGAATGTCTTCGTCCTGTACGACCGGGGCGAGCGGCTGGCGAGCTACACCAAGCTGCACCCGTACGACGCCTTCACCACCCGGGAGTCGGACACGGTGGCTCCGGGCGAGCAGCTGCCACCGGTGGTGAGCCTGGACGGAGTCCGGCTGGGGGCGATGATCTGCTACGACCTGCGCTTCCCGGACCTGGCGGTGTCGCTGGCGCTGGCCGGTGCCGAGGTGATCCTCTGCCCGGCGGCCTGGGTGAAGGGGCCGCTCAAGGAGCACCACTGGACCACCCTGGTCACCGCCCGGGCCCTGGACACGACGTGCTACCTGGTGGCCTGCGGATCGGTCGGGCCACTCACGATCGGCCGCTCGATGGTGGTCGACCCGCTGGGAGTCACGGTCGCCGGTGCCGGCGAGGGGGCGCAGCTGCTGCTGGCGGAGCTGGACCTGGACCGGGTGGCCCAGGCCCGCCGGGGACTGCCGGTGCTGGCGAACCGCCGCCTGGCCCCGCCCCGGCTGCCCTAACCACTGCTGGGGGAAGACCGGCCCGTGGGGCTGGAGGAAAGCTGAGTGGGCGTTACTGGGTTTGAACCAGTGACCTCTTCCGTGTCAGGGAAGCGCGCTACCGCTGCGCCAAACGCCCGAGGTGGAGACGGGATTTGAACCCGTGTACACGGATTTGCAGTCCGTTGCCTCGCCTCTCGGCCACTCCACCGTGTTGCTCCGAGCGGACGACGGGACTCGAACCCGCGACCCTCACCTTGGCAAGGTGATGCTCTACCAACTGAGCCACGTCCGCACGCCCCCTTGAGGTGCGGGTAAGACCATACCGGGTGGGCGGTGCCCGGCACAAACCGGATTCCCGACCGGTCCGGAAAGCGCTTACAGCACAGTCAGGGAGGGGCTGCTGCCAGCGTCCAGACGGGCGCTCACCCCAAGCGGGACGCTGAACGACGCCGGGCCGTGCCCGAAGCCCAGCTCCCACACGATGGGCACCCCCAGCGGCGCCAGGAGCTCGGCGACCAGGCTCTTGACCTGGTCCAGGTCGCAGCTGCGCCAGCTGCCGCAGACGATGCCCCGAACCCCGTCGAACCAGCCAGCCCGCAGCAGTGACTGCAGGTAGCCGTCGATCCGGTAGCTGTCCTCGGTGACGTCCTCGAGCAGCACGATCGTGCCCCCCTGGTCCAGCGGCTGGTTGCGGCGGGCCCCCAGGGTGAGCGCCAGCAGCGACAGGTTGCCCCCGACTAGCCGCCCGGTCGCGGTGCCGGGGACCAGAGTCTCGGCACCCGGGCCCCGGTAGACCCGGCCGTGCCAGCCCTCCAGCACCGCGGCCCGCAGGTACTCGGTGGCGGTCGGGTCGTTGAGCAGGTCACCGGTGGCGACCATCGGGGCGTGCCAGCTGCAGACCCCGAGATGGGCCCCCAGCCACTCGTGCAGGGCCGTCACGTCCGACGACCCGTACAGGGGCTTCGGGGCCGCCTGCCGCATCCGCTCGGCGTCCAGCAGGTCCAGCACCCGCACCGAGCCGTACCCGCCGCGGACGCAGAAGACCGCGGCGATGCCGGGGTCGCACCAGGCGGCCATCAGGTCGTCGGCCCGCAGCTGGTCCGGCCCGGCCAGGTACGACGCCGAGGGGTGGGTGGCCGTGGTGCTCGGGTACGCGACCGGCTCCAGCCCCCACGACCGCAGCAGTCGGGCACCGCGGGCCATCCCGGTCGTACTGGGGCTGCCGGACACCGACAGCAGGGCGACCCGGTCACCGGGCTGCAGCGGTCCAAGGCACTCGATCATGAGGACTCCTGGGTGACGGACTCGGCTACGGCGTCGAAGGCCAGGTCGGACTCGACCACGGCGCTCGGGACCACTGCCAGCAGCGTCTTGGTGTACTCGTGCTGCGGGTCCAGCAGCACCTGCTCGACGGGGCCCTGCTCAACGACCCGGCCCTGGTGCATCACCAGGACCCGGTCGGCGATGTTCCAGGCCAGACCCAGGTCGTGGGTGATCACCAGCGCCCCCAGCCCGAGAGTGTTCTTCAGGGTCAGCAGCAGGGCCAGCACCTCACCACGGACCGAGGCATCGAGCGAGGCCACCGGCTCGTCAGCGACCAGGAACTGGGGCTGCAGCGCCAGCGCACCGGCGATCACGACCCGCTGCCGCTGGCCACCGGAGAGCTCGCTGGGAATGGCGCCGAAGAACCGCTCCGGCGGCTCCAGCTCGGCCTGCCGCAGTGCCTGAGCCACCCGTTCCCGCTCGTCGCCGTCGAAGCGGTGGATCCGCAGACCCTCCGCCACCGCCTCGTACACGGTCAGCTTCGGGTTCAGCGACGCGGCCGGGTCCTGCGGCACGAACTGCACCTGGCGCCGGTACGCGCGCAGCGCCCGCTGCCGGCGGGGGAGCGGCTCGCCGTCGAACCGGACCTGCCCCGAGGTGGGGCGCTGCAGCCCAAGGATGGTCCGGGCCAGGGTGGTCTTCCCGGAGCCGGACTGCCCGACCAGGGCCACGATCTCGCCCGGGCCGCAGCGCAGCGACACCTGGTCCACCGCCCGGACCCGCTGCCCGCGGGCGTGGAAGTCGACCACCAGGTCTTCCACCTCCAGCAGGGCCTCGGTACTGGCCGAGGTGGTCGAGGTCACCGCCCGGCGCCCGACCCGCAGCCGGGAGGACTGGTCGCCGATGGTGGGGAAGGCCGCCGCCAGGTCCTGGGTGTGCTGGTGCTGCGGCGAGCGCATCACCTCGTGCGACGGGCCCTGCTCAATGATCTGCCCATCGCGCATCACCACGAGCCGCTCGCAGGTCGCCGCCAGCACCGACAGGTCGTGGCTGATCATCATCAGCGACAGGCCCCGCTCCTTGACCAGGGCGCTCAAGACCCCCAGCACCTGGGCCTGGACCACGACGTCGAGGGCGGTGGTCGGCTCGTCAGCGACGATGATGTCGGGGTCGCAGGCCAGCGCCATCGCGATCATCACCCGCTGCTTCTGCCCACCTGACAGCTCGTGCGGGTACGCATCGGCCTTGGCCACCGGCAGGTCGACCTGCCGCAGCAGCTCGTCGACCCGGGCCCGCCGGCCGGCCTCATCGGCCCAGGGCTCGCGGGAGTGGAGCCGCAGCGCCTCGCCGATCTGCCAGCGCACCTTGTGAACCGGGTTCAGCGAGCTCATCGCGCCCTGGAAGACGATCGCCGCGGAGGTCCAGCGGACGGCCCGCAGCCGCCCGAACGACATCTGCCCTACGTTCTCACCGTCGAGCAGGACCTCGCCGGTCACCTCGGCCGACTTCGGCAGCAGCCGCAGCGCCGACATCGCCAGGGTCGACTTCCCGCAGCCGGACTCCCCAGCGATCCCGACGCTCTCACCGGAGGCGATGGTCAGCGAGACGTCCTTCACGGCGGTCAGCCGCTCGCTCTGCCCGCGCAGCGCGTACGAGATCGTCACACTGTTCCAGCGCAGCTCCATCATCGCCCCCTCAAAGCTGGGTTGACAACGGCCTCGAGGGCCCGGCCGACCAGGGTGAAGCAGAGCACCACGAGCACGATCGCGATCCCGGGTGGAAGCACGAACCACCAGTAGCCGGCGGTCGCCGAGCCGGTGTCCAAGGCGGTCTTGAGCAGCGACCCCCAGGAGACCGTGTTCGGGTCGCCGAGCCCCAGGAAGGAGAGGGTGGACTCCGCGATGATCGCGGAGCCGACCGCCAGTGTCGTGTTCGCCAGGACCAGCGGCATCACCGCCGGCAGGACGTGCCAGGTGAGCAGGTGGGCGTGGCCGGCGCCGAGGGCCTGGGCCCGTTCCACGTACGGTCGGGCCTCGATGGTCAGGGTCTGGCTGCGGACCACCCGCGCCGTACCGGCCCAGCTGGTGACCCCGATCGCGATGATGATCGTCACCACTCCGCGCGAGAGCACCGTCGACAAGGTGATCGCCAGCACCAGGCTCGGGATCACGATGAAGAAGTCAATGACCCGCAGCAGCACCTGCTGGGTCAGCCCACCGAAGTGCCCGGCCAGCATCCCAACCGTGGTGCCGATGGTCACCGACATCGCGGTCGCGGTCAGCCCCACCAGCAGCGACACCCGGGCCCCCCACAGCAGCAGGGCCAGCATGTCGCGCCCCAGCGGGTCGGTGCCGAGCAGGTGGTCCGCCGACGGCGGGGCGTTCGACGTGGCCGTGACCCGGGTGACGTCCAGCATCTCGGCGGGCGCGATCAGCGGGGCCAGCAGAGCCAGCAGCAGCACCACCACGAGCAGCACCAGCCCCGCCAGACCACCCCGGTTGGAGGAGAACTCGTGCCAGCTCGCGAGGAGCTTCTCGCGACGGCGCTGGGAGACGGCTGAGACGGCCATCAGGCGGCCTTCAGCCGTGGGTCGAGAACCCGGTAGACCAGGTCGGCGAGGAAGTTCATGACCACCACGATCGAGCTGAAGACGACGAACGTCCCCTGGAGCAGCGGCAGGTCAGGGGTGCTCAGCGCCTGGTAGGTGAGGTAGCCCAGCCCCGGCCAGCTGAAGACGGTCTCGACGGTGATCGCACCGCCGACCAGGTGCCCGAGGGTGAGGAAGATCAGGGTCACTGTCGGCAGCAGCGCGTTCGGCACCGCGTGCCGGGTCCGGACCGCGTCCTCGTTGAGCCCCTTGGCCCGGGCCGTCGTCAGGTAGTCGGCGGTCATCTCCTCCAGCATCGACGAGCGCATCGTCATCAGGTACTGGGCATAGGTGACGGCCACCATCGTGGTCACCGGCAGCACCAGGTGCCGGGCCACGTCCAGCACCCAGGCCAGACCGGTGGCACCAAGCCCGGGGGTGACCATCCCCCCTGTCGGGAACGGCCCGCCGAGCAGCATCAGCAGCAGCAGACCCAGCCAGAAGGTCGGTACCGACCAGTTGACCAGGGCCGTGCCGGTGCTGACCTTGTCCATCGTGGTGCCGCGCTTCCAGGCGGCGCGCTGCCCGAGCCACAGCCCGAGCAGCACCGAGATCACCGCCGCGGTGCCGGTCAGCAGCACCGTCGAGCCGACCCGCTCGGCGATCAGCTGGGTGACCGGGCGCTCGTACGTGAACGAGGTCCCCAGGTTCCCCTGCACCAGGTCGGTCAGGTAGCGCCAGAACTGGGTGTACCAGGGCTGGTCGAGACCGAGCTCGGCGCGGATCCGCTCGACGTCGGCAGCGGTCACCCGCCGGCCCCGGGTCATGGTGATGGCCGGGTCACCCGGCAGCACCCGGAAGGCGAAGAAGCCGAGCACCACAACCATCAGCAGGCTGACCACTGCTCCCGCAGCCTTGGAGAGCAGGTAGCGCCCCAGCGAGGAGCCCCGGGTGGGCTCGGCGCCAGGGACCGCATCCTGGGTCGGGACCTGGCTCGGGGCTAGGTCACTCACCGCCTACTCCCGGCTGTCAGCGGAGGCGGACCTGCGCCGCGCCCAGAAGAAGCCGAGCCCGCCGAGGACGACAACGACCGCGACTACGCCGACGACCAGCCCGGTGCCAGACCCGCCCTGGGCCCCAGACTGGGTGACCGGCTCCGCCCCGTACAGGCTCCAGTAAGAGCTCTGGCCGTAGATCACGCCGCCGTCGCTCGGCTGACGCGGGAAGTCGACGACCTTGTCGGTCCGCCAGGCCTCCAGCACGTCGGCGTAGTACAAGACGTCGAGCACGTTGGCGTCATAGATCATCTGGTAGGCCTTCTTCACCAGCTGAGCCCGCTTGGCCGGGTCCAGCTCGGCGCGCTGGGCCTCGTACAGCGCGTCGAAGGCCGGGTCGCACCAGTTGTTCTCGCTGGTCGCACCGGAGCCGTCGGCGTTGGGCCGGGAGCTGCACTGGTTGATCGAGAGCTGGTAGTCCGGGTCCGGGCCGATGCCCCAGCCGGTGAAGTACAGGTCGTACTTGCCTAGCGTGGAGTCGTTGCCGACCTGGCTGTTCGAGGCCATGGTGACCTCGACCTCGATCCCGATCTGCCTGAGCCACTGCTTGATGAAGTCGGCCATCTGGGCGTGCTCGGCGGCGGTGGTGCGGCCCAGTAGCCGCAGCCTGATGGGCTTGCCGGTCTTGTCCTGGCGGACCCCGTCGGCGCCCTTGGGGTAGCCGGCGTCGTCGAGGATGGTGTTGGCGGCGGCGATGTCGAAGGTCCGCTGGACCGCGCCCTCGGGCAGGCCGTAGTAGTCGGGGTAGACCGGCGGCACCTGGGTGACTCCAGGCTTGGCCAGACCGCCCAGCACCCGCTCGATCAGGGTCGTGGAGTCGATCGCGGAGAAGATCGCCCGCCGGACCTGCGGGTCCTTGAGCACCGGGTTCCCGTCACCCAGCGGCTGACCGTCAACGGTCAGCGCGCCCGGGTTGATGGCGACCGCCTGGTAGCGGCGGCCCTTGCCGTTGGAGACCTTGATGCTGGGCTGGTCCTTGAGGGCACCGTACTGGGCAGCGGTGAGGCCGGTCACCAGGTCCACCTCGCCACTGCGCAGCCCCTGCACCGCGGCGTCGGTGTTCTTGTAGTAGACGTAGGTGATCCCGCCCAGCTTCGGGGCGCCTCGCCAGAACCTCGGGTTCGCCTTCAGCTCCACCGACTGGCCCTTGGCGTACTTGACGATCTGGTACGGCCCGGAGCCGACCACCGGCTCGGTGATCTGGGTCATGTACGTGGTCTTGTCTGAGAGCTTCTCCCAGACGTGCTTGGGCACCACCGGCAGCTCACTGCCCGGGTTGGCCGCCTGAGGCCTCTTCATGGTGACGACCAGGGTGCTCGGGTCCTTGGCCGTGACCGCCTCGACGTTCTCCAGCAGGCTGGCGTTGGCGGCGCCGAGCTTGGCATCGGTCCGGACCTGCTCGAAGGTCCAGGCCGGGTCCTCGGCGGTGAGCGGCTGCCCGTCGGACCAGGTCCGTCCCGACGGCAGCGTAAAGGTCCACACCGTGCCGTCCGGGGAGGTCTCCCACTTCTCGGCCATCCCGCCGACCAGCTCGTTGTCCGGGCCGATCTCGACCAGCGACTCGAACTGCAGCCGGTTGATGTTGATCGGGGCCGCGTACACCGTCGTGAACGGGTTGAAGCTCTCGAAGTCAGCCGTGATGGCGATCTTCAAGGTGGGCGGCTCTGCGGCTCGCGCCGGAGGGCTGGCCAGGGCCGGGACCAGCCCCAGGGCGGCGGCGACGGTCAGAGCCAGCGCGCGGCGCCAGGCCGAGCGGTGATGGGGCATCGCGTCTCCTTGCTCTCGGATGGGGGACACCCTTGCACAGGTCAGACCGGCCGAGCGGCGAGGGCCACCAGTGACCCACGATCGTTACATTGCCGCCCGGAGTGTGGCAGGCTGCTGCGCCATGACCGATGTCGTGGGGCTGCTGCAGCAGCTGGTCCGGTTCGACACCAGCAACTGGGGCCACGGCCGGTCCTCCGGTGAAACCCCTTGTGCCCTCTGGATTGAAGGCCTGCTCCGGGAGGCCGGGTACGAGCCGCAGCTGCTCTGGCGCGAGGACTCCCCAGACCGCGGTAACGTCGTGGTCCGGGTCGAGGGGACCGAGCCGGGGCTGGGTGGGCTGCTGGTCCACGGGCACCTCGACGTGGTCCCGGCGGAGCCTGAGGAGTGGTCGGTGGACCCCTTCGGCGGGGTAGTGCGCGACGGCTTCGTGTACGGGCGGGGCACCGTCGACATGAAAGACATGGTGGCCTGCATGCTGGCCACCCTGCTGACCTGGGCCGAGCACGGCGTACGGCCGCGCCGGGACCTGGTCTTCGCCTTCGTCGCCGACGAGGAGGACACCGGGGAGTACGGGGCCGACTGGCTGGTGCAGGCCCACCCCGGGCTCTTCGCCGGCTGCGAGGCAGCCATCGGGGAAGAGGGCGGGCAGGTGTACCCGGCTCGCTCGGCGACCGGTGACGAGGTGCGGCTCTACCCGGTGGCGGTGGCCGAGCGCGGCACCCTGCACTGCCGGCTGACCGCCCGCGGGGTCGGTGGGCACGGCTCGCGGCCCACCGGGAAGGACGCCGTGGCGCAGCTGGTGGCGGCCCTGGCCCGGATCCAGCAGCACCGCTGGCCGCGGCAGGTCCCGGACGCGGTCCGGGCCCAGGTGGCGGCGATGGCCCAGGCGCTGGGGCACCAGGTCGACGTCGACGACGAGGACTCGTACGCCGCCTTCTGCGAGGCGCTCGGGCCCCAGACCGCCGGCCCGCTGCCCTGGACGGTCCGCCCGTCGGCGACCGTGACCGTGCTCCAGGCTGGGACCAAGGTGAACGTGGTGCCCTCGGTGGCGACCGCCGAGGTCGACGTCCGCTGCCCACCGGGCAGCTTCGAGACCACCCGCCAGGCCCTGCTGGAGCTGGTCGGCCCCGACCTGGAGGTCGAGCTGCTCAACCCGGGCCCGCCGTGCGAGTCCCCGGTCGACTCACCCTGGTTCGAGGCGATCAGGACGGTGATCACGGCCACCGACCCAGGCGCCGTGGTGGTGCCGATGTGCCTGGGTGGGGGCACCGACGCCAAGGCCTTCGCCAGCCTGGGCCTGCTCACGTACGGGTTCACCCCGCTCGGACCGGACCCCGAAGGGCGCCGCCCGGACGGGGTCCACGGGGTCGACGAGCGCAACACGGTGGCCGGGCTGCGGGTCGGCGAGCGGATGCTGCGCCGGTTCCTGGAACAGGTCTAGCGCCCGACCAGGGCGACCAGGGCCTCACCGAGCCGACGCATCTCGGCCCGGACCGCGGCCCGGGGAGAGACCTCAGGCTCCCACTCGGCCAGCGCCGCGTACGCGACCGCCCCGGCCGGCCCCGACAGCACCCCGGTGTCTGCCTCCACGACCGAGATCGCCCCGGTCTTGGAGAACAGCGACACCGGGCCGTCGGCGACGTCGTGGGCCAGCGGGTCCAGCGCGAAGCCGTCCGGAACCCCGGCGAGGTCGACATTGGCGGACAGCCAGGTCCGCACCTGCCTGGAGACCTCGGCCGAGACCACCTCACCGCGGTGCAGCCGGGCCATGATGTCGCTGAGCTCGGAGGCGCAGCCCACCGACAGCGTCCACGGCATCCCCGGACCCCGCTCGGTACGGACCCGGTCCAGCAGCCCGGAGGCCTGGACCCCGTAGCCGGCGGCGGTCTGCGCGACGGCCTCGACCCCGAGCCGGCGGACTAAGACGTTGGTGGCGAGGTTGTCGCTGACCGCGGCCACCAGCAGGCACAGGTCGCCCAGCAGCAGACTGCGCGAGGCCATCCGGTACCACAGCCCCGAGTCCTCCACGTACTCGTCGTCGGCCCAGGCCAGCGGCTCGTCGGCCCGGACCTCGCCGGCCGCCAGAGCCCGGGCCGTCTCCACCAGGAGGAAGACCTTGCCGACCGATGCGGTCCGCAGCACCTGGTCCGGCTCGACCGCGCCGAGTACCTGACCGGTGGCGGCGTCGCGGACCATCACCGACCAGCGGACCCTCTCGACCGGCTGCGGCAGCTGCTCTGGGCTCAGTCCAGCCATGCCACACCTGCCACCTGCTGCACCCCGAGGCCGGGCCGGTCGCTGAGAGACAGCCGCGGACCGTCGACGGTGAGGGCTCCGGTCACCGGCTCGCTGGCGGCCAGCAGCGGCGGGTCCAGGTCGGCCATGGTGACGCACTGCTGCCCGCAGGCCAGGGCGGCGGCAGCAGCGATCCCGATCGTGGGCTCCATCATCGCCCCGACCATACAGTCGACCCCGGCCTCGGCGGCGAGCCCGGTCACCGCCAGGGCGCCGGACAGGCCGCCGGCCTTCATCAGCTTGACGTTGATCAGGTCCGCGGCCTGCATCTCGATCACCCGCCGGGCGTCGTCGGCGGTGAACACCGCCTCGTCGGCCAGGACCGGGGTCGAGACGGCGGCGGTCACCGCCCGCAGCCCGTTGAGGTCGTGGCGGGCGACCGGCTGCTCGACCAGCTCGACGCCCAGACCGGCCTCCTCGAAGCCGGTCACCAGCCGGACCGCCTGGTCTGCGGTCCAGGCCTGGTTGGCATCCACCCGCAGCCGGGCCTGCGGCGCTGCGGCTCGGACCGCCGCCAGCCGGGCGGGGTCGAGCTCGGGGTCGCCCAGCTTGACCTTGAGGATGCCGAAGCCTCGGGCGACAGCGTCGGCCGCCTTGCCGGCCATGGTCTGCGGCTGGTCGATGCTGATCGTCAGATCGGTCTCCAGGCTGGGTCGGCTGGCTCCGAGCAGCCGCCACAGGGGTTCCTGGGCGCTCTGGGCCCACACGTCGTGCAGGGCGATGTCTACCGCCGCCCGGGCCGACCCGGTGGCCAGGTCCAGCTGGTCAAGCAGCTCGTTGGGGTGCTCCCAGTGTGCGCCTCGCAGCCGGTAGGCAGCCTCAGCCAGGTCGGACAGGATCGCGGCCTCGGTATCGCCGGTGATGGCGGGGGTCGCGGCAGCCGACCCCCAGCCGACTCCGTCGCTGGTCTCGACCCGCAGCACCACGCCTGGGATGGTGGAAGTGGTCCGCAGGGCCGTACGGAAGGGGCACCGCAGGGCCGTGTCGAGCCGGCCGACCCGGACCTGAAGGATCTGCATGCCCCCAGCCTGCCGGACCAGGCGCCGCCGCCGAAGGGGTGGGTGCGGCCGCACAGGGCCGCCAGGCGGTCGAGGTGCGAGCGGCCGCCGAGGTCCGGTATGGTGTCCAGGCACGGGCGTATGGCGCAGCGGTAGCGCGCTTCGTTCACACCGAAGAGGTCACTGGTTCGAACCCAGTTACGCCCACTCAGACCCCGCCTCACACGGGGTTTCTCACTTCTACCGCCGGCACTCGGGCTACCGTCCGGCGACGCCGGCTAGTACCGCAGCTGGAGGAGACCTGTAGCACAATGGTGGCCCTGGTGCCGCGCGGCACCAGCGCCAAGGAGAGAACGGGCCGTGCCTAGGACCATCGTCGGCGGCCCGGCACAGACCCGGGCCGAGTACGACCGGACGAGGGACGATGACTGAGGCTGCTGACCTGCCAGGGGTGCCGGACCCGTACCAGCGGCTCTGGACCCCGCACCGGATGGTCTACATCGACTCCCACCAGGACCCCGAGCCCAGCCCTGGCTGCCCCTTCTGCGACAGCCCCGGCCGCAGCGACTCGGACGGCCTGATCGTGCACCGCGGGCAGGAGTGCTTCGTGGTGATGAACCTGTACCCGTACAACCCGGGCCACCTGCTGGTCTGCCCCTACCGCCACGTCGCCGACTACACCGACCTGACCGGCTCCGAGACCTCCGAGCTGGCCCTCCTGACCCAGACCGCGATGCGGGTGGTCCGCCAGGTCAGCAGCCCGGCCGGGTTCAACCTGGGCATGAACCAGGGTACGGTGGCCGGCGCCGGCGTGGCCGCGCACCTGCACCAGCACGTCGTGCCCCGGTGGCTCGGGGACTCGAACTTCCTGCCGATCATCGGGCGGACCAAGACCCTCCCGAAGCTGCTCGACGACTCCCGCCGCGAGCTGGCGGCGGTCTGGCCCCGGTAAGCCGATGCTCGACCAGTTCCGCAGTATCTGGGCAGCCGTGATGGCTCCGCCGGCGCGGCTGCTGCTGCGACTACGGGTCCCGCCGGACGCGGTGAGCTGGATCGGGACCGTCCTGGTCGTCGCCGCCTCGCTGCTCACCATCCCGCGGGGCTACCTGTGGCAGGGCGGGCTCCTGGTCCTGGTGCTGGTCCTCTCCGACGGACTGGACGGGCAGATGGCCCGGATGTCGAACCGGTCCACTCGGTACGGGGCCTTCCTCGACTCCTCACTGGACCGGATCGCCGACGGGGCTGTCTTTGGAGCCACCATCCTCTACTTCGCCGGCCCCGGGCGCTCCCAGTCCTGGGCGGCGGTGGCGCTGTGGGCCCTGATCGCTGGGCAGGTCACCTCGTACGTGAAGGCCCGGGCCGAGTCGCTCGGGCTCAACGGCTCCGGTGGCGTGGCCGCCCGGGCCGACCGGATCGTGGTCATCTTCCTGGGCCTGGTCCTGGCCGGGGCGGGGGTCCCGTACGCGCTGCAGGTCGCGCTGCTGGCACTGGCACTGCTGGGGACCTGGACCGTCGGGCAGCGGATGCACCGCGCCTGGCGCTCGTCGCAGACCGCGCCATGACCTGGGTCGACCGGCTGAGCTGCGCCCTGTGGGACGCCGGCTGGAGATGGGGGCCGAGACTGCTGCGCTCCCGCCGGACCCGGGACCGGCTGGCCGCAGCCGGTTCCCGACTGGCCACGGGGCCTCTGGCTCCGGGCGTCGCCGTCCGTCACCTCAAGCAGTGGCAGCGCAATGTCACCATCGCCACCGGCCGGCGCCCCGAGCAGGAGGAGATGGCCGCGGCCGTCCGCTCGTACCTGCGGATGGTCACCGAGTCCTTCGTGCTGCCGGCCTGGACCCCGACCGAGACCGTCGCCGCCGTGAGCACAGACCCGGTGGGAGAGCGGCGGCTGCGGGAGGCGGTGGCCGGCGGTCGGGCAGTCGTCGCGCTGCCGCACATCGGCTCCTGGGACCATGCTGGGGCCTGGGCGTGCGCCACCGGGATGCCGGTGTCGACGGTTGCCGAGCAGCTCGGTCCTGCGGAGTTTGCGGCCTTTCGCCGGTACCGGGAAGGACTCGGCCTGCGGGTCTACTCCCACCGTGAGCCGGCGGTGCTGCGGGCACTAGGCTCTGACCTCGCTGCCGGCCGCCTGGTCTGCCTGGTGGCGGACCGGTCCTTCGGCGGCAACGGGGTGCCGGTCGGCTGGCCGGCGCCGTCCGGTCCGGTCCCGGTCCGGGTCCCGGCTGGGCCGGCGCTGCTGGCTCGTCGGCACCAGGCCCTGCTGATCGGGGTCTCGGCCCGGTTCACCCGGACCGGGATCCACCTGGGGTTCTCTGAGCCGGTGGAGCACTGCCCCGGCAGCGACGGGCTGGTGGCGATGACCCAGCAGCTGACCGACTTCTTCGCTGCTGAGGTGGCCCGCTGCCCCAGCGACTGGCACGTCTTCCAGCCGTTCTTCCCGGAGGAGCAGCGATGAGAGTGGGCCTGGTCTGCCCGTACTCGTTCGATGTGCCGGGTGGGGTCCAGTCCCACGTCCTCGGGCTGGCCCGGTGGCTGACCGAGCAGGGCCACCAGGCGTACCTGCTGGGGCCAGGACAGGTCCCGCGTGAGGCCTGGACCCAGTACGGCCTGGACTCCGGCCGGATGACATCCACCGGAAGATCGCTGCCGGTCCGCTACAACGGCTCGGTGGCCCGGGTCTGCCTCGGTCCCCGGGCCGGCCACCGGGTCCGGCGCTGGCTGCAGCGGCAGGCGCTGGACCTGGTCCACGTCCACGAGCCGCTCGCTCCCAGCGTCGGCCTGCACGCGGTCTGGTCGGCGACCTCGCCGGTGGTGGCGACCTTTCACACCGCCACCAGCCGGAGCCGGTCACTCGCCGTCGCTGCCCGGCTGCTGCCCGGGACCCTGGCCCGGATCAGCGCCCCGGTGGCGGTCTCCCCGGCGGCAGCCGAGGTCGTCGCCCGCCACCTGGGGATGGCAGCCCCGGTGGTCGGCAACGGGATCCGGGTTGCGGACTTCAGCCCGGTCCGGCCGTCGGGCCGGTGGCGAGGTGGAGACCGGCCCCGGCTGACCTTCGTTGGGCGGCTGGGGGAGCCCCGCAAGGGGCTGGCGGTGCTGCTGCAGGCCCTACCGGCGGTGCTGGCCGCGCAGCCCGACCTGGACGTGGTGCTGGCGGGAGCCGGCCGTCGGCCTCCAGCGCCGCCCCAGGCCCGATTCGTCGGCCCGGTCAGCGACGCCGAGCGCAACGCTCTGCTGGCAACCAGTGACGTCTTCGTGGCCCCCCACACCGGGCGTGAGAGCTTCGGAATCGTGATCCTGGAGGCGCTGGCGGCTGGGGCCCAGGTGGTGGCCTCTGACCTGCCCGCCTTCAGCGACGTGCTGCGCGACGAGGCCGGGATGGTCGGGCGGGTAGCCCGGGCTGGTGACCCCGGCTCGCTGGCCGAGGCTGTGGTCGCCAGCCTGCGCGGCGGTGGTGACCCGGCTCGGGGGCGTCGGCTGGCGGCCCGCTACGACTGGTCGGTGATCGGGCCGGCGCTGCTGGGTCACTACCAGTCGGCGCTGGCGGCTGGCCCGAGCCGGGCTGCGACACTTCGAGAGCCGCTGGCGAGCACGTCCCGGCTAGCACCAGGGTCGCGTCTGTAGGCTGGTCGCCGTGGCAGGGGTTCCGTACGACACCGACCGGGTGCTGACGCTGCCCAACGTGCTCAGCCTGATCCGGCTGCTGGGGGTGCCCCTGTTCTGCTGGCTGGTCCTGACCCATGAGTACGGCTGGGCAGTCGCCGTCATGGTGGTCGGGGGGGCCACGGACTGGCTCGACGGGCAGCTCGCCCGGCGCTGGCACCAGGTCTCGCGGGTAGGGCAGATGCTTGACCCGATCGCGGACCGGCTGTACATCGCGGCGATCATCGTCGGCCTGGCGGTGCAGCGGATCATCCCCTGGTGGCTGGTGGCGATCATCGTCGGGCGAGACCTCGTGCTGGCCTGCCTGGTGCCGGTGCTGCGGACCCGCGGCTACACCAGCCTGCCGGTCCACTTCCTCGGCAAGATGGCCACCTTCATGCTGCTGTACGCCTTCCCCTTGGTGCTGCTGGGCGAGGACTCCTCCGCCTTCAGCCTGGCCTGCCGGGTGCTGGGCTGGGCCTTCGCGATCTGGGGGACCGCTATGTACTGGTGGGCCGGGGTGCTCTACGTGCGCCAGACCATCCAGCTGGTGTCCCAGACCGAGGCTCTGCCATGAGCCGTCTCACGCGCGGCGAGCCCGACCGGCCGGCAGCCTGGAGCATGGACCTGCTGACCCAGTTGTGGGAGCAGCCGCTGGACCCGGACTACCAGGTCGTTCACGACCGCGGTGACGCCCCACGGAGCCGTCGTCGGTGGGCCCTGGCTGCGGTGGTGCTGGTGCTCGTGGCGATAGTCACCATGCAGACCGCCCGGACCGTCAAGGCGGCCCCCGTGCTGGCCGTCCAGCGCGAAGAGCTGCAGACCCGGGTGCAGCAGGCCGAGCAGAGCAACGACGAGCTCCGGGCCCAGCAGGAGGCCATCGGGCGGGAGATCCAGCAGCTCCAGGCCAGCGTCGCCGACCGCCAGACTCAGGAGCAGATCAACCAGCTGGCCCCCGCAGCGGGCCAGCAGGCGGTCCAGGGCCCCGGCCTGACGATCGTCGTCGACGACGCCCCGGACGCCGACCAGAGCGGCTCGCGGGTGACCGACGTCGACCTGCGGCAGCTGGTCAACGGACTGTGGCAGGCCGGTGCCGAGGCGATCGCGATCAACGGGCACCGGCTCAGCGCTCGGACCGCGATCCGTGCCGCCGGGTCGGCTATCACGGTCGACTACCGGTCCCTGGTCACGCCCTACCGGGTCGAGGTGATCGGCGACCCCCGAACCCTGGAGGCCCGCTTCGCTGAGACCGCCGGGGGAGCCTGGTGGGGGGACGCCACCAAGAACTACGGACTGCGGCTGGAGGCCACCCAGACCAGGTCGCTGCGCCTGGGGGCCGACCCGGGACTGGTCATCAGCCGCGCCACGTCAGGAGGTCGCTGAGCATGATCGCCGTCTTGGCCCTGGCCGCGGGGATTGTGATCGGGCTGCTGCTGGAGCCGAACCTGCCGAGCTTCCTCACCCCGTACCTCCCGATCATGATCGTGGCTGCTCTCGACGCCCTGTTCGGGGCCCTGCGCGCCTGGCTCGACGGCACCTACTCCGACCGGGTCTTCGCGACCTCGTTCTTCTCCAACGTCCTGATCGCCGCCCTGATCGTCTTCGTCGGTGACCAGATCGGGGTCGGTACCCAGCTCTCCACGGCGGTGGTGGTGGTCTTCGGGATCCGGATCTTCAGCAACGCGGCCGCGATCCGGCGGGCGGTGCTGCGTGCCTGAGACCACCCCTCGGCGGGCTCACCCCCGTCGCTCGACTGCCCAGGCCAGGCCGGCCCGGCGGGCCGAGGGGCACCCGGTCGACCCGGCTACCGCGGCCGAGCGGCAGGCCCGTCGTGAGCAGCTGAGCCGGATCGGCTGGGCCCTGCTGCGGCCCAGCCGCAGCCAGCTGCTGGCGGCCCTGGTGCTCCTGCTCTTCGGCGGCCTGGTCGGGATGCAGGTCCACAGCCAGGGCAGCGAGCCCGGCTACCGGGACGCCCGGCGCGAGGACCTGGTCCAGCTGCTGGACGCCGCCAACGCCGAGACCCGTCGGTTGGAGACCGAGCTGAACCAGCTGCGCGGTACCCGCGACCGGCTCCGGTCCGGCGCCGACAGTGCCAAGGTGGCCGAGGCGGAGTCTCGCAAGCGGCTGGAGCACCTGGCGATCCTGGCGGGCACCGTACCGGCCAGCGGTCCGGGGATCCGAGTTGTGGTGTACGACCCGCAGCAGAAGGTCACCGCCAACATGCTGCTGGACGCGGTCGAGGAGTTCCGGGACGCCGGGGCTGAGGTGATCGAGATCAACGACACGGTGCGGGTGGTGGCGTCGAGCTGGTTCGCCGACACCCCCGACGGCCTGGTCGCCGACGGGACGGCTGTCACCCGGCCGCTGGTGCTGGACGTGATCGGGGACCCGCAGGCGCTGGAGGGTGCGGCCCGGTTCCGAGGTGGCCTGGTGAGCCAGGTTCAGGCCTCCCAGGTCGGTGGATCGGTGCAGATCACTCGACCAGCGCAGGTGACGATCACGGCCCTGCACCAGGTTCGTGAGCCCCGTTACGCGCGTCCCGCGTGACCCAGGCTTGTTCTATGGGACACAATCAGGCGTGAATCACTCACGGTCGAGAGGCGAGTCATGAGTTTTCCTGAGGATCTGAAGTACAGCACCGAGCACGAGTGGGTGCGCTCCGGCAACGGCAGCATCGTGCGGGTCGGGATCACCTCTTACGCCGCGGAGGCGATGGGTGACATCGTCTACGTCTCGCTGCCCACCGTCGGGCAGGAGATCGCGGGCGGCGACGCCTGTGGCGAGGTGGAGTCCACCAAGTCCTTCTCCGAGATCTTTGCCCCAGTGGCGGGGGTCGTCAGCGCCGTCAACGGGCACCTGGCGGACGCGCCTGAGACGGTCAACGCCGACCCGTACGGAGCCGGCTGGCTGTTCGAGGTCGAGATCGCCAGTGAGGCGGACCTGGACGACCTGATGGACGCCGACGCCTACGCCGAGCACGTCGGAGACTGAGGGCGACTGCCTAGACTGTGCGGACCAAACCAGGAAGTGAGCTCCCAGATGACCACGTGCCCGATCTGCGGCACCCCCGCCAGCAGCGACAGCAACTTCTGTGCCCACTGCGGTGGAAAGCTGCGCACCAACACCGGTGACACCACCGGGGTGCTGGCTGCGGTCGGGCTGGGTGACCCGCGCTCGGAGGACCTGTCGCTCGACGAGCTGAAAGCGATCGAGGCACTGCCGCAGGGGTCGGCGCTGCTGATCGTGCTTCGTGGGCCGGACAAGGGGGCTCGGTACCTGCTGGACTCCGACGAGGCAGTCGCGGGGCGCCATCCCGACAGCGACCTGTTCCTGGACGACATCACCGTGTCGCGTCACCACTGCCGCTTCACCCGGGCCTACGCCCAGATGACGGTCACCGACCTGGGCAGCCTGAACGGAACGTACGTGAACCGGACCCTCATCGACGGCTCGGTCGTGCTGCGCCCCGGTGACGAGGTGCAGATCGGCAAGTACCGGCTCGTGTTCTATGTGAGCGCTCACGGGCTGGGGTGATGGCGCAGCCTCTCCGCAGTATCGGGCAAGTGCTCGATGTCCTCAAGGAGGAGTTCCCCGACATCTCGATCTCCAAGATTCGGTTCCTGGAGTCCGAGGGGCTGATCTCCCCCGAGCGGGCACCGTCTGGGTACCGCAAGTACGCCAGCGCCGACATCGACCGGCTGCGGTACGTGCTGCGGGCCCAGAAGAACCACTACCTGCCGCTGAAGGTGATCCGGGAGCACCTGGAGCTGATCGACCAGGGCATGGAGCCACCGTCCATGGAGGCGCCCCGTCCCGGGCAGCCCTCGAGCCAGGCGCCGGCGCAGCCGGCGCCGCCCCCGCCGAAGCGGGCGATCCGGCTGTCGCGGCGCGAGCTGCTGGACGTGTCTAAGCTGCCCGAGTCGACCATGGTCGAGCTGGAGCGACAGCTGATCATCAGGCCTCGCCGCGGGACGTCCTTCTACGGGCGGGAGGCGCTGACCATCGCGGTCGTAGCCCGTAAGCTGGTTGCCTTCGGTATCGACGCCCGCCACCTGCGAGCTGTGAAGCACTCTGCAGAGCGGGAGGTCGGGCTGGTGGAGCAGGCGGTGGCGCAGATCCCGCGTCGACAGGCGTCCCGGGAGACCACCGTGGAGATCATGCAGCTGGTGATGCACGCGCACGCTGCGCTGATGCAGTCCACCCTCGACAACTGAGCCGAGCAGTAGGCTGGCCGGCATGCGTGAGCTGGTCGTGCACGGGGTACGGATCGAGATGCCCTCCGGCATCCCGATGCTGCTGCTGCGGGAGAGTGACGGGACCCGGGCCCTGCCGATCTGGATCGGTGCGGCAGAGGCCGCCGCCATCGCGATGGCGCTGGAGGGGGAAGAGCCACCTCGCCCCCTCACCCATGACCTGATGGCCGACATCCTGGAGGCGCTCGGCCACAGCCTGGACGCGGTCTGGATCACCGAGGTGACCCAGGGCACGTTCTTCGCGGTGCTCCACATCGACGGGGAGCAGATCAGCGCCCGCCCCTCCGACGCGGTCGCGCTGGCACTACGGGTGGGAGCGCCGATCCTGGGTGCAGAGAGCCTGCTGGATCAAGTTGGGGTTGAGGTTCAGACTTCGGGCGATGACGAGGTCGAGAAGTTCCGGGAGTTCCTCGACCAGGTCAGTCCGGAGGACTTCGAGAACCCCTCCGATACCTAGCCAGAGTGGTTTTGGCAGGGCGGCGCGAGGTCTCGTACCAGGCTTGGGAGGAGCCCCGGCCCCGGGTCGCGGGTTGATAACAACCTGAGCAAGCCTGCTCGACCATCGTTGACGAGTCCCCTGGGCCCGCTTAGCGTGAGTTTCAGGACCGAAGCTACACGGTCCAGATCATGGTCCAGCGATCGAAAGAGAGATGCGGTGACTCCCATCATGAAGCCCGGTCAGCGGTCGCAGGACAGCCTGTTCGAGGGGGACTTCGCGCCCTTGCCCGATGATGTGGGCTTCCGCGGGCCGATCGCCTGCCAGGCGGCCGGGATCACCTACCGCCAGCTCGACTACTGGGCCCGGACCGGGCTGGTCGTGCCCGAGGTCCGCTCGGCCAGCGGCTCCGGCAGCCAGCGGCTCTACAGCTTCCGCGACATGCTGCTCCTCAAGGTGATCAAGCGCCTGATCGACGCCGGCGTCTCGCTGCAGCAGGTCCGGACCGCGGTCGAGCACCTGCGGGCCCGGGGAGTCGAGGACCTCACCGAGGTGACCCTGATGAGTGACGGGGTCTCCGTGTACGAGTGCACCACCGACGACGAGGTGGTTGACCTGCTGCGAGGGGGCCAGGGCATGTTCGGGATCGCGCTGGGTGGCGTCTGGCGCTCGATTGAGGGCACTCTGCACGAGCTGCCGACCGAGCGCACCGAGGCCGCCGCCAGCGGGCTGGACGAGCTGGCTGCCCGCCGGGCCGCCCGGGCCGTCGGGTAGCGGCGTGCACAGCACGATAAGTTGGTCCCCAACCCGGCAGTGCACCTGAGCCGACCCGAACCGCCGGGGGAGAGGTGTCTGTGGTGACCAGCAACGACCATGCGGCCTTCGCCGCCCGCCACATCGGCCCCACCGCCGCCGACCAGGAGGTGATGCTGCAGCAGATCGGACTCGCTTCGGTGGACGAGCTGGTGGCAACCGCCATCCCGGCCGGGATCCGTGCGAACGAGGCGCTGCAGCTGCCGGCGGCCCGCAGCGAGGCCGGTGTCCAGGCACGGCTGCAGGAGCTGGCGGCCCGCAACGTCGTGACGGTGCCGATGTACGGGCTGGGCTACTCGCAGACCGTCACCCCCCCGGTCATCCGGCGCCAGGTCCTGGAGTCTCCGGCCTGGTACACCGGCTACACCCCGTACCAGCCTGAGATCAGCCAGGGCCGTCTGGAGGCGCTGCTCACCTTCCAGACCATGTGCAGCGACCTCACCGGACTGCTGACCTCGGGCGCGTCCCTGCTGGACGAGGGGACTGCGGTCGCTGAGGGAGTCGCGCTGGCGCACCGGGTCGGCAAGGGCCGCCGCTGCCTGGTGGACCCGGGGGTGCTGCCGCAGACCCTGGCCGTGCTGCAGACCCGGACCCAGGCCTTCGACATTGAGGTCGAGGTCGCTGACCTGACCGGAGCGATGGACGACACCTGCTGCGTGGTGGTCCAGCAGCCGGCCGCCGACGGCAGCCTGCGCAGCCCGGAGCAGCTGCGAGCAATCAGCGAGGCTGCCCACCAGGCCGGCGCCCTGGTGGTCGCGGCCTGCGACATCCTGTCGCTGACGGTCCTGGAGCCGCCGGCCAGCTGGGGCGCCGATGTCGCCGTCGGCAGCACCCAGCGGTTCGGGGTGCCGCTGTTCTTCGGCGGCCCGCACGCCGCGTACATGTCGGTGCGGCAGGGCCTCGAGCGCCAGCTGCCGGGACGACTGGTGGGGGTCTCGGTCGACGCCGACGGCACCGCCGGGTACCGGCTGGCGCTGCAGACCCGCGAGCAGCACATCCGGCGTGAGAAGGCCACCTCCAACATCTGCACCTCCCAGGTGCTGCTGGCCGTGACCGCCGCTCTGTACGCGGTCTACCACGGCCCCGCAGGGCTGCGCCGGATCGCGACCGAGGTGCACCACCAGGCCCGCCGGGTCGCGGCCACCGCCCGGGGAGCCGGCTTCGAGGTACGCCACACCGACTTCTTCGACACCGTCCTGGTCGAGGCCCCCGGCCGGGCCGCAGAGCTGGTCTCAGCAGCGCACGATGCCGGTCTGCTGCTGCGCCAGGTGGACGGCGACACCCTGGCCGTGTCACTAGGGGAGGGAATCACCGAGGCGAACCTGGAGACCCTCGCCACCGTGCTGGGTGGGCGGCTCGCCGAGGTCGACGAGCAGACCAGCCTGGCCGGCCACCAGCGCGGCGACGACTACCTGGGCCACCCGGTCTTCCACGCGTACCACAGCGAGACCGAGCTGCTGCGCTACCTGCGGACCCTGGCCGACCGGGACTTCGCCCTCGACCGAGGGATGATCCCGCTCGGGTCGTGCACCATGAAGCTCAACCCGGCAGCCGCGCTGGAGCCGATCTCGTACCCCGGCTTCACCGGGCTGCACCCGTTCGCGCCTGACACCGACACCGCCGGCTACGCCGAGCTGGTGAGCGAGCTGGAGTCCTGGCTGGCCACCATCACCGGCTACGACCGGGTCAGCCTGCAGCCCAACGCCGGGAGCCAGGGCGAGTTCGCGGGCCTGCTGGCGATCCGGCGCTACCACCAGGCGCAGGGTGAGCCGCAGCGTACGGTCTGCCTGATCCCGTCGTCGGCGCACGGCACCAACGCCGCCTCGGCGGCCCTGGCTGGGCTGCGGGTGGTCGTGGTGAAGGCGGCCGGGGACGGCTCGGTCGACCTGGACGACCTGCGGGCCAAGATCGCCACCCACGCTGACCAGCTCGCGGCGGTGATGGTCACCTACCCGTCCACCCACGGGGTCTTCGAGGACACCATCAGCGAGATCTGCGACCAGGTCCACGCGGCCGGAGGACAGGTGTACGTCGACGGGGCCAACCTCAACGCCCTGGTCGGCCTGGCCCGGCCGGGCAAGTTCGGCGCCGACGTGAGCCACCTCAACCTGCACAAGACCTTCGCCATCCCGCACGGCGGTGGCGGACCCGGGGTCGGTCCGGTCGCGGTCCGGGAGCACCTGGCGCCGTTCCTGCCGGGTGACGCCGCCCGCGGCGAGGAGGGCGCGGTCTCCAGCGCCCGGCTGGGCTCGGCCGGGGTGCTGCCGATCACGTACGCCTACATCGCGCTGATGGGCCCCGACGGCCTCACCGCCGCCACCAAGGCGGCGCTGCTGAGCGCGAACTACGTCGCCCGGCGGCTGGGGGACACCTTCCCGGTCCTGTACACGGGGGCCGGCGGACTGGTCGCCCACGAGTGCATCCTCGACCTGCGGCCGCTCACCAAGCGGACCGGGATCACCGTCGACGATGTCGCTAAGCGCCTGATCGACTACGGCTTCCACGCTCCGACCATGTCGTTCCCGGTGGCGGGGACCCTGATGGTGGAGCCGACCGAGTCCGAGTCGCTGGCCGAGCTGGACCGGTTCTGCGAGGCCATGACCCAGATCGCGGCCGAGGCAGAGCAGGTCGCCTCCGGGGCCTGGCCGGCCGACGACAACCCGCTCCACAACGCCCCGCACCCGCTGGCCCGGGTGACCGCCGACGAGTGGACCCACCCGTACAGCCGGACCGTCGCCGCCTTCCCCGCCGGCCAGTCCCGGGGCCCGGTGGTCGGCTCCGGGCGCGACAAGTACTGGCCCGCGGTGGGGCGGATCGACGGCAGCTACGGCGACCGGCACCTCGTGTGCTCCTGCCCGCCGCCGGAGGCGTTCGCGAGCTAGAGCTCTCCCCGGGGTGGCCGGCCCGAGCCACCCCCGGACGCCCCCGCGGACCCGTCGCCGCGACGGCCCTGGTCAGGAGCCTTCTCGGTTAGGCTTGTCGCGGAGGTGAGAGATGGCCGGTTGGTGGGCTGCGCTGCGACGGAACCGGAAGGTGGCGCACCTGCTCCGGGCCGTGGAGCGGTACCAGTCCCGGCTCGGGTCGCAGTTCGCCGCCGCGATCACGTACTTCAGCGTGCTGGCCATGGTGCCGATCCTGATGTTCGCGTTCTCACTGCTCGGGCTCACCGTGGTGGTTCTCGACCCCACCCTGATTGACCGGGCCACCGCCATGCTCCAGCACCAGCTGGGCAGCGCACGGACAGCAGAGCAGGTAACCCAGGCAGTCACCAGCACCCTGACCAGCTGGCGCGAGGTGGGCACGATCGCGGTCATCCCCGCGGCCTATGCCGGAGCCGGGTGGGTCGGGAACATCAAGCGGGCGGTCGACGCGATGTGGCGCGACAGCTTCGACATCACCGGCGAGCAGCCCAACATCATCATCGACACCTTGAAGAACCTGGTGATCCTGGTCGGGCTGGTGCTGCTGGGAGCCGTGACGATGGTGATCTCGGTCGGTTTCACGGCCGCCAAGAACCTGCTGCTGCGGCTGGTGGGCTGGACAGACCCGGCGCTGGCCTCGTGGACCACGACTGCCGCCGGAATGCTGGTCTCGCTGCTGGTGGGGTGGCTGCTGTTCGTGTACCTGTACACGGTCCTGCCCGGCATCCGGCGCAGCTTCCGGGCCGTGTCCCGAGGCGCCCTGTTCGGCTCCTTCGGGCTGCTGCTGCTGCAGTACGGGGCTGGACTGCTGATTCCGCTCTTCTCCCGGAACCGGGCCTTCGTGATCTTCGGCCCGATGATCGTGGGAATCCTGTCGCTGAACCTGTTCGCCACCTTGGTGATGCTGGGCGCCGCCTGGACCGCGACCTTTGACGACGACACGCCGCGGGCCACCGACAACCCGGAGGAGAAGGACGCAGTGCCCGCCCCGGTCAGCGAGCGGCCCGAGCAGGACCCCGCAGTGCCCAGCCGGACTGCCTGGCGCGGAGTCCGTGTCGGGCTGGGGATCGGGTACCTGGTCGGCGGCGCCACCGGTCTCGGCCTCGGTGCACTGGTCACCAAGGTCCTCACCGCTCTGGCCCGCCGACGCCGTGCTTGACCGCCCGAGCTCTGCTCGGGCTGTGCTTGATCGCCGCCGCCTTCGCGCCGGCTCGGCTGTGCTTGATCGCCGCCGCCTTCGCGGCGGCTCGGCCGCTTCGCTATAACCCCG